>FMTU01000020.1 GCA_900100475.1 Sphingobium faniae | reverse complement strand
CTAGGCGGCGTGGACAAATTGGTTGACGTTGCGCCGGGCCATTGATTCAAGGCTGCCTTTTGGAGGCAGGCTTGAGCCGGGGCGATCTGACTGAAGCGGAATGGCGTGTTTTGAAGGGTTTGCTGCCTATTGAGCCAGCGAACCGAGGGCGCGGACGCCGTCCTGAAGAGAGCCGCGCGATCATCAACGGCATACTCTGGCGGCTTCGCTGCGGAACTCCGTGGCGTGATGTTCCGCCCAAATACGGCAACTGGAACACGATCTACCGGCGGTTCCGGCGCTGGAGTGAGGCCGGGGTCTGGGAGGCCGTCTCAGTGACGCTGGCCGAGATCATGGCCGACAGCGGCCACTACAGCATCGATAGCACAACGGTTCGCGCCCATGTCTCGGCAGCGGGCGGAAAAGGGGGGCTTGTCGACGAGCTCTTGGCCGCTCGCGGGGCGGGTTCACCAGTAAACTTCACTGTCTGGCTGATGGACGAGGACGACCGCTCGCGTTCCACCTGACTGTCGGCGAAGCTGCTGACTGCAAGGCTTATGACACCCTGATCGCCTTGCCGGAACAGGCACCCAAGGCGCTTCTGGCCGATAAGGGCTATGATGCAGATGCTATCCGCGTCGACCTTGCAAAACGCGACATACAGGCCGTCATCCCGGGACGATCCAACCGCCGCGTGAAGATCCACCACGACCGCGAACTCTACAGGCAGCGCAACCAGATCGAGCGCTTCTTCGGACGCCTCAAAATCAATCGCGCCATTGCCACCCGCTATGACCAACTCGCAGACAGCTTCCTGTCCATGGTCCATATCGCGTCAGCAAAATACTGGCTCAAATTTGTCCACGCCGCCTAGGTTCCAAATGCAATTAATTGCTTTCAGCCATTTGGAACCAACGGCGTTCACACGAGGGAGAACAGAGCACCGAGAACCTGTCTCGGGGACAGGACGAGGGACAGTTCCTCAGATCATGGTTCAAGCATCCGATGCCAGGAGGATCGTCAGCAATCGGCTTCTTGTTGGAATGATGGGAGCCGGGGATCAGGCCCTGTTTCTGGAACGACGAAAGCGCAGCCTGTCCGCAGAGGAGAACGATGGACGGAACGTGTGAGAGCCGCCTCACACACGATCACGTCACCAGATTTACAGGGCATATTGGCAAGATAGTCTCAGAACCTGCGAACAGGAGAATGTCTGGAGATGCCCGAAGCAACCCTGCCCGATGATATTGCAGTTAATTGCAATCATGGTGCTATCGTCATGGACAGAGCTACCGGCCCCGTGCCCGCATGGGGGACCGCCCCATCGACATGCGGGATCGGGCACTGCTGTTGATCGGGTTCGCCGGAGCGTTCCGTCGATCCGAACTGGTCGGGTTCGATTGCGATGATGTCGAGCATGTCCGACAGGGGATCGTGCTACATCTGCGCCGCTCCAAAACAGATCAGACCGGGCAAGGCCGCAAGATCGCCATCCCGCATGGCCGCACTCGCTGGTGCCCAGTCCGTCACCTCACCGACTGGCTCACCCATGCCGGGATCGAGGAGGGACCGATCTTTCGCGGCATGGGCCGTCACGGGCGTATTGCGCCCACCCGTCTGTCCGCCGATGCCGTGGCTGCAATCCTGAAAAGGCGCGTGCAGGCAGTGGGCTTTGATCCCGCAACCTTCTCCGGCCACTCCTTGCGCGCCGGGCTTGCCACGAGCGCCGCCATAGCCGGGGCCTCATCGTGGAAAATCCGCCAGCAAACCGGGCACAAGAGCGACGCCATGCTCGCCCGCTACATTCGCGACGGCGACATGTTCACCGACAACGCGGCAGGCGCGGTGCTATAATATGATGTGCAACATCGCCTGCCTCACTGCTCCTTGCGAGCGCAGTCGATGCACAGTGCCGCTTCCGGGCGCACTTCAAGACGAGCCGGTGCAATATCGCCGCCACAGCGCACGCATTCACCATAGGTGCCGTTTTCAATGCGGAGCAAGGCCCGGTTGATCGAGGCCATGTCGCGATGGATCAGCAGCGCCTGAGCCTCCAGAGACGCATCGTCCTGCACCTCCACCGCCTGCTCGGAGGCGTCGGCGTTGAGTGGTTCGGCCAAATCCGTTTCGACGTGCCCTAATCGCTCCTTGAGTTCTGCCAGTTGCGCTTCGAGACGAGCTTTATTTGTCACGACATTCTCTCCTGTTCGATCAGCGAACAGCGAGTGTGAGAAGGGTCGGCCATCCAGTCAATCAGACATTGCGCGTCTGGCCGATCATTCAATGGACCATAGGATCGACCAGCCAGGGACAATAGGAGGGCCGGAGACGATCGCGGACTGGTGGTTGCGATGCAGGCCGTGTCACGGCCTTGCATCTTGTAACGCAACGCGATACAGTTCATCATGATAATCGGATTTCGGCACAAGGGACTTGAAGCCTTCTATCGCACTGGCACGACGAAGGGCGTTCAGGCTTCCCATGTGAAGAAGCTCCGAAACATCTTGGGACTGCTCGATGTCGCGGCAGGGCCGGAGGACATGAACCTGCCATCCTTCAAGCTGCACCCGTTGAAGGGCGACCTGAAGGGCCATTGGTCGATCTGGGTCAATGGCAACTGGCGTGTCACCTTCCGCTTTGTCGGCACCGACGCCGAGCTTGTCGATTATCAGGATTACCATTGAGGCCCCATGACCATTGAGACAATCACGATGATGCACAATCCTCCCCACCCCGGCGAACTGCTCCGCGATGAGGTCATCACGGCGCTGGGTCTGTCCGTTACCGAGGCAGCCGAGCGGCTCGCCATGTCGCGGGTTGCCATGTCGCGTGTGCTGAACGGCAAGGCTGCGATCAGCCCTGATCTCGCGGTGCGGCTCGAACAGGCGGGAGCCAGCACGGCCCGCGCATGGCTCGCCATGCAGGCGAATTATGACCTGTGGTGCGCCCGGCAACACGAACAGCCGCCTGTTCGTCGATTGAAGGATGCAGCCTGACAAGCTCATCTAGCCTCTGATAACTCCCACTTATCAGAGCCTAAAATGAGCGGGCGAAAGGATCAGGCGGTGTGCAATTAACTGCAATTCTGTCCTGTCCCGGTCCTATCGCCAATAATCGTCGCCGCTGCTAACGTATTATTTAGGGACATGCCGTTTGGCTCAGGGAGGAGCCGGACTTCTGGGGGATCAATGCCAATACTGACACAAGCCGACCTCGAACGTCACCTTTGGGGCGCGGCGGACATATTGCGCGGCACGGTCGATGCCGGGGACTACAAGCAATATATCTTCGGCCTGCTGTTCTATAAGCGCCTGTGCGACGTGTGGGACGAGGAGTATGAGGCCCTGCTCGCCGAGACCGGCGACCGTGAGGAAGCTGCCGATCCCGACGAGCACCGCTTCCATAGGCAAGCCCATGCCCGCTACCGCGCCCAGAAGCGCGCTATGGGGCTGGAGGGCATGGACGAGAAGGCCGCCGCCTATGCCGCCGCCAAGCTGGCAGCAGGAGGGCAGGAGGACGACTGGTTCGACCTCCAGCGGCTGACCCGGATATTCATCAAGGTCTATGCAGACTTGTCACCCGATCCCGCGATCCTCGACTTCGCCGCCGAGGTAAAATGGGCTGCCGCCTTCCTGCGGCTCGCGACGCAGGCCATCGCCAAGGACGAGAGCCTCGATCACCGGAGCTATTCCGGCAAGATCAGGGAAATGCTCGAAACACATGTCCATGTGACGGGCCTCTCCACGACCATCCGCCTGCGCAACATCACCGATCCGAACTTCGCCGACGACTTCGCCACCGAGGGCAAGGCAGAGCCGGAGTTGCAAGAGGCGTTCGTGCGCAAGTCCGCCGAGCTTCGCCGGACCACCCGCGAACTGGTGGACAAGAACCCGGCGCAATATGGCCGCTTCTCCGAGCGGGTGCTGGAGATCATCCGCCGCTTCGAGGAGGGCCAGATTGCCGCCGCTGATGGTCTGCGCGAGTTCGAGGGGCTGACCGGGGACATCGAGACCGAACAAGGCGCGCACGCCGACCTCGGCATGGATGAGAACGCCTTCTCGATCCTGCGCATCATTGAGGCCATCGTGCCCGATACCGATCATGCGACCTTGCAGGATGCGGCCATCGCCATCGGTGCGATCTATGCTGATGCCGCCGCGACCCAGCCCGCCTTCGCGCACATGGAAGCCTATCTGCGATCCCTGCGTCAGCAGGTCCGACGTATCCTGACCGACCACGGTATCGGCGAGACCAGAACCATCCGCGAGAAGGTCGAGGAGTTCGCCGTCCATGCCTATGGGGGCGGTGCCTGATGCCCACGCTCCAGATCGGCAGGAAGACAATCCCCTACGAGCTTCGCCGGTCGGCGACGGCATCCGAACGCCGGATCACCATCACACCCGGCCATGTCGAGGTGCTGGCCCTCACCCGCGACAATGACGACGATATCGCCGGGTTTCTGGAACGCAAGCGCCAGTGGGTGTTCAACACTGTGCGCGAGATGGAGCAGATTACCGCCAACCGCCATGCCGTGCCCCGGTTCATCACCGGATCGAAGATACCCTATCGGGGCCGCAACATGTCGCTGACCGTCCGCCGCACCGACGCCGAGCGGATCGCAATCACCTATCGCAACGGGTTCGTCGTCGATCTGCCCCACTGGGCTGGAGAGGATTGCGACCAACTCGTCGCCAGCGAACTCAAGCTCTGGCTGAAACAGCGCGCCCGCCGCGACGTGCAGGAGATTGCCGCCGACTACGGCCAGCGGTTCGGCCTCGTGCCCCGGACGATCCGCACGACCGACCTTACCCATGGCTGGGGCTCATGCGGGCCAGAGGGCAATATCCTCATCAACTGGCACCTGATATTCGCCCCCAGGAAGGTTTTGGAGTATGTTGTGGTGCACGAACTGGCGCACCTCAAACACCGATCCCACGGGGCGGAGTTCTGGGCCTATCTCGCCGCCCTGATGCCCGGCAGCGAGAGTTCCCGATCTTGGCTCGACAAGCATCAATCAGGGCTGTCGGCCAACTTTCTCGCAGGGGGGGCGTAATGGGTGTTCCGTATCACACCAGCCAAGATGTGCCCGGAAGATGCCTCTGGCTCATTGATAGCCTTTTCTCCAAGGTTCGGACGATTACCGCTCCGCATGAAGCTGATCTCGGTCCGTTGGACACAACCTTCTTATTTGCCATGTCCACTCTGATTTTTACGCTTCCGATTGAACGACTGGAGCGTCATCGGCGCAAGGAGGAAGCAGGTCAGCAAGGATACATGGATGATCGTCCCCTCGATCCTGCATCAGCCCAAGAGATTGATGCCGTTCTGGGCTGTGACGACACACCTTTCAGTGCTTCGCCCTTCCATGTGCAGGGTGCATGGCGTTTCGCATCTATCGAGTACGACCCCGATCAAAATCTCGCAGTTGAGTTCCCGGAGGAACTGTCCACACGCCTTTCGGCAGACGAGGCCGTTCGAAACGCTGATAACTTGAGCGCCAGGGCGTGGATCAACTGCCTACGCAATGCTCTGGCGCACGGTGGTATTGTATACCTTGATGCCGAGGGACGGCAGGCACGTGGCAAGCCTACCTGCATGATGGGCTTTGTCAGTGCCCAGTATCCGAACGGTAATATGCGAAAGCCCCCCGAACGATTGATCTCTCTTCGCACCACACCGGACCAATATCGAGCTACACTTAAGAGGTGGGTCTGTTGGGTTCAGAGAACGGGATTGTCGCTGCCCGTCGCAGCGTGAAGTGGCAGGCAACAACCGTTCCAGCCATTCCTAACGGAAACCAAGTGCTACTAGAACGAGCAACAGCGCTGTGATACAAGCCGGATACCAGACACGCCTAAGTGACTGAAAAATGGTGCTCGGATGGGGTATAATCACCCCTCCCGTAGGGGTCACCATTTAAGTTATTGATTTTATTGTATTATTTATCCTCCGTGGGAAAAATATCCCGTGGAAGGCGCCGAAAACCGCGCTTTTCCGTGGAAAAATTAAATCCACGACGCCTTCCATGGAAAAATGCCTCCCGATCAGGCGCTCAGCCCCGTCCCGCTGAACAGCCGATTGAGCTTGACCGCCTCGCGGCGATGATCTGCGCCGTCGATCCACTTGGCATAGCAACGAAACACCGTTCGAGGATCGACATGCCCCAGCTGCCGCGAGATATAGGCGGGATTGACGCCGCCCATTAGCGCCACCGTTACGAAGGTGTGCCGGGTCTGCTTCGCGTCGCGTCGGCGAATGCCCAACGCCTCGAGCGCCGGGTGGAAATAGAGCTTGCGCTGATCCTGCACGTCCAGCCAGGGCCGTCCGCTGACGGGGTTGAGGAAGAGGCCCGCCACGTGCCGAGTCACCCGAAAATGCCCGTTCGTTGAGTGATCGCCAACGCCAATAGAATTCATAAAGGTCGTGACCCTCAACAAAGTCCAGAAACGCGTTCACCTGTTCCCTGGTGAAGTCAGCCTTCAGGATCGCGTCGGGCCGCGAAAAGCTGATGATCAACCGTTCGGCATCTTCCCGCCATTCGGTCGCCCAGTCCTGGAAGGTCATCCGCAAGGTCGGCTTGAAATGTCCGGTCACGCGGCCGACATCCTCGAACAGCCGTTGAGGCGGAACGCCCTTCAGAAAGCGCGCAAGAGTCATCGACTTCCTAATGAAGGTCTGATCGGCCTCCGATCGGAAACATCCCACTGGTCGAATCCGAGCAGCGCTGCTACGGCCTGCGCCGCATGCGATGGCGAGGTCTCGCCAAAGCCGCCGTCCAGGTCCACCTCACCGCCATCGCCTGCCTGCAACCTCAAGCGCACAAGGAACATTCTCGCAGCAGCCTGAGAACTGCCACCGCCCTATGGCAGGGCAGTGGCCTGACAAACAACACGTCGAAAAATCCAAAAGCTCCAATGTCCTACGTCCACCCGCCCACAGGTCTCCTAGGGATGAGCGCGTCAGGTGCGGGATCGTCACCTGGAGCGCGTAAAGGCCGTCATTGAGCGGCAGCAGCATGTGCTTGCGGAAGGCGACAATGATCGCATTCGGTTCCCACCGATCCCTGGATCGGCTGCGCTTCCTCATTCCTCGATGCTCAGCACTGTCGAATGGGCATCGCTGGGGCCGGTCGGCAGGTCTTTGACCGCCGTCCGCTTGTTAGTTGCTTTCGGCTCCACTTCGCGACGGTCTTCTGTTTGATGCCATGCCGCTTCGCCAGAACCCTCAGGCTCTCTTGACTATGCTATATCGCTCGACGGACCGCCGCCGTCGTGCGGGCGCTCCCGTGTAATACCTGCCCCATAGTGCATCCTTCCGGGCTTGCGCCGATGATGCACCATCAAATGCCGGGACCAACAACTAGTCGACGGAAACCGTGACGGTCACCAGATCCGAATAGGTTCCGGCGCGCTTGTTGCTGACGTCCCCAATCTGGAAGGCGATCGGCAAGCTGTCGCGACGCATGCTGCTGGCGCGCTTGGCGTAAAGGCTTTCCGCCCCAAGATCGAGCGACTGGCCGTCGACGATCAACCGGTAGGGAATTTTCCATTCCGCCCCGCTCAATCGCAGATTGCCGGCATTGAGCGATTTGAAGGCCAGGGTATAACCGCGCGTGCTTTGTACGGACAGGGCCAATGGCACGGCGGCAATGCCGGTCCGAAGCTCGCCCAGATCGACATCGGCCTGCCCGTTGCGGCGCTGAAACGCGCCGGCAAGGCCCAGTGTCGCGGAAGGAAGCACATGGATCCCCACATTTACAGATCGTTCAGCGAGGGGCGATCCGTCGTCATCCTCCGCGATGATGGCGAGCCGCTGTTTGAACAGTCCATCGCCCGGGATCGTGCCGCCGACATTCAGCGTGTAGCGCACAATCTGCTGCGCGCGCGGTGCAATTTCCACCCGGCGGTGGTTGACGGTGCGAAGCGTGCGTCCTCCCATCGGGGTTGCGTCATAGCCGCCAAAGAGATCGAAAAGGCTATAGGGCAGCGACGGGCCATTGCCGGATGACAGGCCAAAGGGGCTGCCGTCGGTCTGAAAGATCGGCAGGAAGCGGCAGACGCCGTCTCCTGAATTGACGAAAGTCAGGTCATAGCTGCCGATCGCCGCGCTGTCGGAGAAGGCGTCATAACCGCTGATGATCCACTGGCCCTGGGTCGCGTCGATCCGCAGCCGGCACCCATCATCCGGCTTCGCCCATGCCGGGGTCGCAAGCGCCGAAGCCAGCAGCAGCGCGGAGAAAAGGGCCTTGCTCATTTGTTCACTCCCTCATCCGTGACCGTCACGGTCTTCAGGTCGACCAGACCCTTGGTATCCTTCGGCACAGTAAAGAACAGGCTTGAGGTCGAGTTGACCAACATGATCCGGTAGGATGCGCCCGGACGCAGGTTCTGGATGGCAAAGCGGCCCACCGAATTGGTGAAGAAGGGCAGCGGTTCGCCATCGTTACGATCGAGAGGAACGACCTTGCCGCCCATCAGCGACACCGGCTTGCCGTCGGGATAGTGCATCGTGCCCATGGCGCTGGCGAAAGCGTCAGTGCCGATCTCCATCGCATAACCGCTCCGATAGGGCGGCCGGACCCGGAAAACGCCTGAGCCGACATCATAGCCCGGCGGGGGATTTTCCACGTCATATTGCACCGACTGGGTGACGTAGGAGCCAAGATAGCTGTTGACGGCGCCGCCCAATGGGCCGCTGCGGGTGAGATAGGCATTTTCCGCGATCGACTGACCGGCAACCACGTCATGGCCCTTGAGGCTCTCATGCTGGGTCAGGATGGCGAAACTGTCGCCGATCCGGCGGCCGACGCCGAAGGATCCATCGGCGAAAGCAAGCGCCGTGCCTATACGGAGCGAGGTGACCTGCTGATCGGTGATCTTGCCGAGGTTGCGGCCATAGCCTGAGTGGATCAACGAGGCGTCGAACTTGCTGTCGATATAGTCGACATAGGCCTGGCCATTGGCGGTGCTATCGCTACGCATGGCGAGGGCGCCGTAACCGATGCTGCCGATCGTCCCATCGGACATGTGTGAATAGCTGGCGGTCACGGTTGAATCCAGCTTGTCATAGGAAACCTCCGCCCGGTCGCGATAGGAGGGTTCGAAAACCAGCGAAATATTGAAGCCCATGCCGTTGGCCGCGCCGAATCCGCTGCCATAATGGGTATAGTTGACACCGCCGCGCACGCTCCACTTGCGGTCCATGCGATAGGAGGCAAGCGTATTGATCCGGTAATTATCGCCGAACGACCCGCGGTTTCGGATGTAGCTGCCGTTAATCAATAAGGTCAGTTTCTGCGACATCGCGCGCGTATATTGCGCATCCACCGAGATTGCGCTGCTGTTGTCAGGCAAATCATTGCCCAGACTGCCGAAACGCCGGGACATGTAATCGGCATGAAGAGTAAAAGAATCGAGCAGTCCGCCACGATCGAAAATTCGTTCGTAAGTGACGCCGGGCGCATAGCCGACGCCATAGGCCTTGGTATTGCTGACCCCCATGTCGAACTGGAGGCGCGATCCTCCCGGAAGGATGAACTGGGTCTGGCCGATGAGAACCTGGGTGCGCTTGCTGGCCTGGAGGCCGATGCCTACCGCCGGCTTCCCGACAAACGCCTTCCGGTAGAAGCCCGAAAAAGCAATCGGTCCATTATAGACGGGCGTGCGGCCGAAACGATTGCTCGTCCGGCCGATATAGCCGCTATATTCATAATCTCCCGGTTGCAGGTCGATCGGGTCGAGATAGGAGCGATAGGCGATATCCTGCACAAGCCCCGTCGTATCGCGCACCTGGATTTGCAGATCATTGCTGCCCGACAGCAGCGGCAGGGAACTCAGATCATAGGAGCCGGCCTGGAGGTTGAACTGTTTGAGGAGCGTGCCGTTGCGATAGACATCGACCGTCGCGTCCCGTTGCAGCAACAGTTGGCGATTGCCTTGCAAGATGGCGGAGCGAAACTGGTCGAAACGCTGGCGCTGGCGGGATACGCCGAACCCGCCCATCTGGACATAACCCTGCTGGCCGCGGATTTCCGGATTGAGATCGCCCAGATACCAGCGACGATAATCTTCCGGCTCATCATAAACCAGACGGGCGTAATTGCGATCGAAACGGTAGCCGGTGCCGCCCATCAGGTCCGAGGTTTCAGCCCACTGGACGTCGGTTTCGAGGACCACGCCCGCCATTCGGGCAGCGCCCGTCAGAAAAAGCGAAGGGCGGCGGAAACCTTTGTTGAGCACATTGCCCCAGACGCGGCTTTCGACGGCATCAATGTTGACATAGGCCGAAAAGCCAGCCGGCTTTACATCGGCTTTTTCCTCGTCCCGCTTCGGCGTATCGAACAGCGCCATGGTTGCGCGATGGGCTGCGTCGATCTTCAGAACCACGACGGACAGCGAACTGGGATCGAATTCCAACGAGACTCCGGTGGCTTTCAAATGCTCATTTTCGAACCGTTCATGACCCTGGAGCGCGGCTTTGATCTCCATCTTCGCCTGATCGTTGAGCAAGGTGTCGATCAGGTCGAGAAAAGGGGCGCTATCTATCAGGAACCGATCGTCGCGGGTCAGAAGCACAGGCACCTCGCCCAACGGTTTGTCCCGATAGGTAAGCGGCGCGGTCAGTTCGATGTCCCGGTCGTAGGGGTTGATGTCCGGACGGCCATGAGGCCCCATGGGAACCGACAGCGGGGGCGTTTCGGGTGTGCTGCCCGGCAGGGGGACGCTGGCGCCGTTGGATGGAGCGGATGGCTGAACGGGCTGAGGGGGCGGCGCACTCGGCAGGCGCGGTTCCCCATTGCGTCCGGGCAGCGGCACGCTCACCTGGCTCCATGCCGGCGCGCTGGCGAGCAATGCGCTGGAGGCGCTGAGGCGCCACAGCAATCGCCGGACGCTGCTGGAGCGACGGGCGGACATCAATTGACGAAGCTGATCTTGACCGGGGCCGGGCCGAACTCAGCCGAGGTAGGCAGCTTGAACGTGCGGGTGCCGCCCAGCGGCGGTAAATAGCCGACGCCGATCTCGCGGTTGATCTCATCCGGCATGACAGTCAGCTTCAGCGGCTTTCCGGCCTTATCCTTGCCTTCCAGCACCCAGCGTACCCCCGCCATCATCGCATAGCGATTGCCGTTGTTGCGCAGGACGATTTCCAGTCCGGGCGAGGAACCCGGTTTATCCGCGGCGGGAGTGGCCTCCCCCTCTCCCGAAGGAGGCGCCTTGGCCTCGACCATGATCGGCCTGATGGAAACAGCTTCCACCTTGGGCTCGGCCTTGGGCGGAGCGACCGTGATCAGCGCCTTCATATGATAGACGACCTGCACATTGGCGCCGGGGCTCCCGGCATCCTGAGCGCTCAACTGGATCGGCAACTGATTGACAGACAGGTAATAGCCGCGCGAGGCGGGCATGTCGGCGGGTCCAACCCATTGCAGGCGGATGACTTGCCGGGCCGAAGGCGCCAACTGGCCTTGAGGCGGGAAGACCAGGAAATCCTCGTCGGCGGGAAATTCCTCGATCGTGCCGTCTTCCCGAAATTCGATGCGCGTGATTCGGGTTTCGAAGGACAACAGGCCCTGATTGAGGTTCTGCACCTGGATGCGGGCGACGGCATTGGTGCCGCTCGTCGTCATTTCCGCGACCATCGGCGAGACGCGCATCGCGTAAGCGGGCGAAACGGCGCAGATCAGGGCCGCAGCGGTGGACAATGCGAGAACGGGTTTCGCGGCCGGACGCAGCGCACGAAGCAGGTAGGCAAGCATCGAACATCCCCCAGGATCGAATCCCACGCCATATGGGAAAAGAGGGGAGAGCCATGGCTCCCCCCTCCTTTAAATCACGTTAAGCGATCAGAGCGCGCGCAGCTCGACGGTGATGGTGTCCTTGTAGGTACCAGCAACGAGGCCGAGCGGCTGAACCGGAGCATTGACATCCAGGGTGAAGGCCGAACGCCATGCGCCAACCTGCACCGCCTTGAACGAGTCGGTAGTGGTCGCGGTCAGATCCTGCGGCGTGCCGGTAGCAGCGCCGCCCAGGGGCACGCCGGTCCACGCAGCCGTCAGGCTGTAGGGGATCTTGTTCGTGAACTGGGCGTCATCGAACGCGCCAGGGGCGTCGTTACGCAGGCCGTCGGCGCCATTGCCCTTGGTGATCGTGATCTGGTTCTGCGTGTTGCAGCCAGCGGTCGAGGTGCTGATCTTCGCGGTGATCGCGCCGGTCTGGTCGAAAGCGGCGGTCACATTGTCATTGTTGCCGGTACGGATACCGATGGTGCCAAGGTTGATCTGCTGGTTGGCTTCGCCACCGCTGTAGAAGGAGCAATCCTTGTCGACCGAGCCAGACAGGGTGAACTTGGCGGTGCTGACGTCCGAAGCGGGGCCACCAACGTTGCCAACGGTCGTGCTCTTCTGCTCATAACGAGCGCCGCGCAGGTCGGACGGCAAGGCGTTGCGGATGCCATCAGCAACGCCGACGACGAACTGCCCGCCAAAATTAGTGGTGGGAATTGCAATGTCGGCAGTCACGGAACCGAACGACGCACCATAAACAACCTTGTCGCTCGGACCGGCCAGAGCCATCGACGAACTGGCGAGCAGGGCAACAGCGACAGCGCTCTTGATAACAGCCTTCTTCATTCTATTTCTCCAATTATGCCGGTTAAATATCCCGGACTTAGGGGCAAAATAAAGTATATTACCTTATCAACTATATGCGACTTATCATTGTTATTACGTGTTATTTCAAATTATTGAGACTAACAAATGCATTAACTATCAATTTATCTTATCTATATTACGACGGAGAGACGGACACCACGATCGTCTCGGAATAATTACCTGCGAGCAGGCCGGCGTCACTTGAAGGGCGACCGAGCGAAACGGTCAGCGCCATCCCGTCCACGGCGATGCCGCCTGCACTGTCAAAGCTGCGCCCGCCGGTGAGTTCACTGCTCTGGAATGTCTGCGCGACAAGGGAACTGGCGGGCTTCAGAACCGGAATCTGAAAGCCGATGCTGTAAGGCAGGCGCCCGGCATAGGGGCCTTGCCCGTTGGGAAAGTTCTCATTGGAAAGGCCGCCATGGGCTGAGCGCACGTCCACTCGAAAAGGGACGTTGCAGTTGAACAGAACGCGCGCGCTGGCTTTGAGGTCAGGACGAGTGATGTCGCCGAAATTCATGTCGCCGACATTGCCGATCGCGCACTGTTCCACGATCTTGCCATGAACGTTAAGTTCGACGCTGCGATTGTCAGCCGGGCGACTGCCCTCCGCCGCCTCGGCGCGGTCAATCGGCGCAGCCCAGACGATGATTGCAGAGAGCGCGCATGCCCCCATGGCCTTAAAGCCACCCCCCATCAGAACCCCCGCTATATCTTTACAAACACTTAACGAGGACGTCGGATATATACCTTTGGATTATCTGTCGAGAGTGAATCTGAATAAAAGATTTATAAATGTGTATCAAATCAGAACATCATGAGATGATTGTAAAAAATCCATCTGCGGCGGCCGATCCGATCATGGTTGAACATCCGGGTGAGACCGACGTGTTGAGTGGGGAACCAACATCGCCCTGCCCGATCCAAACAATAAAAAGCATATCGAAGCGGACGAATTAACCTTATCTGGATACTCTACGTCAGGTTAAGCGTGGCAATTTGAGATCATCTGTAGAGGATGGTGCGTCGATGCTGAATGTTTTCCGTGCTTCTGTATTGCTTCTCGTAGCAACTGGCTCTGTCGCGGCACCTGCCGCGATGGTCGGGAAAGCCGGCTATCAGTTGTCCGTCAACGTTCCGGTCCTGTGCGGCATCAGGCATCAGCCTGGAATGGCGCTTCTGGGGGGCAATGAATATCGCCTCGGATCTCTGCGGGAATATTGCAATGCGGCCCGTGGATACAGGGTCAATCTGACTTATGCGCCGGGTTCCATGCGCGGCGCGGTCGTCATGGTCGGGGATGACCATGTCGTGCTCGATGGGTCCGGCACAGCCATCATCAGCGTGGCGCACGGGCCTTCCATCAGGGAGCGGGATTTGCGCGCGACGCCCGGCCATGCGGGCTTCGATACCGATCGCATGAATTTCGCCATAGAGACGCTGTGATCCGACACTCTCGCGGCGCGGCCTTCGGCGGAACATCGCCCGCTACGCTCCCATATCTGCCGCCTTCGACCCGGCGCCTGGCATAGCGCGAATTGTCGGCTCGATGCACGACGGGATCGGGTTGACATCGGCTGGCAACAGGTTGACATCAGAAACCGTCCCGCTTTCAGCCGTTCGGTCCATCCTCATGTTCCGTTCGGCCACGAGGTTCCGTCACTGCCATGAGGAGCGGTTGGCTCTATCGTCGCGTCAACAGGTTCGGGTCAATGAACTGACGGGAAATGCCCGGCCCTTCAAGATATGCCCCCAGCCACGCGCCGCCGCCGCCATTGAAATACTCAACCCGGATGGCATGCTTGCCCGGCTGAAGATCGACGCTGCCGCTCGCGGTAATCACCCCATGGTCGCCATCATTATCCACGACAGCCTTGCCGTCGATATAGAGCTTGCTGCCATCGTCCGACGCCAGCGAGAAATTGTGGGTTCCCGCCTGGGCGATGTGGATGAAGCCCTCGAACACCACCGCGACATTGCTGTCGCGCGACAGCGGCAGTCCGTCGATGCTCAGTTCATAGAACTGGCCGGACGCCACGGCCTCAAGCGCGGTGAAATCCGGCAGCCGCACGGTCCCTTCCGGCAGCAGATAGACATGGTAGTCGACGCCGCGATCCTTGCCCCCGGCCAGATCCAGGATACGAAAATAACCAGTGGAAGGAGCGCTGACAGCCTGCCCTTCCACAAACAGGGTAGCGCGCACGATGGTGCTGCGCGTGATCTCGACAGGGCCTGCGTAAAGCGCGGATGCCGCTGTGGGAGCCGACCCGTCCAGCGTGTAACGAACCTCGCCGGCGCTGTTCGGATTGCGGATGCTCATCCGTGCCGGCCGGTCGATGAACAGCCCGCCGGAGGGTGCATTGCCCTTGCCCACAGGGTCGATCGCCGGGGCGGCATAAAAACTGCTGATGCGATAGGCTTGCGCGGGGGCAGGCTCACCTTTCATCACCGACCTCACCGGACGGCCCAGCCAGGCGTAAGGAATGTCGACGCCCAGCAGCCAGGCGACTGTGGCCGTGGTATCGAAGGTATTGATGGGGAGGTCGAGGCGGGCGCCCGGATTGACGCCCTTGCCATAGGCGATCCATGGAATCTCCAGCTCGGCCAGCGTCTCCCCGCCATGCCCCTTGCCAACGCCGCCATGATCCGACGTGACGAGGATCACCGTTTCATCCGCAATACCGGCGTCCACCGTCGCCTGACGAATACGGCCGATCATCTTGTCAGCCTGAGCCACGGCTGCATAATATTGCGGCGTTCCATGCCCATCGGCATGTCCGACATGATCGACATTATCCAGATGCACGAACAGGAATGCGGGCTTCTCGGCCCGGATATAGTCCGCCGCCAGCTTCGCCGTCTCCTCCTCGGTTTCGCCGTGAACGTCATGATCCACGAACTGGCGATCGTAGAGGTTCGCGAATCCCGACCAGTGATAGATCGAACCTGTTTTCCAATCGGGCCGCTGATCGGCGATCACCTGAAAGATGGATGGGTAGAAGCCTCCGGAACCGATGACCGATGTCGGGATATTGAATTCGCTCACCCGCCAGTCGTTGCTGGTCACGCCGTGCTGTTCCGGTCCGGCGCCGGTAAGGATAGAGGCCCAGTTGGCGGAACTGGTGGTGGGCAGGACGCCACGGGCGTTCAGGCTCCAACTGCCCTTCTTCATCATATCGTGAAGGTTAGGCGTCTTCGCGCTTTTCACGCCGTCGGGACTCAGCCCGTCCACGCCGATGACGATCACATGATTGGCTCTGCGTTCGGTTTCCGCGCTGGCGGCGCTGCCCCCCATCGTGAAGACGACCAGCGCGAGTGACAGAGTGACGCGTCGGAACGGGCTATACATGACATGCTCCTGATGGGCTGACGCAACGGAAACGGGCCATTGCGAATAACTGGTCTGTACCAATAATCCCACCCTTTTGCAGTTTTGCGACACAGGGGAAATTTTACGCGGGTCCAGTTGTAATTATGGCCCCTCCCCATCCACTCCGTCCGCTATCAAATGCTGTAGAACGCGCTTTTCGAGCACCAGCAATGCGCTGGCTTGGTTGGTGCGCATGATCAGCCCATGGGCGAGCGGCGTCGCAACCTCGCGCACCGTTGCGACAAGGCGCAAAAACTCCGGCCGCGCCCGCCCGTCCACGCCATGAAGCGCACAGAGTTGCCGCCAGTCGAAAATGAAGCTCTCCATCAGCGTGAGGAAACGGGCGGCGCGCGCCCTCGCGTCGGCCGCATCGGTCGCGCAGGTCAGTTCCGAGCACAGATCCTCGACCAGCAACTGCACTTCGGCAGCAGGCATCACCGGCGCGCGCTGGTTGCGCTCTGTCAGAAGCCGGGCTTCTGTAGCGGGGTTCCAGTTCACCCTGGGCCATTGATCCCGTGGCGGCGTCTGCCCGTGGGCGAACCGCCAGAATGCCGCGGTCCCCGACGTGTCCGCGACGAGGTGGATGCGCTCCGCCATCGCCTTGTTCTCGACATGGTGACGGCGCCAGTTGTCGAAGATCCACGCTTCGCCCGCAGCCATGTGCACCGTCTGACCATCGCAGTGAAAATGCGCCTGAGGCAAAGTTAAAACCGGGATGTGCAGGCGGACGCGCATATGCCAATGATAATTGATGTCGGCATGTTCGGGCACGCCTGCCCCCGGCGCGAGCCGCATCAGGCGCGAACGTCCCCAGACCACGCCAAAGCCCGCCAGAACCTGACGCAGATAGGGCATTGTCGCGAGCCACTTCGTGGGCAGCATCTGGCCGTGAACGGAATCCGTTTCGTCGCCGTCGGGACTGATCAGGCGCGCCGCGCTGTTACCCGGCAGACCGTCGGGATGCAGCGCCCAGGCCTTGGCTGGAAGCGCGGCGACTTCGGTCTGAAGCCGCTCCGCATCGAACAGGACGGGAAGCTGGATGAAGGGACGCGACAGACGCATGAGTCAGTTCCTGTAACGGGTCAAAGCATCGCCCAGCCCTGCCCGCAAGCCATCCAGCCACGGGGCGTAGTTGCGCCACTGCGTGAGCCCTTCACGACTGATCGGCTGGCGCACCTGTTCGGAACTGGGCGTCCGCACGCTGCGCCGGGTTTGGTGAAATGCGAGACAGGCCGGTTCGAAGGGCAGTCCGACATGGGCCAGCATCCGCCGCGTGCTGCTGTCCAGATCCTCGACGACATCTTCATAGGGGATGCGGAGTACGCGCCCCGGCAGGACATCGTCCCAATGCCGCATCATATCGAGATAGACGCGATAATAGCGAGCGATGTCGTCGGCGCCATATGTGAACTCCTGATTGGTCGTGCCGAACAACTGCTTCAGATTGCTGAAGCAGCAGGCCATCGGCTCGCGTCGCACATCAATGATGGTCGATCGCGGCAGGATCAGATGGATCAGGCCGACATGCCAGAAATTATTCGGCATCTTGTCAATGAAATATGGCCGACCCAGCCGACGATAAGCGCGCGTTTCCGCGAGGAATCGTTCACCGAGCGCGCGGGCACCCTGCGCCGTAAGGCGCTGTAAAGCCTCGGGCGAAAGCGGCAAATCGCAATCCGGATCGCTGCCGCAGAGTTCGCTTGCATACCGGCCGATCTCGACCAGTTCCTGCGTGCCCTCCACCTTGGAATGAGAGGCCAGTATCTGTTCGATCAACGTCGAACCGGAACGTGGCAGACCGATAATGAAGATTGGCGCCGGATCGTCCACCCCCCAGCCGGAACGGGCTGAAAAGAACGCCGCATCGAACATCCGCTTCGATCGCGCGGCACATGCTTCCGCACTATCCATGTTGTAGCGGCCGATGCGGCGGCGGGCGCTATTGCCGCGCTCATAATATTCCCATGACGCCGCGAAATCGCCCCGGTCCTCCAGCGCCTTGCCCAGCGCGAAGCATAGATAGATGCTGTCCATGTCCGCCATGCCTGATCGGCCCGCCGCGTTCCGCATCTGCGCGATTTCAGCGTCGGTGAAAGAATAAGTCTTGAGATTGGCGAGGCTGAACCATGCCACGCCATAGTCCCGCCGCGCGGCCAGCGATGCGTGATAGTCCGAAACGGCTTCTTCTTGCCGGCCCGTGACCTTCAGCGCATTCGCCCGCCACAGCCGCAGATCGGCGACTTCCGCGCCCGAAAGGGACGGACCGAGCAGCAATTTCTCGCAAAGATCAACGACAGGTTCATGATCTCCCAGAGCGATGCAGGCGGCGCAATGCTGTTTCAGATAGTCGCGGTTGGACGGATCGTGCGTGAGCAAATGCCCGGTTTGCCGCCAGGCCTGCTGATGTTTCTGCTGGAGCAAGAGGATTGCCGCCAGATCGAAACGCGCCTCCTCATAGTCCAGCGCCAGTTCGACCGCCGATTCCAGCAACGTCTCGGCTTCGGCCAGCGCATTGCGCTCCGTGCATAGGCGCGCCAGCAGCCGCAACGCGCCCACATTGCCCCCATCCGTGCGCAGATAGTCCCGGATGATGTCCTCTGCCAAGGGGAGGTCGCCATCGGCGAACAGGCTGTTTGCAACGACCAGTTCCTGCGGCAATTGCTTCAGTATCGCCAGATTTTGCGCCGCCATGGCCGCTTGTGCCGGATCACCTGACATGCGGTAGAGCTGTTCCAGCATATCCCAGCTTGCCGGCAGCGTCGGGTTCAGCCGCACCGCCTCTCGCAACGCTTCGATCGCCGCCGGAGCATCGCGAAGCAGGACATGGCAATGGCCGCGCTCCTGATAGAGGCGGCTGAAACCGGGATATAGCGACTGGAGCCGCGCGAGTGTCGCCAGCGCCGCCGGAACCTGTTGCCGGGAACGCAACCTCCTTGCCTCTTGCAACAACAGGTCGCGTTCGTGATGGGGGTTGGCGCTCACTGGCCGCGCATCCCGGCGGCCTGGACGGGATCGGCATGGATGCCGCTGGTTCCGGTCCGTCCTTCAAAGCTATACCCGAACAGTTCCAGATCCTGCGCATAGCGCACGGCCACGGCGTCGATCAGACTCTGGTCGTAATAGTGGCGATAATCCTCATGGGCGCTGCCATTCACCCACTCCAGCGGGCGCGCGGGCATGCCGATGCTCGCGCAGATCGCATCATAGGAATCCTGCATGTCTTCCATGCGACCGATGCCATCGGCCAGCATTGTCCGGCCATCGTCGTCCACCAACAGGCATGCCTGTGGCTGGAACAGGATGTGGTGCTCTGGTGGGTCGCGGAAAAGAAAGTGGCGCATGACGTCGCGCGGCCTTTGCCGGAACGTGTCGCCGCCGCGCAGCATGAAGGCGCAGTAGGAGACGAAGCGGTCAAACGGATTGCGGACGAAAGCGAACTTGAAATAGCCATTGAAAATCGCTTCGCCCAGATAGGGACGCAGTTGCCGCAAGGGCAGATGCCCGTGCCGGATTTCGGCGAGGCCAGCCCAGGGAAAGCGCTTGTTAACGAACAGGCTCACCTGTTCGATATCTTCATCGCCCATCTGCTCGCGCAGCGCCCGGCGCACACTATGGGTGCCAGTCTTGGGCACGGCCGCAAAGATGAAACGATGGCGATGGGAAACAATCATGTTTTCGTCACCCGAAGAAGACATGGCGCGCCCCTGCCGGATGCAGGGGCGCGCCATGTCAAGGCAGCCATCTCAGAACTTGTAGCTGAGTCCGGCCATGTAGGTTCTCCCACTCTGCGTCTGGTTATAGAGATAGCGGTTCTGGCCCCAGAACTGCGTTTCCTTCTCGTTGGTCAGATTGATCGCATTGACCGAGAGCTGGACCCGATCGGTCACGTTGACGAAGGCCGACGCATCCACATAGGTGGTGCCTTCGAAGCCCCGGGTGCTGGCGCTCATCACGGAATCGTTCAGGCCGGTATACCAGCGGGTGCGGTGGCTCATCGAACCGCGCACGCCCCAACGTTCGGTTTCGTAATAGAGGGTCGCGTTGTAGCTCTTTTTCGAAATGCCGGTGATCGACTTGTCGGCGTCGACATAGGTGAAGTTCGCCACCACCCCCAGATTGTCGAAAGGAGCAGGCAGGAAGGAAAGCTGGCTCTGCACCGCCAGTTCCACCCCGGTCAGGCTCTTCGTGCCTGGGATGTTCATCGGCACCGTGAATTCAGAGACGATCGAGTCCGGCGTTGCTCCCGGTATCGTGGTGTGCGGAACGCCGGTTTCGCTGAAAGCGACATTCTCAAGCGTCTGCGAGCCGATGAAATTCTTGATCCATTTATGGAACACGCTCGCCGAAACCATGCCCACCTGGCCGAAATAATATTCGGCCGAGAAGTCGAGCGTGATGTCCTTATAGGGTTTGAGCCTGGGATTGCCGCGGGACGCGGTGATCTCGCCGCTGTCCTCGTTCAGGAATGCGCTTCCCTGGGCGGCCATGGACCCGAGGCCAGGACGGTTCAGATTCTGCGCTGCGCCAAAGCGCAGCAACGCATTCGGCGTCACCTCCAGCACGGCGTTCAGGGCCGGCAGCACACCAGAGTAGCTGCCTCCCACGTCCGTCGTGCCAAGATAGGCATAGCTGTCGCCCTGAATCCAGCCGGTGCTGTGCGTCTTTGTCTGATAGGCGCGCAAGCCGACATTGCCGCGGAAGCGCGAACCGAACAGATCGCCGTCCCAGTCCATCTGCACATATTCGGAGAATGTCCTTTCCGTGGTGGTATAGACGTTCTCGATGTCCTGGATTTCTCCACCGGCCCCATCGGCATTGGGTCCGAAGCGATGATATTCGTTATATTTGGCAAAAGCCGCGCGATAGTCGCCGATCAGCCACGAACCGAAGCTGTTCCTGAAGGCGGACGTGATATCCGCGACGGCGGTGCCGCGCGTCTTCGGCCTGGTTCCATTGACGTTGCCGTCATAGAAGAGGTCGATGCCATCCTGCTTGAAACGATGGTAGGCGCCACCGAACCGAAGCGTCAAAATGGCGTTCAGTTCATAGCGTGCGTTCAGCCCGCCCTGCCACAATTCCGACCCGTTGTTGAAACCCCGATAGTAAAAATCGTCCATCGCGTAATTGGCGGGATCGGTGGGGTCCCAGTTCGGATATTCGAACGAGGCCGAACGACCGTTCGGGCCGTAATTGGCGATCAGGTTGCCCTTGGCGCGCATGTAGAACTTGTCGTCATAGGGGGTGTCATATGTCGACTTCTCATAACCGAAAAGGCCGTCCACGGTGAGGCGGTCCGATGCCTTCCATTCGCCCGTCAGCACGCCTTGATAGAAGCGGTTCTTGTTCAGCGAACGGCGATTTTCGCTGCCGAACGTCGTCCCTGTGACATCGGTCAGAGTGGCGTAATCGCTGCTATCCCATGCCAGGTCGTTGATGACCGACGCGGTCTGGAAGATGCCCGGCCAGACACCGCCGGCGGGCGTGTCGAATGAAACGGACCCCGAGGCCGCAAGCGGTCGCGTAGCCAGGTGCAATTCGTTGCGGCGTGTCGTAAACTGGCCATACAGGCCATCCACCGTCAACAGCAGATTGTCCGCCGGACGCCACTGCACCGCGCCCGTCAGGCCGAGGCGTTCCATTTTCGCGTTCCAGGAAGACAGGCGGTTACCGTCCGCGAAATACAGGTCACCGGACAGGAACTTGGCTTGCTGCGCGGAGGTCAGTTTCGAAATATCCAGACCGGCGTCCACCATGGTCTGCATGTCCGCGCCGCTCGGCCGGACGTAATTGTACGTGTTATGCCCCTGCTCTGTGGTTTCTCGCTTGCCATAGGCAACCGAGAACGCCACGCCGAACACATTATCCCAGTTATGGCTGTACATCGCCGCAACGCGCGGCTGCGCGTCTTCGGTATATTGATTCGTGCCCAGTTTGAGGGAAATAGCACCCTTGCCGCCAAGCCCGTAATCGAAAGGCTTGCCGGTGAAAAGGCCGACCGTGCCGGCCATGCCGCCCTCTTTCTGGGCGGATTGGAAAGTTTTTTCGACCTCGACCCGCTGGAAGAGTTCCGAAGCGAAGATATTGAAGTCGAATGCACGGTCGCGCGTCCGCTGACCGCGACTATCCTGCGCGGAATCGACGTTTCCGAGCACTTCCATGCCATTGAGTTGCACGCGAGCGAAATCCGAACCGAGTCCGCGCAGAGAAATACGCCGGCCCTCGCCCGCCTCGCGGGTGATCTGGACGCCGGGCAAGCGTTGAAGCGATTCGGCAAGGTTCAATTCAGGGAATTTCGCCATGTCTTCAGCGACGATCACGTCTTTCTGAATGACGGACTCTTTCTTGATCTCGCGCGCATCGCTCAGCGATTTGCGGTAGCCGGTGACAATGATCGCTTCGCTCGAACTTGCGGCTGGTTCCTGCGCGATGGCGATCTCCGGGCTGACGCCCGCGCCGACGACCGCAACACCTGCCAGCAGAAAATTCTTGAAGTGCGGACGCATGGTCCGAACGGGATATCGTTCCATTATGAATGCCCCTTTGCAATTGGTATGGACCAGTTTGCTAAAGCAGATTGCGGAGACAGCTCTGTTACACTTTTCGCAAAAACGGGAGATGGGGACAGATTTTGTTGCAGTGCGATGGAAGAGTTCCGGTGCGCGAGCGCGGCCAGGCATGAGTGCCGCAAGAATCAGCGCCTCAATATGCCAAGCCGTCTGGCGCGAGCTTCGGCGAGAGATACGCTCTTCCTGCCGGATTTGCCGTTTCGACGGGCCGACCCTCACAGCGATCAGCCGCCCGGACCGGATTGCACATCACCGCCGCGTCGTCGGGCAGGCGCACCTGATAATCATTGTTAAAGCGCGGTTCCGGCCAGAAATAATCTGTCGAGATGAATTGCGCGCCGGACGCCAGCGCCGCCTCGCGCCTGCTTCCGTCATTGCGGCGCGCTTCAAATGTTCCGGCATCGGCACGCGTGCGAACGATAAAGCCTGCCGCCACCGCCTTGCGGATCCGATCCCCATCCGCGACGGGATCATTGATCGTCAGATACGCCGCGGCCGGAGAGTTTTCGTCGGTGTTGACGAAAAAGACTCTTTCTTCGAGTGATCGCCGGTTGCCGCGATAGACGGCCACCTTGTCCGGCCCTTCGTCGAGAGCCAACAGCAGCTTTCCGCGCGCCTGCCCGAGCGTTGGCCAGCCCCCCGCCAGCACCGCTTCACGCAGCGTGGGATAGGCGCCCTGGACATCGTCCGGCGTGATCAGCGCATCGGACGGAAAAACCGCCCTGACTTCGCGATCGAGCGCATCGAACGCCGTGGTATCGAACGGCAATGCATCCACGCCGCCGGGTTGCGGTGCGGGGTCCGTCTTGGCGTTGACCATGATAAGGATCGGCGCATGATGGGGATGGGCGAGCGACCAGCGCCGCACGATGCCAAGGCAGGCTTTCCATGTCGCGCAGGAACTGAAGATGTCGACATCCTGAACATGCATCACCTTGAAGCCCGACTCGGCCAGCGCCGCGGTGCGAGCCGGATCGAGCGCGATACCGGCGGCATGCAGCACCGTCGGATCGAGGAACCGCCCTCCGTCCGGGTCGCTATAGACGTCAATTTCCAGTTGACGGATGCCGGCGTCCAATTGCTCCGACAACGGCCGGTGCCGATAATCGATCTCGTCGGCCCAGCCGGGCGCGGTCGCCCGGATCACATCCATCACCGCATCGGGCATTCCCGACTTGTAGCTGTTATGCGTGCCGACCGCGACGAGGTCGTTGAGTTTCAGATTGGCGTCCATCCAGGCTCGCTCGCAGCCGGCGCCGGCATGGGCCGCATCGGACGCAGCGAGAGTGCATGGCGCGCTTCCCCCCCTTGCGCCAGCAGTCACCAAGAAAAATGCTGCGACTGCTGCCATCCTCGTTCGCATTCCGGCATCCCTTGTCACTTGATCGACGCATGAATGGTCTATACCAAAAGATTGAGACAATGGGATGACCGGGCGATGTCGGGATATTCGAAAGCCCGCGACAATTCGGCCCAGAATGAGAAAGTGTGATTTGCCCGATGACGAGAAAGGCCGTGGACGAGATATTCGCCATCTTCGAGAAGTTTGGCAGCCTCCATTATGGCGAGGATGTGAGCCAGATGGAGCATATCCTCCAATGCGGCCACCTCGCCAGGATCGACGGCGCATCCGACGAACTGATCGCCGCGGCGCTGCTGCACGATATCGGCCAGTTCATCGACGATGCGGGAAACGCGGCGGAACAACTGGGGGTAGATGCCCGTCATGAATTGACCGGAGCTGCATATCTGGCGACCTGTTTTCCAGAAACGGTGACCGAGCCGGTGCGGCTGCATGTCGAAGCGAAACGCTATCTCTGCACCGTTGAGCCAGGCTATCATGAAGCGCTCAGCCACGCCTCGTCATTCAGCCTGGGATTGCAGGGCGGGCCGCACAGCGAACAGGAAGCTGAGGATTTTCTCGCTCTTCCCGCCGCGCGAGATGCCATTCGTCTCAGACGCTATGACGACATGGGCAAGAAACGCGATTGGGATGTGCCGGAACTGGAAAGCTATCGGCCGCTTCTGGAGTCGCTGCTGCGCTATCGAAGAACAGCTTGAAGCGATCCTGCCCCATGATCTTAAAGCGGAAAACCCTTATTTTGCATCTTTCTGCATTGACCGCGCCGCAGCGCCGCTGCCAAAGTGAGCGACCGGCCTTTAATGGTCATCCTGTTCTCAGCCTGGTTATGAATGCGCCCTAAACCCGAGCCACTGTTTTGGACACGCACGAACGGAGCAGCGCCTGAAGGACCGCAATATCTTGCCCTGCGGGACCAGATCGCGCTCAATATCGAGATGGGGAACTTGCCCGAGGGCGCGCGGCTGCCATCCGAGCGGCAGTTGCAGACCGATACCGGCATGGCGCGCGGCACGATCCGCGAGGCCTTGTTTCAACTCGAGGCGGAAGGGCTCATCTATCGCCGCGACCGCAGCGGATGGTATGTGTCGCCGCCTGCGATCACATATGATCCGAGGCGCTGGGCCGGGTTCATGACCTATGTGACCGAACAGGGACGCACGCCGGGGACCGAAACGCTTTCCAAGGAAAGCATGTCCGCCAGCCCTGCTATCGCCGATATCTTTCGGACAGCGCCGGGGACGGCGCTGCACATCATAAAACGGCGGCGCACGATTGACGATCGCCCTGTCCTGTTGGAACACATCATTGTCGACCCGGTCTATGCGCCCGATCTGCTGTCCTATTCGCTGGATGGCTCGCTGACACAGATCCTGACGACGAACTTCGGAGTCACCGTCGCGCGCAATCGTGTCGACATGCGGCCTTGCGCGCTGGTCAGGGATGCGGCCGATGCGCTGGGCGTCAAGTCCGGCACCCCCGGCCTGCTCGTTGTCCGCACCAGCTTCGACGCCACGGGTCGCGTGGTGGAATATGATCAGGAATATTGGCGGCATGACGCCATTCGGGTGCATGTGGACCTGAATGTGCGTCAGGGAACCCCCTGACGCACGCAGAACCCCATTTAACCGATCGCGAGTTTTGCCAGCGCGTCCGGCAGATCCGCAACCGTATCGATCACGAGATGCGCCCCGGCTTTCTCCAGCGCCGCGCGGGCATCTCCGACACGGGCCGCGCGCTCATCGGGAGCAAGTGCCTCGAAAGCCGCTTGCGAGAGGCCGACGCCATTGCCGCTGGCGGCGACGCCGATCGTCCACACCCCTGCTGCGCGCCCTTCCGCGATGCCGACTGCGGCATCGTCCAATTTCACGCATGACGTCGCCGGCCACGCCCCAAGGTCCACCAGATTTTTCCAGAGCATCAATGGCGATGGCCGCCCCGCAGCCGTGTCGCCCGCACAGACCAGCATATCGGGCTTATATCCTTGCGCCTCGGCAAGCGGCAGGATGTCCACCATCATATCCCGCGTATATCCGGTGCAGGAACCGATCTTGACGCCCGCTGCGCGCAATCGTCCGGCAACATCGGCGGCGCCCGGAATGAGCTGGGCGCACTCTCGGGCGGCCTCACGCATCATAGGGGCGATGTCAGCGAACAGGGCAGCGGCGTCGGTCGCGTCTGGTTCCTTGCCGTGAACCGCAGCCCAGGCCGAACGAACGCGTGGCGTAGCAAGGATCGCAGCGATGTGGTCGGCCTTCGCCATGCCCATTTCGACCCGCGCTTCTGCTTCGGTGATCGGGACTTCCACCGCTTCGAACAGCTTGCACAACGCCACCACCGGCGCGCGGCTGCCGAAATCGATCATCGTACCGGCCCAGTCGAACACGACCGCCTTCAGTGCTGGGTTCATCATATTTTCCTTTGGCTATCGAAAATTTGGCCGACCACGTCTTCGGCGAGGGCGAACGCTGTCGAGGCTCCTGTCCCGCTGGTAACGACGACAAGCGTCACGCCTTGTGCCGGATGACGGACGATGCTGTGTCCTGCGGCGGAAGCGAAAGTTCCTGACCAACGCTCGACAACAGCGGGCGCCGGACCGAGCACGGCCTCATACTGACGCAGGATTTCCGCATCCACGGCATCGACCGAAAAAGGGTCCGGCGTCGGCGAATAATGGTGACTGTCGCCAACGATCAGGCTGCCATCGCCACTCTGTACCACGATCAGGTGGATGCCGTGGCCCAGCGCTGCGCTTGCCTCGCTCTGGAGCCGGGCGCGCAGGGCATCCGCTTCGGGAAGAACGGCATAGCCCAGATAGCGGGCGAGGCTGAGGTCGCTCATGACCGGCGCCGGCAGCGTCCAACCGGGCGAAGCAAGCCGCAGCATCTGGAGCTTGCACCTTATAATCCCTTCCTTGGCGTAAACATCGGGATAAAGCGTCGCCCAATCGTCTCCGGGGCACAGGAAAACCGTCTCGGCACGATAGGTGACGCCATCGCTGCAATGCACCTCCCCGGTTCCGGCGTGGAGGGCTGCGACGCCGCGCTTGAAGGCAACGCCATGCGCCTCTTCCAGCCACCGGGCGAGCAGGGGGATCGCCGTGCGCGATTCAACGCGCAGATCATGCGGGCTGAAGAACGCAGCGGCGGCGGACCGGACGGTCGCGCACAAGCCTTGTGCTTCGCCGCCCGTCAATCGCTTGCACCCCTCCCCCATTCCGGTTTGCAGAAAGGCATCCAGAACGGCCACCGCCTCCGGGCGCTGGGCCACCATCAGCAGGCCTTCCTGCTCGATACGAATGCCGGCCGGTCCCGCGATTTCACGCCAGGCAGCGGCACTTCGCCGCGCCAGGTCCCAGACGCGGCCCTGCTCTTGCCCGGTCACCGTCACGAAGCCGAAATTTCGGATCGAAGCGCCATTGGCATGTGCCTCGCGATCCAGCACCAGCACGCGCTTGCCACGTCGGGCAGCGGCCAGCGCATGGGCAAGGCCCACGATCCCCGCGCCCACGACGATAACGTCATGCATGAACCGCGCTCCCCTTCTGTCGGCCCATGCCGACGAATTGAAGCGCTGACAGCAACGTCAGAACGCCCACCGACACGGCGGTCGCGTAGGCGCACGCGATGAAGAAGGGAAGCCAGTCGATATCCGGCACGGCGAAGCTGCGGTAGAAAAGCAGGGCAATACTCCCAAGATAACCCGAAGAATCAGCGATATAGATGAGGAAGCCGGCATTTCCCGCCCGCCCCAGTGCGGCGATCATCCGGTCGAACAGCATCGCATTGAAGGGGGTGTAGCCCAGATAAAGACCAGCGCCGCTCAGGATCATCCACGGCAACGGCCCGAGCAAACCGGACTGGAAGGCCAGCGTCGATACGCCCAGCAGCATGGCGCCAAAGATGATCACGCCGTGCATCGCCAGCAACGCATATATGTTGTTGCGGACAAGCATCAGCATGCCCAGGCCGACGAGGGCGATCACCGCCACCGGAAGTTCGCTCTGCGAAAATATGGATGCGACATCGCCCAACCCCATCGCCGTCCATATCTCCACGGCGAAATTGTCGCGCAGGTCGCGCAGGGCCGTCAGCAGCACATAGCCTGCCACCAGCACCGCCATGGTCAAGCCGTGCTCGCGCAGAAAGGCCGCGCGTTCACCCCGACGCATCGGCACGCGAGCGGTGCGTTCCGCCTCGTCGCCGGCATCCGGGGGAGGAAGGCGTTCGAGGTACCATAAGGACAAGAGCAGGATCGGCGCGAACAGGGCGCCGGCGGCGACCGGCATCCAATGTTCGCTTATGCCCTGCTGCATCAGCCAGATCGCCACCGATTTCACCGCCCCGGACGACACGATGAAACTGGCGCACAACATTGCGCCCAGCATCTCGGAACAGCGGCGCCCTTCCACATAGGAAAAGACGAGTCCCCAGATCATGCCGAGGGGCAATCCGTTCAGCAGCAGGCACAGCGGCCCCCACCCCTTGGGCAATATGGCGAAGAGAAGCAGCGAGAACCATGACGCGCCGATCAGGCCAAGAATGGCCGCGGCGCGACCGCGACGCCCGAACTCCGCTATGACCCGAATGCCGATCAGCTTCGACAGCGCATAGCCGATCACCTGGGCGATGAGCAGCCCGGTCTTGTAGTCGAGACCGAAGGGCAACATGCCCATATCATCATATGTTCCGGCGGTGAACGGTTTCCGAAAGGCATACATCGCGAAATAGGCCGCAAATGCAGCAAGGCCCCCGGCGGCAAGAAGCGCCGTACGCGCGCCCGATTCGCGCAAGGATCGACCGATAACAAATGACATCACCATTCTGGTATGGACCAGTTTAGCGACACTTCTATGACGGGTCGCGGATGCAATGGCTCCTATGACGCAGTCGCGCAGATGTTGCTCAGGGCGAAGTGATGAATAAGGATGCGGTGCTAGCAGGCTAGTCGCCATTTCTGGCCGATGCCACATTTGCGCAACGGTAAAATCAGACGCCCGAAGCAGCATCCGGATGGCCTCTTGCACTTGGGGAGTGCCAAGCTACATGGTCCGCAATAAAGCGAAATATCGGCGTCGCGGAGTTTCGGGATGGCCGAGCAAATGCCGGTCGCTGGTCGGGATGCTCCCAGCCCAAGCGCGACGGAGTTCTCTCTTTTGTGCGGGGCGATCATCACCAGAAATGGCGCTTCCCCTCGCCTTCGGCGGTATATGGTGCACCCGGAGCGATTCGAACGCCCGACCCTCAGATTCGTAGTCTGATGCTCTATCCAGCTGAGCTACGGGTGCACTGTGGAGCGGCAGATAGAGGGGGGCGGATGATTGGGCAACCCCCTTTTTTCCTTTTTTCACTTCCTTCTCCAACCGCGGTGCCCAGGCAACTTTCCCGAGGCCAAATCGTTCAAATCTTCACAGAGAGGAGTCCCCCATGGCCTTTACCTTGAACGAGATCGCCTTGCTTGCCATCGCCCTGATCGCGGGGCTGATTCTGGGGCTGATGATCAGTGGTCGGGGCAAATATAAAAGGCTTTGGCGCGACGAGCAGATCGGTCACAGACATAGTCTTCAGGATCGCGACCAGCGGCTTCAGGCCGCTAACGAGCGGATCGCCGAACTCGAACGCCAATCAGGCCCCATCGGGCCGGGAACGGCCTCTGCCGTGGCCGGCGCGGTTCATGGCCGGGACGACCTCACCATGATCAGCGGCGTGACACTACAAGATGAAATCTCTTTGAACGAAGCGGGCTATCATCGTTATTCACAAATCGCGGCCCTGTCGGCCGAGCAACAGGCGACCCTGGAAGGACGCCTGGGGCGCTCTCCTGGAACCATCCATCGTGAAGAATGGCCCGAACAGGCGCAATTGCTGAAAGACGGCAAATTGGACGAACATGGCCGGCATTATGATCGGCCCGCGATGCCGCGATAACAGATCATAAAAATGGGCGGGTCATCAGCCCGCCCCCTTCTTTCTTTACACCTTGCGGGCCAACGCCGCCTGCGCCGCCGCCAACCGGGCGATGGGCACCCGGTAGGGCGAGGCCGACACATAATCGAGGCCCATCTGCTCACAGAAGGCGATGGAGGCCGGATCGCCGCCATGCTCGCCGCAGATGCCCAGCTTGATGCCGCTGCGGGTCGCGCGGCCACGCTCGACAGCGAGTTCTATGAGTTGGCCAACGCCTTCCACATCAAGACTGACGAACGGATCGCGAGCGAAAATGCCCTTGTCGACATATTGCGTCAAGAAACGGCCAGCATCGTCACGGCTGATGCCAATAGTCGTTTGCGTCAGGTCATTGGTGCCGAAAGAGAAGAATTCGCCCGCCTCGGCGATCTCGCCCGCCTTGAGCGCGGCGCGCGGCAGTTCGATCATGGTCCCGACCAGATAATCGACGGTCGCCCCCTGCTCCGCGAAAACTTCGCTGGCGACGCGATCGACGATCGCCTTCATCAGCTCCAGTTCCTTCTTCGTCGCCACCAGCGGGATCATGATTTCCGGGATCGGCGCTTCGCCACTACGCTGTTTGATGAGCAGCGCCGCCTCGAAGATGGCGCGGGCCTGCATCTCGTAGATTTCCGGATAGGTGACGCCAAGGCGGCAACCACGATGGCCCAGCATCGGGTTGAACTCATGCAGTTCGGCAGCGCGGCGCTTGAGCGTATCGACGCCCACGCCCGCCGCCCTGGCGACTTCCTCGAACTCCGCTTCGCCATGGGGCAGGAATTCGTGCAGCGGCGGATCGAGCAGGCGGATGGTGACGGGCAGGCCCGCCATCACCATGAAGATCTGCGCGAAATCGTCCCGCTGTTCCGGCAGCAGCTTGTCGAGCGCGATGCGGCGGCCCTTCTCCGTGTCGGCGAGGATCATCTCGCGAACGGCGGCGATCCGGGCTGCGTCGAAGAACATATGTTCGGTGCGGCAGAGGCCCACGCCCTCCGCGCCGAAATCGCGAGCGGTCTGGCAGTCCTGCGGCGTTTCCGCATTGGCGCGCACCTTGAGGCGACGCACCTTGTCGGCCCAGACCATCAGCGTGCCGAAATCGCCGGCCAGTTCGGGCTGCACGGTCGGCACTTCACCGGCCATGACCTCGCCGGTCGCGCCGTCGATGGTGAGGATGTCCCCTTCCTTCAACTCGCGGCTGCCGATACGCAGGATCTTGCCGGCATTGTCGATCGACAGGCTGCCCGCGCCGGAGACGCAGGGACGGCCCATGCCGCGCGCCACCACGGCAGCATGGCTCGTCATGCCGCCGCGCGCGGTGAGGATGCCCTTGGCCGCATGCATCCCGTGGATGTCTTCGGGGCTGGTTTCGACCCGGACGAGGATGACCGCATCGCCCAGTTCATTGCGGCGTTCGGCGGTGTCGGCATCGAACACGATGGCGCCCGAAGCGGCGCCCGGCGAGGCGGGCAGCCCCTTGGTCAGCACGTCACGCGGCGCTTTGGGATCGAGCGTCGGATGGAGAAGCTGGTCAAGCGCGGCGGGGTCGACGCGGGCGACGGCTTCTTCTTCGGAAATCAGCCCTTCATGCGCCATATCGACGGCGATCTTGAGAGCGGCCTTGGCGGTGCGCTTGCCCGAACGGGTCTGGAGCATCCAGAGCTTGCCCTGCTGCACCGTGAACTCGATATCCTGCATGTCGCGATAATGTTTTTCGAGAATTTCGAACACGCGGGCCAGTTCGGCATAGGTTTCCGGCATCGCCTCTTCCATCGAAAGCGGCTTGGCTCCTGCCCTCTCGCGTGCCTGCCTGGTCAGATATTGCGGGGTGCGGATGCCCGCCACCACGTCCTCGCCCTGCGCGTTGATGAGATATTCGCCATAATAGGCGTTCTCGCCCGTCGCCGGGTCGCGGGTGAAGGCGACGCCCGTCGCCGATGTGTCGCCCATATTACCGAACACCATCGCCTGCACGTTGACGGCGGTGCCCCAATCGCCGGGGATGGAGTTCAAACGGCGATAGACCTTCGCGCGGTCCGCCTGCCACGATCCGAACACGGCGCTGATCGCGCCCCAAAGCTGATCGTTCACATCCTGCGGGAAATCCTTGTTCCAAAGCTTTGAAACAAGAGCTTTATATTCAGCAACCAGCGCCTTCCAATCGTCGGCGGTCATTTCCGTGTCGAGCGTATAGCCCTGATCTTCCTTGGCGATCTCAAGGGCTTCCTCGAAAGCTCCATGGTCGAGTTCCAGCACCACGTCCGAATACATCTGAATGAAGCGGCGATAGCTGTCCCAGGCGAACCGTTCGTCGCCGCTCGCGGCCGCGAGGCCCTGCACGGTTTCGTCATTGAGGCCCAGATTCAGCACGGTGTCCATCATGCCGGGCATTGAAATGCGCGCGCCGGAGCGGACGGAAACCAGCAACGGATCGGAAGCATCGCCGAACTTCTTGCCTGTCACCGACTCGATATGAGCAATACCGTTCGCCACTTCAGCCAACAGGCTTTCGGGATAGACGCCGCCGTCCTGATAATAGCGGGTGCACATCTCGGTCGTGATGGTGAAGCCGGGAGGCACGGGCAGGCCGATCGCGGCCATGCCGTCCAGATTGGCGCCCTTGCCGCCGAGGAGATTCTTGTCTCCCTTACCGCCATCATCGACGCTGCCGCCGAAACGATAGACATAACGGGTGGCCGTAGTGCTCATGCTGTTCTCTTCCATCGTCAACATTTGCGCGGCTCCTCAAAAAATTTGGTCGCCGCATCTTTGTGCGTTGCAACAAGTCCTAAACAATATGCAGGCGATAAATGCACCTGCTTTTACGATATTTTTCACCCGGAGTGCAAAACCTCCCCGGATACGCCATTTTATATCGCTATCCCGTAATTTTAGAAAAGTCCGCTGCCGCATGGACGGCATCGCGAACCCGCGCCAGCAGGGCAAGACGCGCCATGCGTTTGGCCTGATCGGCGTCATTGACCGTGACGCTTTCGAAAAAGGCGTCAATGGGCGCGCGGAGAGTCGCCAGCGCCGCCATCGCGCCTTCGAAATCTTCCGCTTCCACCGCCTGACGCGCCCGCGGTTCGGCGGCATCCAGCGCGGCGATCAAGTCGGCTTCCGCCTTTTCGGGCGTGTAGCTGAGGGCGATCCATTCCGCCTCTTCCACGCCTTCCTTCTTGAGGATATTGGCCGCGCGCTTGTAACCCGCCAGCAGGTTTGCGCCGTCGTCCGTGCCGATAAAGGATTGCAGCGCCTTCACGCGGGCGAGCAATCGAACGAGGTCGTCCTCGCCGCCCAAGGCGAATACCGCGTCGATAAGGTCGTGACGGACGCCCGCTTCGCGCTGTTGAACCTTGAGCCGGTCGGCGAAGAAATCGAGAAGATCGCCTTGCGCGATCGACATCCGCAAATTGTTGTTCGTGACGATCTGAATAGCGCCAAGCGCCGCCCGCCGCAGGGCAAAGGGATCGCGCGATCCGGTCGGCTTTTCATCAATCCCGAAGAAGGACCGGAGCGTGTCCAGCTTGTCGGCCAGCGACACGGCCACCGTCACCGGCGCGGCCGGCACATCATCCCCCTGCCCCACCGGCTTGTAATGGTCGCGGATGGCGTCGGCCACGGCGTCGGGCAAGCCTTCCGCGCGGGCATAGTAACCGCCCATGACGCCTTGCAGTTCGGGGAACTCGCCAACCATTTCGGTGACGAGGTCGGCCTTGGAGAGGCGGGCGGCCTGTTCGGCCTGATCCGCGTCCGCGCCCTTGACAATCCCTTCTTCCACCAGCCAGCGGGCCAGCGTCGCGACGCGCTCCACCTTGTTGGCAACGGTGCCGAGTTTTTCGTGGAAAGTGATGCGCTCCAGTTTCCCGGCGTGATCGCCCAACTTCGTCTTGCGGTCCTGCTCCCAGAAGAAGCGGGCATCGGAAAGACGCGCGGCCAGAACCTTGCGGTTGCCCGCGACAATCGCCGCGCCGCCATCCTTCGCCTCGATATTGGCGGTGCAGATGAAGGCGGGAGCGAGATCGCCCGCACCATCGCGCAGGACGAAATATTTCTGGTTGATACGAAGAGTTAGCTGAATGACTTCAGGCGGCACCTCAAGAAAAGCAGGATCGAAATCGCCCAGCAGCGGGACCGGCCATTCGGTAAGGCCCGCATTCTCCGCGATCAGGCCCTTGTCCTCGATCACCGTGCAGCCATGCGCGGCAGCGGCTTCATGCGCCTTCACCTCGATGATGGCCTGCCGCTCCTGATGGCTGGCGATCACATGGCAGGCCCGCAGCTTTTCGACATAGTCGTGCGCGCCGCCCAGAGTAATCTCGCCCGGATGATGGAAGCGATGACCAAGCGTGGCGTAGCCGCTGCGAACGCCTTCGACCGCGATGTCGACAAGGTCTTCGCCGAGGATCGCGACGATGCCTTGCAGCGGACGGACCCAGCGGAGGCTTTCGGTCGTCCGCGACGCCGTGCCCCAACGCATCGACTTGGGCCAGGGGAAAGCGCGGATGATAGCGGGGACGACTTCGGCCAGAACTGCCGTGGTAGCACGGCCGGGCTTGTTGACGACCGCGAACCAGACGCCGTCGCGGTCCTCAAGCTGGTCCTGGCGAAGGCCGGTCTTGCGGAGGAATCCTTCCAGCGCCTGTGCGGGGGCGCTGGTGCGCGGACCTTTGAACTCCTCGCTCACCGCGGCGGTTTCCAACGGCAGGTCGCGCGCTATCAGCGCAAGCCGGCGGGGCGTCACGAAGCTGTCGATGCTCTCGGACTTCAAACCAGCCTTGCCCAGTTCTTCGGCGAAGAGGCGGACAAGGTCTTCGGAGGCTTTCAACTGCATCCGCGCCGGGATTTCCTCACAGCGCAGTTCGAGGAGGAAATCGGTCATCACGCGGCCCACCCGTTCACTTCCATCCATGCCTCGCAGCTTCCCTTGGCGAGATCGCGGACGCGGCCGATATAGCTGGCGCGCTCCTGCACGGAGATGACGCCGCGCGCTTGCAGCAGGTTGAAGACATGGCTCGCCTTGATCGCCTGATCATAGGCGGCGAGCGGGACGCCCGCTTCGATGCAGGTCTTGCATTCGGCTTCGGCGTCGCGGAACCAGCGGAACAGCTTTTCGGTGTCGGCGATCTCGAAATTCCATTTCGACATTTGCCGTTCATTGGCGAGAAAAACCTCGCCATAAGTGACGCCCGCATCGTTGAACTTCAGGTCGTAGACGCTGTCGACGCCCTGAATATACATGGCGAGACGTTCGAGGCCGTAAGTGATTTCGCCCGCGACCGGCTTGCAGTCAAAGCCGCCCATCTGCTGGAAATAGGTGAACTGCGTGACTTCCATGCCGTCGCACCAGACTTCCCAGCCCAGCCCCCATGCGCCCAGCGTCGGGCTTTCCCAGTCGTCCTCCACGAAGCGGATGTCATGGACCAGCGGGTCGATGCCGATTTCCCTGAGGCTCCCCAGATAGAGGTCCTGAAGGTTCGCCGGGGACGGCTTCATGATGACCTGATACTGGTAATAATGCTGGAGCCGGTTGGGGTTCTCGCCATAGCGGCCATCGGTCGGGCGACGGCTGGGCTGGACATAGGCGGCGTTCCATGTGTCCGGCCCAAGGCTGCGCAGCGTGGTCGCGGGATGGAAGGTGCCCGCGCCAACCTCCATGTCATAGGGTTGCAGGATGACGCAGCCCTGTTTCCCCCAATAGGCATGGAGGGTCAGGATCAGATCCTGAAAGGATAGCGTTTTGCCGTCGGCCACTGATGATCCCCGAAACAACTTCGTGTTTGCCGCGCGCATTGGCGCAGGCGCGGCGCGTGGTCAAGGGAAAGAGGGGCCTGTGAGGGTTAATCCCCTTGCCCTGCCGCCCGTGCGCCCGCATGGATGGGGGAATGGATCACGGGATGTCAGGCTGAGATGAAATTGGCTTTTTCGCGGCTGCTGGCCGCTGCGTTGTTGCTGTTTGGCGGACTGCTTGCCGGGCATCCCGTAGCGCTGGCCCGGACAGAGGCGCGCCCAGCGCTTGTCGCCCCTGTCCTCCGGCCTGCCCTCTGGAAAGTGGAGGACGCGGACACGACCATCTATCTGTTCGGGACGGTCCATGTGCTGAAACCCGGCATGGACTGGTTCAAGGGCGGGATCAGGCGCGCTTTCGACCAGTCGGACGAATTGGTGCTGGAAATCATCGAACCGGACGATCCCAAACAGATGGCTTCGATCATGGGCGGCGCGGCGGTCGCGCGGGACGGGACGGCGCTTTCCCAACGGCTGGAACCGTCAGCGAGGGAGAAATATCAGGCAGCGATGGCGGCCAATAACCTGCCATGGCAGGCGTTCGAGGTCTTCAATCCGTGGATGGCGGGACTGGCGCTGTCCGTCACCCCACTCGAAAAGCTGGGCTACAAGGTCGACCAGGGCGTGGAAAAGACGCTGAGCGCCGCCGCCAGGGTTGCAGGAAAGAAGATCGGCGCGCTGGAAACGCCCGAGCAGCAGATCGGCTTTTTCGCGGCGCTGCCGATGGCGCAGCAGGTGGCGTTCCTCAATGCGACGGTCGAGGGCCTTGACGGCATGGAGGCGCAGTTCGCCGCGCTGATCCAGCACTGGCAGGCGGGCGAGCCGGAAAAGCTGGCGGAAGAAATGAACGCTTCTCTGGAAGCGACGCCCGAACTGGCGGACATACTGCTTTTTCAGCGCAACGCGCGTTGGGCGGAGTGGATCAGGACACGGCTGGAGCAGCCGGGGACCGTCTTCATCGCGGTGGGCGCCGGACATCTGGCGGGCAGGAACAGCGTGCAGGATCAGTTGAAGACACTGGGCATCGCCGCCGGTCGGGTCGAGGAATAATCCGTTGATGCACGCCCTCGTCCGGTTTCTGGCGTTCTTCGCGCTTGCCTTCGTCGCGGCCTGCGGTCCGGAAGCTTCCGCGCCGGAACAGGGGCCAGCCATCTGGCGGGTGCAGCGGGGCGAACTGGACGGGTGGATTTTCGGCACCATCCATGTGCTGCCCAAAGGCGTCGCCTGGCAGACGCGCGCCATGAAAGGCATCATCGGCGAGGCCGACCGGCTGGTGCTGGAAGCGGCCGACCTCCAGAACCCGCAAAAGACTCTGGCGCTGTTCGAGCAGATGGGGCGCAGTCCCGGCCTGCCGCCGCTGGAGGCGCGGGTGCCGCCCGCCGACCGGGACGCGCTGGAACGGATCGTCGCGGGCGGCGGCACGAGCACGCAGGCTCTTGCGGGCTATGAAAGCTGGGCGGCGGCCATGCTGTTGTCGGCCGCCACTCAGCAATCCCTGCATATCAGTCAGGACCATGGCGTCGAACCGGCGCTGATCGCGGCCTTCAAGGCGGCGGACAAGCCCATTGGCGGCCTCGAAACCGTGGAACGGCAGTTCGCCGCCTTCGACACCTTGCCCGAAGCGTCCCAGCGCCGCCTGCTGGTGCAGACGGTGCACGAGGCGAAGAACATGCGCGCGCTCTATGACCGCATATTGAGCGCGTGGATGAAAGGCGACATGGCCGCCATCGCGAAGGAGGACCAGATCGGCGAACAGCCCGATCCACTGGTTGAGGAAGCGGTCCTGATCGCCCGCAACCGCGACTGGGTGAAGGCCATCGAACCGATGACGGGCCGCCCCTTCATCGCGGTGGGCGCCGGCCATTTGACCGGCCCGGACAATCTGGTCGACCTGCTCAAGGCCAGGGGTTTTGCGGTGAAGCGCGTGCAATAGGTCAAGGGCAGCCTTGCCTTCCGGCGTTTTTCTGCTAAAGGCCCGCCTTCCCGTGATGGTCATCCCTGGAGGCGTCATGGGTCGAACCGCAACATTTATGCTTTTGGAGACATGCACATGAGCGACCAGCTTACGCTGTCGGCCGAGGCACGCGATCGGGCAGGCAAGGGAGCCTCCCGCGCTCTCCGCCGTGAGGGCCGCGTTCCCGCCGTCATCTATGGTAACAATGAAGAACCCCTGTCGATCCACGTTGAAGAGAAGCTCCTCAACAAGCTGCTCGGCACTGGATATTTCTTCAATTCGGTTCTCATGGTCGAGGTGAACGGCAAGGCCGTCCGCACCCTGCCCAAGGACGTGGCTTTCCATCCCGTCACCGAACGTCCGCTGCATGCCGATTTCCTGCGCGTTTCCAAACATGCCCAGGTGAACGTCCACGTGCCTGTCCGCTTCGAGAATGAGGACGCCTCGCCCGGTCTCAAAAAGGGTGGCGTTCTGAACGTCGTCCGTCACGAAGTCGAACTGATCATCGATGCATCCGTCATCCCCGACGATATCGTCGTGGACCTCAAGGGTTTCGAAGTCGGCGACTCGATCCACATCAGTTCGGTGACGCTGCCCAAGGGCGCGAAGACCGTGATCGACGACCGCGACTTCACCATCGCGACCATCGTTGCGCCTTCGGCTCTCAAGAGCAGCGAAGGCGACAATGAAACCCCGGCCGAGGAAGGCGAATAAGTCTTTCCTTCCCGCCAGGGACTGGAAATTCCGATCCCGTCCGCCTACCCGGCGGGCGGGATTTTCCTTTTCGGGAGCTTGGGAACGATGCAGATTTGGGTGGGCCTCGGCAATCCCGGTCCCCAATATGCGATGCACCGGCACAATGTCGGCTTCATGGCGGCCGATGTGATCGCGGATATCTATCGCTTTTCACCGGCGAAGAAGCAGTTCCAGGGATGGGTGCAGGAAGGGCGGATCGGCCCTGAGAAGATCGTCCTGCTGAAACCCGCGACCTTCATGAACGAAAGCGGGCGATCCATCGGGGAAGCCATGCGCTTCTACAAGCTGACGCCGGAGGATGTCACCGTCTTCCATGACGAACTCGACCTTGCGCCGATGAAGGTGAAAGTGAAACGCGGCGGCGGCAATGCGGGGCATAATGGCTTGCGTTCGGCCGACGCGCATATCGGCGCGGATTTCCGCCGGGTGCGGATCGGCATCGGGCATCCAGGACACAAGGAGCGCGTGCATGGCTATGTCCTGGGCAATTATCACAAGAGCGAGATGGATGCGCTGGCCGATATGCTGGGCGCGGTCGGCGCGGAAGCGGAGTGGCTGGCGAAGGGCGACGACGCCCGCTTCATGAATGAGGTGGCCCTGCGGCTGGCGGATTGAGCGGCGGTCAGCCTTTTTGGAGCGTTGTGCCGGAGCTTCCCGCATTGCACAAAAGCGGCGGGCCGGGCCATAAGGCGCCTGTTCCAACAGGCCGAGAGGTTCCGGGTGATAAAGACTGTTCCGACCGTCCCCTTCGACGACCAGAAACCGGGCACTTCGGGGCTCCGCAAGAAAGTCCGGGTCTTTCAACAGCCCCATTATGCGGAAAATTTCATCCAGTCGGTGTTCGACAGCCTGGAAGGCTATGCGGGCAAGACGCTGGTGCTGGGCGGCGACGGACGGTTCCTGAACCGGGACGTGATCCAGATCGCGCTGAAGATGGCGGCGGCCAATGGCTTCGGGCGCGTGCTTGTGGGGCAAGGCGGCATCCTCTCGACCCCCGCGGCTTCGCACCTGATCCGCTCGTCAGGAGCCTTTGGCGGGCTGCTATTGTCGGCCAGCCATAATCCCGGCGGGCCGGATGAAGATTTCGGCATCAAATATAATGTCTCCAATGGCGGCCCCGCGCCGGAAAAGGTGACGGATGCGATCCACGCGCGGACGCTTGCCATCGCCAGCTACAAGATCCTCGACGCGGAAGACGTGGACATTGACACGCCGGGGACCAGCCAGCTTGGCGACATGACCATCGAGATCGTCGATCCGGTCGCGGGCTATGCCGACCTGATGGAAAGCCTGTTCGATTTCGGCGCGATCCGGGCTTTGATCGCGGATGGCTTCACCTTGTCCTTCGACGCGATGAGCGCCGTGACAGGCCCCTATGCCGTGGAGATTTTCGAGAATCGGCTGGGCGCGTCGAAGGACACGGTGCGGAATGCGATTCCCCTGCCCGACTTCGGGCGTCATCATCCCGACCCCAATCTGGTTCACGCAAAGGAGCTTTACGACCGGATGATGGCGCCGGATGCGCCCGATTTCGGCGCGGCATCGGACGGCGATGGCGACCGCAACCTCATCATCGGGCGGCATTGTTACGTGACGCCTTCCGACTCGCTGGCGGTGCTTGCGGCTAACGCGCATCTGACGCCGGGCTATGCGCTGGGCCTCAAGGGCATCGCAAGGTCCATGCCCACCAGCGGCGCAGCGGACCGGGTGGCGGAAAAGCTGGGCATCCCGCTCTATGAGACGCCCACCGGCTGGAAATTCTTCGGCAATCTGCTGGACGCCGGGATGACCACCATCTGCGGCGAGGAAAGCGCGGGCACCGGCTCTGACCATGTGCGCGAAAAGGACGGCATCTGGGCCGTGCTGCTATGGCTCAACATCCTCGCGGCACGGCGGCAGGGCGTGGCGCAGATCATGGCCGAACATTGGACGACCTATGGCCGCAACTATTATGCACGGCATGATTATGAAGCCATCGCCAAGGATAAGGCCGACGCGCTGATGGAAGCGCTGCGGGCAAAGCTCTCCACCCTGCCCGGCGCCTCCAACAGCGGCGGCACGGTGAAAAGCGCGGACGACTTCGCCTATGCCGATCCGACCGACCAGTCCATCAGCCGCAATCAGGGCGTCCGCATCCTGTTCGAGGACGGATCGCGCGTCGTGTTCCGCCTGTCGGGAACGGGGACCGAAGGCGCGACCCTGCGCGTTTATATCGAACGCTATGTCGCCAGCGACGGTGATCTGGGCATGGCGGCGGCGGATGCCCTTGCGCCGCTGGTCAGGGCCGCGCAGGAGGTCGCGGACATTTCTGGCTTCACCGGCATGGAAAAGCCAGGCGTCATTACCTGACGGATCAGTTCCTGGGCGGTTCGCTCTTGTGGGTGCCGTGCAACCTGGCCCAGAGGTCGCCCGTTCCTGCTTCCTGCGCATTGCTGGTATATTGGAGGGCCACCAGCCACCCTTTGATCGGGCGCAGCGGCAGAACCGTCGTCAGGATCAGGATCGGCACGCCGACGGCCAGATGAACCCAAGGTCCCGGCCGCGCGATGATTTCCAGCATTACGATGAAGATCACGCCCGGCAAGCAGGCGAACAGTTGAACGAACACGGCGGGACCATCGGCCGGATCGGCGAAGGAATAATCGAGGCCGCAGACTTCGCAATGATCGCGTATCTTCAGGAATCCATTGAAGATATGACCTTTCCCGCAGCGGGGGCAGAGGTTGTAGGGGCCGGTCTGATGGGCGGGCAGCTTCGGCCAACGTCCGGCTTCATCCGCTAAAATGGGGTCATTCTGGGTCATTGCAGCCTCCTGAAGCTCGCATCCCTTTCGATGACTCTGCCAATATTGCAATTGGTCCTTTTGTCCACCCTTCCCGGACAGACTGGCCAAGCGGGCGGGAACAGGTTATCGGCGCGGCCATCATCCGAGACATATAAGGCAGGTCCATGGGTTTTCGTTGCGGTATCGTCGGGCTTCCCAATGTGGGGAAATCCACCCTGTTCAACGCGCTGACCGAAACGCAGGCGGCGCAGGCGGCGAACTATCCTTTCTGTACCATCGAGCCGAATGTCGGACAGGTCGCCGTGCCGGACGAGCGGTTGCAGACTATCGCGCAGATCGGTGGGTCGCAAAAGATCATCGAAACGCAACTCGCCTTCGTGGACATCGCCGGACTGGTGCGCGGCGCGTCCAAGGGCGAAGGGTTGGGCAACCAGTTTCTCGCCAACATCCGCGAGGTGGACGCCATCGTCCATGTGCTGCGCTGTTTCGAGGATGACGACATCACCCATGTCGAAGGCACGATCGACCCCATCGCCGACGCGGAGACGGTCGAGACCGAATTGATGCTCGCCGATCTGGAAAGCCTGGAAAAGCGGGTGCCCAACTTCGCCAAGAAAGCGGCGCAAGGCGACAAGGAAGCGAAAGCCGCCGCGGCCGTGCTGGGGCAGGCGCTCGACCTCCTGCGCGACGGCAAGCCCGCCCGCCTGACGCAACCCCGCGACGATGAGGAAGAACGACTCTTTCTTCAGGCGCAACTGCTGACCGCCAAACCCGTCCTCTATGTCTGCAATGTCGAGGAAGATGCGGCCGCCGAGGGCAACGCCCATAGCGCGCGCGTGTTCGAAAAAGCCGCGGCCGAGGGCGCCAAGGCGGTGATCGTGTCCGCCGCGATCGAGGCGGAACTCATCACCATGCCGGTCGAGGAACGCGCCGAATATCTGGAAGCACTGGGACTGACCGAAGCGGGCCTCGCGCGGATCATCCGCGCGGGTTACGAACTGCTGGGCCTCATCACCTTCTTCACCGTGGGCCCGAAGGAAGCGCGCGCGTGGACCGTGACCAAGGGGTCGAAGGCCCCACAGGCGGCGGGCGCGATCCACTCCGATTTCGAGAAGGGCTTCATCCGGGCCGAGACGATGGCCTATGCCGATTACGTCCAGTTCAAGGGCGAGGCCGGGGCCAGGGAAGCAGGCAAATGGCGCTCCGAAGGCAAGGATTATGTGACGCAGGACGGCGACATCATGCTGTTCCGGTTCAACGTCTGAACTTCCATGCTGCGCCCCGGACAGATACCGGCGCAGCGCAAGGCGGCCTTTCCGCCCAGCGTGGATGAAGGGACCAACCTCCTGATCCTTGGCAGCCTGCCCGGCGATGCGTCGATCCGGCAGGGGGAATATTATGCCCATCGTGGCAATGCCTTCTGGTCGTTGATCGGCGATGTGCTGGGCGAAGATTTGCGCGGCCTGCCCTATGCGATGCGACTGAAGAGGCTGCGCGAGCGAGGCGTCGGCCTGTGGGACGTGATCGAAAGCGCGGATCGCGAAGGCAGTCTGGACAGCGCGATCCGTGGCGCGGAATTACGCGATCTTTCTACCTTCGTGGCGCGATTGCCTCTGCTGCGCGTCATCGCCTTCAACGGCAAGGCCGCCGCCTTCCATGGACGGCGTCAGATCGGCGCGGCCAGCGGATTGGCCCTCATCGACCTGCCCTCCTCCAGCGGCGCCTACGCCTCCATGTCGCGCGAGAAAAAAGCGGAAGCATGGAGGCATTTGCGGAATTGGATGGATGAGATGGGCGACTTCGCTTGACGTGAACGTAAAGTTACCCTACTCCCGCTTTCGTTGCGAAAGAAAACGGAATGAGACATGAGCGAGGCGATCTATTTCGAGGATATAAAACCGGGCGATCGCCTCGACTTCGGTCCCCTCACCGTCGATCGCGAAGAAGTGATCGCGTTCGCGGGCCAATATGATTTCCAGCCCTTTCACCTGTCCGACGACGCCGCCGCCCAAACGCATTTCGGCAGCCTCGCGGCGAGCGGATGGCACACGCTGGCGCTTTATATGAAGATGTTTCTGACCGAAGTGCAGAAACAGGGTCGGCAGGAAGCAAGCCTTGGCGGCATCGGCATTGATGAATTGCGTTGGCTAAGGCCCGTCCGTCCGGGCGATACCCTGCGCGGCACTACGGAAGTCGTCGAGACATCGGCATCGCGCAGCCGTCCGGAAATGGGCGTCGTGAAATCGAAGGTCACGATGCTCAACCAGCGGGACGAAGTGGTGCTGACCATGATCCCGATCACCATGATGCGAACCAGGCCGGTCGCCTAGGACCGATCGACATTCAGCCCATGGCGGCCTGCAAATGGCATTTTTCCGTGCTTCCGGTGCTCACCTTCTTTGAGTAGGCTGCGCTCCGGGTCACGAAAAACTACCATTTTCGACTCACCCTGAACTGAATGTCGATCGGTCCTAAAAACCATCCTTCGCTTAAGGCAGGGGCTGGTTCGCCAACGCATCCGCCGCCATGACGCGGATTTCCTGTCCCGGCGCGCCGGCGATCTGAATGAGGTGCGCGCCTTCCTTCAGGTCGAACCAGACGATCTTGCGGATACCCGAACAGTCCGGGCCGTGCCCATGTTCCACCGACGGAACGGCCGTCCGCTCATTGACCACATCGACCCATGCGGCATCGGACAGCGCAATGCCGACCCGCGCGGGCGTCTTGAGCGACAGGGTGAACAGGCCGCCCTGCCCCTGCCCCGCGCCTTTGCCGGGCGTCGCCGCATAATGCACATAGGGCGTCGGCCGAAGCGTCGCCGTCACGGGCTTCCCCAGCGACAGGCGCGGCGCGTTGAAGCTGTCGCCACCCGCGATGGCGGAGCCGCTCTGGGTCCAACTCGTCCATGGTTCGGCCAACCGCGCAGGAGCTTCGCAGGCGGGCTTGTCCCCTCCTTCCGCCAAAGCCGGGGCAGACAGGAAAACCATGGCGGGCGCCAGAATGGAGGCCAAGCCCTTCATCTCATTTCCTTCCGAACAGTTTTTCGATGTCGTCATGACCCAGCTTGACCCATGTGGGGCGCCCATGATTGCATTGGCCGCTGCGGGGCGTGACTTCCATCTCGCGCAGCAGGGCGTTCATCTCCGCGACGCTCAGCACCCGGCCCGCGCGCACCGATCCATGACAGGCCATGGTGGCGGCGACGAGGTCGATCCGTTCCTTGAGCGAAAGCGCGCTGTCATAGGCCGCCAGATCGTCCGCCAGATCGGTGACAAGCCCCTGCACATCCGACTGCCCCAATATCGCCGGCACGGCGCGCACCAGCATGGCGGAAGGACCGAAGCGCTCCAGTTCCAGACCGAATTCGCGCAATTCATCTGTGCGCGCTTCCAGCCGGTCGCAAGCGGTTTCGTCCAGTTCGACGACTTCGGGAAGGAGCAGCGCCTGCGAGGCCACCCCCTGCCCGTCCATCGCGCGGCGCATCCGTTCGAGCGTCAGCCGTTCATGCGCGGCATGCTGGTCGACGATGACGAGGCCGTCCTCCGCCTCCGCGACGATATAGGTGCGCGCCACTTGCCCACGCGCGACGCCGAGCGGGAAATTCTGCGCTTCCGGAGGGGACGCGGCGGCGGTTTCGGCGCGGGCCTGCGGCGGGGGCGTGAAGAAGCTGGCGCGGCGATCCGCGAACATGGCGGGAGAGGCAAACGCGCCTGCATTGGCAGCCTCGAAGATCGGCATGGCGCTGATCGGCGTGGGCGAGACCGGCTCGCTCTTCCATGCGGAAAGGGCCGCGGGGTCGGCATGTTGGACGGCGCGAAATCCTTCCGCATCCAGTGCGCGGCGCAGGCCGGAGACGATCATGCCCCGGATCATCGCCGGATCGCGAAAACGCACCTCCGTCTTGGCGGGATGGACGTTCACGTCGACCTCCAGCGGCGGCACGTCGAGGAACAGGGCGACCACGGGATGCCGGTCCCGCGCCAGCATATCGGCATAGGCTCCCCTCAACGCCCCCACCAGCAGCCGGTCGCGCACCGGGCGGCCATTTACGAACAGGAACTGGTGATCGCCCACACCGCGATGATAGGTCGGGATCGACGCCACCCCGGACAGCCGCACGCCTTCCCTCTCCAGCGAGACGATGACATGATTGTCCGCCAGCGCCCGGTCTGTCAGCGCAGCCACGCGGTCCTCCCGTGTTTCCCCTTCCTGCACGCTCAATATGCGGCGTCCGTCATGCTCCAGACTGAAAGCGACGGCGGGATGCGCCATCGCCAGGCGACGGACGACATCCATGCAGGCCGCATATTCCGACTTGGGAGAGCGCAGGAACTTGCGGCGCGCGGGCACACGGGCGAAAAGCTGCTCCATGACGACGCGCGTGCCGGGGGGCAGAGCAGCCGGCCCTTCGCTGACCAGCGCCCCGTTATCCATCGTGCGATTCCAACCGTCCGTCCCACGCGGGCGGCTGTCGATCGACAGGCGGGCCACGCTGGCGATGGACGGAAGCGCCTCTCCCCGGAAGCCGAGCGTCGTCACCTGCTCGATCGCGTCATCGGGCAGCTTGGATGTGGCATGACGTTCCAGTGCCAGCGCGATTTCCCGGGAATCCATGCCGCCGCCATCATCGCTGACTTCCACCCGGTCCAGCCCGCCATTGGCCAGCCGGATGGCGATCCGCCCCGCTCCAGCATCCAGAGCGTTTTCAATGATTTCCTTGAGCGCGCTGGCAGGCCTTTCGACCACTTCGCCCGCGGCGATGCGATTGACCAGATGTTCGGGCAGACGGCGTATTGACATTAACTAGTGACTAGCCCAAGCGGACGCATTCCGCGACCCACAGCCCCAGCTTTTTTTCGTCGGTCAAGGGCAGGCTGAACAGGATAAAGCATGTCGATCTTTTCGCGTCTCTTCAAATTCTCCTCCCAGGACATGGCCATTGATCTCGGCACCGCCAATACGGTGGTGTATGTGCGCGGACGCGGAATCGTGCTGAACGAACCTTCAGTGGTGGCTGTCGAGACGCTGAACGGGGTCAAGCGGGTCAAGGCCGTGGGCGACGACGCGAAGCTCATGATGGGCAAGACGCCCGATTCGATTGAGGCCATCCGCCCCCTGCGCGACGGCGTCATCGCCGACATCGACGTCGCCGAGCAGATGATCAAGCATTTCATCACCAAGGTGCATGGCGGCAAGCAGCGCCCGTGGCGCTTCCCCGAAATCGTGATCTGCGTGCCCAGCGGCTCCACCAGCGTCGAGCGCCGCGCCATCCGCGACGCCGCCAGCAATGCGGGCGCGAGTCAGGTCTTCCTGATTGAGGAACCCATGGCCGCCGCCATCGGCGCGGACATGCCGGTGACCGAACCGATCGGCTCCATGGTGGTGGATATCGGCGGCGGCACGACCGAAGTCGCGGTGCTATCGCTGCGGGGCCTGGCTTATACCACCTCCGTTCGCGTGGGCGGGGACAAAATGGACGAGGCCATCGTCTCCTTCGTGCGCCGCCATCATAACCTGTTGATCGGCGAAGCCACCGCCGAACGCATCAAGAAGCAGTTCGGCGTCGCCCAACCGCCAGAGGACGGCGTGGGCGAGACGATCCATATCAAGGGCCGCGACCTTGTGAACGGCGTGCCCAAGGAAATCAGCATCAATCAGGGCCAGATTGCTGACGCGCTGGCCGAACCGATCAGCACCATCGTCGAAGGGGTGCGGATCGCCCTGGAAAACACCGCGCCCGAACTGGCGGCGGACATCGTCGATCAGGGCATCGTGCTGACCGGCGGCGGCGCCCTGCTCAAGGGACTGGACGACGAACTGCGCGATGAAACGGGCCTTCCCGTCACGATTGCCGAAGATCCGCTGACCTGCGTCGCGATCGGCACCGGGCGGGCGATGGAAGACCCGATCTTCCGGGGCGTGCTGCAAACCACCTAAAGGCACAGGGGAAATAAGGAATGGCGCGGCCACCCAGCCGACGCCCCGGCCATAACCGGAAGGCGCAATATAGCCTCTTCGCCAGCTATGTCGTGGCGGTGACTGGCGCGGTCGTCGGCCTGTTGCTGGTGGTTGTCGCCATATTCGATCCCACGGGCTTTGCCGCCATCCGTGCCGGCACGGCCGAACTGACGCGCCCTGTGTCCACGGGCCTGCGTCATATGGTCGGTGGCGTGGCCTCGATCGACGAGGTGCTGGCCGCCTATTGGCGCGCAGGTTCGCAGAATGTCGCGCTGCGACGGCAGGTGGAAGCGGACCGCAACCGCATCATCGAGGCGAAGGGCATCGCGCAGGAAAATGCGCGCCTCAAAAAACTGTTGAAGCTGGTGGACGAAGATCAGAGCGAATTGCTGGCCGCCCGCCTCATCAGTTCCTCCGCCAGCAGCGCACGGCGTTTCGCGCGGCTGAACGCGGGAAACTGGCAAGGCGTGAAGGCCGGGATGCCGGTGCGCGCGCCCGAAGGGCTGATCGGCCGCGTCTTCACCACCACGCCCAACACCGCCGAGGTGCTGTTGCTGACCGACGGCAGCAATATCGTGCCGGTACGGCGCACCAACGGCAATATTCCCGCAATTTCGACGGGTCTTGGCGACGGGACGCTGGAAATCCGCGCTCTTTCCGCCGGCCGCAATCCGTTCAAGCCCGGCGACCTGCTGGTCACGTCCGGCATCGGCGGCATCTACCAGCCCAATATCCCCGTCGCCGTGGTCGTCCGCGTTCAGGGAGAGATCGCCTATGGCGTCCCCCTCGCCAACCCCTCGCGCGTCGACGCCGTGGTGGTGGAGCGCGCCTTCGAGCAGGTCGTGACCCGTTCCGAAGCGGAAGCGGCGGCCCCGCTGGAAGGCCCGGCCGCCGACGATGCGACGGCTCCATGATAGACCGGCACCTGCACCACGCCACAAAGCTGGGCCGTCACCCCTCGAATTTCCGCCTGAACGGCACGCCGGTCATCACCGTTTTGCTGGGGTCGATGGTCACCGCTCTGCCGGTGATCGCCCAATTTCCCTCCATGCCCCCCTTCGGCCTGCTGATATTGCTTGCCTGGCGGTTGATGCGCCCGGAATTGTGGCGGGCCTGGATCGGACTGCCGCTGGCTCTGTTCGACGATATGCTGAGCGGGCAGCCCATCGGATCGGCCATGTGCCTGTGGACGCTGATGCTGATCGGCATCGACGCCGTCGAACATAGGATGGTGTGGCGTGGCTATCGGCAGGATTGGCTTATCGCCGCGGTCGCGATCATCTTCTGCCTCGCCGGGGGCGCGTTCTTCGTCCACATCACTGGCGGAGCACCGATTAAGCTGATATTGGTCGCACCGCAGATGCTCTGGACAATCCTGCTCTTTCCCTACATCGTGCGGCAATGCGCCGGGATCGACCGCTGGCGCGTGATGGCATGAAATTCGCCCGGCCCAAACGCAAGATCGTCACCGAAGCCACCCAGACCTTCACCTTCACCCGGCGAGCCATGGTGGTGGGCGGGCTGCAAGGCGCTTTCGGCCTGTTGCTCGCCGGGCGCATGGCGTGGATCAGCGTGGCGCAGAACGAGAAATATAATCTTCTCTCGGAAAGCAATCGCGTCAACCTGACGCTCATTCCGCCACGTCGCGGATGGATCATCGACCGCAACGGCAGGCCGCTCGCCAATAACCGCACCGATTTCCGCGTCGACCTGATCCCTGAGCGCGTGAAGGACGCCGACGCGACCATACGCAACCTGGCCGAACTGCTGGCGCTGGAGCCTGACGAGATCGGACGGATCAGGGAGGAACTGGATAAATCCCCCGGATTTCGCCCGGTGCAGGTCGCCGACAAACTGACCTACGATCAATATGCCGCCGTGAGCGTGCGCCTGCCCGACCTGCCCGGCGTCGCGCCGAGCCAGGGCTTTTCCCGCTATTATCCGGCGGGCGCATCCGTGGGGCATTTGCTGGGCTATGTCGGCGCGGCATCCGCCAAGGAATATGAGGAGCGCAAGAATCCGCTGCTCATCACCCCCGGATTCAAGATCGGCAAGGATGGCCTGGAACGCGCGTTCGACACGGAACTGACCGGAAAGCCCGGCGCCAAGCGGGTTGAGGTCACGGCGCGCGGCAAGATCGTGCGCGAATTGACCACCCGTCCCGATATGCCCGGCAACACCATCCGCCTGACCATCGACGCCGGGTTGCAGGAATATGCGGGCCGCCGCATCGCCACGCAGAGCGGCTCCGTCGTCATTCTGGATTGCCACAATGGCGATGTCCTCGCCATGGCGTCCATGCCCAGCTTCGATCCCAACAGCTTTTCCGACGGCATCAGCCATCTGGAATGGGAGATGCTGTCGAAGGACGATCACGTCCCGCTGCGCAACAAGACATTGCAGGGGCTTTATCCGCCCGGATCCACGATCAAGCCGATGGTGGCGCTCGCGCTGCTGGAAGCGGGCGTCCATCAGTCCGAAACGGTCAACTGCCCCGGCGCCATCAGGGTCGGGAACACGCTGTTCCACTGTCACAGAAGGCGCGGCCATGGCGCGGTGAACATGCGGTCGGCCATTGCCCTGAGCTGCGACATCTATTTCTATCAAATGGCCCAGCGCGTCGGCATGGACCGGATCGCCGAAATGGCGCGGCGCGTGGGCATGGGGCAGAAATTCCCCCTGCCCTTCCCCAGCCAGAGTTACGGCACCGTTCCCGATCCTGCATGGAAGCTGAAAAAATACGGCCAGTCATGGCAGGTCTACGACACCGTCAACGCGACCATCGGCCAGGGCTATATGCTCATCAACCCGTTGCAGATGGCCGTCATGGCCGCGCGCCTGGCGACGGGGCGCCAACTCATACCCAATTTCATCCACGGCGCCGAGCGGCCTGAGCCGGATTCTGTGGGCGCGACCGAAGAGCATCTCGTCGTCATCCGCGACGCGATGAGCGCGGTGGTGAACGGCGGAGGCACTGGCGGCGCGGCGCGAATCAACATCCCCGGCGTCCTGATGGCGGGGAAGACGGGCACCGCACAGGTCCGGCGGATCACCATGGCCGAACGTGCGGGCGGCGTGCGCGGCAATGCCTCGCTGCCCTTTAAACTGCGTGATCATGCGCTGTTTCAGGGCTTCGTGCCGTTCGACAATCCACGCTATGCGGTGGGATGCATCATCGAGCATGGCGGCCACGTCAATCGGATCGAAGACGCGCCGATGATCTGCGCCGATACCCTGTCCTATCTTTTCGACCCGAAAAAGGCGATGGAAAAGCTGGAGACGCTGGAAAAAGGCTGGGGCGGGACGCCTGCCGAGCGACTGACGCGGCAAACTGCCGCCTTCCGCCTTTCCAAGGCCATGGAAACGGGTGAAGTCCCCGCCTCCGCCACCAGCAATGCGGCGCAGGCTGCAAACGCCACCGCGCCCACCGCTCCTCCTGCGGAAGAGGATGGCGATGCGCCGCCTCCCGCTTCCAGCCCGACAGGCACGCCATGAGCATCGTCCCCCAACCTATCAGCGAATTTCCGTGGCGCGTGCTGTTGCTGCTGCTGGCGATCGCCGCGTTCGGCACAGTCGTACTCTACAGCGCGGCAGGCGGCAGCATGACGCCATGGGCGATCAACCAGATCATACGCTTCATCATCTTTTCGGTGATGGCGCTGGCGCTCAGCCGGATCGGGGTGGAAACCTTCGCCCGTTTCGCCTTCCCGGCTTATGCGGCCGTCCTGATCGCCCTTATCGTGGTCGAACTGGTGGGGGGCGTGGCGGGGGGGAGCCAGCGATGGATCAACCTTGGCTTCATGCAGCTCCAGCCTTCGGAGTTCATGAAACCCGTCATCGTGCTGGCCGTCGCGCGATTTTACGCCCTTCTCTCCGTCGGAGAAATCCGTCGATGGAATGCGATCTGGCCCGCCCTGGTCCTGATCGGCGTCCCGTGGGCGCTGGTCCTGATCCAGCCCGATCTCGGCACCGCGACGATGATCGCGGCAGGCGGCATCACCGTGATGTTCCTGGCGGGATTGCCGCTTCGGCTGTTCATCGGATCGGCACTGACGCTGGCGGCCATCATCCCCATCGCCTTCAGCTTTCTGCATGATTATCAGCAGAAACGGGTCCTCATCTTCCTTGACCCTGAAAGCGATCCGCTGGGCGCGGGCTATCACATCAGCCAATCCAAGATCGCCATCGGATCGGGCGGCCTTTTCGGCAAGGGCTTTCTGAAAGGCACGCAAAGCCATCTTGATTACCTCCCCGAAGGCCACACCGATTTCGTGTTTGCGACCATGGCGGAGGAATGGGGACTGGTCGGCGGCGTCCTGCTGATCTGCGCTTTCATGCTGTTGTTCCGCTGGGGCCTTCGCGTGTCGTTGCGCGCTCAGGACAAGTTCGCCCGGCTGGCCGCGGCAGGCCTCACCACCACGATCTTCTTCTATGTCGCGATCAATCTGATGATGGTGATGGGGCTGGCCCCGGTCGTGGGCATCCCCCTGCCCTTCATGTCCTATGGCGGATCGTCGATGCTGACCGTGATGCTCTGCGTCGGTATCGTCATGAGCATCGACCGTTCCAGCAGGCGGCCCGCACGAACAGGCAACTGGTCATAGATCGGCCAACAAGATTTTTCGGCACCGCATCATTTTATATTTGCAAGCCGCGAAGATCATTGCTAACCGGCCGACCTCACAACGGAGCAGCCCCACCAAGGCCTCCCCCAAGAGATTGTGGACGCATAGCTCAGTTGGTAGAGCAGCTGACTCTTAATCAGCGGGTCCTTGGTTCGAGCCCAAGTGCGTCCACCACTTTTTACCAGTAAAACCAAGCACTTAGAGAAGGTCTAGCACGAGAGAGCAGGCCGCGCTCGTAAGCGTTCTAGCGTATTTCTAGCCGCTCTAGCGGCTCATAACAGCACCCTACGCCCGAAGGCGCAGGGTGCTGGCAGCGTCAGGCGGGAGGAAGCCCGTCCCCGCTGCTGGCCCCGATGTTATGGCTCGGGGGTCGGTGGCCTTAACCCCGGCGCGGTGAGCAAGAAGGAACTCCCGCGCTAACCGATCACGCAAATCTGTCCTCGTCCGTCCTGCATCCCCCGCCGTTCTCATTGCGGTTGCACAAGCGCAGGCGAAGCACGTCTTCTGAGAAAAATGGACGACGGCACTTCATGCAGCGGTGCCAGCCCACCTTTCTGACCACACGTGGCGGCTGTATCTCAATGTCGAACACCGGCTCACGTCGCTTGCATCCGTCGAACGGCCAAGGGTCCGGCTCGATGATACCAATGGCGACAGCTTGCCCGCGCATACGGCGCGGCGGTGCGGGTGTCGGCGCCTTGGGCTTGGGGGCTGGCGACGGTAGCGGCTGATGGTCCCGCTCGCGCCATGCTACCAGCCACGCTGGCTCACCGTCAGCGAGCATTCCATACCCCTTCCGTTTCCCAACCGCGAAGGGCAGCGACCAGCTCAACCATATCGTCAGCGGCCAGCGCGCCGCTCTCCACGCCCGCCAGCACCTCGCACTCAACCCATGCGTCAAACGAGCCGTAGAGAATCGTCAACGGGGACGGTCGCGGCTTCCCGGCATCCTCCAGCTTCGCCGTCCGCTTCTGCAAGGCCCGGATGCCCGCCATTGTGGTTATCGCAGTCCAAAGCGCTGGCGTAGGTCAAAGGGCAGGTCAGGCGTGAGGATCAGCGTGCAATAGGCACCCCCTTCGTGGGGTGATCGGCGTGCAAAAAGGACCCCTTCATCCCGGGGATTTAGTCGGCCGACTGGTTTTGATCAGTTGGCGAGAACGGGATGTTGATCGTGGAGACAGTGGTTCGGATTCGGCGTGAGCATGCAGCGGGTAAGGCGATCAAGGCGATCGCTCGTGACCTTCGTTTGTCGCGGAAGGTCGTCCGCAAAGCGATCCGGTCGCCGGAGGCGGCGTTCAACTATCAGCGCAAAGTCCAGCCGCTGCCGCGGATCGGTCCTTATCAGGATCGTCTCGATGCGCTGCTTGAGGAGAACGAAGGTC
>FMTU01000013.1 GCA_900100475.1 Sphingobium faniae | reverse complement strand
ACCGGCCCTGCGCGGAAGCGCGTGTGGGTGCCCGATCAGGCACAGATGGCGAACTGTTCGTGCGACATGATGAAGATGAATGCCGCTGATTGCATGAAGTCCATGCATGATGGTCATTCCATGCCATCGGCCGACTAAAATCAGCCCCGGCGCCTTCGGGTCGCATCATTGCCGGGCTGGCGGTGGCGGCGGAACGCCCCCTGTTTCGTCGCCACCCTATGCCTGCAATCCTGCCCCGCGCTGGTCCGATCTCTCCAACGGGAGTTTTCCATGCGCTATGTGTTCGTTGCGCTGCTGTCCGCCGCAATGCCGAGCTTTGCCTTCGCGCAACCGCTGACCTTTGAGGATGCCCTTTCCAGGGCGGAGACCGCGCCGTCAGTACAGGCCCGTAGCCTCGATGTTGAGGCGCGCCGGGCGACCGCGATAGCCGCCGGGCGGCTTCCTGACCCCAAACTTGGCGTGGGTCTCGACAATTTCCCCGTCTCGGGTCCGCCCGCCTTCACCTATGCCGGCGACAGCATGACGATGGCGCGGGTGGGCATCAGCCAAGATGTGCCCAATGCCGCCAAGCGCCATGCCCAGCAGGGGCGCGCCCAGGCTGACATCGCGGCAGCCGAGGCCAATGGCTTCGCCGAAGTCCGTCGCGTCAGGGTGGCGGCCGCGCTTGCCTGGATCGATCTCTATTATGCAGGCCGACGTCTTGCAGTGATTGATGCCATCATTGCGCGGCAAAATGGCCTCGCGGTCGCCGCGCGTTCGGGCGTAGCGTCGGGCTCAGCGCGGCCCGCGCAAACACTCGACATCCGCCAGGCAATTGCTGCGCTTGAGGACAAGAGAAGCGAAGCTGCGGCCGATTCCGCTCGCGCCCGCTCGACACTCGCCCGTTGGACGGGCGATGCGAACCCGGAGGTCACTGGCACTGTCCCCGATTTCGCGATCAATCCGACCGCCTTGCGTGAGGCGGTCGGCCAGCATCCCGATCTGAACGCAGCGATAGCGCGAACACGGCAAGCCGAGGCAGATGTCGCAGCGGCACGCGCCACGAAACGGCCGGACTGGAGTTTCGATGTCGCCTACCAGCGCCGCGCCGATCGCTATGGCGACATGGTGTCGGCCGGCGTCACGATCAGCCTGCCGTTGTTCGCTGGCAAACGGCAGGACCCGATGATCGCGGCCAGCAGCGCGAGCGCGAGCGCGGCGCTGGCCGAGCAGGAAGACATGCGGCGCGCGCTGGCGGCCGATCTCCAAGCAGGGATTGCCGATCATGTCATGCATCATGAGCAATGGATGCGGTCTCGTGACACGCTGCTGCCGCTGGCGCGACAGAAGGTCGATCTCGAGACCGCCAGCTATTCGGCGGGCCGCGCTGGATTGCTCGACGTGATCCAGGCCCAGACGATGCTGGCCAACAGCGAAATCGAGACGCTCGACCGCGAGGCGCTGGTGGCGCGTGACGGCGCACGTCTTGTCCTCACCTATGGGAGCGACCGCCGATGAACCTCGATCTTTCTCCGCGCGTAAAGCTTGGCCTCGTCGCTGCTGCTATTGCTCTGGCAGCAGGGGGCGTGGGCTATGGCATTGCCACCCTCAGCCATGACCGGGCAGCTGATCCAGGAACCGATGCGAGCGGGAAAATACTCTATTGGTATGACCCGATGGTCCCCAGCCAGCATTTCGACAAGCCCGGCAAATCGCCGTTCATGGATATGCAACTCGTCCCCAAATATGCCGACGAGGGGCCAAGCGAAGCAGGGGTAACGATCGATCCGGCACGTACGCAGAGCCTTGGCCTGCGCGTGGTCGAGGCCCGGATGGGATCGTTAGGGTCCAGCCTCACCGCCACCGGCACGATCGATTTCAACCAGCGTGATGTCGCTATCGTGCAGGCGCGCGCTTCCGGCTTCGTCCAGCGCGTTTATGGCCGTGCGCCGGGCGATGTGATGGGTGCGGGCGCGCCGCTCGCGGATTTGCTCGTCCCCGAATGGGCGGGTGCGCAGGCAGAATATCTGGCGGTTCGCCGGACAGGCGATGCGGCGCTGACTCGCGCCGCGCGTCAACGGCTCGCGCTGTTAGGCATCCCTTCGGGCACCATTGCCGCAGTCGAACGCGGCGAACGACCCAACAATGTCATCACCGTGTCGGCTCCAACCGGCGGCGTCATCAAAACGCTCGGCGTGCGTGCCGGCATGACGGTGGCGGCGGGCCAGACGCTGGCGGAGATTAATGGACTCGGAACCGTCTGGCTCAACGCCGCCGTTCCCGAAGCCGTCGCGGGGTCGCTGCGGCCAGGACAGAGCGTGCAGGCAACGCTGGCTGCCTTTCCCGGCGAAATCTTGACCGGCCGTGTATCGGCCGTGTTGCCCGAGACGCAGACCGACAGCAGGACACTGACCGTCCGGATAGAGCTGCCCAATCGTGGTGGCCGCCTGCGGCCAGGCATGTTTGCTACGGTCTCGTTTGGGGGAAGCGCGCAACCGGCGCTGCTGGTGCCTTCCGAAGCACTGATCCGCACTGGCAAGCGGACATTGGTGATGCTCGCGCTCGACAAGGGCCGCTACCGGCCCGCCGAGGTGCAGCCCGGACGCGAGTCCGGCGACGACACAGAGATCCTCGCGGGTCTCAGCGAAGGGGAGAAGATCGTCGTATCGGGACAGTTCCTGATCGATTCCGAAGCGAGCCTGTCTGGCGTGGAGGCACGGCCGATTGGCGCTCCCTCCGCTACACCGGGAAAATCCGCTTCGACACTCTATGAAACCACGGGAAAGATCGAGCAGATCACGGCGCAGTCGGTCACGCTCAGCCATGAGCCCGTCCCCGCCCTCGACTGGCCGGCGATGACCATGACCTTCCAGCTCGCGAATCCAGCGCTCGCGCGAGATCTTAAGACTGGTGACCGCGTCCGTTTCGGCTTTGACCGACCGCCGGCTGGGCCGACGGTACGGCGCATGTCGAAGGTGACAGGCCAATGATCGCCCATCTCATCCACTGGTCGGTCAGGAACCGCTTCCTTGTCGTGATCGGGGTCCTCGCTCTGATGGGCGTCGGGATATGGGCGGTGCGTTCGACCCCGATCGATGCGTTGCCCGACCTCTCAGACACACAGGTTATCATCCGCACCTCCTATCCAGGCCAGGCGCCGCAGATCGTCGAGAATCAGGTCACCTATCCGCTCACCACCACCATGCTGTCGGTGCCGGGCGCCAAGACGGTGCGTGGCTATTCCTTCTTCGGCGACAGCTTCGTTTATGTGATCTTCGAGGACGGCACAGATCTCTATTGGGCGCGCAGCCGTGTGCTCGAATATCTCAATCAAGTGCAGGGGCGATTGCCGGCCGGCACGCGTAGCGCACTCGGACCGGACGCAACCGGTGTGGGCTGGGTTTATGAATATGCGCTGGTGGATAAAAGCGGCCGGCACGACCTGTCACAACTTCGTTCCTTGCAGGACTGGTTCCTCCGCTATGAACTGAAGACCGTGCCGGGTGTTGCGGAGATCGCCAGCATCGGCGGCATGGTGAAGCAATATCAGGTGCTACTCGATCCGGTGAAACTCGCCGCCTACGGTATCACCCACGCCCAGGCGGTCGAGGCCATTCAGAAGGCCAATCAGGAAACCGGCGGCTCGGTGCTCGAGATGGGCGAAGCCGAGTATATGATCCGCGCCTCAGGCTATCTGAAGACGCTCGACGATTTCCGCACGATCCCGCTCCGCACCGCTGCGGGCGGCGTGCCGGTGACGCTTGGCGATGTCGCCACGATCCAGATCGGACCCGAGATGCGACGCGGCATCGCAGAGCTCAACGGCGAAGGCGAAGTGGCGGGCGGCATCGTCATTCTTCGTTCGGGCAAAAACGCGCGTGAAACGATCGCAGCGATTAAGGACAAGCTCGATACACTCAAGACGAGCCTTCCGCCTGGGGTGGAGGTCATTACCACCTATGATCGTTCGCAGCTCATCGACCGCGCAGTGGAGAACCTCACCCATAAACTGCTCGAAGAATTTGTCGTCGTCGCAATCGTGTGTGCACTCTTCCTGTGGCATGTCCGTTCGGCGCTAGTCGCGATCTTTACCTTGCCCCTGGGCGTGCTGGCGGCGTTCGTCGTCATGCGGTTCCAGGGGGTCAACGCTGACATCATGTCGTTGGGCGGCATCGCCATCGCCATTGGCGCGATGGTCGATGCGGCAGTCGTCATGATCGAGAATGCCCATAAGAAGATCGAACATTGGGAGCAGGATCATCCCAGCCAGCAGCTCGATAACGATCAACGCTGGAGGATCGTCACCGATGCGGCCGCCGAGGTCGGCCCGGCCCTTTTCTTCAGCTTGCTGATCATTACGCTGTCGTTCGTGCCGATCTTCACGCTCCAGGGGCAGGAAGGCCGGCTGTTCGCCCCGCTCGCTTTCACCAAGACATATGCGATGGCGGCGGCGGCGATCCTGTCGGTGACTTTGGTACCGGTCTTGATGGGCTGGTTAATCCGGGGGCGCATTCCGGCCGAACAGGCCAATCCGATCAACCGTTGGCTTACTCATATTTATCGCCCCGCGATCGACTGGACGCTGCGTCGGCCGAAAACCGTGCTGCTGATCGCGGCGCTGGTGTTTGCGACCACGGCCTGGCCGCTATCGCGGCTCGGCGGCGAGTTTATGCCTAATATGGACGAGGGCGATCTGCTCTATATGCCCTCCGCATTGCCGGGCATGTCGGCGGCGAAAGCCTCGGAGCTGCTCCAGCAGACCGACCGGCTGATCAAGACGGTGCCTGAGGTACAAAGCGTGTTCGGCAAAGCTGGGCGAGCCGAGACCGCGACCGATCCTGCGCCGCTGGAAATGTTCGAGACGACCATTCAGTTCAAGCCGAGAGACCAATGGCGCCCTGGCATGACGCCGGAGAAGCTGGTCGACGAACTGGACCGCACGGTGAAACTGCCCGGCCTTACCAATGTCTGGGTGCCGCCGATCCGTAACCGCATCGACATGCTGGCGACCGGCATCAAGAGCCCGATCGGAGTCAAGGTGTCGGGGTCGGATCTCGCCCAGCTCGATCGTATCGCGCATGCCATAGAAACGGTCGCCAAAACCGTGCCAGGCGTCAGCTCGGCGCTAGCCGAGCGGTTGACCGGCGGGCGCTATGTCGATGTTGATATCGACCGCGCCGCCGCCGCCCGGTACGGGCTTAACATCGTCGATGTGCAGGCGATCGTCTCGGGTGCGATTGGCGGCGAGACCATCGGCGAGACGGTCGAAGGGCTGGCGCGCTATCCGATCAGCGTGCGCTATCCGCGCGAGCTGCGCGACAGCCTTGAAGGACTACGGACGCTACCGGTCCTGACTCCATCGGGCCAGCAGATCACCCTGGGCACGGTCGCGAGCGTCTCGATCGCCGAGGGGCCACCGATGCTCAAGACCGAGAACGCTCGGCCTTCGACCTGGATCTATGTCGATGTGCGCGACCGCGATCTCACCTCGGTGGTTAGCGACCTCCAGCGGGCAGTGGCGAAGCAAGTGCAGCTCTCGCCGGGCGTTAGCATCGCTTATTCGGGCCAGTTCGAATATCTTCAGCACGCTATTGCCAAACTGACGTTGGTGGTGCCGGCGACGCTCCTCATCATTTTTGTCCTGCTTTATATGACCTTCGGCCGGTTTGATGACGCTGCGCTGATCATGGGCACGCTGCCATTCGCGCTCACCGGCGGCATCTGGTTCCTCTACCTGCTGGGTTTCAACCAATCGGTGGCAACGGGCGTTGGGTTCATCGCGCTGGCCGGTGTCTCCGCCGAGTTCGGCGTGGTGATGCTGATCTACCTGAAACACGCATTGGCGGAGCGTGGCCCCGATCCGGATGCCGCCCAGGTCGAAGCCGCCGTGCGGGAAGGGGCGCTCCTGCGTGTCCGGCCCAAGGCGATGACGGTCGCGGTGATCTTCGCGGGGCTTTTGCCGATCCTGCTGGGGAGTGGCACTGGATCAGAGGTAATGAGCCGGATCGCGGCCCCCATGATCGGCGGAATGCTCACTGCACCGCTGCTCTCCATGCTCGTTCTGCCGGCAGCCTATCTGCTGCTGCATCGGCCTAAATCGAAATCTGTTTCATGAAGGAGAAAATCATGCACTACTTGCGATTAAGCTTCGCCTTGGGCCTTACCGCCCTGGCCGCCGCCTGTGGCCAGAAGGCCGAGACGCCGGCCTCTTCTGAGATGACCGGCAGCATGGGTAATATGGCGATGACGCCCGCCGCCACCACACCGATCCTGGCCAAAGGGCACGGCACCGTTACCGCGATCGACAAGGGAGCGGGCACCATCACGCTGGCGCACGACCCGATCCCGGAAGCGAAATGGCCGGCGATGACTATGGCGTTCAAGGCGGCGCCCACGATAACGGATACGGCGCAGGTCGGCGAGAAAGTGGATTTCGATCTGAGGGTCGTCGGCAATACGGGTGAAGTGACGGCCCTCACCCGACAGCCCTGACGCCAACGCGCCGCTTCCGCTATGATGGAGGAGCCATGAGACGGAGAAATGCGCGGTGCGGGATCATCGGAGGATATTGGCGCCGGGTATAGGGTTGGCGTTGCTGTCGGCGCTTTTGTTCGGCGTCAGCACGCCGTTCGCTAAGCCCGTGCAGGGCAGTGGCGTGAGCCCCTGGCTGTTGGCAAGCCTGCTTTATCTGGGCTCGGGCCTCGGTCTCGCGCTGGTGCATGGCGGCCGCAGGATGGCCGGGCATGGCACGGCGGAAGCCCCGCTCGCCCGCGCCGATCTGCCCTGGCTGGCCCTCGTCATCCTGTGCGGCGGTGCGATTGCGCCGGTCCTGCTGATGGCGGGCCTCGCGACGACGCCTGCCTCATTGGCGGCGATTGCGGCTTTGGACGACTGGATCACGGCCTGCGTCGCCTGATAGCGCGAATAGGCGGCCCGCGCTTCCGCGACGACACGGCGTTCGACGAATATGGTTTGTTCCAGCGCCTGGCTCTCAAGGGCGGTGGCGCGTCGAACTTCGGCTGCGGGCAGGCCGCCCTGGTAGAGCGGGATCGTTGCCGAAAGTCCGATGGTTGCCGTGGTCTGCGCTTGCTGGAATACGCGCCCGGGAAGGCTGCTGGTGAGCGAACCCAGATAGTTGTTGTAACCACTGCTTGCCACGGCCGAGAGCCTGGGAAGGCGGGACGCGGCGGCGACGCGGACATCATAGCGCGCGGCCTTCGCATCGGCGCTGGCCGCGAGAAGCTGAGGATTGCTCTCGATAGCGATCGCGACCGCTTCGGCGGGTGACCTGGGCAACCCAGGCAATGCCGGTGGCTGCTCAAGATTGCGCGCGGGCAGGCCGACGAAGCGAAGATAATTCTCCAGGCTGGTATCCAGCTGCGCCAGCGCCGTCTCCAACTGCCCTCGCGCCACAGCGAGGCGCGCCTCGGATTGAGCGACATCGGTGCGGGTCAGGTCCCCCACCTCGAAGCGGTCTTGTGAAGCCTGGAGGTTCGTCTCGAGGACAGCGACATTGCGACGATTGAGTTCGACGATCGCGTTATCCCGCATGACATCCATGTAGACCGAGACGATCGCCGTGAAGACATCGGCTTCCGTGAAGCGCAGGTTCGCGCGCCCGGATTCCACGCGCGCATCGGCGGCACGGATGGAGTTCTTGACGCGGCCGCCTTGATAGAGGGGAAACGAAAGGTTGGCGTTCGCATTCGCCGCGCGCAAGGGAGCGGAAAAGCTGTTGGTGGATCGTAGGACAAATTCCTGATAGTCGGCGGTCGCGTTCAATGTCGGGCGCGCCGCCGCCTTGGCGATCGGCACGCCTTCATCGGTGGCGCGCAGGCCAGCCCTTGCAGCGGTTAGCCCCGGGTTGGTGCGATAGGCATTAATCAGCGCTTGCCGCAGGGTCTCGCCATGGGCAGGGCCGGCGGCAACCAAGGGAAAAGCGACGAAACTCCATTTCAGGAAACCCTTGCTCATTGCCCATCCCCATTGTCACGATAGGCCAGCAGCCGAAGCGCGTTGAACACGACGAGCAGGGTTGAGCCTTCATGTGCCATGACCGCTGGGCCGATCCCAAGACCCATGATTGTCGCTGGCACCAGCAGGGCGACCACACCGAGGCTGACGACCAGATTTTGCCGAATGATCCAGCGCGTGCTGCGGCTGAGACCGACCGCGAAGGGCAGATGCGCGAGATCGTCGGCCATCAACGCAACATCGGCGGTCTCGAGCGCGACATCCGAGCCTGCTGCGCCCATGGCGATGCCGACCGTTGCGTTTGCCATGGCCGGCGCGTCGTTGACGCCGTCGCCAACCATTGCGACGGGGGTTTCGGCGCGAAGCTTTTTGATCGCCTCGACCTTGTCCTGGGGCATCAGGTCGCCCCAGGCTTCGTCGATGCCCACCTCGGCCGCGACCGCGGTTGCGACCCGCTGATTGTCGCCTGAGATCATTATCATGCGCTGGATTCCGAGTGCCTTGAGCCGCGCGATCGCGTCCTTTGCGGCTGCGCGCGGCGTGTCCATGAGCCCGATGGCACCCAGGTCGCGGTCACCGATGCGCACGGCCATAGTCGTGCGCCCCTGCTCGCGCAGGCGCTCGATCGTTTGCGCCGTCTCTGCCGAGAGCGGAGCGAAGCCGTCCCGACCGAACATTTCGGCTTTGCCGATCAGCACCGTCTCGCCATTGACGCGGGCCTGGACGCCGCAGCCCGTCAGGCTGGCGAGGTCCGTTGCTGCCGGTATCGGTTGCTCGTCGAGGAATTGTTCACCGTCCCGGGCGATGGCCGCAGCGAGCGGGTGATCACTGAGCCTTTCCACGGCCACGGCAATCGTCATGAGTTCGTCGTCGTCGACGCCGGCCGTCGACACGATATCGGTGATACGCGGACGCCCCTCGGTGAGCGTGCCAGTCTTGTCGAACGCCAGTGCAGTCAGGGATCCGAGCGTCTCGAGCGGGCCGCCGCCCTTGATCAGGACGCCGCCGCGCGCCGCGCGCGCAACCCCGGAAAGCACAGCGCTTGGCGTCGCAATAGCAAGCGCGCAGGGGCTGGCCGCCACGAGTACGGCCATCGCCCTATAAAAGCTGTCGCGGAACGGCTCATCGACGACAATCCCGGCGAACAGCAGCACGACCACCAATGCAAGCACCGATGGCACGAATATCCGCTCGAAACGGTCGGTGAAACGCTGAGTGGGCGACTTCTGTGTCTCGGCCTCGCTCACCATCTTGACCACCTTGGCGAGTGTGGTGTCGGCGGCGAGACGCGTCACGGCGATTTCCATCGCGCCCGGGCCGTTGATGGTGCCCGCGAACACGCGGTGCTGAGCCGGCACCTTGTCTGGCTGGGCTGCGGCTTGCGTGAGATCGGGCACTGGCTCCTTGTCAACGGGCACGCTTTCGCCGGTCACGGGCGCCTGATTGACGCTTGACCGTCCGGCCACCACGAACCCATCGGCCGCCAGCCGCTCATTGGGCTTCACGACCACAATATCGCCGATGACGAGTTCCTCGACAGGAATCTCGCTCAGTTCACCATCGCCGCGCCGCACCATGGCCGTGCGCGGAGCCAGTTCAGCCAAAGCCTCGATCGCGCGCTTGGCCCTGCCCATGGCATAATGTTCGAGCGCGTGCCCCAAGCTGAACAGGAACAAGAGGAGCGCGCCTTCGGCCCAGGCGCCCAAAGCGCCGGCACCGGCCGCCGCGACGAGCATCAACGTGTCAATTTCGAAGCGTTTCAGCCGCAGATTCTCGATTGCCTCGCGCAGCGTGAACCAGCCGCCGAACAGATAAGCGACGAGATAGCAGGCGAGCGGAATCCACGAAGGGGTCGCGGTCAATTTTTCGATCGCAAATCCGGTTGCCAGCGCTCCGCCGCAAATCAGCGAAAAGATCAGTTCGGTATTGGGTCCCAAGAGGCCGCCATGGGCATGCACATGCTCCCCTTCCCGATGCTCGTGCTCGGCATGAGCATCGGGAAGGGGCTTTGCGGCGATGGCTTCGGGCATGCCCGGCCCCGGCCGTTGCTGCACGCCCATGTCGGTGAGAGCCTTGCGGATGTCCGCCTCGGTGGTCTCTGATCTGCTGAATTCAACGCGAACAGTCCCGGCGGCGCTGGCCTCGGCTTCGATGACTCCCGGCAATTGTCGGAGCCGGTCGGCGACGGTGCGCGCCTTGCGGGTGTGGGTCAGTCCTTCAACCGTCCAGTGGATATGCTGATATTTTTCGGTGAGCGCCGCGCCGGCGCCTCTGGCGATTTCGCGCACGCGCTCAAGAGAGAGGCTATCCGGGTCATAATGAATGCATAGTTGCGCGGGCCTACCGCCTCGGGCGGCGACGACGTGCGCGTCCTGAACGCCCTCCCGCCCTCGCAACTCGGTGGTAAGTCGGGCTACGCAGCGATCTGCCTCATCGCGGACCTCTGGAAGAAGCAGCGGAATGTCAAGGCGCACCTGGTCTTTCATCGCCGCTCCCCTCTTCCCATCGGCGCGCCCATGGGAAACTCATGCGCCGGAGCGATATCCCTTCGTTGATGGTGAGGTGCGGGCGCGTCGAACGCCCGCACCTCATGACGCCAGTACTGGCGGAATCGACAGAACCTTGGTCCGTGTGAGCGGAACAGGACCCGTGTCTGGAAGGCGGTCGATTTTCGGCAGGATAGCGCACCGGTCAATGATGGCGGGCGCTTGGATATGAGTAGCGCGATATCACAGTACCTCGCCGCAGATGGCGCTTCAGCAAAGCGTCGGTCGTGGCAAGCCGTCGACGCAAGAACGGCTTCATGACAAGAAATCCGAGCCATGAACCGATTCCCGAACAGGACAGCCGGTGCGTGAGCCGGGTGCCTTGCGGTGCCTTCTCCAGATGAAAACCTTCCTCGATCTCGAACAGCCCTCTGATGCCCACGCGCCAGGCGAAGTCCGAGGGCCGCTTGAGGCGAACGATGGAGCCCTCGGCCGAAATGATGGGATCCGCCCAGCCTGGGCGCCAATAGGTATAGATAAGCTTCTTCGGATCGTTCGGGTCGCTCTCGAGACCTATATGCGGATGCCAGTCGCGATAGCGATCGACATCGATAACCAGCCGCCAGACTCGCGCCAGGGGCGCGGGCAATAGCATGGAGTTCTCTACCGTAAGCATATCTGGTCATCCGATGAGCGCCGAAGGCTGCCGGCGCCTGGTGGACGGACACATCAAACTCTCGGGCGTAGTGCCGCCTATCATGCGCGGAGTTCGCGGCATCAAGCCGTTCGAGCTGGTTTCGGACGCGAGTCATGCGCTCGTCTCTGGAATCGCCTGTTTGGCCTTTCCACCGAGAATCTCCACGGCTTCCAGGGTCATCAGTCCGACGTCGGGAATGTCATCGAGCGACATGACAAATCTTCTCAACTTGGCGTCTTCGTCGACGATTTCGATGACAAGGGCGCGGTCGTTCTCGAAGATGTGGCGCTGGTGGATGTGCGCCGACCTGCCGAACCCCAACCGGGCTTCGAGAACTGTGATGCCCGCGAGGCCCGCGTCCCGCGCGCGGGAGGCAATGACCTCAAATACCCTGCGATCGCCGAGATAGGCATCCTCGTCCGTGTAGATCCGCAACAGCTTTATCGCTTTAGTCATGGTCTTCTCCTTCATCCTGCTTCGGGCGCGGTTGGCTCGACGCTGTCATCGCGCTTGCGGCTCCGTTTCTCACTTGCTCCGAGAACAACCTTGGCGATGGCAGGCAGCACGAGCAGCGTGAGAATGGTGGCGGCGATGAGGCCGCCGATCACGACAGTTGCGAGCGGCTTTTGAACTTCGGCGCCCGTGCCGTGCGCCAGCGCCATCGGTACGAAGCCGATCGCGGGCACGAAACCGGTCATCACCACCGCGCGCATCTTCTCGGCCATGCCCTCGCGGATGGCCTCGGCCAGCGGCAGGCCATGTTCCACCCGCTCGCGAATGGCACTCATCACCACGAGGCCGTTCAGGACCGCGACGCCGGCGAGGCAGATGAAGCCAACCGCAGCCGAGACCGAGAAGTTGATGCCGGTCATGGCAAGCGTGAATACGCCGCCCGCAAGCCCGAGAGGCACCGCCAGAAAGACGGCGGTTGCCCGGCCGAACCCGCCCAGTGCCATGTAGAGCAACACGAAGATGCCCGCGAAGCACAGAGGCACGACGATCGACAGCCGTTTCGACGCAGCCTGCAGGCTCTCGAACTGACCACCCCACTCCAGATAATAGCCGGCCGGCAGCTTTACCTGCGCGATCTTGGCCTGCGCCTCCTGCACAAAGGATCCGGCATCGCGGCCTTCCAGATTGACCTGGACAACGACCCTGCGCTTGCCATTCTCGCGGGTGACCTGGTTCAGGCCTTCCGTGAGCCGGATTTGGGCCACCTGCGCGAGAGGCACCTGCCGACGCGTTTGAGTCCCTTCCTCGGGCAGCAACACGGGCAGTGAGCGGATGTCGTCGAGATTGACCCGCGTTGCCTCGGGCACTCGGACGGTGACATCGAAGCGCCGGTCACCCTCGTAGACGAGGCCCGATTCACGGCCGCCGAGCGCAGCCGCGACAGTATCGGCGACCTCCTGCACGGTCAGGCCGTAGCGCGCGATTAGCGCCCGATCGAGCTTGACATCGAGCGTTGGGGCACCGCCGACCTGGTCCGCCTTGACGCTGCCGGCCCCCGGTATCGACTGGAGCACGCGCACCATCTCGTTGGCCGCTTGTGACATCTTGTCGAGATCGTCGCCATAGAGCTTGATCGCGACGTCGCCTCGAACACCGGCAATAAGCTCGTTGAAGCGCAGTTCGATGGGTTGGCTGACCTCATAGAGCTGGCCGAGCTGGCCGCCTGCTGCTTTTTCGATCCGCTCGATCACATCGGCTTTGGTCTCGACGCCCGCCGGCCATTGATCTTGCGGCTTCAGAATAACGAAACCATCCGAGATGTTTGGCGGCATCGGGTCCGTGGCAACCTCGGCGGTACCCGTCTTGGAGAACATCAGCTCCACTTCGGGGAGTTTCTTGACCGCCTCCTCGACCTTGCGCTGCATTACCAGGGACTGTTCCAGACTGACGGACGGCACGCGGGTCGAAGCGAGTGCCAGGTTCTTCTCATCGAGCTGGGGAATGAACTCCGAGCCGAGCAGTCCGAATACCGGAACCGCCGTCAGGAAAAAGGCGAGACCTCCGAGAATGAACGGCCATGGCCGAGCAATCGCCTTGTCGAGCAGCGGCAGGTAGCGATCCTTGCTCTTGCGGATGAGCCACACTTCCTTCTCGGCCACACGACCGCGGATCAGGAGGGCGACCAGCGCCGGAACCAGGGTGATCGCGAGGATGAAGGCCGCGACAAGCGCCAGCATGATTGTAATCGCCATCGGTGAGAAGGTCTTGCCCTCGACCCCGGTGAACATGAGCAGCGGCGCGAAGGCGAGGAGGATGATTGCCTGACCGAACACCGTCGGCTTGATCATCTCCTGTGCGGCATGCATCGTCACTTCGAGGCGTTCCCGGAGTGTCAGCAGCCGTCCTTCATGTTCCTGGCGATGCGCCAGACGCGCCAGACAATTCTCGATGATGATCACAGCGCCATCGACGATCAGACCGAAATCCAGCGCACCAAGGCTCATCAAATTGCCGGGGACGCGGAATGCGTTCATCCCCATCGCCATCATCAGGAACGAGAAGGGAATGACGAGCACGGCGATGATGGCCGCCCGCCAGTTGCCGAGCAGTAGGAACAGCGATGCCGCGACCAGCAGCGCGCCCTCGGTCAGGTTCCGTTCGACCGTACCCACGGTCGCATTGACGAGACTGGCGCGGTCAAGAACTGTCTTCACTTCAACGCCGGGAGGCAGCGTTTTTGATACCTGATCGAGCTTCCCCGAAACGTCTTGCGCCACCGTTCGGCTGTTCTCGCCGATCAGCATGAGGACGGTGCCGATCACGGCTTCTTCGCCGTCCATGCTGCCCGCACCGGTGCGCAGGTCGCCCCCGATCCTGACGTTGGCGATTTGACCGACGGTCACGGGCACGCCGCCGCGCGTCGCCGCGACCGCGTTCGTGATCTCATCGACCGTGCGCACGCGCGCATCGACGCGGACAAGATAGGCCTCGCCCGAACGGTTATAGTAATTGGCGCCAACGGCGAGGTTGGCCTTTTCCAGCGCCTCACCGAGCTCGCTGTACGAAATGCCAAAGCTGGCGAGCTTGGTCGGATCGGGCTCGACGACGAAGGTCTTGGCGTAGCCGCCAATCGAGTCGACGCCCGCCACGCCGGACACGGCCTTGAGCTGCGGGCTAATGATCCAGTCCTGAACGGTTCGCAGATAGCCCGCCTTCTGGATCTCGTCGGTCAGCCGCTCCCCCTCCGGGGTAAGGTAACTGCCGTCGGGCTGCCAGCCCGGTTGCCCCGCCACCTTTTTCGCGCCTTTGCCATCGGGATTGGTATAACCTACCGTATACATGACGACCTCGCCGAGGCCGGTCGTCACCGGCCCGATCTGCGGTTGGACGCCGTCTGGCAAGTTTTCGGTGGCCTGCCGAAGTCTCTCGCCAACCTGCTGCCGCGCGAAATAGAGGTCGGTCGAATCCTTGAAGATCGCCGTCACCTGGCTGAAGCCGTTGCGCGAGATCGAGCGTGTCGTTTCGAGGCCCGGAATGCCGGCGAGCGAGATTTCCACCGGATAGGTGACGAGCTTCTCGATCTCGACCGGTGAGAGACGCGGGTCGATCGTATTGATCTGCACCTGCTTGTTGGTGATGTCGGGTACTGCGTCGATCGGCAGCTTGGTGAGCTGCCAGATGCCAAGGCCGGCGACGACGAGGAAAAAGAAGAGGACTGCCCAGCGTTGGCGGACGGCAAATGCGATCAAACTTGCGATCACGGCTTATTCCTCCTCGCCCGCGCCCTTGCCGAGTTCGGCCTTGAGCAGGAATGCATTCTTGGTTGCGATCATGTCGCCCGGCTTCAGGCCTGAACTGATCTCGACTCGGCCGGCGCTGCGCTGACCGATTGTAACGTTTCGCGTGCGGAAACCCTGCTTGGTCCGCACCAAGACAATGTCCCGCCCTTCCAGGGTTTGCAGTGCTTCATCGGGTATGACGATCGCATTGGACGCCTCCCCTTGGCTCGGCAGTAGGCGGACGCGCACCGCGAGCCCGGGTTGCAGACTGCCCGGAACATTGAGGACTGCCGTGGCGGAACGCGTATCGCCTGCAAGACCGGGCGTAATGGCGCGCACGCGCGCTTCGATCGTTCGGCCATCGGGCAACTCGACGACGGCCCGATCGCCGGGCGCGAGCCGCTGTGCGTCGGTCGGGCCAACCGCAGCCTCGATCTGCACCTTCGATGGGTCGGCCACGCGGAACAGTTCGGTCTCGGGTTGTACGAACGCTCCAAGGGTGACGCTTTCTGCCGTCACCCGCCCGGAAATCGGGCTGGCGACGATCGCGCCGCCGCCGTCGCGCGTGATATTCGCAGCGCTGGCCGCGACCTGGGCGCGGCGGGCCTCCGCCGTCGCAGCAGCGGCCTCCGCCTGCGCTTGCTCATAATCGACCCGAGCGGATACCTTTTGCTCGTAAAGCTGGCGTTCCCGCGCGAGGTTCTTTTGCGCGAGTACAGCCTTGGCGTTCGCCGCCGTGCGTTCGGCCGCGATCTGCGCCGCGTCCCGGCTTTGCACCACTGCGAGCGTCTCTCCCGCCTTCACCGGATCGCCGAGCCGCTTGAATACTTGCGTCACGGCACCGCCTGCGCGCGCGGTCACGATCGCCTCTCCCGCCGGCGCCGCGGTGACGGTGGCTTGCGCGAGGATTTCGGAACCAAGTCCGCCAGCACGCACCGCTTCGACAGAGATGCCCGCCTTGCCAATGGCTTCCGCGGTCATGGCAAGGCTATCGACGTGAGCTTCGGGACCTTCCTCTGCATTCTCGGCTTTTTGGGCTTCGGGGGCCGGTTCGGCCGTGCAGCGAGCGACGCTAAATCCACCGACGGCGGCGAGCAGCACGGCGCCAGCCACGCCGCCGAGGAGGCGCTTATCCTGTATGATCATTCAACATCTCCGAATTTCATCTGGGCTGGCCGCGCGAATCTGCGCGTCGCTGCAAACCGGGAAGGAAGGGCTTTGGACGATGGCGTGGCGTGACGCGGTGCCAAGGTCGCCGTCCCCGACGAGTCATCTTCTTTGGGTTCGGCGCATCCGATCGAAGGGGCGGGTGCTGACAGATGCCAGGGCGTCATGGCGCAATATCCGCTTCGTTGGCAGTCGCTGCCTGGCGCGTCAGCGTTGCTTGGGCATCCGCCCGGGCGCGACGTGCTGCAATGAGCTCGGCTTGCGTAGAAGCATAGGCCTGCTGCGCATCGAGAAGCTCGAGCAGCGATGATTTCCCGGCGCGGTAGGAGAGTTGCGCAAGCCGCTGTGCCTCTCGCGCCTGGTTAATGCCACTACCCTCAAGCGCAGCAACGCGTGCCTCTGCGGCCTGCAGAGTTGCTCTGGCGTTGGCGATCTCCGCCTGCGTATTGGTAAGAACACTGTTGCGCCGGGCCTCAGCCGATTGCATGCCTGACCTGGCAGCGGCAATATTCCCCTGGTTGCGGTCGAACACCGGCAGCGGGATGGAAAGGCTGGCGATCATGGCCCGGTCACCCGTTTCCCGGAGTTGGCGCATGCCCACGCCAACCGAAGGATCGAGGCGGCCCTCTGCCCGCGCCTGGTCCAATTGCGCTTCGGCAATGAGGCGATTGATTTCGGCGAGCTTCACATCCAGCGTTTGCGAGGCATCGACAGGCGGCGGTGGCGGCAACATGTCGCTGCCGGCCAGTTCTGCGGGGGGAACATCGACGCCGAAGAGTGCTGCGAGTGAGCGCCGAGCGGTCACTTCGTCGGCTTCTGCGCTGCGCAGCGCGGCCGTTGCTTCAGCCAACGCCGCCCCGGCTCGGAGACCACGCAACGGCGGCTCTTTTCCGGTATCGACGAGTTCGCGTGCAATGCGCGAAAGTTCGCGCGCTCGCACCTCGTTTTCTTGAGCGAGGGTCAAATTATCGCGCGCAGCGATGCCGAGCGCGAACTGGATGCGGACTTGTCGGGCGAGATCGGCACGCGCGATGGCAAGACGATATTCTTCCGCCCTCAGTTCGGCTTCGGCAAGCGTCATGCGTGCGCGCCTACGACCAGCAAGATCGAGCCGCTGGTTGATCGAGACGGTGGTCTCGGTCCCGTTGAACCCCGAATAGGGACCAGTCCCGGCGAAATTCTCGACCTCGACATTGAGTACTGGGTTGAACCGAAAGCCTGCTTGGCGCAGTCGCCCGCGGGCCGCTTCGACATCCGCGCGGGCCGCAGCAAGAACTGGCGAACGGGCTTGAGTTTCGTCAAGCGCCTGCGCGAGAGTCAGGACCGTGGGAAGAGGTCCAGTGCGGACCGAAGGTGGAACAGCGGGCGCTGGGGGACCGGCCATGGGCCGGCTGCCCACCTGCGCCGCAGCGGGCGTGGCCAATGTAACCACGAGCGCCGCAGCCATGGCGGGCGCAAACATAGGATGCATGTACGAAGAACTCCTGACAAACCGAAGGCGCGCGCCCGGGCTCGGCCAGGCGAAACTTCAGCTGTCAGGCGATCGGAGGTCGGAAGGTATCGGAATGCGTCGGCGGGGCAAGGCTTGTGCTGTTTCGTGCCGGTACAGCCTTAACCGCAACCATGGCCTCAGGCTCGGGCGCGGACGCTACCGGGATTGCGATGTGATGGCCGTGACAGCCGTGAAACTTGACAAGGACCTTGGATGGGTCGGATTGGCCGTCATCGCTCTTCTTCGAGGCACTCCCGCAAGCATCCATCGATGCACATGCACCCGGCCCCATGCTTGGCTCCGCGGCATGCGCCATTGCTCCCGCAGTCACGCCGAACGCAAGGAAAAGGCTGAGGATTATGGAGAGCCACCCTTTCATCGGTTGAGCGTTTAGCCTCTCTTGGTCTGGAAAGAAAGAGGATAATTCAATACCTCATCGGAATCACTTGGCAAACAGTTTGAATCCTAGCTGATGTTATGTTGTGACATCATGTGCCTGACATCTCTTGCGATTCATTATTTTCTTTTGACTGAATTAATTCGTAGATATCTGGGTCAAAACTCAGAATATAGTCTATCTGATTTCAGTGATGGATAACCGATCGCCTTTTGTGCGGTGCGCCGGTACTTTGCATGAGCTGTTCGACTTGCTGCGTTGGCGTCCTTCTTGAGTGGCCAAGCTCGCCTCTGGCGCGTTGGATGATTTGGAAGCCATCGCTGATTCCAGGTGCCGCCATGATTCCCGTGACGATCAGATCGGGCCACGCGGTGCCGGTGCCGAACACGCCTTCGGCTGCAAGCGCCGCTGGACGCCAAACAGCAATGCCCTCTCAACGCTCCGGCGGTGACGCGCCATCCCAACAGGGCCGGCACGACGCGCAGATACGCTGTCGACGAAATCGGCAGAAGTTTGGTGATGCCTTGCACTACTCCCAATATTGCGACCTTGGTATAGCCCAATATCACGAAGCCCGTGCCGATACCCGCGGCACATTGTCCGGCCATATCAAGGCAGTCCTTTTGGGTAGTGGGCCAGCCTCAATCGCGGCTTTACTGCCGGAACAACCGGATTATCAAACCTGCTGGCGGCGCCCGACAAGCCGCATACCATTGAGCACGACCAGGAGGGAGGCCCCGGCATCTGCCGCGATCGCGCCCCAAAGCGACGCCATGCCAAACAGCGTCAACCCTGCGAAAACGAGCTTTACCGCCAGCGAAAATCCGATGTTCTGCCGGATCACGATGAGCGTTTTTCTTGAATGCTGGATGAGCCAGGGCAGGCGAGAGAGATCATCCTGCATCAGGGCGATATCCGCCGTCTCGATCGCCGCGTCGCTGCCAATCGCGCCCATGGCAATGCCCAGACCTGCGCGCGCCATTGCCGGCGCGTCATTAACGCCGTCTCCGACCATAGCGACGCGGCCATGTTGCGCGACCAGCCTTTCAATTGCCTCGACTTTCTGTTCGGGAAGGAGTTCGGCGTAAACCTCATCAATGCCGGTTTCGCGTGCGATGGCGTGGGCTGGCCCGCGTGCGTCGCCGGTCAGCATGGCGACCTGCGCGATGCCGAGTGCATGCAGTTGCGCCACGATCTGCCGCGCTTCGGGCCGTGCCGTATCCCCCAGCGTTATCAATCCGACGACCGAATTTGCCTCACCGACGATGATCCCGGTAAGGCCAGCCATAGCGATGCGATCCAAATGGGCGGCAAGCGCCTCATCGCTCGCGTCCCCAAGTCGCTCCTGAAGATAGCCGGGAGACGCTGCCCAGATCTCGCGGCCATCAATCGCACCAACGACGCCCTTGCCGGGCAAGGCCGTCACGGATGTGGCGGGGATCACTTCAACGCCGCGTTCTGCTGCGGCATCGAGGACCGCACGCGCGATCGGGTGTTCGCTTCGCGCTTCGATAGCCGCCGCAACCGTCAGAAGCTCAAGCTCGCTGTGTCCGCCAAGCGGGATCAGTTCCACCACTTTGGGACGCCCGAGCGTGAGCGTGCCCGTCTTGTCCATGGCGATCGCGGTGAGATGGGCGGGTGCTTCGAGATAAACGCCGCCCTTGACCAGCACGCCCTGCCGGGCCGCCCCGGTCAGACCCGCGACGATGCTGACGGGAGTCGAGATCACCAGCGCGCAGGGGCAGGCGATGACAAGCAGCACCAGCGCCTGATAAAACCAGGCCGTCCAACCTTCCCCGAGCAGGAGCGGCGGCACGAGGAAGACCGCCAGCGCCAGCGCCATCACCACCGGCGTGTAGATCCGTGCAAAGCGTTCGACCCACTGCTCGGTCGGCGCCCGCTTGCTCTGTGCCTCGCCGACCATACGCACAATGCGCGCGAGTGTGGTATCCGAGGCAGGCCGGGTCGTGACGATTTCGAGCGCGCCCATGCCATTGATGGTCCCGGCAAAGACCGTTGCACCTTGTGTGACCGTGACGGGGACGCTCTCGCCTGTAATCGGCGCCTGATCGACCGCGCTCGTGCCGGCAATCACGTGGCCGTCGAGCGGAACCTTGCTGCCTGGCGGAACGATCACATGCGTTCCGACCGCAACATCAGCAACCGGCACGTCCTGCTCGACACCAGCGGCATCCCGTATGCGGGCAGTGTCGGGCGCGATGTCCATCAGCGCGGCAACGGCACGGCGGGCGCGTCCCAGGCTCCATGCTTCCAGCGCGAGTGCGACGGCGAAGAAGAACGCTACCGTCGCGGCTTCGAACCACTGCCCGATGCCGATCGCGCCCGCCACCGCGACGATCATCAGCAAATTCATATCCGGACGCAGCCGCCGCGCCGCAAGGATCGCCTTGGGGGCGACGTATCGAACCGCCGAGAGGATCGCCAGGGAATAGGCAAGCATGGCGAGCAGCGGCGGATGGGCCTCGCGTGCCAGACTCTCGTGCAGCACAGCGGCAAGGCCGCTCGCACTTGCATGGATCGCGAAACCCGTCGCGACCAGCACGCCGCTCGCGACCGTCAGCGCGACTTGGACGCGACGCCGACGGTTCTCATCTTGCGCGGCTGCACTGTTCTCGCCCTCTCTCCAGAGTTCGGCGCGCATTCCGGTGCGCTCGACGGCCTGCAATACACCAGCGTGATCCACGCCACCCGACGCGCCCGCGACCGACATGCGGCCATTGATGAGATCGAACGACAGGTTCTGCGACCCAACGACCGGCCCGACTTCGCGCTTGAGAAGTGTCACCTCGTCAGCGCAGTCCATTCCGTGGATTTTGAAGATGACGCTGTCCGGACGCTCGGGAATCACTTGGTTGGCAGGCGTCGGTTCCCCCGAGCAGCTGCAGCAATCTGTCGGGACGGTGCTCGCGGCGGCCTGATCAATCATAATGTCACCTCGACTCTTCGACATGACACCCTCTATAAAGTCTGAAGTCACTAGAGGGTCAACCATTATGTCCGTCGAGCCATTCAGCATCGGAAAGCTTGCGAAAGCGACCGGAACGAAGGTTGAGACAATCCGCTATTATGAAAGCGTCGGTTTGCTTGCCCCGCCTGCGCGGACGAAGAACAATTATCGGGCTTACTCCGCACAACATCTCGCACGGTTGAGTTTTATCCGCCGGGCACGCGCGCTGGGTTTTTCGATCGAGCAGGTTCAGGCGCTTCTCCAGCTTGCCGACCAGAAAGACATCTCGTGCAAGGCCGTGGACGCGATCGCCCGCGAACATCTCGCTGAGATCGACCGAAAGCTGCGGGATCTGAATACCCTCAGAGCCGAATTGAGCAGCGTGATTGTCCAGTGCGGGAACGGCACCATTTCCGATTGCCGCATCATCGAGACATTGGCGCCAGATCCCGCTGCGCTTCGCTAAGCGGAAACCGAATTAACAACGGCAGGCCAGGGATCACTAATGCAAACAAGTCGCAAATGTGCTTGACCCTCTAGCTGCTAGAAGGTCTAAGGAACGGGGATGCTATTGCCCCCGAACAGCCGCTGCTTTTTGACGACTCGCAAGCGAGCGACTTCCTTTCACCGATTGATGCTCCGTATATTGGTCGTGCTTGGGGCGGCGTCCTGTATGTTGGGCACAAGTGCGGTTGGTCATGCCAAAACGGCCGACGTCCAAACCGCATGGCGGCTGTTGGACTATATGGCGGTGGACTATGGCGGTGCGGTCTCCGGCGGCCAGGTCAAGAGCGCGTCCGAATATGCCGAGATGACCGAGTTCGCTGCCTCGGTCTCCGCACGCCTTGCCACGTTGCCGCCAACGCCTGAACGCGCCAAACTTATAGAGGGCGCGACACGACTTCAGGCGATCATTGCCGCCAAAGGCCCTCCAAGCCAGGTTGCCGATCTTGCCCATGGTCTCGCCGGCGATTTGCTCAAAGCCTATCCGGTCCCGCTCGCTCCAGCCAGAGTGCCCGACTTTGCCCGTGGTGCGACCCTTTTCGCCGAGAATTGTGCGAGCTGCCATGGCGCGGCCGGCGACGGTCACGGCCCTGATGCCGCCAAACTCGCGACTCCGCCGATTGCGTTCTCCAACATCGATCGCGCCCGCCAGCGCAGCCCCTTTGCGCTCTATCAGGTGATAGATCAGGGCATCGACGGCACCGCGATGCAGAGTTTCTCGTCGCTGCCGAGCGACGATCGTTGGGCGCTTGCCTTCTATACCGGGCATTTCGCCTTTTCGAATGCCGCCGCGAAGGAAGGGGAACGCCTGTGGAAAACCGCTCCCGAACTTCGCCAGTGGCTCCCTGATTTGGCAGCACTGGCCGGCATGACCCCAGAGGCTCTCGCCAAGAACATTGGAACCGAAAGGGCCGATGCGGTCATTGCCTATCTGCGCCGCCATCCTGGAGCGGTCGTCCAGCAGGCGCCGGGCTCGCTTGATGTCGCGCGCACCAAATTGTCACAGAGCCTCGCGGCCTATCGCTCGGGCAATCGCCCTGCGGCGCAGGAGTTGGCGCTGGCGGCATATCTTGACGGATTTGAGCCCCTCGAACCGATGCTGACCGCGCGCGACGCAGCGCTGATGGGACGCATCGAAATCGGCATGGGTGAGCTGCGCGCTGCATTGCAACGTGGCCAATCTGCTGACCAGGTAGCATCGCGCGTCCAAGTGCTCGATGGTCTGTTTGACGATGCGGAAATGGCCCTGTCACCCGACGCCGCCAGCGATGCTTCGACATTTGTCGGCGCTTTCACAATCATGCTGCGCGAAGGGCTCGAAGCGCTGCTTATTGTCGTCGCCATGATTGCTTTCCTGCGCAAGGCGGAGCGAAGCGATGTTCTCCCTTATGTCCATGCGGGCTGGATCGGCGCGCTCGCTGCGGGAGGCATGACCTGGGCGATCGCGACCTATGCGATCGGAATTAGCGGCGCAAGCCGAGAGCTGACCGAAGGGTTCGGCTCAATCTTTGCGGCGGTGGTCCTGTTGTCGGTCGGTATCTGGATGCATGGCAAAGCGCAGGCGGATCAATGGCAGCGCTACATCCGCGAAAAACTCTCGCGTGCGCTCTCTCGTCAATCTGCCTGGTTCTTGTTCGGACTCGCCTTCATCGTCGTCTATCGAGAGGTGTTCGAGACTATCTTATTCTATGCTGCGCTGTGGACGCAGGGGAATGGCGGCGTGATGGTGGCTGGAGCTGGGTCGGCGGCGCTGTTACTCGTGGCGGTCGCTTGGGCGATGCTTCGCTACAGCCAGACACTGCCGATCGCCAAATTTTTCACATACAGCGCCTGGTTGATGGCTGTCCTGACGGTTGTCTTAGCTGGCAAGGGGGTATCTGCGCTGCAGGAAACCGGAATCATCAACATCGCTCCGATGGCCTCCGTGCCGCGGGTCTCCATCTTGGGTATATTTCCGACGCTCCAATCTATTGGCGCTCAGATTTTCATGCTGCTCGCCATTGGAGCAGGATTTGCAATGAACCGCCGGCGTGGGCGTTCGTAGAGCTTAGCGATTGCGCAGCCTGACGCAGCCACCGATTGATATATGGCGCAAGGCTTTGGCCGGCAGCACAAGGCCTGGCGCACAAAATTACTGACAGGCCCACGCCAGTTAGTAGATGCGGCAGTCCTTTGCGGCAGCAATGTTCGAGTCCGTCTCTCGCATGACTGTTCCGCGCCTAATTCCGGTCATTCCCGATGTCCTGTGACCACACTGAAACCGGACGACGAGCATTCCAGCGCTTGCCCGAAATCCACCTCAGCGCCCACTGATCGCGATGCTGGAGAGATCCGAGGCCGGATCAATGGCTACACCCGATTCCTTCCGCTCGGAATAGCGGTTCACCAGCGTATCCGCATGCGACCGCAGCAGCACCGTGAAGCGGACCAGTTCCTCCATCACATCGACGATGCGATCATAATAGCTCGACGGCTTCATCCGCCCGGCCTCGTCAAACTCGTTGAACGCCTTCGCTACCGACGACTGGTTGGGAATGGTGAACATCCGCATCCAGCGGCCCAGCAGCCGCAGCGTATTGACGCTGTTGAACGACTGCGATCCGGCCGACACCTGCATGACGGCCAGCGTGCGCCCCTGGGTTGGACGCATACCGCCCATCGCCAGCGGCAGATGATCGATTTGCGTCTTCATGATGCCTGATATCTGGCCGTGCCGCTCGGGGCTGCACCACACTTGCCCCTCCGACCAGAGGGAGAGTGCGCGCAGCTCATGCACGGCGGGATGATCGTCATTTGCAACCTGATCGGGCAGCGGTAGGGTCGATGGATCGAAGATACGGGTTTCACACCCGAACAACCGGAGAAGGCGTGCTGCCTCCTCGATGCACAGGCGTGAGTAGGAACGCTCGCGAAGCGATCCGTAGAGCAGCAGGATGCGCGGCGCGGGATCGTCAGGCCCCAGGCCCACTGCCGGGCGATCGATTACATATTTGCGATCCAGCGCCGGTAGATGTTCCGGATCGGAAAGGTGGCGGAGCGACATAGCTTATCTCGCTAAAGCTGGCGCAGTGGCAGGGAACCAGCGCCGGCCGAGCCATAGAGCAAGGTGGACCAGCAGGATCAGGACCGGCACCTCGACCAGCGGGCCGATCACCGTCGCGAAGGCAACGGGCGAGGCCAGGCCGAATGCGGCGATGGCGACGGCAATCGCCAGTTCAAAGTTGTTGCCCGCGGCGGTGAACGCGATCGCGGTGGTGCGCGGATAGTCCGCCTCGATCAGCTTGCCCATGAAGAAGCTGACGAGGAACTGGACGACGAAGTAGATCGTCAAGGGAATAGCAATCCGCACGGCATCGAGCGGCAACCGCACGACGTCTCCCCCCTTCAGGGTGAACATGGCGACGATCGTGAAGAGAAGCGCCACCAGCGTGATGGGGCCTATCCGTGGCAGGAACCTGCCCTCATACCAGGCCGCGCCGCGCTTCGCGATGAGCAGCCTACGGGTCAGATATCCCGCCAGAAATGGCAGGCCAAGATAGAGCAGCACGGCTTGGGCGATGGTCCAGAAGCTGACGTCGATGACGCTGCCCTCAAGCCCGAACAAAGATGGCAGGACCGTCAGGAAGAACCAGGCGTAAACGCTGAAGAAGGCGATCTGGAATATCGAATTGAAAGCAACCAGGCCGGCCACATATTGATTGTCACCCTTGGCGAGCTGGTTCCACACCAGCACCATCGCGATGCACCGCGCGAGGCCGATGAGGATGACGCCGGTCATATATTCAGGGCTGTCACGCAGGAAGATGACGGCGAGCGCGAACATCAGCGTCGGCCCGATGAGCCAGTTCTGCACCAGCGACAGCGCCAGCACACGCCTGTCGGCGAATACCTTGGGCAGGTCCTCGTAGCTGACGCGCGCGAGCGGTGGATACATCATCAGGATCAGCCCGATTGCGATCGGCACATTGGTAGTGCCCATAGACAGGCTGTTGAGCGCTGCCGGCAGACCGGTGAAGGCCGTACCCAGAGCGGCGCCCAGCGCCATGGCGACGAAGATCCAGACCGTCAGGTAGCGATCGAGAAAGCCCAGGCGCTCAGGCTTGGAGAACTGCTCCATCAAATCACTTTCCGGCCGGCGTCATCGATGACGCGTTCCCCATCTTCCTTGGCGAAAGCGCCGCGCTGCGGTGCGAGAAGAAAATCGAGGACCGCTTCCGAGGGGCGGCAGAGCTTTACGCCGAGCGGGGAGACAACCAGCGGCCGGTTGATGAGGATCGGGAATTCCATCATCGCATCGATCAAGGCCTCGTCGCCAAGACTTTCATCGCCAAGCCCGAGGTCGGCGTAGGGCGTGCCCTTTTCCCGCAGCAGCGCACGCGGCGATATGCCCGCGCGCATGATAAGTTCGACCAGCAGCGCCCGGCTAGGCGGTGTCTTCAGATATTCGACGACATGCGGCTCGATCCCGGCGTTGCGGATCATGGCCAGTGCATTGCGCGAGGTCCCGCACTCCGGGTTATGGTAGATGATGATGTCGGTCATTTTACGCTCCGTCAGCAGCAGGTGAGTTCGGCCAGAAGGGGCTCGCACAGCTCCGCGCGCCCCTGGCAGCAATCCTTGGCCAGGAAGACCATCAACCCCGTCAGCGCATCAATGTTGGCTCGCTGGATCTGATGGCGTCCGCGCTTCTCGGCGAGCACAAGTCCTGCCTTCACGAGAACGGCGAGATGCGTGGAAAAGGTGCTTTGGCTCAGCCCCGAAGCCTCGACGAGATCGCCCGTCGACAAGCCCTCAGGCTCATGCCGAACCAACAGGCGGAAGGCTTCCAATCGCGTTGGATGCGCGAGCGCCGATAGAATCGAGAGAGCATTATCGGTAATCATTCATCGGAATTATTCGATACGTTTCGCGCCGTCAATAATGCATCGTAAATTATCGATGATTGGCATTTTTGCCGGCTAACCCGTGGCCTGACGGCAGATTTCCTGCGGAGCGCGACAGATTCCGGACGGTCACCGCCTTCGCCACCGACGGCGTGATCGGAACGCTTGGCGGGCTCATCGGCCTTGGGGGAACCGAGTTCCGGCTGCCCCCGTTCGCCGGCACCATGAAGGTGCCAGGCCGGAGACGGTCCAGCTTACGTCATAGCGCGTCGAGGTATTCAACGGCGACAATAGGCGGCGCAATGCGGAGAAATGCGGCCCTAGCGTAGTAGAAGCGGCGATTCATATTGGTCGCTTTCGTCCTGCTTGGGGCACCATTCTCAAAAATCGTAGGTACGGCGGCAGTGGGCGGCATGGTGCGGAATTAGCGTAGTCCTCCCGGCGGTATGCCGTTGTTTTGGGGTAGGGCCAGGGCCTCTCTCCTGCCATGCCTTAGCGCCTCGATACCGTTATTCAGAATGCCAGTCGCTGATTATTGGAGCTGCCATAATTCTTGACCGGGGCTGCCCGCTCGGAAGGCGGGAAGTGGGGAGATAATTCGCAGCATCTATCGATGACATGCCTGTAACTTCGAACGACGGGGATGTTGGAGAGACCTGCCGATCGCGCATCTTGGTCTTCAGCTTTGAATATGCGGTAGTTCGCGCGCCGATTTCCGTAATTTTCACTGCATCCGGAGTGAAGCGATGTGCGGTGAGCACACCCAATCAGACGGGAGTAGAGCGATCGATTAGTCCGCTATCGAGCAAAGGCGCGGCGTCGATGTTCTGTGCATCTAACAGCGTGGCGAGGCGCTCGACCGCCGCCAGGATCATGGCCTGCTCCCATGGCGGCAGCGCGACGAAACGGTCCGTGAAAATCATCTGCAGCGGATCCGGCGCATCGGCCAGTGCTGTTTTACCGGCTGGCAGGATGCTCAGATGGTACTGGCGCTTATCTCTCTCGCTGCGCTGTCGTTGGAGGAAGTCCAGCGATTCGAGACGATCAACGATAGCGGTGATTGTCGCCTGACTAAATTGCAATGCCTGGGCGATCGCGCCGGGAGTTGCTGACCCGCGCATATCGATCTCGCGTAAGACCAGCAGTTGCGAGGGCGTCAGCCCGGTCGCGGTCGCCAGTTGGCGGCGACCGATTTCGATCGCCCGTAATGCGCGGCGCAGCGCGCGCAGGGTCCGGGAGGCGATCTCGAAATCCATGCGCGGGTACATAGCCGGAACGCACAGAGGACGCCAACAGGAAGAGAGCTTTAGGCTCCACTCCTCCATCATATCCTTCATTCTACGAAATATAATTTCTGCGCCGGGGGTTGAAAATATATCATAGATGAGTATGTTTCGCGGCGAAACGGGGACGGGCACGCTTCTCCATATCTGAGAATAACTTCGGGAGATGAACAATCTTCAAATCCCAAGCTATGGCGGCTGCCACGCCGCCACGAGCTTCTGCACGCTCCAGTCGGAGCAAGGGGCAGGACTTTAGACTTCGCAAGCCGGCCGCAACTGATGGGCCGGCTGTCACCGCACTGATCGCGGCTTGCCCGCCGCTCGATGCGAATTCGGCCTATTGCAACCTCCTGCAATGCACCGACTTCGCCGACTTCTGCATTGTCGCGGAACGGGACGGCCAATTGATGGGCTGGGTATCGGGCTACCGTCCACCATCCGCGCCCGACGATTTCTTCGTCTGGCAAGTCGCGGTCGCGGAGGCGGCGCGTGGTCAGGGCCTTGCCGGCCGCATGATCGAAGCGCTGCTGGCCCGGGCAGAGAACGCGGGCGTCGCGCACCTCATCACCACCGTCACTGACGATAACCGGGCATCCTGGGCGCTGTTCGAGGGCCTCGCGCGCAAATGGCGGGTTTCCCTGCACAAAAGCGCGCGCTTCGAACGCGATGCGCACTTTGCCGGCGCCCACGCCACCGAGTGGCAGGCGCGCATCGGCCCGTTGCCCACGGGCGGCACATCCTCCGAGGAGAATGGATGACATGACCATCACCCTTCCCAAGCCGACATCGGCCATTCCTGACACGCGGATCTATGAGCGACGGGAATCCGCCGTGCGCAGCTATGCGCGGGCCATGCCGCGCCAGTTCACGACGGCCGAAGGCGTGTGGATGCACGATAATCAGGGCGGCCGCTATCTGGACTTCCTGTCGGGCTGCTCGACGCTGAACTACGGCCACAACCATCCCGTGCTGAAGACCGCGCTGCTGGACTATATCGCCGCGGACGGCATCGCGCACGGCCTTGACCTGCACACCGACGCCAAGGCCGATTTTCTCGACGCGCTGGAAATGCTCATCCTGAAGCCGCGCGGGCTGGACTACCGCGCGATGTTCACAGGGCCAACCGGGACCAATGCGGTGGAAGCGGCAATCAAGCTGGCCCGCAAGGTGATGGGGCGGGAACTGGTGATTGCTTTCACCAACGGGTTCCACGGAATGACGCTGGGAGCTCTGGCCTGCACCGGGAATGCGTCCAAGCGGGCTGGTGCGGGCGTGCCACTCAGCCATGTCGCTCACGAGCCCTACGACGGCTATCATGGGCCGGAGGTCGATACAGCCGATCTGCTGGAACGCCGCCTGTCGGACCCGTCAAGCGGTCTCGATGCACCTGCTGCCATCCTGGTCGAAACGGTGCAGGGCGAAGGCGGCCTCAACACCGCGTCGTCCGAATGGTTGCGCAAGATCGCGGAGATCGCGAGGCGTCACGGCGCCCTGATGATCGTGGACGACATCCAGGCGGGCTGCGGCCGTACCGGTGGTTTCTTCAGCTTCGAGGGAATGGGCTTCACACCCGATATCGTCACTTTGGCGAAATCGCTGTCCGGGATGGGCCTGCCCTTCGCGCTGACGCTGTTCCGCCCGGAACTCGACCAATGGTCGCCCGGCGAACACAACGGTACGTTTCGGGGTAACAACCATGCCTTCGTGACCGCGACCGCCGCGCTGCGCCATTTCTGGAGCGACGACGCCTTCCAGCAGGATATCGCCCGGCGCGGCGCGCTGCTCGAACGGCGTCTGGAAGCCATGGCGGCGGAGCATGGCCTGTCGGTCTGTGGCCGGGGCATGATGCGCGGGATCAACGTGGGGACGGGCGAAGTCGCCGCCGCCATCACCACCGCCTGCTTCGCGCGGGGCCTTATCATCGAGACCAGCGGCGCCCATGACGAAATCGTCAAGGTGCTTGCCCCGCTCGTCATCGACGACGCAACTCTCTCTGCTGGCCTCGACATTCTTGAGGAAAGCATCCGCGCGGTGCTGGCGGCCCCTTATGGCGTGGCCGCGGAATAAGGAAAGGAATGACCTATGATCGTCCGCAAACTCCAGGACATTCGTAAATCCGACCGCAACGTGAAGTCGAATGGCTGGGAAAGCGCGCGCCTGCTGCTGAAGGATGACGGCATGGGCTTCTCGTTCCACGTCACCACGATGTTCGCGGGCGAGGAACTGCACATGCATTACCAGAATCACCTGGAGGCGGTTCTGGTGCTCAAGGGAAACGGCACGATCGAGGATCTGGGTGCGGGCGTAACGCATGAGCTCGCGCCGGGCGTGATGTATGCGCTCAATGCACATGACAAGCATATCGTGCGCCCGGAAACCGACATCTTGTGCGCCTGCGTGTTCAATCCACCGGTCACGGGCCGCGAGGTGCATGACGAGAACGGCGCCTATCCCGCCGAAGCCGCACTTACCGACTGAATCTGACTATGAAATAGAAAGGGGGAAGTCCCATGAAAGACATCTACCCGTCCCGTCACGCCGAAGTGGCGGAATTTTTGCCGCGCCTCGATCCCGTGGTCCACAATGACTGGTTCGAGGGCGCACCGCTGAGCCACGAGCAGGTCACCTGGTTCGATCGTGATGGCTTTCTGGTTCTGGAGAACATTTTCTCGGACGACGAAATCGCTTTCCTGCAAAGGGAAGCGGGCACGCTGCTGGCCGATCCCGACGCGCTGGAAGAGGAAACGGTCATCACCGAACCGGGTGGGCGGGAAATCCGCTCTATCTTCAAGATCCATGCCCAGAGCCGCGTTCTCGCGCGCCTGGCCGCCGACGAGCGCCTTGCCGGTGTCGCCCGCTTCCTGTTGGGCGACGAAGTCTACATCCATCAGTCGCGGCTCAACTACAAGCCGGGCTTCCAGGGCAAGGAGTTCTACTGGCACAGCGATTTCGAGACCTGGCATGTCGAGGACGGAATGCCGCGCATGCGCGCGCTTTCGATGTCGATCCTGCTGGCGGAAAATACGCCGCATAACGGCCCGCTGATGCTGATTCCGGAATCGCATCGCACGTTCCTGACGTGCGTGGGAGAGACACCGGAGGACCACTACCGGATGTCGCTGAAACGTCAGGAATATGGCGTTCCAGATGAGAACAGTCTTGCCGAACTGGCGCACAAGAATGGGATCGTCGCACCGACGGGCAAGCCGGGCACGGTGGTCATCTTCGACTGCAATGTCATGCACGGGTCCAACGGCAACATCACTCCGTTCCCGCGCGCGAACGCCTTCCTGGTCTACAACGCCGTCAGTAATGCGTTGGCCGCGCCCTTTGGCGTCGAAAAGCCGCGCCCCGATTTCATTGCCGCGCGCGGCGTGCCGCAGATGGTCCAGCCGGTCTCCGGCTCGCTGGTGGAGGAGGCGCCGGCATGAAGGGAGCGCACAGCGTCGAGAAGATCGGCGGCACGTCCATGGCGGCTACGGCCACACTGTTCGACAATGTGCTGATTGCCGGCCGCAAAGGGGCTGATCTCTACAATCGCATTTTCGTCGTATCGGCCTATGCCGGGATGACGGATCTGCTGCTTGAGCACAAGAAGAGCGGCAAGCCGGGCGTCTATGCGCGCTTTGTCGCCGATGACGGCGCCAACGGTTGGCGCGACGCCATGTCGGATGTGCGCCGGGCCATGCATGTACGCAATGCGGAGATGTTCGCTCGGGGCGAGAGCCTCAAAAACGCCGATACCTTTGTCAACATGCGGATCGATGCCGTCTCCGCTTGCCTTGACGATCTGGCGCGGCTGCGCAGTCACGGCCGCTTCTGCCTCAAGGAGCAACTAGTGACGGTGCGCGAACTGCTTGCCGGATTGGGCGAAGCCCATAGCGCACACAGCACCGCGCTGCTGCTTCGCGATCGCGGCGTCAATGGGCGGTTCGTCGACCTGACGCTTTGGGATCAGCAGGACATGCACGATCTGGACGAATGCATCGTTGAGGCGCTGAAGCCCATCGATCTTGCCACCACGTTGCCCATCATTACGGGCTATGCCGAATGCGCCGAAGGCATGGTGCGCCGCTATGCACGAGGTTATTCGGAAATGACCTTTTCGCGCATCGCCGTGCTGACGGGCGCTCGGGAAGCCATCATTCACAAGGAATTTCATCTGTCGAGCGCAGACCCCAAATTGGTCGGCGCCGACAAGGCCCGCAAGATCGGCAGAACCAATTACGACGTGGCCGATCAGCTCGCGAATCTCGGCATGGAGGCGATCCATCCCGGCGCCGGGCGCGGACTGCGCCAAACGGATATTCCGCTGCGCGTGCGCAACACGTTCGACCGGGAGGATGAAGGCACGCTGATCTGCGGCGACTATGTTTCCGACACGCCTCGCGTCGAGATCGTGACGGGCATTCGCCATGCCCAGGCCCTCCAGTTCTTCGAGCAGGATATGGTCGGCGTGAAGGGCTACGACGCCGCCATATTGGAGGCGCTTACCCGGCACGGAGCGTGGATCGTCAGCAAATCGTCGAACGCCAATACGATCACCCATTATCTGTCGACCGACGCGGCGACGATTTCCCAGGTGATCGACGATTTGCAGAAGCGCTATCCCGATGCGTCGATCTCCGCGCATCCGGTGGCCATGGTGTCGGTGATCGGCAGCGACATATCGCGCCTGGCATTGGTGTCCGACGCACTTGCCGCCTTGGCACAAGCCGGAATCGATATCGTCGCGATGCAGCATCAGATCCGCAATGTCGACGTTCAGTTCATCGTCGACGTCGACAAGTTCGAGAGTGCGATCAGGGCGCTGCATCGCGCGCTCGTCGAGACGGACGGGGGCAAAGTCGAAACCCAGCGCGCGGCCTAGACTTCGTACGCGTGCTTGCCGTCATCCAACCCGTTCGCAGTCTGCTGCTCTCCATTTTCATGCTGATGGCGGGAAGCGGTTTTCTCACCACGCTCATCAGCCTGAGGATAGAGCGCGCAGGCGCGGGCACGATCGCGATCGGCGTGGTCGCGACCGCCTATTTTGTTGGCCTGGTGATCGGTGCGGTCCGGGCGGGCGCAATCGTTCGGCGCGTAGGCCATATCCGTGCTTTCGCCGCCTTCGTCGCGCTGCTGTCGGCGAGCACTCTGTCTTATGTGCTGCTCGGTGATCCGCTGATGTGGGCGTGCTTGCGCTTGATCGACGGCCTGTGCGTGGCGGGTGTATTCATCTGCCTCGAAAGCTGGCTCAACGATCGGGCGGATGAGCAGACCCGAGGGAGTGTGCTCGCGGCCTATATGGTGGCGCTCTATTCCGGACAGGCCATCGGCCAATTGCTGCTGGGAGCGAGCGGTGCCTTGCCCGCAATTCCTTTCCAGATCGCCTCGATCCTTATTTCGCTGGCAATTATCCCGTTGTGTCTGACGCGAAGTACTGCGCCTGTGCCCGACGAGCCGAGCGGCTTCTCGATCCGATCGCTCTGGTCCGCTTCACCATTGGGAGCGATGGGAGCGGTCTCGACAGGACTGATGCTGGGCGCCTTCTATGGCCTGGGAGCGGTCCATGTCCGAAGGCTCGGACTGGATCTGACGCAGACTGCCAATTTCATGATGATCGTGATCCTGGGTGGTGTTGCGCTCCAATGGCCGCTGGGGCGGCTGTCCGACCGTTATGACCGGCGGGGCGTCATCATCGGCTGTTTTGCCGCCACTCTGGCTGTTAGCGTGGCGCTGGCGCTGCTAACATCAGGTGGATTGCTGCTGATGGCGCTCGGTGGGCTGTTCGGTGGTCTCAGCTTCGCGCTCTATCCGCTGTGCGTCGCGCATTGCAACGATCGGCTCTTCGCCACCGAAAGGGTGGCGGCGAGTAGCCGGCTGGTGCTGCTCTATTCCATCGGCGCAGCGCTCGGCCCTGTCGGTGCTGCAATTGTCATGACGTTGGCCGGGACAACCGGACTGTTCCTCTTCGTCGCGCTCTGCGCGGTGATAACGCTGCTCTTCGGCATATGGCGGCAGGCCGCAACGGAAGCGGTGCCCGTATCCGAGCAGCAGGAATTTCAGATCGTGCCCCGCACGACGCCGGTGGCTTCGCTCCTCGATCCCAATACCGCCGACGATGAACCCCCGGCCACAGGACAATCGCTATGAGCGCTTCCTCTGATCTTCCCGATGCTCTCCCGCCGCAACCAGTGACGGATCGGGCGACGCTTCGACGCGCCATTGCCGCCTCGGCGTTGGGCAACGCGACCGAGTGGTTTGACTATGGCATCTATGCCTATGGCGTGACTTATATCTCTGCGGCGCTGTTTCCCGGCGATGTGGACGAGGCCGTCCTGTTCGCACTGGCGACGTTCGCCATTTCCTTCCTCGTCCGGCCGCTGGGTGGTCTCTTCTGGGGGCCATTGGGCGACCGGCTGGGGCGTAAGTCAGTGCTGGCCTTCACAATATTGCTGATGGCCGGTGCGACCTTCTGCGTCGGGCTGATCCCTGATTATGCCGACATCGGTTTCTGGGCGCCCACGCTGCTGATCCTGCTGCGCATGGTGCAGGGTTTCTCGACCGGCGGCGAATATGGCGGGGCGGCGACTTTCATGGCCGAATACGCGCCGGACGACCGGCGCGGCTTTTACGGCAGTTTCCTGGAATTCGGGACGCTGGCGGGCTTTTCCCTGGGTGCTTTCCTGATGCTGGCCTTCTCGCTGCTGCTGGGCGATGCGGCGATGCACGAATGGGGCTGGCGCATCCCGTTTCTCATTGCGGCGCCTATGGGCCTCATCGGCATGTATCTGCGCTCGCGGATGGAGGACACGCCGATCTTCCGCGAGGCAGGCCATGCCGGCAAGCGAGCGGAGACACCGCCTCTGGCTCTGCTCATGCGGCGGCACTGGCAGCCGATGCTCGTCGTGGGCGGCCTGGTCGTCGCCCTCAATGTGGTGAACTACACGCTGCTTAGCTACATGCCGACTTATCTCCAGCGGCGCATCGGCCTTTCGCCCGACGAGGCACTGATCGTGCCGATCATCGGTATGCTGTTCATGATGATGTTCGTGCCGCTCGCCGGCGGCCTCTCCGACCGGGTCGGGCGGCGCGTCATGTGGAGAGTGTCGCTGATCGGACTGCTGGTGGCCGTAGTACCGCTCTATATGCTGATGGCGACGGGTTTTGCCGGAGCGATCGTCGGCTTTATCCTGCTGGGTCTGCTCTACGTGCCGCAGCTCGCGACCATTTCCGCGACATTCCCGGCACTGTTCCCCACTTCGGTGCGTTTCGCCGGTTTTGCCATCGCCTATAATATCTCCACCTCCATCTTCGGTGGCACCGCGCCTGCCATGGGCAGTGCGCTCATCACCGTGACCGGCAACGAACTGATGCCTGCCTTCTACATGATGGCTGCCTGTCTCGTTGGCCTTGTCGCTCTGCGGTTCATGCCGGAGACGGCGGGCCGGTCGCTCCACCACGATCCGTTTTCCGAGAAGAAGCAAGATTGATGACCGATCCTTTCAACGCCCGATTCCAAGTCGATCATCTGATACAGGATTGGATGCCCGAGCCCTGGATGCAGGCAACTTTATCCCTGCTTCTTCTCCTGCTGTTCGCCTGGCTGACCAATTGGGTCGCGAAGCTGATCGTGCACAGGATCGTCATGCGTGTGCTCGACCGCTTCCCGTTCCAGGTCGAAGCCCGGCATATCGGCGCCATCGTGGCGCGTCTGTCCAATATCGTGCCGGCACTCGTGATCCAGAACGGCATCGTCGCGGTGCCTCATATACCGGTGGGTGTGATCGGTCTTGTCCAGAGCCTGTGCGCGGGCTTCATCATCCTGACGATCGCGATTGCGCTGTGCGGCGGGCTGGAACTGGCGAACGACATCTATCAACGTCGTCCTGACGCCGCCGATCGCCCGATCAAGGGTTATGTCCAGGTCGGCAAGATGCTCATTTACGGTGCTGCGACCATCCTCATCATCGCCGTGCTGATGAACCGCTCGCCCTTGCTGCTGCTCTCCGGTCTGGGAGCGATGGCCGCAGTGCTCATGCTGGTATTCAAGGACACCATCCTTTCGCTGGTCGCCTCGGTGCAGATCGGCTCCAATGACATGATCCGGCTGGGTGACTGGATCGAAATGCCGCAGCTCAACGCCGACGGGGATGTGATCGACATTGCGCTGCATACTGTGAAAGTGCAGAATTTCGATAAGACCATCACTACCATCCCCACTCACCGGCTGATCAATGAAAGTTTCCGCAACTGGCGCGGCATGTCGGAATCGGGCGGTCGACGGATCATGCGCTCGCTGATGATCGACCAGAACAGTGTCCATTTTCTCGATGATGGCAGTCTCGCCGATCTTTCGCGCTTCGGCCTGTTGCGCGACTATCTCCAGGCCAAGCAGGAGGAAGTGGAACGCTGGAACGCGGGCCATGCCGGACAACAGGTGCTCGACAGCCGGCGGTTGACCAACATCGGCACCTTCCGTGCCTATGTACATGCCTATCTGAAGTCACGGCCCGATATTGCTGATGACAAAACGCTGCTTGTGCGCCAGCTCGCGCCCAGCGAGCATGGTCTGCCGCTGGAGATCTATGCGTTTGCCAGCACGACGGCATGGGGCGACTACGAGGGCATACAGGCCGATATCTTCGACCATCTTATTGCCATCATGCCCGAGTTCGGCCTGCGCTTGTTCCAGCGTCCGTCAGGCGTGGATATCGCGGCGCTTGCAGACCTGCCATTGCGCCCCGCCGTGTGAGCGTGACCAAACTGGGTTAGCTGAGCCGCCAGCGTTCGAGTTGCTCCAGCAGATCGCCGGTGATCTGGCCTTGTGTGAAGCCAGTCAGATCACGCGGTTTCTCTCCGCCTTCGACCTGCGCTGCAAGCCACCACACCAGGCTGCGGTGCGCCTCCGGCGCGTCGAGCGCGGTGAAGGCCGGTAACGGCCGCGAACGCGCCACGAGGTGATAGATGAAGCGGCGCTCCGGCGGGGCGCCGATCGACAAGGTAATCGTGCCTTCTTCCTGGTCGATCCTGCACTCCGACCATCCTTCGGCGATCATCGCATCGCGAACCGTTTGCAGCGCAGGTAAACCGTTGCGAACCATCTGCTCGACAATCTCCTTGCGGCTGGCCGATGTGAAGAGGCGCTTGAGACGTCCGCGGATCGGTGCCACGTCGGTATGGATCGTCGTTCCTTCCAGGTCCGCACTGGTTTGCCGCGCCAGGGCGAAGGCCAGCAGGATCATGATAAAGCAGAACGGCAGCGCCGCGACGAGAGTCGCTGCCTGAAGCGCCCCAAGACCGCCGACAAGAAGCAGCAGCATCGCCGCAGCTCCCAGCATGATACACCAATAGATGCGCTGCCAGCGCGGCGTTTCGTCGGCGCCACCAGACGCCAGCGTGTCGATCACCAGTGAGCCCGAGTCCGCCGAAGTCACGAAGAACACGCCGACCAGCAGGATCGTGAGCGTTGAGGTGATCGTAAAGCCAGGCAGATAGTGAAAGAATTGAAATAGCGCGGTCGAAAGGTCGGCATCCACGGCATTCGCGATAGCTCCGGCGGCGGTGCCTAGATCAAGTGAGATGGCCGTGTTCCCAAACACGGTCATCCACAGGAAGGTGAATGCGGTCGGCACCAACAGCACACCGACCACGAATTCCCGAACGGTTCGTCCGCGCGAGATGCGTGCGATGAACATTCCTACGAACGGCGACCAGGCAATCCACCATGCCCAGTAGAACAGCGTCCAGTCGGCCATCCAGCCGCGAGGTTCGTAGGCATAGAGCGTGAAGGTTCGAACGAAAAAGTGATCGAGGTAGAGGCCGAAATTCTGAACGAAAGCGCGCAGCAGGAACAAAGTCGGTCCGGTGGCGAGCACGAACAGCATCAGCAACACAGCAAGGACGAGGTTGAGTTCCGACAGCCGGCGCACACCACGATCGAGGCCGCTCAGGACCGACAGCATCGCCAGGCCCATCACGACGACAATCAAAATGGCTCGGGCGGTCGTGCCGTTGGGAAAATCATAGACATAGGCAAGGCCTGCGCCGATTTGCGAGACGCCGAGACCGAGCGACGTCGCGATACCGAACAGCGTGCCGCAGATCGCGAAAATGTCCACCATGTCGCCAGCCCATCCATTGATGCGCTTGCCCAGCAGCGGATGCAGGCCCGACCGCAAGGTCAGGGGCAACCCCTTGCGATAGGTGAAATAGGCGAGGCTGAGACCGACAGTCGCGTAGATGGCCCAGGCATGGACGCCCCAATGGGTGAAGGTGATCACCATCGCTTCGCGCGCCGCGTCGATGGTTCCCGCTTGAGCCTCTGGTGGCGCACTATAGTGCTGGATCGGCTCGGCGACGGCGAAATACATCAGGCCAATGCCCATGCCCGCCGCAAAGAGCATCGCCAGCCAGGAAACATATGGGAAATCGGGCTCGGCATCATCGGGACCGAGCTTAAGCTGCCCGGCGGGTCCAATCGCCAGGATGACCATCATGGCTAGGAAGCCGGCGACCGATGCGACATAGAACCAGCCGAAGCGGTCGATCACCCAGGCCTGGGCATGGCGGAAGATCAGGTCGGAAGCGCCCGGTGCGATAAATGCGCCACCAAGCAAGAGCAGGACGATAAGCGTCGCACCCCAAAAGACGCGAGGGTTCATGGTGCTGTTCATCCGAGACTTCCTATCCCGAGACGCCGCCGAAACCAACTTCGTTAGGGAATCAGTCCACTACACGGCAGGTTTGAATAGGGCGCGGTCAAACAGCTGTTACTCCATTCATCATGCTTTTGACGCTTTTAGTCTGGAACGCCGCAGCCTAGAAAGCATGCTCCTCAAGCGATCAGAAGAAGCAAGCCCTCTGTGAATCCACATTTCACCCCTGCGTCTGATCATCCCTTTTCGGACAATCGCTGGGATCGGATGCCGCTCTATCGCTGGTGGCGATTAGCCGTGGTTGGAACGATCGATCACGAAAAGGTTGTCGCGCAGGTCGCTGAGGACAGTGGCTGGTCTCCACGCTACGCCTTCATGACCATGATGTCGGCCGGCATCGCGGTGCTTGGGCTGCTGCTGTCCTCGCCGGCTGTCGTCATCGGCGCCATGTTGATCTCGCCGCTAATGAGTCCGATCCTGGGGCTGGGATTCAGTCTGGCCCTGTTCGATTTCGCGGAGATGCGACGTTCTCTTATCGCGCTTGCCATAGGCGCGGGTGTGGCGATCCTGTTTACGGCGTTGATCGTGCTCGCCTCGCCGCTGAAAGCACCGACCGCAGAGATCCTCGCGAGAACGCGGCCGAATCTGTTCGATCTGCTGGTAGCCTTGTTCTCCGCCTTGGCGGGCACCTTTGCGATCATCCGTGGGCGTGGCGAAACGATCGTGGGCGTGGCGATCGCTACAGCGTTGATGCCGCCGCTCGCCGTCGTCGGTTATGGACTGGCAACCTGGAATATGGCCGTACTCGGCGGCGCGCTGGCCCTCTTCGTTACCAACTTCGTCACGATCGCTCTTGCCGCAACGATCATGGCCCGCCTGTATGGCTTCGGTCATTTTCTCTCGAGCCAGCAAAGCTGGACACAGACCTGGCTATTGCTGCTCGCCTTCATCGTGATGGCGGTGCCGCTCGGTCTGTCGCTTAGCCATATCGCCCGGGAAGCCGTGACGACCAACCAGATCCGCTCCTTCCTATCCGATCGCTTCGGCGCCAATGCGCGGGTCACGCAGCTCGATATCGATTTCGACCGGAGACCGATCACGGTCCGATCCGTCGTTATCGCCCCCAGGTCCATGGCCAAGAACAATGGCGCCCTGGAGACAGCTCTGGCCGAGCGGTTGCAACGGCCGGTCCAGCTTCAGGTCGATCAGGTCCTGCTCGATCCGGGAGCAGGCGCGCTTGATGTGCAGCGTGCCGAATTGCGTCAGGCCAATGAAGCGGCTTCTGCTGCCATAAGAATGGAAAACACAATCGGCCGTATGGTAGCTCTCGCGGCAGGGGTTTCTCCAGAACAGGTCACGCTCGATCGGGAGCATCAGCGTGCGACCGCCACGGCCGCAGTGCTACCTGGCGCCAATCTGGCGACCTACCATGCGCTGGAGCAGCGTATCTCCGGCGATGCGGAAGGATGGCAAATCGCTATTTTGCCTCCGCTTTTGCCGTTGCCTGAGATTGGTTTCGCCAATGGCGCTGACAACCTCGATGACGCGGCCCGTCGAGCCGTACTCCTGTCGGCCTGGGCTGCAAAGCGATGGAATATTCCGGCGCTTGGCGTTCCCGGATTACCTGTTGAAGGTAGCGCCAGTAACAATCCACCGCTCTCGGCTCGACGCGCGCTCACCATTGCTGAATTGCTGAGGCAGCAAGGCGTGCGCCCCATGTCCGCTCCAGCAGCGGGGCAAAGCTTCAGCCTCCTGACGGCGCCGGTGGAAGCTGCACCTCTCTAGGAGGTGCTGCCGGTTGCTGAAATTCACAATCCATGGTGCCTGTGTTAGGCTTCGCCTGGTTTCAACAAGGGGAGAAGACTGTTGCATGTCGGAAACTACGTGTTCGACCAGAATCTGGCCTTAGCTATCCTGGAGAAAGCTGCCATCGCGCTGCTTATCCTGGTGATCACCTGGATACTCGCGAAGGCCGCCAAATGGGCTTTTGCAAAGCTCATAGACACGGTCGAACTTTTCCGACGAAGCACCTCCACCGGCGAATCTTTCGGCAGTTCCCTTGGCAAGATCGTCTCGCTGCTGATCTGGCTGTTCGGCCTGCTCGCGATCCTGCAAGTCTTCGATCTGGGCGGCGTCATGGCGCCGGTCCAGACCCTGCTCAACAGCATCATGGCGTTCGTCCCCAAGCTGATCGGCGCAGGCCTGATCTTCTTCATCGGCGCGATGGTGGCAAGGATCGTTCGCGATATCGTAGTGACCGCCCTTCAAACCGTTTCCTTTGACAAATGGGTCAATCGGGGCGGCGCCGAGGCGCTGACGGGCAATTCCCAGATCAGCAAGACGATCGGGGTGATCGTCTATGTCCTGATCATTATCCCGGTTGCCATCCTCGCACTCGATGCCCTCGATTTGGCAAGCGTATCGGCCCCGGCGAGCGACATGCTTCGCCTGATCCTGGCGGCAATTCCACGGATCGTCGGCGCGGCGCTGCTGCTTGGCGTAGGCTATCTGGTCTCACGGTTCGTCGTGCAGATCCTGACGGAAATCCTGCCGGGCCTCGGCGCTGACCGCGCCGTCGGCGCGGCCGGAATCCTGCCCGAAGGCGCAACCGTGTCGGGTATAGTCGCTCGGATCGCGCAGGTAGCGATCATTCTCTTTTTCGCGATCGCCGCGACGCGATTGCTCGGCTTTCCCGAACTCACCGCAATCCTCGACCGTGTGCTGGAACTTGGCGGGCGAGTCGTCTTCGGCGCCGTCGTCATCATCGTCGGCTTCCTGATCGCGCGTCTGCTGGAGCGGCTGATCGGCGGCGCTGGTGAATCTTCGCTGGCCGCCACGATCGTCAAATGGGCCGCGATCATCCTGTTCACCTTCATGGGCCTTCAGTTCATGGGCGTGGGCGAGGACATCGTCCGGCTCGCCTTCGGCGCACTGGTGATCGGGGGAGCGGTCGCCGGCGCTTTGGCCTTCGGTCTCGGCGGACGCAATTGGGCTTCGCGCCAGTTGGAAAAGCTGGACGAGGCCAGCAAGTCCAACAAGACAGGACGCAGCCAATCCACCGATTGAGGTTGGAGAGCATCGATGGAAGGGCGCGGGTTGCAGGATCCGCGCCCCTTTCAATCTCAGGTATGGCGCATGCCTGTCGATCAATGTGGTCAACCGAGGCTCGACATCCAGACTGAATAGCAGCGAGAACCCGACGTAGTTGTGTCGGCGGCGTTGAAGTTCGGCACCAACATGCTTATGGCAGACGGGCTTGGCGTGTGCTGCGTGCGCCCGGGTGCGATGCCCGAATACGGAGAATGGTTGAAACCTTTTTCCGGGAGTATTTTCTCCGTGGCGTCGTCACGTTCTTCTTCCAGGTCCGGGCTCGGACCGGTCCTTCGCCGCTTCATCGAAAGCGCGTCCGCCGGCGGCATCGTTCTGATGGTCGCCGCGCTGCTGGCGATGATGATCGCGAACTCTCCTTTCTCGGCAGCCTATTTCGACACGCTCCACAACTATGTGGGCGGTCTCTCGATCCTGCACTGGATCAACGATGGCCTGATGGCGATCTTCTTCCTGTTCGTGGGCCTCGAGATCAAGCGCGAGCTGGTCGATGGACGGCTCTCCACCTGGGACCAGCGACGCTTACCGGTTCTGGCGGCGCTCGCCGGTATGGCTGCTCCTGCGGCCGTCTATCTCATGATAGCTGGCAGCGATCCGGCATTCGTCAATGGCTGGGCCATTCCGGCCGCGACGGACATCGCCTTTGCGATCGGCGTGCTCGCGCTTCTCGGTCGACGGGCGCCGACGTCTCTCAAGCTGTTTCTCGTGACGGTCGCGATCGTTGACGATATGGGCGCGGTCGCGATCATCGCGCTCTTCTATACCTCGGGCATCGTCATTCCGGCACTTCTCGCGTCGGTAGTTATCCTCGCCGCGATGTTCGCGCTCAACCGCTTCGGCGTCAGGTCGCTGCCGCTCTATCTGATCGGCTTCGGGTTGCTCTGGTTCGCGGTGCTGCTCTCCGGAGTTCATGCGACAATAGCCGGCGTACTGGCCGCGTTCACTATCCCGATCGTCAGGACACCCGGCGCTCCGGACTCTCCCTATTCACCACTCCACAAGCTTGAACAAGCACTCGACGTGCCGGTCGCTTTCTTCATCGTCCCGCTGTTCGGCTTTGCCAATGCCGGCGTCGCGTTTGGTGGTCTGACGCTCGACGACATCTTGTCGCCGATGCCGATCGGCATCGCGGCGGGCTTGTTCCTGGGCAAGCAGTTCGGCATCTTCGCGGCGGTCTGGCTGGCGGTGAAAGCGGGTTTTGCCGCGAAGCCGCGCGGCGCCACCTGGCTGCAAATCTATGCCGTCGCCATCATCTGCGGCATCGGTTTCACGATGAGCCTGTTCATCGGCGGGCTGGCTTTCAACGACCCGCTGCTTGTCGAAGAGGCCAAGCTGGGCACGCTCGGCGGGTCGTTGCTGGCCGCGTTCGTCGGATATGCGCTGTTGCGCTTTGCCCCCCTTCATTCCGAACATGCCGACGAAGAAGTCGCACAGGCGAAGGAAATTGCGCGGGATGGCGATGTCGAACCCAGAAGAACCGAGCCCCGCTAGGCAAGGTCCGATCGGAAAGGAATAATCATGCCTCCATTCGAAGTCCTGCTGGCGAGCGACTTTACCGCACGCTCGGATCGCGCCCTGGACCGCGCCATGCAGCTGGTGGACGAGAAACATGGAACTCTGATTATCGCCCATATCCTTGAAAAAGGCGCCAGGGTCGATGAAGAGGATGTCATCTCCCGGTTGCGCGGCGACCTGCCGGAAAGGGCGGCAAACGCCGAACTGGTCGTGCGCGCGGGTTCGGCCCCAAAGACATTGGCTGCCATTGTGGCGGAACGGGGCAGCGACCTGATCGTCACCGGTGTCGCGCGCTACAACAGCATCGGCGACTATTTTCTCGGCACGGCCGTCGACCACATCATCCGCAATGCCGAGAGGCCGGTTCTCATCGTGCGTCGCCGAGCGGTCGCCCCCTATCGGCGGCTCGTTGTCGCGACCGACCTTTCGGACTGCTCACGCGCCGCCCTGCTGGCCGCCGCCGACTTGTTCCCGGAAGTCGCTATCACGCTCATCCATGCCTTTCATGTTCCATACGAAGGCTGGATCAAATCCGATGACGTCAAAGCCGATATTCGGGCGGAGGCGCAGGAAGAGCTGGATGCTTTTCTCGCCGGCCTCGATCCGGCTTTCCGGGCGAAACTCGAAGTTCGGCTCGTCGAAGGCGAGACCGGAACGGTGGTTGTGCAGGAGCTTGGCAGGACCGACGCCGACCTGCTGGTGCTGGGCACGCATGGCCGCAGCGGATTTGCCCATGCCACTATCGGCAGCCAGGCCGAGGGACTCTTGCCTGCCGTCAACGTCGATGTCCTGATGGTCCGCGAATGCAAATAAAATGGCGACGCGAGCACCAATCAACGGCGTCTGTACGTACCCGGAATGTTCGATTCGAACGATGGCAGGGGCTTCGCTATTCCGACCCCGTCCATTTCGCGACGACCTCGGCCGCGGGTTCTGCCGTGCCGTTCGCCACCGCATCCATCGGCACCGGCCGATGATGGGCGCAAAGTACCGTGAGATAATGGGCTTCCCCGTCGCGCGGCACGACGATCCTGTCGCCAGGGGAGGGAAGCGCGACAAAGGCATGAGCGCCCCAGTCTTGCGACTTATCCCGGATCGAGCCGCGTTCGACCAACAGAAGCGCTTCGATCATGACGAGGTCTCCGCAAGATCATGGATGAACGGGCACATGGTCATTGTTCCACGCTCGCGGGCAAGCCGCAACCCGTCTGCTTTCACCAAGGCGGCTGGGCCTTGCCCGGCCATCACGCTAAGAGCCGGCCCCACACAGCCGTGATGGGAGTCTGGTTATGAGAGTCGTGGTGTGTGGCGCCGGTCAGGTCGGAACGACGATTGCCCGGCACCTCGCGACGGAAGGTATCAACGTCACTGTGATCGACATCGACCACGAACAGGTTCGCCGGGTCGATGAAAGCTATGATGTGCGCGGCCTTGTCGGACATGCCTCGCATCCCGCCACGCTTCAGGAAGCCGGCGCGCGCGAAGCCGATATGCTGATCGCGGTTACGCATTCGGATGAAGTCAACATGGTAGCCTGCCAGGTTGCCTATTCGCTCTTCAATGTGAAACGGCGGATAGCCCGGCTGCGCCACGCGGGATATCTCGCGCAGGACAAGAGCGGCCTCTATGCCGCCGAACATCTTCCAATCGACATCATTATCTCGCCTGAGATCGAGATCGCGGACAGCATCGCCCGCCGGCTGCGAACACCTGGTGCGTTCGACCGGGTGCCGATGGCGGGTGGTCTTGTCGAGCTTCTCGGTATCCATAGCGGGACGGACTGCGCTGTCATCGGACGCCCGTTTTTCGAGATTGCCGAAGAGGATGAGGATGCGCGGATGGCCGTCCTGGCCGTGATGCGCGACGGGCGCTGCTTCGTCCCCGATGCGGATGATCGGTTGGCGGCTGGCGACGATGTTTATGTGCTGGCGCTAAGCCAACAGGTCGATGCCGTCGTCCGCGCATTCGGCCATAAGAAGCAGGCAGCCCGCAAGGTCGTGATCGTCGGCGGGGGCAATGTCGGCCTCCACCTCGCCCGGAAAATCCTGCGCGAATTTTCAGGGATCGACGTCAAGCTTATCGAACGCGATCAGGTGAGAGCAAGCGAAGCCGCGCGGGAGTTCGGCGATAGTGCAATCGTTCTCAACGGCGATGCGCTCGACCGGGAATTGCTCGCCGAAGCGCAGGCCGGCTCCGCCGATACGATCGTGGCGGTGACCAATGACGATGAAGCCAATATCTTCGTTTCGGTCCTCGCCAAACAAGCCGGCTGCAAACGCGCCATCACGCTCGTCAACAAGTCCAATTACGAAAGTCTGATCCCGACGCTGGGGATCGACGCGGTGGTGAGCCCGAGCGCGGTCACAATCTCGACCGTATTGCGGCATGTCCGGCATGGTACGATTTTCGCGCTCTACACCTTGCGTGAGGATTTTGGCGAAGTGGTCGAAGCCGAGATCAGCGAAGGCTCCCGGCTCTTGCGTCGTCCGCTGGGTCAGCTCGGCTTGCCCGCGGGCATGAAGATCGGTGCGGTTGTTCGGGACGGTGTTGCCATCATGCCTGACGATACCACACAGCTTGAGGTCGGCGATCACGTTGTCGCCCTGGTGACCTACAGCCACCTGCGCTTTGCCGAAGCCCTGCTTGGCACGCGGCGGAGACCGTTCGGATGAATGGCCGGTCCGCCGGCAAACTCGCGCGCGGGCCGCTGCTCGCAAACGGCATGAAACCGGTTCTCTATCTGATCGGACTGGTTCTGCTGTCGACGGCCGGGATGATGCTGATCCCGATGGCGGCGGATATCTATCTCAACAATTGTGACTGGCAATCTTTCGCCAGCGCCGCCGCATTGGCGGCTGCCATCGGTCTGACCTTTATGCGAATAGGACGGGCGTCGCTCCAGTCGGGACTGACGCTTCGGCAGGCCTTCCTGCTGACGCCGCTCTGCTGGCTCAGCGTCAGCATTGTCAGTGCCATGCCATTCTACTTTGCGGAGTACGGCATCGTCAGCCGCAGCATGGCCGATGCCTTCTTCGAGGCCGTGTCGGGCATTACGACCACCGGCGGCACGGTCATTACGGGACTTGAGAATGCGCCGCCGGGAATGCTGCTGTGGCGCGCGCTCCTGCAATGGATGGGCGGCATCGGGATCATCGCCACCGCGATCGCCATTCTTCCCGCGCTCGGCATCGGCGGCATGCAGCTCTTCCGCACCGAATCCTCGGATCGCTCGGAAAAGGTCATGCCGCGCGTGCGGCAGATGGCGGGCGCCATCGGTGCTGTTTATCTCGGCCTGACAGCGATTGCGACGGTCACTTATTGGCTCACCGGCATGCGCGCGTTCGATGCGCTAGCCCATGCTCTGACGTCGATCGCGACCGGCGGCTACTCCACCTCGGACGCTTCGTTCGGAAAGTGGGAGGCGAACGGCATTCAGTGGTTTGCCACGCTGTTCATGCTCTCGGGCAGCGTTCCGTTCGTGCTCTACGTCCGCATTCTGGCGGGCGATCATAAGGCGATCTGGGACCGGCAGGTGAAAACGATGCTGACCTTCGTGGCCATTGTCATCCTGCTGGTCGGCTCGTGGCTTGCCGTCTCTGGCCAATATGCGCTCGAGCCGGCTTTCCGGCACGCGGCCTTCAATGTCGTTTCGGTGGTGACGACCACGGGCTATGCAAGCGCCGATTATTCTTTGTGGGGCAATGCGCTGGTGGGATTGTTCTTCGGCCTGATGTTTGTCGGAGGATGCACCGGCTCGACTTCAGGCGGGATCAAGATTTTCCGCTTCGAGGTGATGGCGATCATGCTCAAAGCACATTTTCGCCGGCTGCTCTTTCCACGCGGCGTCTTTCCGCGATCCTATGGCGAAAGGCCGATCGGGGAGGAAGTCATCGGCTCGGTCGTGGCGTTCTTTGCAGTCTACTTCCTCTGCTATGCGGTCCTTACGATCGCGCTGATGGGGGTGGGTCTCGATTTTCTGACCGGAGCAAGCGGCGCCGCGACAGCTCTTTCCAATGTCGGACCAGGTCTCGGTGATGTTATCGGGCCGGCGGGCAATTTCGGTTCGCTTCCCGACGCCGCAAAATGGTTGTTGTCGGTCGGCATGCTGCTCGGGCGCCTTGAACTGTTCACCGTGCTCATCCTTTTCTTGCCGCGCTTCTGGCGTGGATAATTGCAAGCACGACGCAATAATCGCCGGCCGTGATCCGACGATAGGAAATCCCGATCCGTCCTTGCCCCCACGTCGGGGACCAGCAATCATTCCGGCTCAGGCCTTTTCCACCACAAAGACCCGCGAAGGAGCATATGGAAAACATAGTCACGACGCTTATGAACGATCATGCCCTCCAGGGTCTCCTCTTCGTCGTCGTGCTGTTTGCCGTCTTCGCAAGCGAGAGGCTTCCGCCCGTAACCGTCGCGGTCGTCGCCGCCACCGCCATGATCGCGTTCGGCTGGCTGACCCCGGCTCTCGTCACCGCGGCTTTTGCCAATCCGGCGCCGATCACGATCGCTGCATTCTTCATCCTGTCGGGTGCGCTGGTCCGAACTGGCGCTGTCGAAGCCTTGGCGAGCGCCATTGTGAGGCGAGCGCAGAAGGCGCCGCGCCGGACCATCACCGGCGTGCTTGCTGGCGCCGGGATCGTTCCCGCCTTCGTCAACAATACACCCGTGGTCATGGTCCTTATCCCGATCGTCCGCCGACTGGCGCGCACGGTCGGTATCCCGGCGACCCGTTTGCTGATCCCCTTATCCTATTTGTCGATCCTGGGAGGCACACTGACGCTGATCGGCACGTCGACCAATCTGCTGGTCGATGGCGTCGCGCGTGCGAACGGCCAGCCCGGCTTCGGCATCTTCGACATCACCGCCGTCGGGGCGGTCGCCATGGCGGCGGGTGTTATCATGATGCTGGTCCTTGGTCCGCCCCTGCTGCCCGCTCGTCCCGATAACGATATCGCCGACCGGCACCGCCTGGAATATCTTACCGAGCTGAGCCTGTCCGAACGATCGCCCGGCAAAATGCGGACAATTGCTGACCTGTCCTTTCTGAAGCGAGATGCCGTCCGGCTGATTGCGGTTCGGCGCGGTGGCGCGTTGCTGCGTGAGTTGCCGCCTGATATGCTGATCGAGCGCGGCGACCGGTTTGTCGTTGCGGCCTCTGCGGACGAATTGGACAGTCTGGCGCGTAGCAATTCCGTCGTTGTCGGCTTGCAGAATGTCGGCCAACCGATCCGGCTCGCCGAAGATGAACGATCAGATGACGTTCGGCTGGTCGGCCTCACCATCGCGCCGTCGCACCCTGCGATCGGTGGCCGGCTGGACCATATTCCCTTTCTATCGAACTTGCCGGCGCGTATACTCGGAATCGGGCGAGCGCGGCACATGCCCGGTCCGGATCTTGGTAGCGTGCGCTTGCGTGCGGCCGACAACCTCCTCGTGGCCGCAGAGGCGCCTGCTATCGCCGGTCTGCACGGCAACACGCATCTCATCGCCGAGGATACGAGCCATGTCCGGCGCTTCCGCCGCGATCGGGCGCCGATCGCGGTCCTTACGCTTGCGGGCGTTATCGTGCTCGCCGCGGCGTCCGTCGCACCGATCCTCTCGCTTGCCCTTATCGGTGTGGGCATCGTTCTCGTCACCGGCTGCATCGATCCCGCCGAGGCCTGGGAATCGATCGATGGCAGCGTTCTGGTGCTGATCTTCGCGATGCTCGCCATTGGCAGCGGGCTGGAAGCCATCGGGACCATAAACCTGGTTGTCGCCGCCGTGTCACCATGGCTGACGGGGCTTTCTCCTCTCGCGTTGATCGTGATGCTCTATTTTCTCACGTCGCTGCTTACCGAGACCGTCACCAACAATGCGGTAGCGGTCATCATGACCCCGATCGCCATTTCCCTGGCGCAGGTGACCAACCAAGACCCGCGAGCCATGATCGTCACTGTCATGTTCGCCGCGTCGGCCAGTTTTGCCACCCCGATCGGCTATCAGACGAATACGATGGTCTATGCAGCAGCCGACTACCGGTTTTCGGATTTCCTGAAGTTCGGTGTGCCGATGAATCTAGCCGTTGGCATGGCCACTTGCATCGCGATTAACCACATTATTTAGGGTTATAAAAATTCATTTTTGATGAAATTAATTATTACGAAAATATCATATTTTAATATTAAGACGAGATGAAATATTCTATTCATTGTTGATGGAGTTCTGAGGAATATCATCGCTATCCACGCTGCGAAGGCCGCCGCAGGAACTATCGTCGACGAGCTTGACGCGGAAACGGGAACCAGAGTCCGTATCGCTGCGCCAGCACCACCGGGCGCTACATCGTAGTGTTCCGAGGTGTCTGACGGCAACATTCGGCGGCAGGATGCGAAGAAAAGCGGTCCTAGCGTAGGAGAAGCGGCGACTCATATTCATCGCTTTCGTCCTGCTTGGGGCACCATATTTTGTTGGCCTCAAGCGCCGGCGGCGACATCCGTCGCCTTGGCTTTCCTCGCATAAGCTCGGGCGGCCGGTCGGCCTTGCGAACCCTGACGGGTTCGTGGCTCTTTTGCTGGCCTCAGACGCTGGCAGTTGGCGCGATTGGAGGCGTTTGGCCGGGTGTTTCCGGGCTGAGCGCCTAGCGGCTCCCCTGCGCCGCGAACCATGGGATCATGCGGGCTATCGCCTCCTCAACCCGGTCGGTCGAAACCGCGAAGCTGAAACGGATGTGGCGCTGGCCGTCCACGGGATCGAAGTCGATGCCGGGGGCCGCGGCGACTCCGGTTTCGCAGAGCAGCTTCTGGCAGAAGGACAGGCTGTCGTGGGTCAGATGGCCGACATCGGCATAGATGTAGAAGGCCCCGTCCGGCGGCGCGATTTCCCGCAGGCCGAGCGCGGGCAGCGCATCCAGCAGCAATTGCCGGTTGCGGCGATAGGTGGCGACATGCTCCTCCAGTTCCTCCCCGCAGTCCATGGCGACAAGGCCCGCATGCTGCGCGAGCGACGGCGGCGTCAGGAAAAGATTGCCCATCCGCGCCCGCGCTGCGTCGATCAGGGATGGCGGCACCACGATCCAGCCCAGCCGCCATCCGGCCATGCTGAAATATTTGGAAAAGCTGTTCACGATCACCGCGCCGGGCGCATATTCCAGCATCGAATGGGCGGCCTCTCCAAAGGAAAGGCCATGATAGATCTCGTCGGAGATGATGCGGATGCCGCGCTCCTGGCAGACCTTCGCGATGGCGGCGAGTTCCTCCGGCGGGATGATGGTGCCGGTAGGATTGGCGGGGCTGGCGAGGATCAGACCGTCGGGCGCGGGATCGAGCCTCGCCAAGGCTTCCGCGCTGATCTGATAACGGTCGGCGGGGCCGCAATCGACTTCCTCCACCTCCAGATAAAGGGCCTTGAGCGTATTGCGGTAGGCGACATAGCCCGGGCGCGCGGTCGCCACCCTCTCGCCCGGCGCGAACAGGCAGGAGAGCGCCAGCACCAGTCCCGGCGACGCGCCGCAGGTCAGCAGGATCTGCTCCGCATCCACGCTCACGCCATAACGGCCGCGATAGAACCGGGCGATGCGGTCCTTGAGCGCGGGGCTTTCCCAATAGCCCATGGGATCGGTGTCGAGAATGTCATGCGCGGCGGCGATCGCGGCGGCGGGCGCGCCGGTCGAAGGCTGGCCAAATTCCATGTGGAGGATGGAGCGCCCCTCCGCCTCCAGCCGGTGCGCTTCGCGGCTGATGGCGATGGCGTGGAAGGGTTCGATAGCAGCGATCATGCCTCCGGCCCTAAAGACGCCGCTGCCGTCCCGCAACCCTGAGCCGCGATCTGCGTTAGGAGGGAGTGAGCGAAACCATTCTCGACGGATTGCAATATTATGGCGCGGCGGCGGCGACGCTGGCGGCGCTGGTCGTGTCGCTGCATCTGGGGCGGCGCATCACCGGATGGGCCTTCGTCCTGTTCGTCACTTCGTCGGTGGCGCTGATCCTCTGGGGCTTTCTGACGCAGGACAGCGAAGGGATCGGGTGGCAGAATGTCGCGTTGCTGAGTATCAACATGATCGGCGTCTGGCGCTATCTGTTTTCGAAGCACAAGCCGAAGGATTGAGCCATTGCGCGGCGCGCCGGCGCGCCCTAGATGGAACACCATGATCGCGCGCCGGCTGTTGACCTCCATCGCCCTTTTCCTGTCCGGCTGCGCGGGGACGCAGCAGGGCTATCCTTCGCTGGCCAAGCGGGCGATCGAAGGCGCGCCCATGGCGGAAGTGGCTCCGCCGCCTGCTCCGGCCACCCCCGATGCCGCGTTGAAGGCGCAGGTGGAGAAGCTATCCGTGCAGGCGCAGGCCGGGCGAACCGCCTTCGATCAGGCTTATCCGGCGGCGGACCGCGCCACGCAGGCCGCGCGCGGCGCGGCGGTGTCGAGCGATGCATGGGTTGCGGCGCAGGTCACGATCAGCACACTGGAAACAGCGCGCAACGACAGCGTGTCGGCGCTCGCCAGCCTTGACACGCTCTATGTCGAGCGCAGCAACGCCATCGCCGAGGGCAAGGAACAGGGCGGCGCCGATGAGATCGACGCGGCGCGGGCCACGGCGCTGACCATCGTCGACGGGCAGAATGACCGGCTGGACGCGCTGAAAGGGCGGCTGGCGCAGCCCTGAATTTCCTCAGAGCGCGGCTTTGACCGCGCCCTTGTGCGCTTTCCCGTTATGGACATAGTGTTCGACGCCCGCGCGCATCCCGATCAGCGCCTCGTCCGACAGGTCGCGCATATATTTGGCGGGGCGTCCCGCCCAGAGCTGACGATGGGGAATAGTCTTGCCGGGGGACAGCAGCGCCCCGGCGGCAAGCATGGCGTCGCTTTCCACCACGCAGCCGTCCATCACCACCGACGACAACCCGACAAAGGCGTGGTCCAGCAGCGTGCAGCCATGGATCATCGCCATATGGCCGACCAGCACATCTTCGCCGATCAGCGTGGGATAGCCCTCCACCGGGCCAGGCGCCTGCTTGGGACTATCGCAATGGATGACGGTGCCGTCCTGGATGTTCGTCCGCGCGCCGATGCGTATGCGGTTCACGTCCGCGCGCAGCACGCAATTATACCAGATGGAAACGTCCTCCCCGATCTCTACGTCGCCGACGATCACGCATCCCGGCGCGATGAACGCGCTGGGGTGGATGACGGGCGTCTTGCCGTTGAAAGGGAGGATGGTCGCTCCGGGATGATCGGTCATGGCAGGCGTCCTTCATTCTGTATTCTGGCTGGTGGCGCGGCGGCTTCAGCCATGGAGCAGGCGCGCGGCGTGGAGCGCGTGATAGGTGAGGACGCCCGAACAGCCCGCTCGCTTGAACGCCATGAGGGTTTCGAGCACCAGCGCGTCGCGGTCCCCCGCCCCCGCCGCCACGGCGGCCTCAATCATCGCATATTCGCCCGATACCTGATAGGCGAAGACGGGCACGGCGAAGGCGTCCTTCACCCGCGCGATGATGTCGAGATAGGGAAGACCCGGCTTCACCATCACGCTGTCCGCGCCTTCTTCCAGGTCGAGCGCGACTTCGCGCAACGCTTCCTCGCTGTTGGCGGGGTCCATCTGATAGCTTTTCTTGTCGCCCTTCAACAGGCCGCGCGATCCCACCGCATCGCGGAACGGGCCGTAGAAGGCGCTCGCATATTTGGCGGAATAGGCCATGATCTGGACATTGGCATGCCCTTCTTCCTCCAGCGCCTCGCGGATCGCGCCGATGCGGCCGTCCATCATGTCACTGGGCGCGATGATGTCCGCGCCCGCCGCCGCCTGATTGAGCGACTGGCCGATCAGCATGTCGACGGTGGCGTCGTTGACCACATAACCCGCTTCATCGAGCAGGCCGTCCTGCCCATGCGCGGTATAGGGATCGAGCGCCACGTCGGTCAGGATGCCGATGTCGGGCACGGCGTCCTTGATGGCGCGGATGGCGCGACACATGAGATTGTCGGGATTGAGCGCTTCCACCCCATCGTCGCTGCGGCGTTCGGGCTGGGTGTTGGGGAAAAGGGCGAGGCAGGGGATGCCGGCGTCGCGAGCCTCCCTCGTGCGCTGGACCAAAAGGTCCACCGACCAGCGCGACACGCCGGGAAGAGAGGCGATGGGTTCCTCCACCCCCTGCCCTTCGGTCACGAACAGCGGCCAGATGAAATCGGCCGGGCTGAGGCGGTTTTCCGCGTGCATCGCCCGGCTCCATGCCGAAGCGCGGGGACGGCGCATCCGCAGCGCCGGATAGGAAGCATAGGTCATGAGCGGCGTTTAGGCCGCCCGCCGGCGTGGATCAAGCGGAGGCCGGGGATAGCTGCTGTTAATTTTCCCCGCCATTAGGGGCTTGGAACCGGAAGTGCCTTTCCGTATTAATGGCATAATACAGCATAGGAGTGTGCGATGCCCAGATCCCTTCCCCTGTCCGCGCTGCTGCTGGCGGGCCTTTGTCTGACATCCGCCTGTTCGAAGGAAAGCGGCGGCAACGCGGCATCTTCGGGTCCACGGGGCGCGCCCGCCGCGCAGGACTGGTCGACGCTCAAGGACTTCACCGCCGTCGAGGTCGTGGGGCCGGACGATGTGGCCGTGACCATCGGCAACGGTTTCGCGGTCAAGGCGGAGGGCGATCCCAACGCCATCGAAAAGCTGGAGATCAGCGTCGATGATGGCCGGTTGAAGGTCGGGCGCAAATCGCAATGGGTCGGCGCCACCGATAAAGGCGCGACGATCCGCGTCACCATGCCCGCCATTGCCGCCGTGACGCTCACCGGCTCCGGGGATTTCGACCTCGACCGGGCGGAGGGCAAGGCGCTGGACCTGTCCCTCACCGGGTCGGGCGACATGGAGATCGGCGCGGTGAAGGTCGGCAGGCTGAAGGCCGATATCACCGGCTCCGGTTCGCTTGAGATCGCAGGCGCGGCCGATGAGGGCAAGCTGTCCCTGACCGGGTCGGGCGACATTGATGGCGAAAAGCTGAAGCTGGGCAAGGCGGATGCTTCCTTGCTGGGGAGCGGCGACATCGACTTTGCGTCGGACGGCGCGGTTGCTATCACCATCACGGGACCGGGCAATGTGACGGTGAAGGGCAAGGCGCAATGCAAGACAAGCGGCATCGGACCGGGCGAGGCGCGTTGCGCGCCCTGATCCTGATCGGGGCACTGATCGGAGTATCGGGCGCGGCAGGATGGAGCGTGACCGCGCAGGCGGCGAACCGGGGCTATACCATCACCAGCTTCGACGCGATCCGGGTGGAAGCGCCGGTGAATGTGATCGTCACCACCGGCATGGGCGTGTCCGCCCGCGCCGATGGCGACCAGCAAATGCTCGACCGGCTGAAGGTGGATGTATCGGGGCGGCTGCTGTCCATCACCATGGAGCGGGCGCGACCGGGTGAAAGCGGCGGCGGGGCGGTGACGCTGCGCCTCTCGACGGGCCTGCTGAACCGGATCGTGCTGACGGGCGGTGGGTCGGTCGCGGTCAACCGGATGAAGGGACAGCGCGGCGAAATCGTGCTGGGCGGCAATGGCGATGTCAGCGTGGGCGCGGTGGAACTGGACCAGATCGAAGTGGCGCTGGCGGGCGGCGGCAGGGCGACGTTGAACGGGCGCGCGGGCGTCGCGAATATCCGCATCACCGGCCCCGGCGCGGTGGAAGCCGGGGGGCTTTCGGCGCGGCAGGCGAGCATCAGCAATGACGGCGCGGGCAGCGTCACCCTGACCGCCGACATCAACGCCAGGCTGCGCGCATCGGGATCGGGCGACATGACCGTCACCGGCAAGGCCGCGTGCAGCGTCGAAAATAGCGGGACGGGCCGCGTTCGTTGCGGCGGCAAATCCTTTTAGGAACCGCGCCCTGCCTGCTTATCGAAGTCTTTACTGGCGCGCGGCTAGGGAAGGAGCCGATATGCAACAGCCGGTCTTTCCCATGCGCCCTTTCCTCGCCCTGCCTTTCGCCATGGCGTCGCTGATGCCTCAAGCCGCTTTCGCGCAGGAGGTGACGACCGATAGCGGCGATACGGCGTGGATGATGCTCTGCGCCATGCTGGTGCTGCTCGCGGCGTTGCCGGGGGTTGCGCTGCGAATGGCGGGAGTGTCTTCCGTGCGAAGCGCCCTTTCGGCGGCAGCCGGGAATATCGGCATCGCGGCGAGCCTGTCGCTGGCCTGGGCCATGGCCGGATATAGCCTGATCTATGCGCCGGGCGACGCATGGCTGGGCGGGATCGGCAATCTGATGCTCGCCAATCTGACGGTGCCCGGTGACGGCATGACGGTGCCGGAATCGGCCTTTGTCCTGTTTCAGATGAGCCTTGCCCTGTTCGCGGCCTGCCTGGTCGGCGGCGCGGTTATCGGCCGGGGGCGGGCCGGATGGCTGGCCCTGTTCGCGCCGCTCTGGCTGTTGCTGGTCTATGTGCCGGTCGCCCATTGGACATGGGGCGGTGGATGGCTGGCGAACATCGGCGTCATGGATTTCGCGGGCGGCATAGTGGTGCATGTCTGCGCGGGCTTTTCCGCGCTTTCGCTGGGCCTGATCGCGGGACGGCGCGCCGGAAAGACAAGCGCCCACGCCCCGCTGCTGGGCATGGCGGGAGGCGCGCTGATCTGGCTGGGTTCGGCGGGAAGCGTCGGAGGTTGGGCGCTCGGCGCGACGGACGATGCCGCGACGGCAATTCTCAACGGCCATTTCGCGGCCTGCGCGGGCGCGCTGGGCTGGATGGTGCTGGACCGCCTGCTGGGCGGGCGCGCCACGGCGACGGGGGCGGTTTCGGGCGCGCTGGCAGGGATCGCGGCGATCGCGGCGAGCGCGGCGCTGGTCGGCGCAGGCGGCGCGATGCTGATCGGGTTGATCGCGGCGCTGGTCTGCCGGGGGATCAGCGGACCCATCGGGCGGGCGACGGACGATCCGGCGCGGATTTTCCTGCTTCATGGGATCGGCGGCATGGTGGGCGGCCTGCTGCTGCCGGTCTTTGTGCTGCCCCTTTTGGGAGGCGTCGGGTTTGAAGGCGGCATTGGGCTGGGCAGCGCCCTGCTCAGCCAGGTGAGCGGGCTGGTCGTGGTCGCGCTGTGGTCGATGGCGGGGACGGCGATCGCGGCGTTCCTCCTTTCCGTGGCGCTGCCCTTGCGGATCAGCGCCGAAGAGGAGGAAAGCGGGCCGGACGCAGCGCAGCATGGCGAGCAGGCCTGGGATTTCCGCTAAAAACATGACGGTCACGGTCGGCATTTTCGCGCATCAGGAGGAAAGGCGCATCGGCCTGTGCCTTGGCTCGCTGCCGCTGGACCGGGATGATATGCGCTTTCACATATTGGTGAACGGCACGACCGACGCGACGGCCGAGCGGGCGCGCGCCTGCGCTGCGGGGCGGGCGCATGTCATCGTCCATAACATCGCGCAGGGCGGCAAGTCGCGGACATGGAATCATTTCGTGCATGACTTGCTGGCCGGGGACGAGCAAGCCGTCATCTTCATGGATGGCGACGCGGAAATCGCGCATGGCTCCATCGACGCGCTGGTCGCGGACCTTGCTTCCCATCCGCAAGCCAATGCCGCCGCCGGAATGCCGGTGAACGGGCGACAGGCGCGGATCTACCGGCGCAACCTGAAAGTGGAAGGCGGGCTGTTCGGCGATCTCTATGCCCTCCCCCGGCATTTTCTGGCGGCGATACGGGAACGCGGCCTGCGCCTGCCCGACGACCTGATCGGCGATGACGGGCTGGTCGCGGCATGGGCGCATACCGACCTGCACCGGGACGCGAACTGGGCGGCGGAGCGGATCGTCGCCTGCGAAGGGGCCGGTTTCCGCTGCGAGCCGGTCAGCCTGTTCAGCCCGGCAAGCTGGCACATGCAATATCGGCGGATGCACAATTATTCGGTGCGCCATTTCCAGAATCGCATCGTGTCCGACATCATGGAGCGCGAGGGGCCGGAAGGACTGCCGCGCCGGATGACGGACCTTTACGGCAAATGGCTGCCGCGCTTCCGGCCAAGGGGCGGCCTGACGGGCTGGTTCGACCGCAAGGCGCTGGACCGGATGCGCAGGCAGATAGACGCCGCGCGCCGATAATCCGGCCTTTCCTGCGCGATCCCCAGCTTCGCTCTGGCGAACAGGGGCGCGGGCGCATAGAGCGGCGGAATGAAGAAGCCATTCATCAACGTCCGGTGGCTGCCTGGCCACCGGCCCGCCAATGCGGCGGAGCGGCGGAACATGGCGCTGCTGGTGCAATTGCGCTGGATCGCCATCGCCGGGCAGGTCGCGACGATCCTGATCGTGCATTTCGGCATGGGCATCCCCCTGCCGGTCGCGCCGATGCTGATGATCGCGGGCCTTTCCTGCGCGATGAATGTCGCGAGCTTCGCCATATTGCGCCGCCGGACAGACGTGGCGCGGCCCGAACTGCTGCTCGCCCTGCTGTTCGACGTGTGCGTGCTGACAGCGCAGCTTTACCTGAGCGGCGGAGCGACCAATCCCTTCATGGGCCTTTATCTGTTGCAGGTCGCGCTGGCGACGGTGCTGCTCGACCGATGGAGCGTATGGGGCATCGCGATCCTTGCGATCCTGTGCGCCGCGATGCTCTCGCTATTCCATCATCCGCTGGCGCTGTCCGCCATGCTGGAAGGGCATCTGATCGACCTGCATGTCGCGGGCACATGGATCAGCTTCACCATGGTCGCGGTGCTGCTGGTGCTGTTCATGTCGCGCGTCACCCGCAACCTGCAATTGCGGGAGAAATATCTGGCCCGGCTGCGGCAGCAGGCGGCGGAGGAGGAGCATATCGTCCGCATGGGCCTGCTGGCGTCGGGCGCGGCGCATGAACTGGGCACGCCGCTGTCGCAACTGGCGGTGGTGCTGGGCGACTGGCTGCATATGCAGGAAGTGACGCGGCACCCCGTTCTGGTCGAGGAAGTGGAGGAAATGCAGGCGGCGGTCGGGCGGTGCAAGACTATCGTCACCGGCATCCTGCTGTCCGCGGGAGAAGCACGGGGGGAAGCGCCGCGCGTCACCGGCCTGCGCGATTTCGTGGAAAGCATCGCGCAGGATTGGCGGGACTCCAATCCGGGCACGGCGCTGCTATGCGATTTCGGGCCGCATGACTATCCCCGCATCGTCGCCGATCCGGTGATCCGGCAGGCGATCGGCAACCTGCTCGACAATGCGCGGGAAGCGGGCGCAAGCCGGATCGACATGCTGGTCGGGCGGGACAGCCATTGGCTCAACATCGCCGTGCGTGACAATGGTCCCGGTTTCAGCGAGGACATGCTGGCCGATTTCGGCAAGCCCTATCGGTCCAGCAAGGGCAGGCAGGGCGGCGGGCTGGGCCTGTTCCTTGTCGTCAACGTCGTGCGCAAGCTGGGCGGCAGCGTGAGCGCGAGCAACGGCGCGGAGGGCGGCGCGCTGATCCTGCTGCGCGTGCCGCTCGCCACGCTGGCCATGGAGGAGAGTTCGAATGTCCAATGAGCGCCTGCTGATGATCGTGGAGGATGACGAAGCCTTCGCACGCACGCTCAAGCGGTCGTTCGAGCGGCGCGGCTATGACGTGCTGCTGGCGGACAGCCATGAGGCATTGGAAATGCTGCTGAAGGATCATGATCCGGGCTATGCGGTGGTGGACCTGAAGCTGGGGGCGCAATCGGGCCTGCCTTGCGTGCAGAGGCTCCATGCCCATGATCCGGCGATGCTGATCGTCGTGCTGACGGGCTTTGCCAGCATCGCCACGGCGGTGGAGGCGATCAAGCTGGGCGCGACCAACTATCTGGCGAAACCGTCCAATAGCGACGACATAGAAGCCGCCTTCGCACGATCGGGCGGCGACCCCGCCGCGCCGCTCGGCCCGCGCCCGACATCCATCAAGACGCTGGAATGGGAACATATCCATGAGGTGCTGAAAGACAGCGATTTCAACATTTCCGAAGCAGCAAGGCGGCTGGGGATGCACCGCCGCACGCTGGCGCGGAAACTGGCGAAGCGGCAGGTCGGTTGACGCGCCTTTCCGCTCATGCCATGGGCGGGGCGTTGCGGGTGTAGCTCAATGGTAGAGCTTTTGCTTCCCAAGCAAGTGACGGGGGTTCGATTCCCCTCACCCGCTCCATGCCTTTCCTGACATCAAAGCCACAGTGCCACGCACGGAACATCCGGGATATACCGGATAGGGACGGTGGTCCCATGCGCGCTTTCGGGAATCCCAAATCCTGCACCGAAAGGAACTGTTGCCGCGAATGATGCGTTTTGCGTCCGGCAAAGATGAAGGATTTCGGCTCCCGATGAAAAAGGCACCGCCTGGCCAGTTTGGGAACAGGTTTGAACTGCTGGTTCAGAGCGTGACGGACTATGCGATCTACATGCTCGATCCCAATGGGACGGTGGCAAGCTGGAATACCGGGGCCGAGCGGCTCAAGGGCTATAGCGAGAAGGAGATTCTCGGCCAGAATTTTTCCCGCTTCTATTCGGAAGAGGACAGGCTGGCGGGCATCCCGTCGCGAGCGCTGGACATCACCGCGCGCGAAGGGCGTTTCGAGGCCGAAGGGTGGAGAATCCGCAAGGACGGATCGCGCTTCTGGGCCAGCGTCGTCATCGACGCCATCCGCAACGCGCAGGGCGACCTTCTGGGCTTTGCGAAAGTCACGCGCGACCTGACCGAAAGGCTTGAGGGGCAGCAGGCTCTGGAATCAGCGCGCGAGGCCATTTTCCAGACGCAGAAGATGGAGGCCATCGGCAAGCTGACAGGCGGCGTGGCGCATGATTTCAACAATCTGCTGGCCGTCATCGTCGGCAGTCTGGACCTTGCCCGGCAGCGCATGGCCAGCGGAGCCGATATTTCCCGCTATATCGACAATGCCATGGCGGCGGCGGAACGCGGCGCGACGCTGACGCAGCGCATGTTGGCCTTTGCCCGCAAGCAGGAACTGAAACTGCAAAGCGTCGATTGCATCGCTCTGGTGCGCGACATGGCCGATTTGCTGAAGGCGACGCTGGGGACGGGCATCGGGATCGAAACCCGCTTCCCCCTCGTCATGACGCCCGCCCATGCCGATCCGGCCCAGCTTGAACTCGCGCTGCTGAACCTGGCGGTCAATGCGCGGGATGCGATGCATGGCGTGGGGCGGCTGATCCTGGAAGGGGTTGAAGTCACGACGCCCTCGATACCGCGCGGAGATATGCAGGCCGAAGCCTATATCCGCCTGTCGGTGATCGACGAGGGCGAAGGGATGGACGAAGCGACGGTGGCGCGCGCCACCGAGCCTTTCTTCACCACCAAGGGCGTGGGGAAAGGGACCGGGTTGGGGCTGTCGATGGTCCATGGCTTTGTGGAACAGTGCGGCGGCGCGATGACCATTGCGAGCGAGGCGGGCAAGGGCACGACGGTTTCGCTCTGGCTGCCGGTGGCGGTACAGCAGACGCAAAGCGCCGGGGAAGCCGTGGTCGAAGCCGTGGACGAGGCTGGCGCGCCGCTGGTCATTCTGGCGGTGGACGACGACGATCTGGTGCTGACCAACACGGCCGGAATGCTGGAGGATCTGGGGCATACCGTCTTTCAGGCCAGCAGCGCGTCCGATGCGCTGCGGATATTGGAGCAGGGGACGATTGATCTGGTCATCACCGATCATGCGATGCCCGGCATGACCGGCGCGCAACTCGCCGACGCGATCGAGGAAAAGCGGCCCGGCATGCCAGTCATCATCATCACCGGCTTTGCCGAACTGCCCGCTCATGCGACCAACAGGCCAAGGCTGGACAAGCCTTTCAAACAGGCAGCGCTCGCGCGGATCGTGAGGACGATCAGCCGCAGGCTCACGCCTGGTCCGTCCGCCTGCGACCAGGGCGATTCGGGGCGGCGATAGGGTCCGGCCAGCGATTTTTTCGCGCGGCGGCCCTTGCAAGCCGCCTCTGGATGGCGAATGGAGGGATGGCTTCTTCCCTTGTCAGCCAGCAGGATCGCATGGATACGCCCGCAGCGCCAACCCCGACCTCGCATTTCTTCACATCGCTGCGGACACGCCTGCATTATCTGGACTGGGGCAATCCTGCCGCGCCGCCGCTGATTCTGGTGCATGGCGGGTTCGATCATGCGCGCAGTTGGGACTGGACGGCGCGGGCGCTGGGCGACGACTATCATGTCATGGCCGTCGACCTGCGCGGACATGGCGACAGCAGTTGGTCTTCGGACGGCAGCTATATGATGAGCAGCTATGTCTACGATCTGGCGCAGATGGTGGACATGATCGGCAGCGAAAAGGTGACCATCGTCGCCCATTCGCTCGGCGGGGCGATCAGCCTGCGCTATGCCGGGCTTTATCCCGACCGGGTGGAAAAGCTGGTTGCGGTGGAGGGACTGGGCCTTTCCCCCGCGCGCCTCAAGGAAAAGGCAGCGGAACCGATCCTCGACCAATGGCGCGAGTGGATCGACCAGCGGCGGGCCATATTACGCAAGCCCGCCCGCAAGCTGGCCACCATCGAAGCCGCCGTCGAACGTATGCGCGCGCGCAACGATCACCTCTCTGTCGAACAGGCCTTGCATCTCACCATCCACGGGACCAACCGGAATGAGGATGGCAGCTATGGCTGGAAGTTCGATCCATCCCTGCGCGGATGGTCGCCGGACACCGGAATAGAGGAGGAGTTGCCGGATTTCTGGAGGCAGATCACCTGCCCCGTCCTGCTGTGCCTCGGCCTCGATAGCTGGGCGTCCAATCCGGTCAAGGATGGCCGGATCGCCCATTTCCAGGACGCCCGGCTGGTCGAATTCGCCGATGCGGGCCACTGGCTCCATCATGACCGGTTCAGCCGTTTCATTACCGAATTGCGCGCTTTCCTATAAGCGGAAGGCCGCCACGGCTTCGCGATATTCGGCCTTGAGCTGATCGACGAAGGCGCCCGCGGGCTGAATCTTGCGGATCGCGCCGATGCCCTGCCCGGCGCCCCAGATGTCTCGCCACGCCTTTGCGCCCTCGCCCCCGGCGCTGGCGAAATCCATCGAGGCCGCCCTGGGCAGATTGTCCGGGTCCATGCCCGCCGCGACGATGCTGGGTTTCAGATAATTGCCCAGAACGCCGCTGAACACGTCGGAATAGAGGATGTCGCCCGCGCCGCTGTCGACGATCATCTGCTTGTAGGCAGCGTCGGCATCAGCCTCCTCGGTCGCGATGAAGGGAGAGCCCATATAGGCGAGGTCCGCGCCCATCATCCGCGCCGCGGCGATGGAACGCCCGGTCGCGATCGCGCCCGACAGCGCCAGCGGTCCGTCGAACCAGGCGCGGATTTCCTCCACTAGTGCGAAGGGCGACAAGGTTCCCGCATGGCCCCCTGCCCCGGCCGCCACGGCGATCAGGCCGTCCGCGCCCTTTTCGACCGCCTTGCGCGCAAAGACATTGTTGATGACGTCATGCAGGACGATGCCGCCATAGCTGTGGATCGCCTGGTTCACATCCTCCCGCGCGCCGAGCGAGGTGATGACGATGGGCACCTTATATTGGACGCAGAGCGCCAGATCCTCCTCCAGCCGGGCATTGGTGCGATGGACGATGAGGTTGACGGCGAAAGGCGCATCCTTGTCCGTCAGGGCCTCCTCAATCTGTTGCAGCCAGCTTTCGAAAGCGCCGGAAGGGCGGGCGTTGAGCGAGGGGAAAGCGCCGACGATGCCCGCACGGCATTGCGCGATCACCAGCGACGGCCGCGACACGAGGAACATCGGCGATCCGATCAGCAGCAGGGACAAACGGCCTTCCAGCAATGTCGGCAGGGTCATTTTGGTCTTACTCCCTCATAGTCGCCTTGGCGCTATCATCGCAAGGGAATGGGAAAAAGGACAAAATCCGCTGTGTTGATAAAACAATACAGCGATGCTAGGTCGAAGGACATCGGGCATTGGGCGGAGGCTGGCCATGTATAGCGAAAGCGATCTGCAAGATGCCGTAGCGGCGGGCGTCCTGTCCGCCGATGCCGCGCAGGCGCTGCGCGATCATGTCGCGCGGATGCGGGCCAGCCCGGTTGTCGATGAAGAACATTTCCGCCTGCTGACCGGCTTCAACGATATCTTCGTCGCCATCGCCAGCATCATCCTGCTGGTCGCAGTGGGATGGCTGGGCAACAGCCTGCGTCTGGGCGCGGCGGCGCATCAGCCCTCCGTGGCGTCGGGCCTGCTGGTCGCGGCCGCGAGTTGGGGGCTGGCCGAATATTTCACGCGGCGGCGGCGCATGGCCCTGCCCTCCATATTGCTGCTGGGCGGGTTCGTGGGCGGCGTGGCTTTCGCGCTCGCAGCGCTGGCCGGACAGATGCTGCCCGATGCGGATGACCGGATCGGCGGGCTGATCTTCTCCGGCATCGCCCTGGCGAGCGCGGGCGCGGCTTGGGTGCACTGGCGGCGCTTCATGGTGCCCATCACCGTCGCGGCAGGCGCTGCGGCGGGCGCGGCGGTCATCGCGGGCCTCGTCCTGTCGGTCGCGCCGAAAAGCGAAGGGCTGTGGTTCGTCCTGCTGTTGCTCGCCGGGCTTGCGATCTTCGCGCTGGCGATGCGCTGGGACATGTCGGACCGGGGACGGACGACGCGCCGTTCGGACGTCGCGTTCTGGCTGCATCTGACTGCCGCGCCCATGATCGCCCATTCGCTGTTTCATCTGCTGGGCGTGTTCGACGGCCATGAAATGGGCGTGGGCAAGGCGCTGATGGTGCTCGCGCTCTATTTCGCCTTCGGGCTGGTGGCGCTGGCTATCGACCGGCGGGCGTTGCTGGTGTCCAGCCTCGCTTATGTGCTGTTCGCCCTCTACGCGCTGTTCCACAAGGCCGGGGCGGTGGAATTGTCCGCCGCCTTCACGGCGCTGGTGATCGGGTCGGCGCTGCTGCTGCTTTCCGCCCTGTGGCACCGGACGCGGGCATGGGTGATCGGCACATTGCCCGACGCGCTGACCGATCACCTGCCCTATCTGGACCGCCCCAATCTCCCGGCGGCGGTCTGATCCGTCAATCGACGATCTTGAGCAGCTTGCGCTCGACCGGCGCGAGGATGGCGGGAAGCTCCTGCCCGCGCTTGAGGACATGCCCGGCCTCGCCGACCAGCGTCCACATGCCCTGCCGGTGGCGCAGCGCTGGCCGCTTTTCGATGCGATATTCAGGACGTTCGGCGGAACGGCGAAAGGCAGAGAAAATCGCCGCATCCCGCCCCATATCTATCGCATAGTCACGCCAGTGCCCGGCGGAAACCATGCGGCCATAGAGGTCCATGATCCGTTGCAATTCCAGACGATCGAACCCGGTCTGACCGGCCTTTTGCCCATAAGCCGGAAAAGGGGTCACATTGGACATCAGGCGCTATCGCGTTCCTTGAACAGGGGAATGTCGTCGTCGCCATCGCGTCCGGCCCCACGCTGTTCCTCGATCAGTTGGGCCAGGCGCTTCTGCAATTGCTCCACTTCGCACTGGAGCAATTCCAGCTTCTGCTTTTCCGGGTCAAAGCTGTCGGAGCAGGGCGTGCCATAGGGAACGAAGTCGCGTTGATAGGCCGTCACGTCGACCAGCATCTGCCGTGCCGGGATGCCCACCATCGTCGCGCCTTCGGGCACATCCTTCGTCACCACGGCATTGGCGCCGACGCGTGCGCGCGAACCGATGCGGATCGGTCCCAGAACCTGCGCGCCCGATCCCACGATCACGCCGTCCTCCAGCGTCGGGTGACGCTTTCCTGCGATGCCGTTGGCCGGGTCCGTTCCACCCAGCGTCACATTCTGATACAGGGTGACGTCATCGCCGATTTCAGCGGTCTCTCCAATGACGGTGAAGCCATGGTCGATAAAAAAGCGTTTGCCGATTTTCGCACCGGGATGGATGTCATTCCCCGTCAGGAAGCGGGACAGATGGTTCACCGCGCGCGCAAGGAAATAGAGGCGCACACGATAAAGGCGATGGGCCACGCGATGAAAGCCAAGCGACCAGACGCCGGGATAGAGCATGACTTCCGCTCGCGATCGCGGCGCCGGGTCCCGCGACTTCACCGAGTCCAGATAGGCCTTGAGGTTACGCAGCATCATTTCGTCCCTGAACAGCCCGCGCCATGCACGGTTCCGCTTTACATAGTCGCATGTGCCGGATTTTTCCAGAGAAGCCCTAAAGACCGCTTATCATCGCCGAAAGGAAAGCTGCTTGGCATTGGCTGAAATTTCTATCATTGAGGTAGACATTCGATTGATAGGCGGTTCATGATCGATTCTCTCCTTAATCATTTTGGCGACATCCTCCCCTTCATCCTCATCGGCTTCGGAGCGCAGATGATCGACGGGGCGCTGGGCATGGCCTATGGCGTGATCTCCAGCACCCTGTTGCTGGCGTTGGGCCTGCCGCCGAGCAAGGCGTCGGCCAGCGTCCATGCGGCGGAAACCTTCACCACCGGCGTTTCGGCGATCAGTCATATCGCGCATCGCAATGTCGATTGGCGGCTGTTCGCGCGGCTCATCATTCCAGGGGTGATCGGCGGCGTGGCGGGGGCTTATTTATTGTCCAATATCGACGGGGCGATCATCAAGCCTTTCGTGCAGTTTTATCTGACCTGCATCGGTATCTACCTGATCTGGCGGGGGTTCCACATCCCGCCGCAGGCCCGCGATCCCAAATGGGTCGCGCCGCTGGGCCTTGTCGGCGGATTCATGGACGCTTCGGGCGGCGGCGGCTGGGGACCTGTGGTCACTTCCAACCTGCTGATCCAGGGGTCCAGCCCCCGTCACACCATCGGCACCGTCAATACGGTCGAATTCTTCCTGACCCTGTCGATCAGCATCACCTTCCTGCTGCATCTGGGATGGGAGACGTTCACGACCTATACGATCGGCCTGCTGATCGGCGGCGTGGTGGCCGCGCCCTTCGGAGCGATGCTGGCCCGCCATGTCGCGCCCCGCTTCCTGTTCATCGCCGTGGGCATCATCCTGACGCTGACGTCGCTGTTCGGGGTGGCCAAATGGCTTGGATATATAGGATAGGCCACTTATATTCGGCTTGTTAATCGAGAAAGCCGATCAAAATGTCCAACTATATGCCTACGCTGAAACAGCTCCAATATCTGGTGGCGCTGAAGGAGCATGAGCATTTCGGCAAGGCCGCCGATAGCTGTTACGTCACCCAATCCACGCTGTCGGCGGGGATCAGGGAACTGGAATCGCTGATCGGCGTGACGCTGGTGGAGCGTACGCGGCGCGTGGTGCGCTTCACCGCGCTGGGCGATCGGATCGCGGAAAAGGCCCACCGCGTCCTGCGCGAGGCGGAGGAACTGTCCGCCATGGCGGAGGCGTCGGGCAAGCCGCTGAGCGGCGCACTGCGGATGAGCGTCATTCCGACCATCGCGCCTTTCCTCCTGCCGCGCCTGCTGCCCCGGCTGCGCGCGGACCGGCCGGAACTCAAGCTCTATCTGCGCGAGGAGACGACACAGGCGGCCATAGAGTCGCTGCGGCACGGCCATGTGGATTGCGTGCTGCTCGCTCTCCCCTTTCCGACCGGCGAGGTGGATAGCGAAATCCTGTTCCAGGACCGGCTTTATGTGGCCTTCCCGCATGACGATCCGCGCGACCCGCCCGAATGGATCGGACCGGACATGATCGACGAGACGAAGCTGCTGCTGCTGGAGGACGGGCATTGCCTGAAGGATCATGCGCTGGCAGCATGCAACCGGCCGGAATTGCGGGCCAGCGCCACGATGATGGGCACGTCGCTGCACACGCTGGTGCAGATGGTGGATAATGGGCTGGGCATGACCATGTTGCCGGAAATGGCGATCAGCGGGGGGATATTGGAGCATACCCGGATCGCGGCGCGTCCGTTGCAGTCGGATCGCGCCTATCGGGACATCGCGCTCATCTGGCGCAAGAACAGCCCGCGAGAGAAGGAATTTCGTCTGCTGGCCGAGATATTGCGCGATGCGAAGAAACCGGACGAGAACTGATCAGCGCGTCCAGCCGCGCGCCTTCGCTTCGTCTTCCGGGCGCGCTTCGACCCAGCGGGTCGCGCCATCGGCGAAATGCTCCTTCTTCCAGAAGGGCGCGTTGGATTTGAGCCAGTCGATCAGGAAAGCGCAGCTTTCCAGCGCCGCCGCCCGGTGGCGCGAGGCGGCGCCGACAAAGACGATCCGCGCGCCCGGCTCCAGCCGTCCGACGCGATGAATGACGCTGAGGCCCAGGAGCGGCCAGCGGGCCATCGCATCATCGACGATCCGTTCGACCTGCAGCAGAGTCATGGCCGGATAATGTTCCAGTTCCAGCGCGGCCAGCCCGCCTTCGCCCCGCACGATGCCGGTGAAGCTCGCCACGCCGCCGCCGCCCAGCCCCTCCAGCGCGGCCAGTTCGGCGGATGCGTCGAAATCCTCCGTCTGGATGGCAATCCGCCTCATCCGCCTGTCACCGGGGGGAAAAGCGCCAGTTCCCGCGCGTCCCCGATCACTTCGTCCAGCGCGACGAAATGCTGATCAAGCGCGGCGCGCAGGCGAGAGGGATCGCCGAGCGCTTCGGCATATCCACCGCCACGCGCGGCGAGGGCCGCGATCAGATCGGCTATGGTCGCGCCGGGCGCGGGCCGCTCGATCCGCTCTTCGTCCAGGTCGATGGCTTCGCGGACCCAGGCGAAATAGACGAGGGTCAACGCCGCCATGGCTCAATCCATGTGCCGGATGCCGACGCGCAGATAGTCCCATCCGGTGACGAGCGTCAGCACCGCGGCCGCCCATAGAGTCGCCAGTCCCACCATCTGCACGAAAGGATAATGCGGCACCGCCCCCGCAAGGATCAGCGCGCCCAGGGCGATAAGCTGAAAGGCCGTCTTCCATTTGGCGAGGCGGGACACGGGAACCGACACCTGCAAGCCGGCAAGAAATTCACGCAGGCCAGACACCGCGATTTCCCGCAACAGGATGACCATCGCCGCGACGATGTGGATGCCCGCAATGTCCCGCGTCGCCGCAAGCATCAGGATCACCGCGCCCACCATGATCTTGTCCGCGATGGGATCGAGGAAAACGCCGAGCTTCGACACCGTCCCCTGCGCGCGGGCGAGATAGCCGTCGAAATAATCCGTTATGCCCATCAGGCAGTAAAGCACGAAGGCCAGCGCATAGCCGGTGGTCCAGCGCGCGCCGAGTTCGGCGGGCCAGAGCAGCGCGACCAGCAGCGGCACGGTCAATATACGCGAAAGCGTCAGCAGGTTGGGCAGCGACAGCATAGCGGCGGACTGCCACAGTCGGACGGCGGGCACAAGCTTGACGCTGCCCATGCGCGCAACATTGGACAGGATCGCCTCCAGCCGCTAGACCCCCGCCCGGTTCTCCACAGCGAAGAAGACCGATCCTTCATGCAGGCCTCGCTCAGGCTTCTCAACAAGCGCCGTTTTCTGCCGCTTTTCGTGACCCAGCTCCTCGGCGCGTTCAACGATAACCTGTTCAAGAACGCGATGGTGCTGTTCGTGGTCTATCAGGTTTATAATGACGAACGGTCGGAAACCTGGTTCAGCGCGCTGGCGACGGGGATCTTCATCCTGCCCTTCTTCCTGCTGTCCGCCCTGTCAGGGCAGTTGGCGGATCAGCGCGACAAGGCGATCATCATCCGCATCGTCAAGGCCGCGGAAATCGCGATCATGGCCGTCGGCGCGGCGGGCCTTGCGTTGATCTGGAGCGGGATCGCCGTTCATGCGCTGGCGATTCCGCTGCTGCTGGTCGCGCTGTTCGCGATGGGGGTCCATTCCACCTTTTTCGGCCCGATCAAATATGCGATTCTGCCCCAGCATCTGCACGATGAGGAGGTTCTGGGCGGCACGGGACTGGTCGAGGCGGGCACCTATATCGCTATTCTGGCAGGCACGATCCTGGCCGGGATCATCCCGGTCGAAGTGGCGGCCATCGGCATCGTCCTGACCGCGCTCGTCGGCTATCTGGCGGGCCGGGCCGTGCCCCCTGCCCCGTCGCTGCTGGACAAGCAGCCGATCGACTTCCACATCATCCGTTCCTCCATCACCTTGGTGCGCGGGACGATGCACATCCGCCGCCTGTTCCTGGCAATCATGTCGATCAGCCTGTTCTGGGCGGTCGGCTCCATCCTGTTCATCCAGTTCCCGCCGCTGGTGAAGAATGTGCTGACCGCCGACAAGCCGGTCGCCAGCCTGTTTCTCGCCATATTTTCCATCGGGATCGCCATTGGCTCCATCGCGATCAACCGGCTGTTGCGCGGAGAGGTTTCCGCCCGATTCGCTCCGGTTTCGGTGATCGGCATGGGGCTTTGCATCGTCGCCTTCCACATCGTGTGCGACCTTTGGGTGCCCGAACCGGGCGAGCAATTACTCTCTCTCTCCGGCTTTCTGGCGCATCCGCTCGCCATTTCGCTGTCGCTCTGCCTGTTGGGGGTGGCGACGTTCGGCGGCATGTTCGTCGTGCCGCTCTATGCCTTCCTGACCACCACCGTGGAAAAATGCGAAGCGGCGCGCACCGTGGCGGCGAACAATATCGTTAATTCCGGGGCGATGGTCGTGGGATCGCTGTTCGCCCTCGGCCTCAGCATTGCGGGGATGACGGTGGTCAATCAGCTCCTGCTGGTAGCGCTGCTGACGCTCCCGTGCGCGTGGCTCGCCTGGAAGCTGCACAAGGCCTGCGACGGCATCCTGTGTCACTGATCCGTCAGAAGATGAAGCTGTAGAAAGCCGTGAAAAAGGCGCAGAAACTGAGCGCGAACAATTTCCAGTCGCTGTCGTCGTCCGCCGATCGTTTGCCCCGCGCGGCCGGCTTTTCCTCCGTCACGCGCAGCACATGAGGGGGCAGCATCCGCCGGAAAGGATGGCGAGCGGACTCGGTAGTGAGGACGAGCGGACGGTTTCTCATGACCATTTGTTAACGCATTATTCACCATTTCGGCCACGCCCAATCATGGTTAATCCGATCCTGTCCCGGTGCGGGACATGCTTGACTGTATCACCTTTACAATACAGCATGGCCTGACCGATGACCGATCCCCTGACGACAGCCGATTCCACCGCGCAGGCGCAGCGCCCCTTCGGCGCAGGCCCGCCCAGCGCCTTCGCGCCGCCGACGCCGTGGAAAAGGCGGGTTCAAATCGCGGGGTGGATCATCGCGGGCCTGCTGGCGCTGCTGATGATCGTCATCGCCTGGCTGGCGGTGACAGCCCCCCTTTCCCGCTCGCTGGAGCCGGTGGCGCCGCCCAGCATCAGCCTGATGGCGTCCGACGGGCATCTGATCGCCCGGCGCGGGGCGGTGATCGACAAGCCCGTCGCGATCAAGGATTTGCCGCCTCATGTGCCACAGGCATTCATGGCGATCGAGGACCGGCGCTTCTACAGCCATTGGGGCGTCGATCCGCGCGGGATCGCGCGCGCGGCCTGGCATAATATGTGGTCGGACGGATCGTCGCAGGGAGGGAGCACGATCACCCAGCAACTCGCCAAGGGCGTGTTCCTGTCCGCCGACCGCACCTTCGGCCGCAAGGCGCGCGAGGCGCTGATCGCTTTCTGGCTGGAGGCGTGGCTGACCAAGGACCAGATTTTCGAACGCTATCTGTCGAACGTCTATTTCGGCGACAATGTCTATGGCCTGCGGGCCGCCGCACTCCACTATTTCAACCGGGAACCGGAGAAGCTGACCATCCCGCAGGCGGCGATGCTGGCGGGCCTGCTGAAAGCGCCCTCCCGCCTTGCCCCCACCACGAACCTGAAAGGCGCGCGCGCCCGCGCCGATCTGGTGACGCAGGCGATGGTGGAGGCGGGCTATATCAGCAGGGCGCAGCGCGAAGCCCTGCCCCCCGCCCGCCTCAACGTGCGGGAAACGGCCGATCCCACCAGCGGCACCTATTTCGCGGACTGGGTGCTGCCCGACGCGCGGGACCGGGCGGGCGCGGTCTATGGCGCGCAGAATGTGACGACAACGCTCGACTGGCGTATCCAGCGGCTGGCCGAAGGCGCCGTGCGCCGCGCGCCTCTGGGCAAGGCGGAGGCGGCGCTGGTCGCGATGAAGCCGGACGGCAGCGTCGTCGCCATGGTCGGCGGGCGGAACTATGGGAAGAGCAGCTTCAACCGCGCGGTTCAGGCGAAGCGGCAGCCCGGATCGACCTTCAAGCTGTTCGTCTATCTGGCCGCCTTCCGCGCCGGGATGACGCCGGACGACATGATCGAGGATGCGCCGATCACCACCGGCAGCTATCGCCCCGCCAATCATGGTGGCAAATATCGCGGCCAGATCACGCTGCGGCAGGCCTTCGCCGTCTCCAGCAACGTCGCGGCGGTGCGGCTGACGCAGAAGGTGAGCGTCGACAATGTGATCAAGGTCGCCCGCGACCTGGGCGTCACCGCGCCCCTGACGGAGGATCTGAGCCTGGCGCTCGGCACGTCGGAAATTCCGCTGATCGAACTGGCGGAAGCCTATGCGGCGGTGGCGGCGGGCGTCTATCCGGTGACGGCGCACGGATTACCGCCGGAGGAACAGGGCTGGCTCGACCGCCTGATGCGCCGTCAGCACCGCTTCAGCGGGGATGAGCTGGAGATGATCCGCGATCTGCTTTCTTCCGCCGCAAACCGGGGCACGGGCAGCGCGGCGGCGCTCCGCACCAGCACCTTCGGCAAGACGGGAACGACGCAGAACAGCCGGGACGCCATTTTCGTGGGCTATGCCGGGGGCCTGGTGACGGCGGTGTGGATCGGCAATGACGATAACGCGCCCCTGCCCGGCGGCGCGGCGGGCGGCGGCATCCCCGCGCGCATCTGGCGGGACTTCATGACCCGCGCGATCAACGAGCCGGTGGAGAATGCGCCGGAAGAACAGAAAGACAGCGACCTCGTCAACGCCATCGCCAATGTCACCGTAGAGACGGGCCTTGGGAATATGAGCCTCGACGTCAATCAGGAGGGGATGACAGTGAACATCGGCCCGGCGCAGATTCGCCTGCCTGCCGATCAGGCTCCGCCCAGCCCGGTTCCACCGCAGGCCACGCCACCGCGCGTGACGCCGACCCAGCCGCCCGCCTCCAACGGACCGCCATAGGCCGGACGGTTGACGTTGCGTCGCGGCTGAGGTCATGCGGGCGCTTGGCCGCATCGGATGATTCGCAAGGACAAGGAACACATGGCATTCACCGCAAAGATCCTGTTGCTGGGTTCGGGCGAACTGGGCCGGGAATTCGCCATTTCCGCCAAGCGGCTGGGCTGTCAGGTGATCGCCTGCGACAGCTATGCGGGCGCGCCCGCCATGCAGGTCGCAGACAGCCATGAAGTCTTTTCCATGCTCGACGGCGATGCGCTGGCGGAAGCCATCCTGCGGCACCGCCCCGATTTCGTCGTGCCGGAGATCGAGGCGATCCGCACCGAAACGCTGGCGGAGGTCGAAGCGCAGGGCATCACCGTGGTCCCTTCCGCCCGCGCCACCATGATGACCATGAACCGCGACGCCATTCGCGAGGTGGCGGCGGACGAACTGGGGCTGCGCACGTCGCGCTATCGCTTTGCCGAAAGTCTGGAGGAAGTGCTGGAGGGGGCCGAGCATACCGGCCTGCCCTGCGTCATCAAGCCGGTCATGTCCTCATCCGGAAAGGGCCAGAGCACGGTGCGGGACGCCGATGAACTGGAAAAGGCGTGGGACTATGCCGTGGCGAACATGCGCGGCGACCGGCGCCGCGTGATCGTCGAGGAGTTCATTCCCTTCGATTATGAGATCACGCTGCTGACCGTTCGGACGCGTGAGGGCGTGCTGTTCTGCCCGCCCATCGGCCACCGGCAGGAGCGCGGCGATTATCAGGAAAGCTGGCAGCCCATCGCCATGTCCGCCCATGCGCTGGCCGACGCGCAGGACATGGCGCGCAAGGTGGTCGACAATCTGGGCGGCCATGGCATTTTCGGCGTGGAGTTCTTCGTGAAGGGCGACGAAGCCATCTTCTCCGAACTGTCGCCGCGCCCGCACGACACCGGCATGGTGACGCTGATTTCCCAGAATCTGAGCGAATTCGATCTCCACGCCCGCGCCATATTGGGCCTGCCGATCCCTCAGATCAGGCTTTACGGTCCATCGACCTCGGCCGTCATCCTCGCGGACCGGGAATCGGACAGCTTCCGCTTCGAAGGGCTGGCCGATGCTTTGGCAGTGCCCGGCGCGGACGTGGATGTCCGCCTGTTCTGCAAGCCGGTCACCCGACCTTATCGCCGGATGGGCGTGGCGCTGGCCCGCGCGGAGACGGTGGAAGAATCACGGCGGATCGCGGCGACGGTCGCCGCGAAGGTGCATATTGTCCATGATGAAGGATAAGCGCAGGCCAGCCCTTCACCCGAAGGCTTTCCTACCCTAGATACAGGCCGATGAGCGCGCCCCTCTACAACAAGGACATATTGCGGCTGGCTGCCAGCATCCCCCATCATGCGCGCCTGCCCGATCCGCAGGCGAGCGTGGAACGGCGTTCCCCCACTTGCGGATCGCGCGTCACCGCCGATGTGCGGATGGAAGGCGGGCGGCTGGCCGATATCGGTCTGGACGTGAAAGCCTGCGCGCTGGGGCAGGCGTCGGCCTGCCTGTTGGCGCGCCATGCGATCGGCCGGACGGCGGAGGAACTGGCGCAGGCGCGCGACCGCCTGACCGCTTTCCTGGCGGGGCAAAGCGACGATCTGGATTTCTGGCCAGGCCTTGAGGTGCTGGCCCCGGCAAGAGGCTATCCCGCGCGCCATCCGTCCATCCGGCTCGGGTTCGAAGCCGTGGCCGAAGCGGCGCGGCAGGCCGCGGCCTGATGGCATCCCCGGCATCCGTAGCCGCCCTCTCCGCCACGGATGTCCTGTTGTCCGAAGGCGTCATCCTGCTGGGCGCGGCGGTGTTCTTCGTCATCCTGTTCCGGCGTTTCGGCCTGGGCGCGGTGCTGGGCTATCTGATCGCGGGCGCGCTGGTCGGGCCGCAGGGCCTGGGGCTGGTCGGCGGCGGGGAATCGAAGCTGGCGATCGCGGAAATCGGCATCGTGCTGCTGCTGTTCCTCGTCGGGCTGGAACTGCATCCGGCGCGGCTGTGGCGGCTGAAACGCGACATCTTCGCCCTTGGCCTCGCGCAGGTGGTGTTGTGCGGACTGGCGCTGACCGGCATCATTTTCTATTCGACCGGCTTTAAGGCGTGTGGACATTTAAGGGATTCCTTTTTCCGCGCGGATCGGATTCAAGACTGGCGAAGGGAGCGCCATCTTGGATCGACACGGATTAAGCGACGAGCAGTGGGAGCGGGTTCGCCCCGTGCTTCCCGGTAAAGTTGGGGACCGAGGCCGTTCGGCTGCGGACAATCGTAGATTTCTCGAAGCGGTTTTGTGGGTTGCTGGGACCGGAGCGCCATGGAGAGATTTGCCGGAGAGCTTCGGCAACTGGAACTCCTGTTTCCGTCGTTTTCGTCGGTGGGCGGTGAAAGGGGTCTTCGACCTTCTGTTTGAGC
>FMTU01000087.1 GCA_900100475.1 Sphingobium faniae | reverse complement strand
CCTGCCTCATCAGCTTCGATCGCAACCGCTACTCGGTCATGTCGACGGCCGCACGCCGGACCGTTCAGGTGCGCTCCTATGCCGATCGCATCGTCATACGCTGCGGCGATGCGATCGTCGGGGAGCATGAGCGCCACTTCGGTCGGAACCGCACGATATACGATCCCTGGCATTATCTGCCGGTCCTCGCGCACAAGCCCGGCGCGCTGCGTAACGGCGCACCGTTCCAGGACTGGGATCTGCCGCCCGCCCTGCACCGATTACGGCGAAGGCTCGGCACCGGGGACGAGGCCGATCGCAGGTTCGTGCGGGTCCTCTCGGCGGTGCTCACCGATGGCCTGGAGCCGGTAGAGGCTGCCGTGCGCGAAGCGTTGGCGAACGGAACGGCCAGCGACGAGCTGATCCTCAACATCCTCTCCCGGCGCCGCGAGCCGGCGACACCCCACAGCATCGTCACTTCGGAAGACCGGATGCTGCAGCATCCTCCGCTCGCCGACTGTGCCCGCTATGATCTGCTGCGAGGCTATGATGCAGCGGCATGATATGATCGACACGATGCGCGGCCTCGGACTCAAGGGCATGGCGGCGGCGTTCGACGAGGCGGTCACCACCGGCCTCCAGCGCAAGCGCACCACCATGGAGATACTGACCGACCTGCTCCGTGCTGAGGCGACCCACCGGGATGCAGCCTCCATCCGCTATCGGATGACGGCTGCGAGGCTGCCCGTGGTGAAGGACCTGGAGCGGTTCAGCTTCGAGGGCACACCGATCAATGAGGAGATGATCCGCTCCCTTCACGATGGCTCCTTCCTCCCGCCTCGCCGCAATATCGTGCTGGTCGGCGGCACGGGGACAGGCAAGACCCACCTCGCCATCGCGATCACCGCCAATGTCGTGCGAAGGGGCGCTCGCGCCCGCTACTTCAACACCGTCGATCTGGTGACACGCCTCGAAGAGGAGACCCGGATCGGCAAAGGCGGGACCCTGGCGGCGCAGCTGTCGCGGCTCGACCTGATCGTTCTCGACGAGCTCGGTTATCTGCCGTTCGCCCGCTCGGGAGGGCAGTTGCTGTTCCACCTCATCAGCAAGCTTTATGAGCGGACCAGCGTCATCATCACCACGAACCTCGCCTTCGGCGAATGGCCGACCGTGTTCGGCGATCCCAAGATGACCACGGCGCTGCTCGACCGCGTCACCCACCACTGCGATATCGTCGAGACGGGCAACGACAGCTGGCGCTTCAAAAACCGCAGCTGACAGCCACCTTCGGCGCCTTCAAAAATCTATCTTGCGCTGCGCGCGCCTCCGGTCGGGCTACGCCCGCCCTCCGCCGCACGCAGCGCAAGGCCATCTTCAACAAACCAGCATCATATTATCTGAAAAGGGGGTCCCTCTTCGACGCCGATCGGGGGTCCCTTTTGAACGCCGTTTGACA
>FMTU01000011.1 GCA_900100475.1 Sphingobium faniae | reverse complement strand
CAAGCAGAATGACGCTGGCATTTTCGTCGGCAAGATCGCGACGCTGACGATTGCCATGACGATCGCGCTGCGCGAGGTACACTCGGCCAATCCCAAGGCGCCGAAGTTCGAGGTGCTGGCGCTGTCGGCCTCGCGGGCGTGGGTGCAGGTGGGCGCGCTGTTCGAGCTGTTCTCGAACGGCACGGGCGAGGCGTTCCTCAACGGCAAGATCGAGGACCCCAGCCTGACCGCGCCGCTCTACATCTCGGCGTTTGCCCAAGAGGACGGCAGCTACAATGTGGTCTGGTCGCGACCGACGCGCCGGCGCGACCTTGCCTCGGAGATGGCGCCCAAGGCCGATGACGGCCTGCCGCCGCTGCCCGGTGAAGGGGACACCGCGGGCGCGCCCGCGCAAGGGGCCGAGGCCGGCCTCGGCCAGTCGTCGGCAGAGCATGGTTTCGGCGAGGAACCGCAGGAAGGCGGCCGCCGCCAGCGCCGCCAGCGGACTCCCGAACCGGTCGAGTGACGGGCACCGCCCGCACCTGATCCCGCGTCCCGAGCCCCCGACGCGGGGTGACAGGGCTCGTTTCGCTCCCCGGCGAAGCGGGCCCTGTTTTCTGTCTACCCTGATCGGAGATGCTTCATGCCCCTGACGATTGCGGCTCGTCTCGACCGCGCCCGCCACAGCCACGCAACCCTCGTGCGCTTTTCCGAGCGGCGCGAAGCCTTTCTGGAGGCACTTGATTGGGAGGCTTTCGACCCCGGGTTCGTGCGCGAAACGTCAATGGCGGACGAGCAGCTTAGCTTGGACCTTGCCGATGCCTGGCTCCTTGTCGACCATCTTGAGGAGCGGCTTGCAGAAGAAAGCTGAATGCGGGTCTTCTACATCAGTGGGGTTATAGATCGTCAATCGGCAATCCGGGTCCAGACCTGAGATCGGCATCCGATCCGTCCAAGCAGGCATCCTTTGCCCTCGAGATGCGCGGCGTCGATCACGCTGATCGTTCCCGTGAAGGTCTTCCCGATGTCGGGGACAAACACCCGTCCCCGCCACACATCGGGCCGGCTGCGCTCGAAGTCGCGGAACAGGGTCACCCCGACCAGCTGCGGCGATCCGCCACGCGCGGCATCCGCCTTCGCCTTGTCATTGGCCCAGACCACGATACCGCACATCCGGTCACCACAAGGCTCGGCGCGCACATGGACGCTGCCCTTGGGGTTCGACCAGACCCCGAACGATCGCTCGGGTGTATTGGCCGCTGCCGTCGACGATGCCGCCAAGGCTGCGAGCACCGCCATTCTTTTCCATTTCACTCGCCCAGACACCTTGTCACTCATGATCTGGCGCCCTCCCTCCCTGCCGGGATTTGCGCGATTGCCTTTGCTGACGCTTATGCATGCCGCCAGAACATGTCTTGTGCATGACGTTGCGGCCTCGCGCCAGACTGCCTTTCATCAATCCGCCTGTACCAACCCGTAAGTCCTTGCCCGGTTCGGGCTAGACGGCGCCGTAGTTCCTGTTCCGCAAACCTGTGAGGACCCGCCTGACCGGACTCTCACAGCCGAATAATCCCAGGCCGGTAATGACCTCGTCCTTTGTCTGTTCGGTGATTTCCCGTCCGCAGAATATCCATGATCGAATCCGGATCATTGCTCAACGCGGCACGACGCTCCCGGATCGGTCCGACCGCGGACTGTGGAGGATGCTGGTCAACCGCTTCTTCAGCGCCACGTCACCAAGGCTGCCCCGCCGGTAGTGCGCCTACGAGCGTCTTGGCCTCGGGCAACAGGATCGGCGCATCGCCCGGCAATCGACACGCGTGCGCTATCGCATCCATCGAGCCGTCACGGCCGCGGTCCTCCACCTCTGTGCCGTCCGCATTTTCTTCTTGTGGCTGGCCCTTTTCGCCATCCATCGGCGCGAGGAGGGAACCCGTCAGTCTCGACACCGCAGGTCGCATCCGACCCAGAGCGTCCATGACCATCAGACCATGTGCCAGCATGCCGCGTGTCGCCGTGCGTTCTGGCGCAAACCATCGGCATTCGCCCGGTGACGGCCCGTAGTCGCGCAGACACTTTGTCCAGGCGTGACCGATCGAGACTCCACCAGGGGGCGACCCGCTTGACGGGATGAACGCTACGCCCGTGCGGGACTGCCGCAACCCGCGATTTTACGACCGTGTTGTCGGCCTTCGGCCTCCGCCCGCACCACTCGAAAAATCGAGGTTCCCCCTCGCTCACGCTCGGGTGCGGCAGCCCCTCAATCCCGGGCTTTCGCGATTGTCCATCCCAGCGGGATCGGCCCGCTGGCGGAATTGCGAAAGGCACTCAGCCATGAACAAGGTTTTTCTCTCGGGACGCATCACCTCGGACATCAGCCGCTTCGGTACGGACAGCAAGGGCGGCGTCAGCTTCTCCCTCGTCACATCGAAGCCGGTCATCAAGGACGGCCAGATCCAGAAGGACGAGAACGGCTACACCGAGACCTATGACGAGTTCCACACCGTCAAGGCCTTCAACGGCCTCGGCAAGTCGGTCGCCAACCACAAGAAGAAGGGCGACAAGCTGATGGTCGTCGGCGAGATCCGCTACAGCCGCAACGAGCGCGACGGACGCACTTACTACAACACCGACATCGTCGCCGAGGAAATCGAATTCCTCTGACCGCCTTCCCGGGGCGGTCGCATGCGGCCGCCCTCCATCCTTCAGATATGGAGACCGTCCATGTTCACGCTCGCAAGCTTTGATGAGATCGCCGGGATCGGCCACGGCATCGAAATCACCAACCCCGCCATGGTCGCCCGCATCCGCCGGGTCGCAGACACTCTCAACCGCTACGAGATCGCCGCGCGCCTCGCCGATGCGATCACCGATGCTGCCGACGCCGCGCACACCCGCGCCTTCGAGGAAGCCCAGTTCGGCGAGGCCAGCGCCGATGCGATCGTCGATTGCGAATATTATGACGACCTCGCCGCCGCCTGGTCGCTCGTTGCCAGCGAACACCAGCTGATCAACCCCGACGCCATTTTCGCACATGACGGGTCAGTCCACTGACCCGCCGCCGCCCTCTCGTCACAAGGACCTCGCCCATGAACCAGCCCATGCCCTCCGCCCGCGATGCGGTACACAGCTATGGGGTCATCCTGCATCATCGCCTCGCCTGGTGGCTTGTCGATTTCCCTCAACTGGACGCGATGCCTTTGCGCGCGCGCAAGCTCTCGGGCCGGCTCACGCCGGCCCTCGCCGGCTGGCTTCGGGCCGAGACCGGAGATCCCGGCCTTGTCTGCGACGTCGCTGCCCTTAATCCCGAGAGCCGCTGCTGGGCCGGAGAATTCTCACTCGTCCCTGCGCATAATGACGCAAAGCTGTTCGACATCGATGCCCATCCCTGGGGCGCCGAAGCGGGCGAACTGGAATGCCGTCTGGCGCGCACGATGATCGATGCGACCCTTCACCCTGTTCCCGCGGGGTTCATCGCGGCCCTTGGCATCCTGCCGCCCGAGAATGAACCGGTGCTCGCCATCCGCGTCAGTGGCTACACATGCTGTACCTTCGAACTGCTGACCGCGCGTTATATGCCGACCTATCGGCCGCGCTCGCCATGGCGCGATATCTCGAACGACGCGGTTGCCGACAGCGGCGGCGACATCATCGGGTGGCGACCGGCGACGGAGTGGATCGGGCCGACCTGATCCGTGCCAACGCCGCACATCCGGGCCGTGCTCCCGTCACGCGCCGGATGCCTGCGAAAGTACGGATAGCGAAGCTGGAAGCGCGACCCGCGGGGCTGGCTCGATGGCCGCGCCGACCTTTGCGCTCACTTCGTCCAGTGTTGCCGTCAAGCGGTTGAGCTGGGTCCAGTTGCCGCCCAGCTCGGGCCCGCACCGGGTGGCGCGATATTCCCGTCCAGCGCTCAAGGAGCCGAGATGATGAAGCGTGCGCTGGCGCAAGCGAAGCGCCTTTGCCGCCGCCAGTCCGGCGCGCTTGGCCAGATCATGTTGATAGCCTCGGATCTCGGCGGGGGCATGGCCCTTATGGAGCAGCAGCGCATTGAGATAGAGTTCGATCGCATGGATGGGGCTCATGCAGGCCGGTGCCCAGCTCGAGGGCTGGCCCTTGCGGCCTCGGCTCAAGAGATCGTGCGCGCCGCCGCGATATTCATCGGCGAGCAATTTGATCTGCGCCGCCGTCGCTATTTCGCCAGGATAGGAAGCTGAACCCCCGTGCATGGCAGCGGGTTCCAGGGCATATTTCGGAGACTTCTCAAGCGCCTTACCTTGTTATGCAGGAGCAGGGGTGGTGGCGCATCCCGCCCTTCGCCGCGCTCAGGACGGGACCGGGGCTCTATTCGCTAAGCCGCCGTTCGCGCTGGCGCGCGACCCCCGGCAAAGCTCACGGAGCCAAGGCGTTCGCCTCGTCTCCGCCCTGCCGGGTCACGATCCCGCTTGGCGCGGGTCCCCACTGTGAGGTTTGTACACCCCTATTCCTCTCTTGTGTCCTTTTAGTGTGGCATGCGGGGTTGGCGGTCCTTCAGGATGAGCGGTTCCCCCAATTTTGACGCCGCCGCCGCTCCGCTGCGCGTCCCGGCAACACCGACAAAATCGGCTCCCCCACTCCCCGCTGACGCGGCGTTAACCCGGGTCCGGCCGGCGGCCGGCTTCCCGGTTAACGTCCCTGACCTCCCTGACCGCCGCATGCCCTGAGTCAGGTCTCATCCGAGGAGATGAGACATCAACATGCCATGGAGGCTCACATGAACAAGTCTTTCGCAAATTTCGCAGACCTTGCCAGCTTCATCGCCGCAGAAACCGGAAATCAGGATCGCAGCTCGATCTACGAGGGCGCTTTCATGGAGCATGACGAGCGCGCCAAGCTCTCCCCCGTCGATGAAACCGAACAGCTCGAGATGCCCGATCCGGAGCAAGCCCGCGCTGCTGTCGAGATGGTGATGGCGACACTGTTCGATGTGTTTCGCGATACTCGCCTCGAGGCCTTCGCGTCCGACCTCGCCTGGGGCTTCGTCAACAGCTTCCATGTCGTGGCCAAGCGGATCAACGACCGCGAAGATGACGCAGCCAAGGAACTTGGCGATCTCGCGCGGACCTTCGATCCTAGCGAAATCTACGCCTCGCAACTCGAAGAAGCGCAGCTGCTCTGCCAGACACTGCAAGGATGCCGCGACGCCATGGAATGCATGCGCGACCATGCCGCCGAAGTCTATCGCGTCGAGACCGGCCGTCCCTACTCCCCGACGCGCGGCAGCCGGGTATCGCGGGGGGTCACCGCGTCGATGATCGACGCCCGCAACTATCTTGCCGAGCGGGCGCGCGAGCGCCGTGAACAGTTCGCCCCTGAAGGGCCTGTCGTCGCCTTCTCGGGCGGGCAGATCTGGGACGATCACGAGATGCTGTGGCGCGGTCTCGACTCGATCAAGGCCCGCGTTCCCGAGATGATCCTCGCCACCACGGCCCAGACCAAAGGCTGCGATGCCATTGCCCAGGCCTGGGCGGCAGCACGCGGCGTGAAGGTCATCCTGTTCCGGCTCGACCGACGCCTGGGAGCGAAGGCCGCGTTCGTCCGCAACGATCGCCTGCTCGCCCTCAAGCCGGTCGAAGCGGTGATTTGCGAAGGGTCAGGCATCCAGATGAACCTCGCCCAGAAACTCCGCCAGTCGGGTGTCCCGCTGCACGTGGTGAAGCTCGACAGCCAAGCTCAGCGTCCGGCACCGCAGCGTCAGCAGCGCAGCGCCTGAATTCACTCTCGAGAGGCTTCGGCATCCGCCGGGGCCTCTCTTTCCTTTTTTCGCGAGACAAGCGGCGCTCGGGGGCATCGAACCCCCGCGCGCCGCAGGGCAATAACCTCTCCGGCGACCGTCGGCGGCGCGCGGCAATTCCAGAGAAAAGGGGGTGGAAAGAGGTGATTTTTTCCAAGGAGACAAAATCATGTCCATCCTCTTTCGTATCGCGCTTCCCGCCGACGATACGCCCGCTCCCGTCGCCGTGATCACCGCCCGCCAGCTTGCCGCGCTCCGCCGCTATCTGCGCGCCGAGGGCGACCATATGGGCCTTGCGCTTATCGAACCCGACGAGGTCATCGGCGACAGCTTCGAGGCCCGCGTCTGCCCGCTGGCGCTCGCCGCGGTGACCGGCGTTTTCGACCATGATCCGGCGGTGATCAGCGTCGTCGAGGAAGCCCAGTTCCGGGGGCGGCGCATCTCGATCCATCATTGCGCCAGCACAGCCGAAATCACGATGCGCGTCGCCCTTACGTCTGACTGCGGACTGGAACTCGATCTCGCTTATGGCAACGCCTATGCGTTACTCGAAGCGCTCGGCATGGCCACGGACAGCGTCGGCGAAATTCCGCTCGAACAGGTCCGGAACCGGCTCGCCGATCCGGACACTCCGGCCCGCGCGGCCGAACGCGGCGTCGACCATTACCTTCCCCGGATTGAACGCCTGTTGGCGAGCGCGACCGAGTCTGGCGACGCGCGTCTCGCCTGGACCTGACACGCCGTGATGGATCAGCAGGAGCCTTCCGTGGGGAAGCTCGCTGCCTCACCCAGGACCGTGTCGATCGCCACCTGAAGATGTCCTGCCGCGACATTCTCTCCGAGCGTATCGAGCAATGGCAAGACCTCCCGCATCAGCACGATCGCGAGAGCCCGTTGCACGCTCAGATCGGCCTTCGACCCATCCTCGATCCGATCGATCATATCCCCTCCGGCACATGTCATGACGCGGTGGCGGGTAGTATGGGGGACATGCGGCACCCGGTTACTCCCGCGCGCTGGGCGCGGGAGCCGGGGCTGGTAACACGTCGAGACATGCGCCTACGCTTTTAGTGCCGGGGCACCTGGACATATGCGCAGGCACCCCGGCGTGAAGATCACACCGAGTTGCCGTTCTCGACGGGATTACCAGTCCCGGCGCTGCCGCTTTGCAGCGCAGTCAGGCCCCTATCACAGACCACCATTCGCACCAAGCCAAGGCTTGAGCTGACGCGTTTCGATAGCCTTGCAGCAAGACCGTCGTGCCCGTTCCGGCACAGTGCTTTGCGGTTAACCCGGAACGCCCTGAAGGGGTTCGGGGGCAAAGCCGCGCGCTCTCACATCTCGGCATCAGATGGGCTTCATCGCCGAAGCATGACGCTGGGTGTCCATCGGCCGTCAAGGATCAGCGGTCCGCCCAATTTTGCCCGCTCCGCTCCGCTTCGCGACGGCAAAATCGGTTCCCCCGCTGCCCGCTCCGCGGCGGCCGGGCCGTCCCTGACCGCCACGCCATCGCGATTGCCAACCATCATGGCTACATCGAAGATACCGACGAGGCGCGGGCGGGTTCCGGACCTGGGCTATGCTCCTTCAGCGGCATTGAGGAGGACTGCTGCCACTGTGGTCGTCATCCCTGACGGCAACCGGGGCCGGGCTTTGCGCTCGGTCCCTTTTCTTGCGCCGCCAGCTCTATATCCCGGCTCGCTCGCGTGCCGCACGGCCCCTTCGGTCCGCACGCCGCTACGCCTTGCCGGACACCACTCCACGAGAGGAAAAATCTCTCACAGTCTTCCCATGATGTCAGACGACCGAGACCGCCTCAAGGACGGCGGGGCCGCACCATTTTCTTCGGCAGATCGAGCCTGGCGCTTCCCTGCCGATGCCGGTGGCCGCCGAAGAAAATCGTGACCCCCACCGCCGCTTCGCGGTCGCTTCGCGATCCTTGACCCGGCCTCGGCCGCCCGACGCGCCTGATCCTGTCATTCAAGACAGACAGGAGCCTAACATGCAGATCATCTCGAACGCCGCTGCCGACAATGCCGCCTACTTCGCCGCAGTTGCGTGCGCAGAGCGCCGGGCCCTTCACAGCTACTTCGACCAGCATGTCATCCAGGACGATGAGCTGGGCTACCTCGCCATAGATGAAGGGGATTATGGCGCATTGGGTCAGCCGATGATCGACCGGATCGTCTACACGGCACGGGGCGGGATGCCCGACGAGTTCTGAAACGACAAAAGGGAGGGGCGCCCGTCGCCTCTCCCTTTTTTTGTTGCGAGGGAATACGGACATGGGGGGCATCGAACCCCCCATGTCCGTGCCGCGACAAAGGGTCGCGGCGGGGGCTGGTTAGGCCGTCAGGCGCTTTTCCACCTCGGCTATACCCAGGAACTTGATACGTCCGACCAGCCGGGCCAATTGACCTGGCTCAAGCTTCAGCAGGCCTCCCTTTTCGATCGTCTGGATTGCTTGCTCCCTCTCCCTGTCAGCGAGGCTTCTGCGCCTCTCTTCCAGCTTGCGGGCCTCTGTCTCGATCGCTGCCCGTTCCTGCTCCAATGTGCGTGCCATATTGGCCCTCTTCGTTCAGGCTGATCGGGCTATGAACCCTTCGACTATATGCCGGGAACAACGCTGCGGGAACCCTGCATCGAAAATCGAACCACCGCCCATACGATCCGCAAAACGCGGTTCGCAAGTCGCGCGCGTCGTCCGTCCAAAGGACGGCCTGGCGCCCCGCCGGAGGCGTTTCCCACACCAGATCATTCGCGTCACCAGACGCCCCGGGGTAGGGGGTCGTTCCTGGTACAGAGTGCACACCGAACGCACCTGAAGGTGCATGGAACTTAGGCGATTTCAAGGATTTGCGCGGAAGGAAGGGTGTGGGCCGCTGTGGGACGGACAATCAGGCATCGGGAGATGCGTGAGTTTCCGCCATTTCAGCGTGTTACGGGAGAACACACCCGAAGGTGGCAGCCCGACTTTCTTGCCCGCCCGGCGGGAATAGGCTATAAGCGGCAACGGTTTCTGAGACCCCACCAGCCTCCCTGCTAGGAGGCCTGGTTTTGACGACCCCCAACAAGCACTGCACGGTCCGCCTCGACCGGCGCAAATATGATCGCCTCGTCGAGATCGCTTCCGAGCGCGGCTGCACCCCGTCCGACCTCTTGCGCACGGCCGTGGACGCCTTCCTGGCGTCCGCCGGGCTGCTGACCTTCAGCCAGCGTCGGATCGCCCGGATCAGCGAGTTCCAGCAGCTCGCGCTCGACATCATCATCCGCGAGCAATTCCCTGAATATCGCGACCGCATTCTCGCGGAGACCGACCGGCGCCTGGAGCAATATCATGGCGCGTAAGGACATCCGCACGAGCGGCGAAGCGATCCCGCTGACCCATCATAGCGCGCGCGGCAATGTCCAGCGCAACGCCGGCAATTTTACCCGCGGCAGCCAGCTCATCACACATGAGATGATGATGTGGTTTTCGGGCGCGAAGCTGCCCTTCATCCTGTGGTTCTTCGCCTTCGCGGCCGCCTGGTTCATCATCATGTCGATCCAACTCGATGAGCATGGCTTCCAGCTTGTCGTGATGAAGCTCTACGCGACCCTGTGGAACTGGATCGATCTTGATCCGAACAAGCGCGTCAACGTCACACTGCCGACCGGCGAAATCATGCGAACGGTGATGCAGGCGGTCCCCTATATTCCCGAGGTCATCAAGGCCTGGGCGATCGCGATGCGCGGCCTGCTCGGCGCGTTCCTCGTCTCCGTCTTCATCACCATCCCGGTGGCCATCTGGTTCGTGGACCTCTCCCATCGGCGCGGGCGTTCGATCCTTCAGGAACGGCATGAGCGCGGAGCGATGCTCGTCGACCGGGACATCCTCCACGCCGAGATCAGTCAGCACAATCTGGAGAAGTTCGAAGAGGAGGCGAAGGTCAGCTTTCCCAGCCTGTCGCCCGGCCAGGTCCTCCGCCTTCCTTTCCGCACGCGAAAAGAGGGCGGTATCCACCATCCCTATACGCTCGCCGGCATCCCCTTTCCGCACCGCACCGAGCAGTCGCATGTCATGCTGATCGGCACGACCGGATCGGGCAAGACGACCGAACTGCGCAGCCTTGTGACCCAGATGCGCAAGCGCCAGGACACTGCCGTTATCTTCGACCTGACCGGCGCCTATGTCGAAGCCTTCTACGATCCGGCGCGCGACACGATCCTGAACCCGATGGACGTGCGCTGCCCGGCCTGGTCGATCTTCAATGACTGCCGCACGCATAGCGAGTTCACGGCCGCGGCGGCCGCGCTCATCCCCTCCGATGGCGGATCCTCCGAACCCTTCTGGGCGCTCGCCGCGCGCACCCTCTTCATCGAGATGTGCATCCGTCTCCAGGAACGCGGACAAACCAGCAATCTCGCGCTGTCCGAGAACCTGATGACGGCGGACCTGAAGCGTGTGCACCGCTTCCTTGCGAACACCATCGCGGACCCGCTGACCGCGCCGGAAGCCGCGCGCATGGCGGAATCCATCCGCGCCGTCTTCAACACCAATGCACAGGCGCTCCGCTTCCTGCCAGACGAGGGTGAACCCTTTTCGATCCGCGACTGGATCACCGACGAGAAGAAGCCTGGATCGATCCTGTTCGTCACCTCGAACTATGTCGATCTGCCGATGAACCGGGCGCTGCTGACCCTCTGGATGGACCTTGCCATCAACCGCCTCATGACGCTCCCCCGTACGCGCTCCCTGCGCACCTGGTTCATGTTCGATGAGCTCGGCGCCCTCCACAAATTGCCGGCGATCGAGAATGGTCTTCAGACCGCGCGTGCCTTCGGCGGCGCGATGATCCTCGGTATCCACAGCTTCGAGAAACTTGTCGAGGTCTATGGCGAGCAAGGCGCCCGCAATCTCGCCTCGCTTGCCCGCTCGAAGCTCATCCTTGCGACAGCCGATCTGGACACCGCCGAGCAGTGCGCGCGCTATATCGGCAATCGCGAGGTCCGCCAGATGGATGAAGCTTATAGCTATGGCTATAACAACACGCGCGATGCTTCGACCTTGACCCCGCGCAAGCAGGTCGAGCCGCTCGTCATTGCCGACGACATCACCAATCTGCCATCGATGCACGGGTTCGCGAAGTTCCCCGATGGCTTCCCCGCCGCGCGCATTCTTCTCGAATGGAAAGACTATCCGCAGATCGCCCAGGGCTTCATGCCCAGGTCCGATGTTCAGCCCGTCCGGTCGAGGCGCGGAGAAGAGGCGTTCGAGGAGGACGGGGCAGGGGAGGCCGGCGGGCGTGATGGTGCTGGCCAGATAGTGGAGGAGGTTGCCGAGACCGGCAATCTCGCCAAGGACATGGCGGCCCGGATTCTCTCGGCAGAGGCGGAGAGCGAAGACGCGGCGGCCCGGCACGCGGCGCAGCGGCTCGAGGATCGGGGCGATCAAATGAGTCCCGCAGTCCATGCCGCCGACAAAGCGCAGGCGATACGCGGTGCCGGGGAGGAGCAGTCGGTCGTGACCCGCGACAGGGAGGAGCGGGACGAGCGACCGGGCGAGGGGGCTCGCGCACCCCAGGTTGAGGACCAGACACTGGTTGAATTGCGCCAGGCCTTCCATCCCGGCCGCGACGATGACGGCATGGATATGGGCATCTAACCCATGCTGTCGGTCGCCGCCGTCCGCTCCGCATCAGGCGCCGCGAACTATTTCGCGAAGGACGACTATTATACGGTCGAAGGTTCGTCAGAGATCAGCGCGTGGGCTGGGGAGGGGGCGGATAGTCTTGGTCTGGCTGGCGAGGTGGCAAAGGATGCCTTCGAAGGCATACTGAACGGGATCCTGCCGGACGGGGAAGCGGTCGCTCAGGTCGAAAATCGCCGCGCCGGCTTCGACCTCACCTTCTCGATGCCAAAATCGGCATCGGTCATGGCCTATGTGGCCGGCGACAAGCGCATCCTTGGTGCGAACATGGCGGCAGTCCAGAAGACGATGGCCTGGGTCGAAAAGAACCTCGCTGAAGGGCGCAAGGATGTCGAGGGACGCAAGGTGCCAGTCCAGACTGGTAACCTTGTCTATGCCCTATTCCAGCACGACACGAGCCGGGCCCTCGATCCGCAGGGACATATCCACGCCGTCATTGCCAATCTGACCCGCATGGCCGACGGCAAATGGCAGGCGCTCCATGGGGACAAGCTGTGGAGCCACAACAGTATCATCGGCTCTGTCTATCATGCCTATCTGCGTACAGGACTCGAGCAGCTCGGTTACGGGATTGATCTCAAGGGTAAGCATGGCACCTTCGAGATATCGGGGGTGCCCAAGTCGGTCATCGGCGAGTTCAGCCAGCGCCGCGAGGAAATCCTCGACCGCGCCACGCAGCTTGGCGTCAAGTCGCCCGAAGGCTTGCGCGAGATCACAAAACGGTCGCGTGATCCCAAGCTTGATGTGGAAGATCGGGAAGCTCTGAAGCAAAGCTGGGTCGACCGCGCGGCCGCGCTCGGGTTCGACGGCAAAGGGCTGGTCGCCGCGGCCGAGGCCCGCGCAGGGATCGCGCAACCTGACAGCGCGCTCGAACGCGGCTATTGCGCGATCGTCGAGGCTATTGACGGTGCCCGTAACCGGGTGGGTGCGTTGCTCCGTCCGCACGATCCGCTGGTCGACAATGCGCTCGCGCGCGCGGTTAAGTCACCGGCGGAAGCGCGTACGCAACTCGCTGTCGCCTCGGCGGTGCGCATATTGTCCGAACGCGAGGCGGCTTGGCCTGTCCACAAGCTCGGCAAGACCGCGCTCGACCTTGGTCTGAAGGGTGTTACCGTCGAAAGCATCGAGCGGCGGATCGACCGGCTGGTTCAGAACCGCCAGCTCATTCCCGGGATCGCGACCGCCGCGGATCGGACCGGGCGCATGGCGACCACGCAGGAAGCCTTGCGAACCGAGGAGCGGATCCTCACTTCAGTCGAGGAAGGGAAGGGCACTGCCAATCCGATCATCGCCGCTGACACCGCACCGGTGCGGCTGCAGGAGGCTTCAGATCGTCCCCTCAATCCGGGCCAGCTTGCAGCCGCGTCGCTGATCCTGTCATCAGCCGATCGCACCGTCTCTGTTCAGGGCGTCGCGGGTGCCGGTAAGTCGACCATGCTGCAGGCTGTCGCGCGGGTGGCGGAAGCGGAAGGCCGGACGATCACCGGTCTCGCTTTCCAGAACAAGATGGTCGCGGATCTGGCCGAAGGAGCGGGTATCAAGGCGCAGACGATTGCCTCCTTCGTGCTCGCCCATGAGCGCTTTATCGCCGAGCGCTCGACGCCTCGGTACGAGACGGCGCGGGATAATTTCGCCGGCACCATGCTGGTGGTCGACGAGACCTCGATGGTCTCGAGCAATGACATGCTCAAGCTCCACCGGATCAGCGCGGCGCTGGGCGTGGACAAGCTCGTGCTGGTCGGCGACCGCCAGCAGCTCTCCTCGATCGACGCGGGCAAGGCTTTTGCCATGATCCAGGCGGGGGGCGGCACCCTGATGAAGATGGACGAGAATATCCGTCAACGGACCGACCAGCTGCGCACGGTTGCCGCGCTCGCCAATATCGGAAAGGCGAGTGCGGCCATGAAGGTCCTCGGCGACCGGGTCATCGAGAGTGCCGAGCCTGCCGTCTCTGCAGCCGACATGTGGCTCGCGCTGTCGCAACCGGAGCGCGACGCGACCGCCGTCTTTGCGTCGGGCCGCGACGCGCGCGCGGTGATCAATCAGCGCATTCAGGACGGGCTGGTCGCTGAGGGCAGCGTGAAGGGGGAGCACATCCAGCTCACCGTCTACGAAAGGGTCAATACGACGCGCGAAGAGCTGCGCTACGCCTCGACCTATCGGGTTGGCCAGACGCTCGACGTCGGCCGGGGCGGCGCCCAGGATGTCGGCATTCGAGGTGGACGCTACGATGTGCTGAAGGTGCATGCGAACGGAAAGGTCGAGCTTGCGGACGGCCGCCGCAAAATCCGTTTCGACCCGCAGAGGCTGTCGCCAACCGAGCAGCGCGACCGGCTTCAGCTTTCCGAGAAGAAGGATCTGCACCTGCGCGAAGGCGATCGCATCCGCTGGACCGCCAACGACAAGGAGCGCGGATTGCTCAATGCGGCGCTCGCGCGCGTGATCGGCATCGATGCCGCCGGCGTCACGGTCGAGACCGCCGACCGTAGTCGCCTCACGCTTGATCTGGGCGATCCGATGCTCTCTCGGCTCGACCTCGCCTACAGCCTCAACATGCACATGGCGCAGGGGATCACCACCGACAAGGCGATCACCGTCATGTCGTCGCACGAGCGCAACCTCTCGAACCAGCGCCTCTTCAATGTCGGTGTCACCCGCGTCCGCGACGAACTCACGATGGTCGTCGATGACCGGGAGAAACTCGAGCGTCAGCTCGACATGAACCCCGGCAACAAGACTTCCGCGCTTGAGACGCTCGGCCGGCTCGACATCGATGGGAAGAAGGGGCCGGGTCCACGCGAGAAGTTTGATCCGGGACCGATCGATGGGGTCGATCTCTCCGACCTCCCGCCGCTGCCGGGCGATCTGCCGCCATTGCCGGACGGTGCGGCGCCGGCGACGAAGGATCCGCAGCGGCCCCCTTACGTGAAGCCTGATCGCGGCGACGTGCTGCCGCCGCTTCCGGAGCGAAGCCTGGGTCTCGATTTGTAGCATGAAGCCGCCGGCATGGTGTCGGCCGCAATGAAGGAGAAGTGCCATGGGATGGGAATTCGAGGATGCCGGCAGGTTCGGCAGTGAGAAGGCGGCCGACGACTACGCCCGCCGCAACGATATCGATCCGCGCGATGTTCACATCGCGCGCAAGGGCAACGAAGTCGAGCTTAGCATTCGCCGCTCCGCTCTCGATCGCCGAAACGCTGGCGGACGCCCGTGCAGGATGGCGGTCAGTAGATGGCGAGCGCCCAGATCAGCTGCGTTCCCAGCGTCACGAACAGAAGCGCCAGCCCGATCCCGACGCGTAGCTGAGATTGCGTGGGGCGGTGCTTGTGGGCGTCAGTCGCGGGGAGAATGTACATGATAACTGCGTCCTTCCTCGTCGACGCAGTTTCGACCAGTGCTGGATGTGGACCTATTGGGAATAATACGAAGGAAAGGGCGGAGGGCGCGCTGTATCCTCCGCCCATCGATGCTCAGGCCAGGAGTTCCGTTCCGATCTGATGCGCTGCCCGGCCGGTCTCTTCGAAGCTCGAAATGTTGTGGATTGTGGTCTCGGCGATGGCGGTCATCGCTTCGCGCGTGAAAAAGCCCTGATGGCCTGTGATGAGGACATTCGGGAATGTCAGGAGGCGCGCGAAAACATCATCCTGCAGCATGGTTTCCGACAGGTCTCGGAAGAAGAGATCCCCTTCTTCTTCATAGACATCGAGGCCCAGCGCCCCGATCCTTCCCGATTTCAGTCCGGCGATGACGGCGCGGGTATCCACGACGGCTCCCCGGCTCGTATTGATCAGCATCGCACCCTCGCGGATCAGTTTGAGCGAATTTGCATCGATCAGATGATGCGTTTGCGGCGTGAGCGGACAATGGATGGTTACGATGTCGGATCGTTCCATCAGCTCGGGGAATGGCACGTAGGTCACGCCCCGTTGCTCGAGGATCTCATCCGGGACTGGGTCGAAGGCCAAGAGCGTGCATCCGAACCCTTGAAGGATATTGGCCACGACCGCGCCAATGCGGCCAGTTCCCACGATCCCGACCGTTCGGTTGCCGAGATTGAACCCAAGCAGGCCATCCAACGCGAAGTTCCCCTCCCGGACCCGGACATACGCCCGGTGCAGCTTGCGGTTGAGCGACAGGATGAGCGCGACGGTATGTTCGGCGATTGCTTCGGGGGAATAGGCCGGCACGCGCGCGACGGCGATCTCCAGCGCCTCAGCCGCTTCGAGATCGACATGATTGAAACCGGCGCATCGCAAGGCAACCAGTCTCGTGCCTTGGCTGTGAAGCGCGGCGAGTATGTTTTGATCGAGTCGGTCGTTGACGAAGGCGCAGATCGCACCCGATCCCGCCGTCAGCGCCACCGTCTGCTCCGAGAGGCTGGCGTCGAAATAACGCAAGGTGTGCGAATTTCCGGCAGCCGCGTTGGCCAGATCGAGAAACTCCCGATCATAGCTACGGGTGCTAAAAACGGCGACGTCCATCTTCCAACTTCTCCTGGCCGCAGTGCGCGTGGCCTACGTATGATCCCGAACAGACAGTTATGTCGTTCCGGGGCAAGCATCACCACACTTTGTCATAATCCGTCAGCAGGATCACCCTCTGGGGCGAATCTGGCGGGCGGATCAGGAAGGACATCACAATGCAGGGATTCATCGGCGACATCGAAAATCTGACCGAGGACAATGAGGACTTTCGCCGGGTTCTCTACACGGGCCGAAATCTGCAACTCGTGCTCATGGCGCTAAAGCCCGGCGAGGAAATCGGGCTCGAAACACACGATGATCGTGACCAGTTCTTTCGGGTTGAGAAGGGTAGCGGCGAGGTTCTCATCGATGGCGTCTGCACGGCCATCAAGGGCGATGATGGCATCATCGTTCCCGCTGGGGCTCAGCACAACATCGTCAACACCGGCGACAAGCTGCTGCAACTCTACACCATCTATGGACCGCCGGAGCACATCGACGGTACGATCCATCGCACGAAAGCCGATGCCGAGGCAGCGCAGGAGCATTTCGACGGCCGGACGACGGAATAAACGGACCCGTTGGGCCCGACTCAGACGATCAACGATCTTCTCCGACCAGGATCGTACGTACTTTGCCAGCGACAACCTCGCGTGCGCCGTCCGCTCGCACCTTGTGCCAGTCAACGCCGCCAATGTCATAGTGCGCCTGCGCTTCGGCCACGGCGGCATCGGCGTCCGAGGCATCGTTCGCGCGCGCTGTGATCCGTTGCTTCAATAGATCAGGCGAAGCCTCGAGCCAGATACCCTCGAATGGAACGCCCTGGCGCCGTGCGACCTGACTGATCGCATCGCGTTCCTCGGGCCTTGCAAAGACCGCGTCCGCTATCGCGGCTTGCCCCGCTTGCAGGGTGTGGCTGGCCAATCGTTCCAACTCACCATAAACTGCCGCACTCGCTATCGAGGTGTATGAGGCTCTGGGAAGCGGGGTTTCCGGCGGCACGCCCGCCAACCGCTTGCGCAAGACGTCCGACCTTAGAATTCTGGCGCCGGGAGCCCGCCCCAGGCAAGGAGCCACCAGCTTGGCGATGGTCGACTTTCCGGTTCCGGAAAGCCCTCCGATCGCCACGAGGCGCGGCGACACGGGGGCGAGCAGATCATCGGCGAGCGCGAGATAATGCAGAGCCTTGGCCGCGAGGTCCAAATCCGGCGACGCTACGGCTTGTGCTGCCAATGCATGAGCCCGGATGGTCGCGCGGATGGAAAGAAACAAGGGCATGAGCGCTATGCCCGGCTCATCTTGCGGAGAAACGTCCAGGTAGCGGTTCAGCAGAAGATTCGCCTGAGCTTGAAACCCGCGCGCCCAAAGGTCCATCAGGAGAAAGGCGAGGTCATACAGCACATCGGTCGTCGCAAGCGTCGGATCGAACTCGAGGCAATCGAACAAGACGGGCTCATCGTCGATCACCGCGATGTTCGCGAGATGCAGGTCGCCATGTGCGTGCCTGACGCGTCCCTGTCGGGCACGGGCATCCAGCAGTTCGGCATGGCACTTGGCCTGTTCCCTTTGTCGCTCCACCAAACTGCTTGCGGTCGCAGCCGGCAATATCTCGCCAAAGCGCGCCATGCTCGCCCGATTTCCCGAGATTACTGCCGCGATATGATCGCGCCCTGACTGCGCGCGGTATTGCTCGGCATCGTTATGAAATGCTTTGATCTGATCGGCGAGCTTTGTGACCAGCCGATCATCCAACTCGCCGCGGGCGGCAACTTCCTCGAGCAGGGCCCCGTCAGCAAAGCGTACCATTTCGAGGAGCCAGTCGACGGTGTCTCCCTGCCCGTTCAGGTTCAGCTTGCCAGTGCCATCCCGGGAAATGGGGCGAACCGCAAGATAGAGCGATGGCGCCGTCCTGCGGTTGAGCGTCAGTTCTGTGTCCAGCGCGGCATGACGTTTGTCCGGACTCGAAAAGTCGAGATAGTCGTAATGGACGGCTCGCTTGAGCTTCCAGGCGCGATTGCCGGCCAGGAATATGTGCGCCGCATGTGTATCGATCCGGCGCGCGGTTTCGCCAGGCGCGAGGGCGCCCGGCGTCTCCAGGAAGGTGACGACATCGGCCTGCTGTTCGGTCTCGCCGATCGGTCCTGCCGACGCCGTCATCTGCGGTCTATGCCTTGCCGATCTCGATCTTGCGACTGCGTGCAGGCACGTTCTCGTCCTTGGCCAGGGTCACGGTCAGGATACCATCCTTGAACTGGGCGGTGATCCCGTTCTGATCGACATCACTCGGCAGTGAGACCTGCCGGTGGAATGAACCATAGCGGCGCTCGCTGTACAGGTAACCCTTGTCCTTGCGTTCGCTCTCCTCCTTCTTCTCGCCAGAGATATCGAGCACGCCGTCGGCGATGCTGACCGCGATATCCTGCTCGCTGAGGCCAGGCAGCTCGGCGGTTAAGCGATAGGCCTTGTCGTCATCCACCAGTTCGACGGCTGGAACGGGCGCTGCCGGCGATCGATTGCCGAAGCTGAAAATGCTCGATGCGGGTCGGCCGAAATCCTCGAACAGCCGGTCTATCTCGCCACGTAGCCAATCCATCGGACGGTCCCGAGGCTGGCTGACAGGAGTTCCTTTTGACCCGGAAATTGGAACCTGATTAGTCATTGCGCATCTCCTTCGAACGGGAACCCGAAGGCCAGCGATCGGCAGAAACAAGTTTGCCGTAGAACGACACGAACCGTTGCTCCATCAACCGGCTCTCGAGTGTAGCGAAAATAATATCCTTGGCCACGGCGCCTCTATTCGGAAATCTACGGAGGCCGCGCATGGTAACGCCACATGCCTGCTTGCTCATGCAACCCGCTACGTAACTTTCCCAATTCACGCGAGCCTGCCCTCAGTGACAAAGTCACAAGGATCGAAGGGCGCACGCTCAAGGGGCGCGCTCCGCGATCGCGGAGCGAGAGAATATCCATGACCTCAGCGATTATTCGGAATCGTCAGTTCGGCACGCCATGTGCTTGAGGACAGTGCTTCTCCCGAGAAGCATCGTATGCTCCTCGATACGACCTCGGGAACAGCGCGCCGCAGAGGTGCTTTGATGACCGCTCTGCCTGCCAGGGAAATCATTCCGATGGTTCGTCCGTTCGACCTCAACCAGCATCTGGAGGCGCTGCAATTGCTTCTCGACGCTCAAACCGGCGACGGAGCGCAGGTTGTAATAAGGGACTCAGCGGCGAAGCCTCTCGTCAGGTTTGATGCGTCGGCCCTTGATGCAGCGCTTGTCGAGCTTGTCGCCAATGCGCGCACCGCCCTCGCAACCGGGGGGCGCATCATTGTGCGAGCCAAGCGCGCCGGACGCCGGTTATGGGTTACCGTTGCCGACACGGGAAAAGGGATGAGCCAGCAGGAAGGCAAGTTCCGGTGCATGTGCGCCGTGGGCGGCGTGGAAATGCGCAGCGTGGTCAGCCAACAAGGAGCAACGCCCGCATGGATACGCAACGTGGTGAACCCAAGCCCGACATTATCGAGCCTTCGGCCCCGCCCGAGACCCCCGTGCCTCCACAGCCTCGGGAAACGCCCATGCCGAATGCCCCTGAAATCATCCCAAGCCAGCCTGATTTCGTGCCGGGTGTGCGGCCGGAGGAATATCCTGCCAGCGCCTAATTCTATCTGAGCGAGAGAAGCGCCGCGATGCCGACGCCTGAGGCGAGCACCGAGGCGAACAAGGGGGCGGACGCCTTCCAGCCCTGTTGGCGCGGTCCGGCGATCCCGAGCGCCAGAACGCCCTTCAATGCTGTGTTTGCGAGTACGGGGACCGCCAGCACCAGGCCTGCCGTTGTTCCGTCGAGAATATCCTTGGGCATCCCCGCGAGGGTGAGGACTGCCGCATCGACATCCCACATGCCGGTCAGACCCAACACGACGATGATGCCCTGGTCGCCGAACTGTTCGAGCGCCCAGCGGGCTGGGATGGCCATCACCGCCACCAGTCCCGCAAGCAGCAGCGCGGGTCCAAAATCGAGCGGGTTGCCGAGCTTCACCTCGCTGGCGCTTGCCTCTGCATTGCGCGCGCGAAGCGCAAGCAATGTCGTCAATCCGCCGACAATGAACGCGGGGACCATGGCCAGAGCCAGCGAACGGGCTGCGTAGGGGATGAGGGTGATCGACAGCAACTGGACACGGACAAACATCACCAGCGATGCAAGCGCGATACCTGCTATAAGTGGCGCTTCCGGTCCGTCCTTCTGGCGCAATCGCTGTGCATAAGTCACGGTCACGGCCGTTGAGGACACAAGAGATCCACACAACGCGGTTATCATGATCCCCTTTCCAGACCCCAGCCGACGGGTCGCGACATAACCAGCAAAGGAGAGGCCGAGGACCACGACCACCACCATCCAGATCTGGCGGGGGTTCCAGGCATCATAGGGACCGAGATTTCGGTCCGGGAGCAACGGCAGGATCACAAGCGCCACCAGTGCAAAGCGCGCGATCGAATCGACTTCCTGTGCCGTCATGCCTTTGAGCATGGCGTGGGCCTGTGCCCGCAGCGTGAGAAGCAGTGTCGTCACGGCTGCGACCGCCAGCGCCTCGCTGACCTGGCCCTTGGCGGCCATGTAACCCAGCGCGAAGGTGACGATGCCGACCAGGGTATTGGTCACCGAAAGGCTCCCCTCGCGTGCGAGGGCGCTGCGATAGCCGAGGACCAGGCTCGACAGCGCAGCGAGCGCAATGGCGGCGGCCAGAAGATCCGGGACGTGCCCGGCGAGCCCGCCAGTGAGGCCAAGCAGACCAAATGTCCTGAGTCCGCTCACTCGGCTTCCGTCGTTCGCATCCCGCTGCCGCCAGCCCCGCTCGATGCCGATCAGGATCCCGATTGCAAGAGAAGCCGCCAGGGTGCGCAGCAATTCCGTGTCAGGCATGTTCACAGACCTGCTGTGTCAGGCACAGGTTGACCGAATGACGCATGGCGCGGCGCACGGACTGGCATGCCTCCGCATCCAACCCTTCCCAAACTTGCCGAATGAACCAATGCGGCGCCACAGGGTATCCTTGTCTATTGATCGCTCGGATTCGTCGACGATCCACGCAAGGGGTCTAGCTACCAGCGGTGGCCAAGGGAATCCGCATTTGTTCCAATTGTCGGTGGAGGACCTGAATTCAGCACCTCAGCAGAGCTGACGACGACCCATCGCAACTCCCCCGACCCTGGACCTCGTAACTTTCGATGGCTCAATTTGGGCTCGATTGATAGAAAAAGGGACGAAAAAAGGGGGGAGATCAGCGCGGTGCGGTTCCTTTCACCAAGGCAAGGAGATGAAGCAATCCCGGACATCAGCCGGTCATCGGAGCGGAAGGGCGCCTTTTCGCGGGCATTGGCCGCTGCAACGCTGCTCGCCAACCGCCCTATCCGCACCCAGCTCATAACGGCGGCTCTCGCAGGTCTCGCGATCGTCATCATCGCTTTCGTGACCCGCGAGCAGCTCGCCGAGCACGTTGATGAGCGCGTTCACTATTTTGTGACTCTGGGCGTTGCGGGTATGGTGCTCGTGGCGCTCCGACCTCACCTGTTCGTGATCTCGAGCGTCACGCTGATAACCCTTGCGTCGCTAGTCGTCATCGACGGCTGGCCCACCACAGCCAGCCAGCAGATGGCTGTCGTGATTTTTCTCTTCGTGATGTTCCTCCTGTGGCGCAATCACCACCGTACCGTCACGGTCACGCGCGAACTCGCCGACAGCGCGGTTATCCTCGCCGAAGAGCTGAACCTCCTGATCGACGGCGCGCAGGACTACGCCATCTACATGCTCGATCCGGACGGGAACGTTACGATCTGGAACGAGGGTGCCCAGCGACTGAAGGGCTGGACCGCCGCGGAAATGATCGGCAAACCGGCGGACCTCTTCTATCCCGATGACGCCGTGGCCGCCGGCAAGCCGGCAGCGATCCGTGCAGAGGCGGTTACGCGCGGCAAGATAGAGATGGACGACTGGCGCGTCCGCAAGGACGGCAGCGAATTTCTCGCTCACATTGCGATTACGGCGTTGAAGAACCCGGACGGAACGGTCCGCGGCTTTGCCATCGTCGTCCGCGACATTACCGACCAGCGCGCTGCCGAAAGCGCCCTGCGCAACAGCGAGTCGCATCTTCGCTCCATCCTGTCGACTGTTCCCGATGCGATGATCGTCATCGACGAACGGGGAAAAATGTTGTCCTTCAGCGCTGCGGCCGAGCGTCTCTTCGGTTACACACAGACCGAAGTCCTGGGAGCCAATGTCAGCATGCTCATGCCCTCGCCTTATCGCGAGCGCCATGACGGCTATCTCGAGCGCTACCTCACGACGGGTGAACGCCGGATCATCGGCATCGGCCGGGTGATCTTCGCGATGCGCAAGGACGGGACCACATTCCCGATGGAACTGTCGGTGGGCGAGGCAACCGGCGACGGCGAACGCGTCTTCACCGGCTTCATCCGCGACCTGACGGACCGTCACCGGACGCAGGAGCGGCTTGAGGAGCTTCAATCTGAGCTTATCCACGTCGCCCGGGTCAGCGCGATGGGAACCATGGCGTCGACCCTTGCTCACGAACTCAACCAGCCGATCACAGCGGTTGCGAACTATGTTGAAGCCGTGCGCGATTTGCTGGCCGAGCCGGATCCCGACGAACTGCCCGAAATCATCGAGGCGCTGGAGGATGCCGCCGCAGAAGCCATGCGGGCCGGCAACATTGTTCGTCGCCTGCGGGATTTCGTTTCTCGCGGCGAGGTCGAAAAGACTGTCGAGAGCTTGCCGGACCTGATCAACGAGTCCGCGGCTTTCGGGTTGATGGGCGCCGGGGAGAAGTCGATCGGAACCCGGATCGATATTGATCACGACGCAGCGAGCGTGCTGGTCGACAAGATCCAGATCCAGCAAGTCCTGGTCAACCTCATCCGTAACGCGGTGGACGCGATGAGCACGGCGACCTGCCGTCTTCTCACGATCCGGACGGCGCCCGATCAGCCGGGATTTGTTCGCGTGACGGTGGCTGACACCGGGCCTGGCGTGGCGCCTGACGTCGCAGCCCAGCTCTTCAAGGCGTTCGTGAGCACGAAAGCGGAAGGCATGGGGCTTGGTCTTTCGATTTGTCGAACTATCGTCGAGGCCAATGGCGGCCGCATTTGGATGGAGCCAGCACAAGGGGGCGGTACACAGTTCCATTTTACTTTGATAAGGACGGAGGCGGAGAAGCTGGATGGATGAAAAGCGTGTTGTTCACATAGTCGATGACGAGGACTCGATCCGCCGCTCGACTGGTTTCATGCTGAAGAAATCGGGTTTTTCGGTGACGCCGTGGGTTTCCGGCGTGGAATTTCTCAAGAAACTCAAGCAAGCCGAGCAGGGTTGTATCCTGCTTGATGTCCGCATGCCCGAGATGGATGGCCTGGAAGTCCAGCAGGAATTGAACGCGCGTGGCATATCCATGCCCGTCATCGTTCTGACCGGTCATGGCGATGTCACGATCGCCGTTCAAGCGATGAAGGCCGGGGCGGTCGATTTCCTGGAAAAGCCGTTCGAGAAGGCAGTGCTGATCACGGCCATCGAAACCGCCTTTGAGCGCCTTGCCGATGCCGAAGGCAGGGCGGGCCGGGCGGCCGATGCGACTATCCTCATCGCGGGACTCTCTGCGCGCGAGCAGGACGTCCTCAAGGGCCTGGCCCAGGGCTTGCCGAACAAATCCATCGCTTTTGATCTCGGCATTTCGCCGCGCACGGTAGAAGTCCATCGCGCCAATTTGATGACCAAGCTCGGTGTTCGCAGCCTGTCGGAAGCCCTTCGCATCGCATTTTCCGCGGGCGTGACCGGCTAAGGGTTCGGACACTTACGTAGCGACCCGTCGCCGATTTCCTGACATTCCCAATCAATCAGCATGGTCGCTGGATTTGATGGTGTGTCATGACAAGTGAGAGAATTGCATCCCAGATGCAGGAACGTCCACGGCTCCTCCTGGTGGAGGATGATGCCGGGGTTCGCCGATCGTTACAGCTTCTGTTTCGTGCCCGGGGTTTCGATGTTCGGGCCTACGCAGCCGGGGCCGCGCTGCTTGCCGATCCGGCCGCCCGCGACGCCTGCTGCTTTATCGCGGACTACAGGCTGGAGGAAACCGATGGGATCGAGGTGCTCTGCCATCTGAGGGAAAGAGGTTGGTCCGGTCCAGCGGTGCTCATCACCGCCTTTCCATCGGCTGATCTCACCGAGCGAGCCCTCGCGCATGGTTTCAGCCAGGTCCTCGAGAAGCCCTTTCGCGAACATGTTCTCGGCGCGACCGTTGCTCGATTGACAGGTGCGGGCGAGGCAACCGCCCATTCCTGATCGCGCTTGCCTTTGTGCCAACAGACGGCTGGAGATGATGGTCTGATGCTTCGAGATTTCCCTCATTTGCTGAGCCTCAGCCCGCGCGGACTTGGTCGCAGGGCGCCCAATGAATGATGGCTTTGCCCGCGCAGAAGGCGCCGTGGCTGACGCGTGTCCCACGCATCTCATAGGCATTGGTCCGGACGAGGAGTTTGCCATCGCCAAGCAGTTGACGAGCGGTCCGGTCACCTGGCTTGGCAGTGTTGAAAATTTCGAGACATTTCTGGGCCGACCACCGCTTACCTCTCCCTACGTCGTTCTTCTTGATGGTCTCCCATTGCCGCAATTAATCGCCACACTTGATCAGAATGCCGATTTTATTAGGAAAAAGCCGATCATTCTGCAGATCGCCGCACCACCCGTCCGCCTGGTGGTGGAGATCATGCAGCGCGGGGTCCGCGACGTGATTCAAAAGCCCTATACGCTGGCGCGGTTGCGATCAGCCCTGGAGCAGCTTTGCGGCGTGCGTGGTCGCTGGCCTCCGTGATCTGACAGAATCTGTGACATTTCTGCGTGCCTGGATAGCCACGCACGCAATCAAGGCACAATCACCGTCAGAACCGTGACACGCCTGAATACATTGATATCCGCATAGGCCCATCAGGCAAAGGAAGACCAGATGACCGTAGCCGAGCAATCGCAGACGTCTTTCGATCTTATCGGTGGAGCAAGGATCGTTCGCCAGATTACCGATCACTTCTACGACCTGATGGAAGCTGACCCCGCCTACGCACAATTGCGCGACCTTCACGCTGAGGACCTCGCATCCATGCGCGTGTCTCTTGCCGGCTTCCTCAACGCCTGGTTAGGCGGCCCGCGCGATTGGTTCGTCGAACATCCGGGCGTCTGCATGATGTCCGCGCATGCACGTCTGCCCATCACTCGGGAAACGGCAGACCAGTGGGTGGATGCCATGCGCCGCGCGATCACGGCCTCGCCAGTAGAGCCCGGGATTGCCGGCAAGATGGCCGAAGCGCTCAGTGCCATGGCGCAGGGCATGGCTCGGAACCCGGGACAAGCGATGTGACCTGCTTCATCGATCATGAACGTGCGGTCGCGGACGCCGCCCATGACAGCCGCTACTGGAACTTGCGATGCGCTTGAAGATCCTGATTGCCGTCGTGGTTGTCAGCGGAGCAATCGCGACCGGACAGGCTAGGCCTGCAAAGGAAAGCAACCGAACCGAATTGGCGGTCCAGCGGCAGGGACTGGCGTTTGCCCAAAAGCATTGCTCGGCCTGTCATGCGATCGATACCGGTATCTCGCCCAAACCGGAGGCGCCATCGTTTGAGGCGATCATCAACACCCCCGGACTGACCGCCCGCACCTTGAACCCATGGCTCCGGAATTCACATAATTTCCCCGAGATCATGAACTTCGAAATCGCGCCGGAGCAGATCGATGCGCTTGCGGCTTACATGTTGACTCTCAAGAATGCCGATTACCGGCCTCCGATCCAGTAATCTCCGGTGGGATTTGCCGCTGGCAATAAGCTGGTCGGTCGGTGACCGCAGAGGGTCACGTCGATCGGCAGCGTAGCCAAATCTTACCACTCAACTTGGCTTCGGCTCGAACACTGAAGGACATAACCATGCTCACGCAACTGAACGGCGAGAAGGATATCATTGCCCTCTCGGTAGGCGAACGGATCGAAAAGGACGAAATGGAACTCGCCTTTCGGCTCCTGGACGAAGCGTTCGCGCGCGAAAGCAAGGTTCATATCTTCGTTGAAGTACTGGACCTTCAATCCATTGCGCCCGATGCGCTGTTTTACGATCTTCGCCATGTTCTTCATTATCTGGCGCGGCTCAAGCAGTTCGGCCGAATCGCTATCGTCACGGATCAGTCCTGGGTCCGCATTGCGTCACGCATCGAAAGCGCGCTACTGCCTTACGTGTCTTACGAGGTCTATCCGGTCGCCCAGCGTGACCGCGCGCTCGCCTGGGTGAAGGGTGAGTGCGATACCCCGCACCCTCAGGCCGTCCACCGCATTTCTGGCGACGACGACATCCAGGCGTTCGAGGTAGACGGTCGGATTACGGCGGATGAACTCGATGGCCTGTACGCCCATCTTTTCGAGGTCGCCCAGTCGGATTCGCCGCTGAAAATACTGGTCCGGATGAAGCGCTATGACGGCTTCGAACCGGCAATCCTGGCTGACCCGAAAACTATCGAACGCAAGTTCTCCCTGCTGCATCGCGTGTCGCGCTATGCGATCATCGGTGGACCGGATTGGCTGGCGACGCTGGTGAAGCTTTTCGATCCTCTGCTCAAGATGGAGTTGCGCCATTTCCCATTGGATGGGGAGGATGCGGCGCGGGCCTGGCTGTCCGAGGACGGTGACCGATAGACTTGGTCGCGAAGGTCAGGCCGGGAGGGTGACGATGCGGTGATGGGCGAACCGGTAACACCCGGATCACGATTCCGACCGCAGAACGGCCAGTGTATGATCGGCAATCATCCGTTCCTCGTCGGTCGGAATGACAAGGACTTTCACGCGGCTCTCCCCGCCGGAGATGCAAAGGGCATTGGCGGCATTCGCATCGTCATCGATCGACAGTCCCAGCCAGCCGAGCCGTTCGCAAATACGCCTGCGGATCTCCGCGTGGTTCTCGCCGATCCCGGCGGTGAAGACGATACCATCAACGCCGCCGAGCGATGCGGCGAGCGCGCCGAATTCGCGGACAGCCCGCCAGACGAAAAGCTCGACAGCCTCCTGGGCCTGCCTGTTCGGGTCTGCCGTCAGGACACGCATGTCACTGGATATGCCTGAAACACCAAGCAGGCCGGATTTCCGGTAGAGCAGGTCGTCGACCTCGTCCGCGCCCATGCCCAGTTGCGTCTGAAGGTGAAGCACGACGCCCGGATCGAGCGTCCCGCAACGCGTTCCCATCATCAACCCATCGAGGGTCGAGAACCCCATGGTCGTGTCGATGCTCTTCCCGTCCCGCATCGCGCACAGGCTCGCGCCGTTTCCGAGATGCGCCGCGATCACCCGCCCATCGGCAAGCGCCCTGTCGATGGTTCGCAACTGCCCGGCGATATATTCGTAGGACAGTCCATGAAATCCATAGCGGCGGATTCCCTGCTCATGCAGCGTGCGGGGGAGCGCGAGCCGCGCGGCGACCTCGGGCTTGTCGTGGTGAAACGCGGTATCGAAACAGGCGATCTGGGGAAGGTCTGGCGCCATGACTGCAATTGCGTGGATCGCGGCCAGATTGTGCGGCTGATGGAGCGGTGCGAGCGGGCAAAGCGCGTCGAGTTCGTCGAGAAGGCCCGCATCGACGCGCCGCGGCGTAGCGAAACGCATCCCGCCATGAACGACGCGGTGCCCGATCGCGATCACTTCCCGGCCTTCGAGGTGATCGATGGCCCAATCGAACAGATCCTTGAGGAGTTCCGCGTGCGTCAGGCCAGCGCCCTGTTTCCATGTGCGCTCGGCAAGGATACTGCCATCGACCCGGCGCGCGACCAGTGACGGTGCGATCCCGATCTTCTCGATCTTGCCGCCGGCCGAATGCTCCGGGTGGCCCGCGTCATCCAGGGTGAAGAACGCAAACTTGATGCTCGACGAGCCCGAATTGAGACTGACGACCGCCTTCATGCGGAAGCCTGTGGAAGCCCGGGCGCTGCTTTCGGGGCGGCGCGCGCGAGCAGCGCCGCAATCGCGCAGGACGCAAGGCGCGTCCGTTCGCTGTCCGCGCGGCTGGTGAGGATGATGGGCACCCGCGCGCCGAGAACGACACCGGCGGCGTCGGCGCCGCCGAGGAAGGTGAGCTGCTTGGCGAGCATATTGCCGGCTTCGAGATTGGGAACGACCAGAACTTCAGCCTTCCCGGCGACCGGCGAGACGATCCCTTTCTCCCGGGCCGCGGCCTCGCTGATCGCGTTGTCGAAGGCGAGGGGACCGTCGAGGATGCCGCCGCTGATCTGGCCCCGGTCGGCCATCTTGCAAAGAGCGGCCGCGTCGAGCGTCGAGGGCAGGTCGGGATTGACCGTCTCGACCGCGGAGAGGATGGCGACCTTGGGCGCGGCGATGCCGATGACATGCGCGAGGTCGATCGCGTTGCGAATGATGTCGGCTTTGTCCTTCAGGGTCGGCGTTATGTTGATGGCCGCATCGGTGATGATGAGCGGTGTCGGATGCCCCGGCACGTCCATCACATAGGCATGACTGATCCGCCGCTCGGTCCTGAGACCGGTTGCGGCTGACACAACCGCGCCCATGAGTTCGTCGGTATGCAGCGAGCCTTTCATCAGCAGCTTCGCATCGCCAGCCCGCACGAGTGCGACGGCCTTCGCGGCAGCATCATGGCTGTGATCGGCAGGCACAAGGCGGAAGCCGGAAATGTCTCTTCCCGCTTCCTCGGCAGCGGCGCGGATGCGTTTTTCCGGGCCGACGAGAATCGGCGCGATCAGGCGCGCTTCGGCGGCATCCACCGCCGCCGCGATCGCCACCGCGCTGCACGGATGCGCGACCGCGGTGGCGATGGGCTCTCCGTCCTGCGTCTGTTCGATCAAACGCCGGTATCCGTCATGTGTCGCTACCCGCACGTCGGGGAGCGCCAGGCGCGGGCGACGCACTTTTTCGCATGGCGCGCGGACCTCGGCCTGCCCGGTGATGACGGTCTCACCCTTCTGGTTCACGCAGCGGCAGTCGAGGACGAGGACGCAGCCCTCGGGCTTCTTTTCCGTCACCGTGACGGATGCGGTGATCACGTCACCGATGCCCACCGGACGGATGAAGCGCAGCGATTGGCCGAGATAGATCGTCCCCGGCCCGGGCAACTCGGTCCCGAGCACCGCGGAGATGAGGCCGCCGCCCCACATGCCATGGGCGATGATCCGCTGAAAGAAATCCGTCTGCGCAAAATCGGCATCGAGATGCGCCGGGTTCACGTCGCCCGAGACAAGCGCGAACAGTTGGATATCCTTCTCCGACAAGGTTCGCGACACGCTCGCCGTGTCGCCGATCCGGATCTCTTCAAACGTCCGGTTCTCGATGAACGCGTCGTCGGTCATTCGCTTATTTCTCCAGGACATATAGGCCGGGCGCGTCGGCAAGGGGCGTGAAGCCCTTGTCGGGCGCGCCCATGGCCGGGGGCGCGCTCAGCGTTCCCGAGCGAGCCGTGAGCCAGGCGCCCCACTCGGTCCACCAGGACCCCGTCTTGTCCTCCGTTCGTTCCAGCCACGCCTCGGGATCATAGGATGGTCCGCACGCCTCACGCGTCATCACACGATAGGAGCGGCCCTTGTGACCCGGTTCGGAAACGATCCCGGCGTTATGCCCGCCGCTGGTGAGCACGAAAGTAATCTCCGCGCCGGTCAGCAGGTGAATCTTGTGAACCGAACGCCATGGAGCGACGTGGTCGCGCTCGGTGCCGACCACGAACATGGGTTTATCGATCGCCGACAGCGTGATCGTGCGGTCATCGACCTTGTATTTCCCTTCGGCCAGATCGTCGTTCAGGAACAGGCGGTTCAGATATTCGCTGTGCATGCGATAGGGCATGCGCGTTGCGTCGGCGTTCCAGGCCATAAGGTCGCTCATCGGTTCACGTTCACCCATGAGGTAAGTGCCGAGCACGCGCGACCAGACGAGATCGTTCGACCGCAGGATCTGAAACGCGCCACCCATCTGCGCGCCGTCGAGATAGCCGCGGCCCCACATCATGTTGTCGAGTATGTTGAGTTGGGCTTCGTCGATAAACAGGCCGAGTTCGCCCGGTTCGCTGAACTCGGTCTGGGCCGCCAGCAGGGTGACGCTGGCGAGCCGCTCGTCACCGTCTCGTGCCATTGCTGCCGCGGCGATCGACAGCAGCGTGCCACCAAGACAGTAGCCGGCGGCGTGCACCTTCTGACCGCCCGTGATCGTGTCGATCGCGTCCAGCGCGGCCATCGGCCCAAGCCGGCGATAGGCTTCGAGATCGAGGTCGCGATCCTGTTTTCCGGGATTACGCCAGGAGATCATGAAGACGGTGAAGCCCTGACCTGTCAGCCAGCGCACCAGCGAATTCTCGGGCGAGAGGTCGAGGATATAGTATTTCATGATCCAGGCGGGGATGACCAGGATCGGTTCGGGCCGCACTGTCTCCGTCGTGGGCTCATACTGGATGAGTTCGATGAGCGCGTTGCGATAGACGACTTTCCCTTTGGCGGTCGCGACTTTCTCGCCCACCGGGAAGTCCTCCGCGCCCACGGGCGGCTCGCCGCGCGCCAGGCGCTGCATGTCCTCCATGAGGTTGCGGAAGCCATCGACGACGCACCGCCCGCCGGTTTCGACGATCTTGCGCTGCAGGACCGGATTGGTGGCAAGGAAATTGGTTGGCGCGAAGACATCGAGGATTTGCCGGGCCGCGAACTCGGCGATGTCTTCGTGGTGCCTGCTCACCCCGCCGATCCCGGTGGTCGCGGCGTGCCACCACTGCTGGTTCAGCAAGAAAGCCTGGACAATCAGATTGAAGGGCGGCTCCTTCCATGCCGGATCGGTGAACCGGCGGTCCTGGGGCAGAGGTTCGATCGCGGGGGCGGCAGCAGGATCGCTGAGGCTTCGTCCGATATAATCGGACAAGCGCCAGCATTTTCTTGCGGCCTTGGCGCCCAGTTGCAATTGCTTGCCGGGGGCGCTGGCGAGGTGCAACATCCAGTCGGTTGCCGCGAGGACCATCGTCACCGGCGATAGCCCGTGCGTCAGCTGCGCGATGCCAACCGCAGCCGCACGATCGAGGGTCTGGCTGATGCCGTCGAGCGGGTCGGCGGCAACATGCTGTATGTCATTCATCATCAACCTGCCGCGCGTGGGTCATGCTTTAGCCTGTTGTGCACCTATCCGATCGGCAGCGGCCGACCGATACGTATACATCCCAATTCTTCGCATGGAACCAATCAGGGTAAAGAGACTGCGTTTCCGTGGGAGAGGGCCTGCATATGATCGCAACCGATGGTTGCGGCCCGATGACAGGCGGGTCTCGCGGATATCATGATGAAAAGGATCCAACGATGACATTCCCACTCGATCAGGTCGTGGCCATCGCCGGCGCCAACCGTCAACTCGCGCTGAGGTTCTTTGACATCGCCCGCACGACCGGGGCGCGGCAGGCCGCGATCGGGGCGCATGCGCTGGGCGCCTTCTTCGAGCCGGGAAAATTTTCCGAAGTTGCTCAGGAGGTGGAGCAGAACCGTTTGGCTCTCGCCACCGACACAAAGGCGGCGTTCGAAGAATGGCAGGAGACCGCCGGGGATCTCTTCTCGCCGGAAAGCGAGACGGCGCAGTTGTCCGTCGCCTTTGAGCCTCTGCGCGCCTTCTTCCTGTCGCCGCTCCAGGCCTTCGCCAATACTGCCGCCGGCGCTGCTGCTGTGCCGGCTGCGAACAATGTCGAGACCAATGCCTGAGCCGAAAGGGACACGAACCGTCATTTTCCGAGTGCGCGGGACGCGGGAAAACCTTTGTCATGAAAAGGACCGTCGCCCTCAGGAGTGAACCTGACCAGCAACGGAACCTATACGAGACCGATCGTCAGGTTGCAGGACTTCAGTGATGATCAGGATTTGAAAGCGGAAGGACCAAGGGCATGAAAGCGAGCGACATCATGACACTCGGGGCGGCCACCGTCACCCCAGAAAGTTCCCTGGCGGAAGCAATCCGATGCATGGGTAACCACAACATCAGCGCGTTGCCGGTGGTGGATCGGGACGGCGAACTTCATGGCCTCATTTCCGAAGGCGATTTCTTCCGGAAGGCAACGGATTCGTTTCGGCTGGACTCGTTGTTCGATGCTGGGCGGGAAGTCCGCAGGGATGCACTGGATTCAACGCGGGTTGGAGAGCTCATGTCGACCGAGCTGGTGACGGTCGACGGCGATGTTTCGCTCACCGATGCGATCGGCCTGATGGAGCGGCACGGCGTCAAGCGACTGCCGGTGATTTCGAACGGCAAGCTGGTCGGACTCATCAGCCGGGCCGACATTCTCCGGACCCTTCTGGACGAATGACGGATTGATCAAGCTGTACTCCTCATGAGCCTAAGCGAGCAATGGTGTAAGATGGATCCGGTGGATGGGCCATCACCGTTGTCACTTCACTGCAGGCGGCGAGCTGCGGATTCGGTTACGTAAACTTCCCAAGCCCATTGAGTTCAACGCTCGGCTATCCTCCCGATCGCGTCGCCAGCAAAGGATTCGTCAGCCTGGCTGACCATGCTGCGGAATTGCGCTCGTAAGCGCAACGACGCGCCCGATGGTGCCGGAAGCGTATCGTCCTTTCCGCATGGACCAACATCGAAGATGAGGTGATCGTATGTCCGATATCCCGTCCTTCACCGAGGTGGTGACCCGATCGGGGCTGAGCCTGTCCTTGCGGCCGGTCACGCGCGACGACGGACCTTTGCTCAGAGATTTTTTCGACAAGGTCACCCTCGAAGATCTGCGCTTCCGTTTCCTCACGGCAATGCTCAGGGTCTCCGACGACCAGATCGCCTCCATGATCGATGTCGACCACAAGCAGACGGAGGATTTCCTGGCCTTCGTCGATGACGGGGCGCTAGTTGGATCAGCCATGATCGCGATCGAACCAGCGGGGGAGCGTGCTGAAGTCGCGATCGCGGTTCGCGCGGACTACAAGCATCAAGGCGTAGGCTGGACGCTTCTCAACCGCGCCGCGGATCATGCGAAGACGCGGGGCTGCCGCACGCTGGAGGCTGTCGAAAGCCGGCTGAACCAGAAGGCGATCGAAGTGGAGCGGGATTCAGGTTTCACGGTGAAGGCCTATCCGGATGATGCCACCCTCGTCATTGTATCAAAGCAGCTTCAATGATGGACTGATTATGGCACCTTCGAAAGGATGCCTTACGATGACGGATATGTGGGCGATGGAACTCGGCGCGGTGGGCGGTCCGCTTCGACTTGTCGCCCGCGCGCTTCCAGACCCGGGACCAGGGGAACTGCTGGTCAAGGTGACCGCCTGCGGTGTCTGCCGGACTGACCTCCATATTGTCGACGGTGAAGTGACCGCCGAGCTTCCGATTATCCCGGGCCATGAGATTGTCGGGATCGTCGCCGCGTTGGGAGAAGGGGTGGCCGGCTTCCTGCCGGGTGACCGGGTGGGCGTTCCGTGGCTGGGGCATAGCTGCGGGCGCTGTGACTATTGCCGCTCCGGGCGTGAGAATCTGTGCGACACGCCCGGCTTTACCGGATGTACGCGAGACGGAGGCTATGCGACCCATGCCGTTGCCGACGCTCATTTCTGCTTTCATATCCCCGACATCTATTCGGATGAAGAGGCGGCACCATTGCTTTGCGCGGGCCTGATCGGCTGGCGTTCGCTGCGTGCCGCCGGCGATGGGCGATGTCTCGGGCTTTATGGTTTTGGTGCCGCGGCGCATATCATCGCGCAGATCGCCATCTGGCAGGGCAGGCAGGTCTACGCCTTCACCAAAGCGGGCGATAGCGAAGGCCAGGACTTTGCGCGGTCGCTTGGCTGCATGTGGGCTGGATCATCGGACGAACCGGCCCCTGCGGAGCTCGATGCCGCGATCATCTTCGCGCCGGTCGGCGCGCTGGTCCCTGCGGCGCTCCGCGCTACCCGCAAGGGCGGGCGGGTCATCTGCGCCGGCATCCACATGAGCGACATTCCTGCGTTCCCCTACGCCGATCTCTGGGGCGAACGTACGATCGCCTCGGTTGCAAATCTCACCCGCGACGACGGGACGAGTTTTTTCAAGGTTGTACAAAAGGCTCGGGTTAAGTCGGTCACGACCGCTTTCCCCCTCGTCGACGCCAACATTGCCCTTGAGCGCCTTCGCGCAGGGGCGTTGGTCGGCGCGGCCGTTCTCCTCCCCGGAGAACCGGGAGATTATCAACGCCAGGAACGATTCTAGCACAGTTCGCGGTCTGGCCGGCGTCTGGGCGGCCCTTGGTAATGTTACGGAGTGCGACGCCGATCGTTCGGAACGATGATGCGACCATGAGCAAGAACACATCGATCAGGGACGTGCTCGCCGTTGTCGACGGCACAGCTTCCTCGCTGACAGGGGTCGATCAGGCGGTCGCTTATGCGGGTCTCTATGACGCGGCGCTGACGATCGTCGTCGTGACCGAAAACCTCGCCTGGGCGGCAGCAGTCGATCCGATGGCCTATGCCACAGCCATGGAGGTGTCGGACGCCCAACGCAAAGAGCATGTCGCGGCGGTTCGCAAGCGTGCGGAAGGCGCGCCGGTTCACGTCGAGGTTCACGCGCTGTTCGAAGCACCCGGCCTTCTCCCCGGCCTTGCCAAGGAGGAAGGGCAGCATGCCGATATCGCCCTCATCCCCGGACTTGGTGGCTGGCAGAGCGATGGTCTGCGCCGCCACATCACCGAGGCGCTCATGTTCGCGGGCGTGCCGACAATGGTGATGCCGGGGACCTGGAAGCCGGCGCCCATCACCCATGCCGCGCTTGGATGGAACGCGTCGCTTGAAGCTTTTCGGGCTGCACGGGCGATCCTCGATCTGGCCGAACCTGGCGCGGCGGTCGATGTCGTCATCGTAGATGCACTTGACGGCTATAAATCCGACCAGCCCGTGCCGGGAGTTCAGATCGCCCGCCATCTCACCCGCCATGGCCACAATGCTGCCGTGCACGCCATTGCTTCAGCGGAGCATGGAACGTCAGATGCTCTGCAGAACTTCGCGTTCGAGCAGCGCGCTGACGTGCTCGTCATCGGGGGCTATGGGCGCTCGCGAGCCGTGGAATTTGTGCTGGGCGGCGTGACGCGCGAACTCCTCGCGCGCCAGCGATTGCCGATTGTCTTCGTACACTGACGATCGGCAATCGTGAAAGATTGCGAATGGAGGATGCCATGAAAGCCCTGGTTTATCACGGTCCTGGCCAGAAAAGCCTCGACGAACGCCCCAAGCCCGACCTGCAGGCGCCGACCGACGCGATTGTGCGGGTCACGAAAACGACGATTTGCGGCACTGACCTGCACATTCTCAAGGGCGATGTCACCACTTGCGAGCCGGGCCGGATTCTCGGCCATGAAGGTGTCGGGATCGTCGAAAAGGTGGGCACTGCGGTGGGCAGCTTCAAGGCTGGTGATCATGTCCTGATCTCCTGCATCACCTCCTGCGCGCGCTGCGAATATTGCCGTCGCGGGATGTATTCGCACTGTGCCGACGGCGGGTGGATCCTGGGCAATACCATCGACGGGACGCAGGCGGAATTCGTCCGCATTCCTCATGCCGACAACAGCCTCCATCCGATACCCGCCGGAGCGGACGAGGAAGCGCTCGTCATGCTCAGCGACATCCTGCCCACCGGCTATGAATGCGGGGTTCTCAACGGGAAGGTCGCGCCGGGAAGCAGCGTGGCGATCGTAGGTGCTGGTCCGATCGGGCTTGCGACCCTGCTCACCGCGCAGTTCTACGCGCCGGCCCGCATCATCATGATCGATCTCGACGACAACCGTCTTGCTGTCGCGCGCCGGTTCGGCGCCACGCATACGTTCAACAGCTCGCGAGAAGATGTCGTGAACCTGGTTCGCGACCTGACGGAAGGCAAGGGAGTCGATGCCGCGATCGAGGCGGTTGGGGTGCCTGCGACCTTCGGTCTGTGCGAGGAACTCGTTGCGCCGGGCGGGGTGATTGCCAATGTCGGCGTGCACGGCACGAAAGTCGACCTCCATCTGGAACAGCTCTGGTCGCGCAACGTCACGATCACGACGCGTCTTGTCGATACGGTCAGCACGCCGATGCTTCTCAAGACGGTTGAAGCAAAGCGGTTGCAGCCGGAGCAACTCGTTACCCACCGTTTTGCGCTCGATGATATCCTGGGCGCCTATGAGACTTTCTCGAACGCGGCCGTTTCCCAAGCCTTGAAGGTGGTCATCGCCACGTGAAGGAGGTTTCTACGGGCGGCGGCTCCGCTCCGTTGCAGGCGCAACATGTTCTCGATGTCCCAGGCCAGGTCGAGCCGTCCTTCGCGCGCGCGCGCCGTTTGCGCCTTCACACGCATCATGAGCTGGTCGCCGTCATGCGGAGCGACAGCCCGGTCTGTCATGCTGAAGGCCTTGCTGCGCACACCCAGATTTATATCCGCAATAGTGGCCGGCCGATCGCCGCAACGCTCTTCCAGGTCGATGGCGAGTTCCTCGCGGGAGACGAGATCGGTCTCTCTGAAGCCGCCTGGCAAGCGCTTGGTGTCGACGAAGGGACCATCGTCCAGGTCGGCCATGCGCCACCACTCGAATCGATCACCTGTGTCCGCCAGCGTATCTATGGGCACAGACTGAATGCCGCCGCCCTGCGGAGCATCGTTGAAGATGTTGTCGCCGGCCGCTATTCGGATGTGCATCTTGCCGCTTTCCTTACCGCGACGGCAGCGCTGCCTTTTGACGAGGACGAGACCTACTCTCTCACCAAGGCCATGGTCGACGCCGGCGACCGTTTGCGCTGGCCGAGCGAGATCGTCGTCGACAAGCATAGTGTCGGGGGTCTTCCCGGCAACCGGACCACGCCGATCATTGTCGCCATCGCAGCGGCTTGCGGCCTCACCATGCCCAAGACATCGTCGCGCGCGATTACGTCCCCGGCCGGGACCGCCGATACCATGGAGACGCTCACCCGGGTCGACCTTGACCTCGAGGCCATGCAACGCGTGGTGGCCTCCGAAGGCGGATGCCTTGCCTGGGGCGGGGCGGTACGCCTGAGCCCTGCCGATGACATCTTCATCGGCGTGGAGCGCGCGCTCGACATCGACACCGAAGGACAATTGATCGCTTCGGTCCTGTCGAAGAAGATTGCGGCGGGAGCTACCCATGTCGTGCTCGACATCCCTGTCGGACCAACCGCCAAGGTTCGCAGCGCAGACGCCGCCGAACGTCTTGCCGCGACGCTGACCACCGTCGCTGGCCGGTTCGGCCTTATCACGCGCTGTGTCCAGACCGATGGAACACAGCCGGTCGGCAGGGCTATCGGCCCCGCGCTCGAGGCGCGCGATGTCCTCGCCGTTCTAACGGGAGACCCGGACGCGCCCATGGATCTGCGCGATCGCGTCTGCATTCTTGCGGGCGTCATCCTCGAAATCGGCGAGGTGGCTTTGGCAGGGACGGGACGGGCGCTCGCCGAACAGACGCTGGCCGATGGCAGCGCCTGGAAGAAATTCCAGCGCATATGCGACGCTCAGGGCGGAATGCGAACGCCGCCCACGGCCAGGCTGACCCACCCGATCGTGGCAAGCCATAGTGGCCGCGTCACGCACATCGACAATCGCCGGATTGCCCGTCTGGCAAAGCTTGCCGGCGCTCCGGACGTACCGGCAGCGGGCATGCGCCTGCATGTCAGCCTCGGCGACGATATTATCGCCGGCCAACCTCTGCTGACCCTTCATGCCCAGTCGCGGGGTGAGATGGCCTACGCCCTGACCTACGCCGCTTCCAATTCGGACATGATCGTGATCGTGCCATGACAATGATGCTGTTTCCGATGCCCGGGAACGAGCGCATGACCAACGCCATCGCCGAGCGCGTCGGATGCTCGGTCGGGAAGCTTGCGTTGCGCCGTTTCCCGGATGGCGAGAGCTATATTCGCCTCCATTCGGCCGTTGCCGGGCGCGACGCCGCGGTGGTGTGTACGCTCGCACGCCCCGATGACCAGTTTCTGCAGTTGCTCTTCGCAGCGCGGCTGCTGCGCGAGAGCGGTGCGCGATCCGTCCAACTCGTGGCGCCCTATCTTGCCTATATGCGGCAGGATCGCCGTTTCCATGACGGCGAAGCGCTAACCTCGCGCCAGTTCGCCCAGCTGCTCTCTTCCGAATTTGACGGGCTCGTCACGGTTGATCCTCATCTGCACCGGTACGGCAATCTGCAGGAGATCTATTCGATCGAAACCGAGGCGCTCGCCGCGTCGCCGCTTCTGGCGGAATGGATCCGCGATAATGTCGAGGCGCCGCTCATCATAGGCCCCGACAGCGAGAGCGAGCAATGGGCGGGCGCCATAGCCGGGCATATCGGTGCGCCGCACGTTGTGTTCACGAAGACGCGCCGGGGCGACCGCGATGTCATCATTGCGGCAGCGAACCTCTCGGCCTGGAAGGGACGAACGCCGGTCCTCGTCGATGATGTCATCTCATCGGGCCATACCCTTGCGAACGCCGCGCGGGAAATCCGCGAGCAGGGGTTCCCCGCGCCGATCTGCCTCGCGGTCCATGGCCTCTTTGCATCTGATGCCGAAGCGATGCTCCGGGATCTCGGCTGCCGCCTGGTGACGACCGACAGCATCCCGCATTCCAGCAATGCGATCGCGCTTGCGGCGATACTCGGTAACGCGCTGGCAGGCCAGGTCGCGACCATCGATGCGAAGCGATTACGTAATACACCCAAATGAACCGAACGGTGGCGCTGGGTAGAAAGTTTCTACAAGCTGGAGGAAAATATGGCCATCAAGGATGTCCTCGCGGTTGTGGATACCGGTGACAGGGACGAACAGTTCTTACGAGACGCTCTTGGCTTCGCCGAGTTTCACAACGCCAGCCTTTCCGTGGTTATTCTCTCGGCGCTTCCATCGGCTGATTACGCCCTGACGATTGCGCGGCCCTACGCCTTCCTGCAGGACTACACCGAAGCGGTGGAGGCCAAGCAGCAGCGCATCGCCACGCTCGCAGGTTCCACCAATGTCGAGGTCCGCACGATTTCGGACCAACCCTCGGTGATCTTCGTCAAGACGGCGGTCTATGCCCGCTATGCCGACGTTATTCTCTTCGGGCCGGCCAACAGCTATGATCACCCACCGATCCGTCGCGAAACGGCCGAGAGCATCCTGTTTTCATCGGGACGCCCCGTCCTGATCGTTCCGGGCGAGTACAAGGCACGAGCGATCGAACATATCGCGATCGGTTGGAACGCCACTCGGGAAGCGACGCATGCCCTGCGCGACGCGACGGCATTTGCTTCCCCAGGGGCCAAGATCGACATCCTCGTTCTCGACGCGAAACCAACGGTGAAGGGTCACGGATCGGAGCCAGGCGCCGACATCGCCCGTCATCTCGCCCGGCATCGCTTTGTCTCGAGAGTGGTGCCGGTCCGCGGCGGCCTTGAGGCAGAGGGCGACGCGCTCGTGACGGCCGCCCGCCACGGTGGCGCGGCCATGCTTGCGCTTGGCGCCTACGGACATTCGCGTCTACGGGAAATGATCCTTGGCGGCGTCACCCGCGACCTGCTTGGTGGCGCACCGCTCCCCCTGCTATTTTCACACTAGGAGCGGCGCTCCACTTTCGCAGTTCCGGGAGGCGCCCTTGCTATGGCCGCGGCACTGGGATGAATCATGCTAATCCTGATCGCAAACCGGCACCTGTGACACTTTACCAGCTGGTAAAGTGTCACAGCCGACAAATGTTACTTGGGGTCAATGGAGGGATTCACTTTTCGTTCTACCTGTGCATGATTCTCGCATGCTCCAGACCCGCCTCACATCTGATCGTGATGCCAGGCCGCTCGATATGCCCGGTCTCGTCGAACTGCTTTCGAAAAGCTCCTCGCGGCCTCGCTACGCCTACATGATCCTTGATCTGATTGCGAAGATCGCTGGGCCCAATGGCAGCGCCGGCCCGCTTGTCATCGACGGTGGGAGCGCCATCCCCATCCGGGAGTGGTTGTGTGACGCCCTCGTCCCGATGGGCAGCAGCTACCCGCGCAGGATGGCTCTGGCCAATCGTGTTCGCCAGGAGATGGAGGCGGCGGGAACCCTACCCCAGAACCCCGCAGACGCCGAACGCGAAATCGATGCGGAAGTTCGGACGCGGGTTCGCGCATCCGGCAAGACGAACGTGAGCCGCGCGGTATCCGACCTCGTGCGTGCAGGAATCCTGCACAGGCATTATCAGGGCTACCGCGTCGATCACCACAATCGAGGCGGTCAACGCCAAGCGGTCTACACGCTTTCGCCGACCGCTCGAAAACTTCTCCGGGCAGGTGAGGTCCGGCCATCTCCTCCGCAGCAACGGCAAGGCTCGCTCGCCTTCGGCTGAACAGGGCAGTGGCCGGGCCGGCTTAGGGGTTGAGTTTGTCTTTCAGGGCCTTCGCGGCCGAAAAGCCAAGCTTCCGCGATGCCTTGATGGTCATGGGCTCGCCAGTGGCCGGGTTCCGGCCTTCCCGTGCGGGGCTGTCCTTGACCTTGAACTTGCCGAACCCGTTGAGCGCAATCTCCTCGCCCTTGGCCGCAGCCTCGCCAATCCCTGCGAACACCGCATCGACGATCTTGCGCGCGTCAGCCTTGGTGATCCCCTGTTCGGCGGCGATCTTTTCGGCAAGATCAGTGTTGTTCATGGACTTGGCCTTCCTGTGTTGAAATGCGGTCGTAGTTATGGTCGCTCCTAGCGGGCCCGGCATCGCGCGTCATCCGCGCAAATCCCATGCCGACCCAATTCGCATCCAGAAGCATCCCGTGGGGCCCGTTCGCGACGCAGCTAGCCGATTCCTGGGCTGCTTTGACATCAAGCCCGGTAGCCTTCGCGATCAGGCGCGTCATCAAACGGCCACCATGCGCCTGCAAACGGAGGATTGCCAGACGGCGGTTCATGAGGGGTTGCATAGCCTTTGCGGACGATACGCACTTGTCTAATCCAAACTTACTTATCGGCCGAGGACGGTGACGGCGCTACGGATATAACCGGATTGCGAACCACCCGGCCCCTCCAGCTAGGTGACCCCGATTGTGGATCGAACTGGAGGGCATCGGAGCGCAGCTCAGGAACATAAAGAAGCGACGTCAGAACCGTGCTTCCCTGTGCCCAATTCCCATAGCCTGAACCTATCTGAAGGAAGCTTGATGTCGGCGCCCGTCGATTTGGAAGAAATGCGCTGGCATGCGTTACCGAGCAATGAGATCGCCAGGATCCTCGACGTGGAACTGGCCGGCCTCTCAGCTCAGGACGTCAACCGGCAAGCTGCCCGTTTCGGTCCCAATACGCTGCCCAAGGCATCCCGGCGCAATCCGCTGCTGCGCTTTCTGGCCCAGTTCAACAATACCCTGATCTACGTCCTGCTCGCCGGCGCGCTCGCAGCCGCGCTGCTCGACCATATGATCGATGCCGCGGTCATCGTGGCCGTCGTCATCGTGAATGCGATCATCGGTTATATTCAGGAAGGGAAGGCCGAACAGGCGCTCGAAGCGATCCAGCAGATGATCGCGCCGAAAGCGAGTGTCATCCGGGAAGGCGTCCGGCAGACCATCCCGGTTTCCGACATCGTCCCGGGCGACCTTGTTCTCATCGAAGCGGGCGACCGTGTCCCGGCCGATCTCAGGCTTCTCCACGCCCGCCGCCTCCTGATCGACGAGGCTCTGCTGACCGGGGAGTCGGTCGCGGCCGAAAAGCATGATGCGGTGCTGCCCGAGGAAACGGTTCTTGCAGACCGGCAGAATATGGCGTTCTCCGGCACTCTGGTCGCCGCCGGGCAAGCGAACGGCATCGTCGTGGCGACAGGCGTGCATACGCAGATCGGACGGATCAGCACGCTGATCCAGTCGGTCGAGGTGATGGCGACGCCCCTCCTGACGCAGATCGACCAGTTTGCCCGCCGCTTCACCTGGTTCGTGCTGGCAGGGGGGGTGGCGCTGTTCGCTTTCGCTGTCCTCGTGCGGAGCTACGACTGGGTCGATGCCCTGATCGCCGTCGTCGCCCTGGCCGTGGGCATCGTGCCGGAAGGTCTGCCCGCGGTCATCACCATCACCCTTGCCATCGGCGTGCGCCGGATGGCGGCTCGCAATGCCGTCATCCGCAAGCTTCCGGCCGTCGAAGCACTCGGCGCCACGTCCGTGATCTGCTCGGATAAGACGGGTACACTGACGCGCAACGAAATGACGGCCCGCCGGATCATCACGGCGCGATGCACCATGCTCGCCAGCGGCTCAGGCTATGTCCCGGAGGGCCATATCCAGATTGCGGGCGTCGGCGACCAGGCCGAGGCCATGGCCGCTTCCATGCCGCTGATCCGCTGCGGCCTCCTGTGCAACGATGCGTCGCTGCGCAAAGTCGGCGAGGAATGGCGCGTCGAAGGCGATCCCATGGAGGGAGCGCTGTTCGCCCTGGCCATGAAGGCGGCCGTCGATCCGGAACTGGAGCGCTCCGAATGGGAACGGCTCGACGAAATTCCATTCGATGCCGCGCACCGCTTCATGGCGACGCTCTGCCGCGGACCTGACGGAACGATGATCCTCTTCGTCAAGGGCGCGCCCGAAGCCCTCTTCGCAATGACCTTGCCCGAAGACATCGGCTATTGGGAGAATGCCATCTCTGACGCTGGAAACGAGGGCGAGCGCGTCCTCGCATTTGGCGCGAAGGAGATGCCATCGGATACAGTGCGGATCTCGTTCGACGACGTCATGGCGGGCGTCCAGCTGCTCGGACTTGTCGGCTTCATCGATCCACCGCGCCTTGAAGCGAAGGAGGCGATCGCCGAGTGCCGCTCCGCCGGGATCGACGTCAAGATGATCACCGGCGACCATGCCGCAACCGCACTCGCCATCGCGCGCCAGCTCGATCTCGCCGACGATCCGCAGGTGATGACCGGCCTGGATGTCGAGAAGCTTTCGGATGGGGACCTCGAAGGGGTCGTCAACCGCGTCTCGGTCTTCGCCCGGACCAGCCCAGAGCACAAGCTTCGCATCGTTCGCGCTCTGCAGGCGCAAGGCCAGATTGTCGCCATGACCGGCGACGGCGTCAACGATGCGCCGTCGCTCAAGCAGGCCGATGTCGGCGTAGCCATGGGCATCAAGGGGACCGAGGCGTCGAAGGAAGCCGCCTCCATGGTGCTCCTCGACGACAATTTCGCATCGATCGTCAGCGCCGTGCGCGAGGGCCGGACCGTCTACGATAACATCAGAAAGGTCATTTCCTGGGAAATCCCCACGAACGGCGGTGAGACGCTGGCGGTCGTCCTAGCGATCCTGCTGGGCTTCGCCCTGCCGATGTCGGCAACCCAGATCCTGTGGGTCAATCTCATCCTCGCCGCGACCCTTGGCCTGGTGCTCGCCTTCGAGCCGACCGAGCCAGGTGCGATGCAGCGCCGCCCGCGCGAGCGGGGCGCGCCTCTCCTTTCACCCTTCCTCCTCTGGCGCGTCGTGCTGGTGTCGGTGCTGTTCGCCGCGGTCACGCTCGGCATCTTCTTCTACACGCTCGATCAGGGGCGCGGCCTCGAAGTTGCGCGCACGATGGTCGTCAACATGTTCATCGTCGCGGAGATCTTCTACCTCTTCAATGTCCGCTATCTGCATACAACGTCTCTGACCTGGCGCGGCGCCATCGGAACCCCCGCCGTACTGATCGCGATCACGATCCTCGTTCTTGGCCAGGCGCTCTTCACCTACGCCCCGTTCATGCATGCGATCTTCCACTCGCGGCCGCTCACCGTCGCCGACCTTGCGCTGCTCGTGATTGCCGGCGTGGCCCTCATGCTCCTGCTCGAGGTCGAAAAGCACGTCATGCGGCGACTGGGCTGGTTCAAGGAACTCAATACCTAGGAGGATGAAATATGACCGAGGGCACTTTCCCCAGGCGCATGGCCTTGGCCACCGACCTTAGCCATCGCTGCGACCGCGCGCTCGACCGTGCCCTGCTCGTCGCCAGGGCGTGGCAGGCCGAACTCACCGTCATTCACGCACTCGCTCCGCCTGAGACTATGACCCTGTTCGGGAGCCTGCGCGATCTGCCGTCCTGGCGGCGGCCGCCCGACCCGGTCCGCAAGGCCCGCGACCGCATCTACAGGGATCTGGTGCGCGAGGATCCGCACGTCGACATCGCCGTCCATGTCGAAACCGGCTCGCCGGCCGAGGTCGTCCTCGAGGCAGCCCGGGAATCCCATGCCGAACTGATCGTCACCGGCATCGCCCGCGACGAACTGCTGGCGCGGATGTTTCTTGGCGACACGGTCGACCAGCTGATCCGCAAGTCTCCTGTCCCGGTCCTCATTGTTCGCGACCGCGCCTTCGAACCTTATCACACCATGCTCGTCGCGACGGATTTTTCGGAATCCTCCCGCGTTGCGCTCGAAACAGCCATCCGGTTTTTCCCGGATACAGGCCTCTCGCTTTTTCACGCTTATGACGTGCCCTTTGCCGGCTATCTTGGCCGCGCAGAGGTCGAAAAGCAGTTCGAAGGATATGGCAAGGACGCGGCCGACAAGTTCCTGGCCGAAGCCGGGCTCACGCCCGACGCCGCCCGCAAGGTCAGCCACATGATTGAACATGGCGTGCCCGAGGCGCTGTTGCGGGACTATGCCGAGAACTCCCGGCGCCATCTCACTGTGGTGGGCACCCATGGCGGCGGCATGGTCTATGAAACCCTGATCGGCAGCACGGCGCGCAAGATCATCGATGCGGTGCCCGGCGACGTGCTTCTCGTACCCGATCCCGCCAAGCGCAAGGCAGACTGATCTTCGATGACTCATGCGATCGTCTGGATTAGCGTCGGGCTTGCCGCGTTGATCGCCGGCGCCGAACTGCTCGTAAGAGGCGGCGCGGCACTGGCAGCGCGCCTTGGCATTTCCCCCCTGCTGATCGGTCTTACCGTGGTTGCGCTTGGAACGAGCACGCCGGAGCTGGCCGTCGGCATCGAGGCCGCCATTCAGGGCAACGGCTCACTTGCGATCGGGAACATCGCCGGCACCAATACCGTCAACATCCTCCTTATCCTTGGCCTGAGCGCTGCGCTGCAACCGCTGGCGATCCAGATGCAGACCCTGCGTCTAGAGCTCCCCGCGATCGTCATTGCCGCGGCCACGCTGCTCGCCTTTGCTTGGGACGGCACGCTGTCGCGGCTGGAGGGCCTCGTGCTCGTCACCATGGGCGTGATATTCACGCTGGCGGTCATCCGCGCGGCCCGGCGAGAGAGCCTTAAGGTCAAGCTGGAGTTCGCCCGTGAGTTCGGGCCCCGGCGCCTCGCCAACCGTCAGGCGGCGACCGAGATGCTGATGCTCGCGATTGGTCTCGTCATCATCGTTGTCGGCGCCGACTGGCTCGTCGAAGGTGCTGTCGATCTCGCACGTCTCTGGAATGTATCGGACGCCTTCATCGGCCTGACGATCGTTGCCATCGGTACCTCGGCACCCGAACTCGTGACCACGATCATATCGACGATCCGGGGTGAGCGTGACATCGCGATCGGCAATCTGATCGGCAGTAGCGTCTACAATATCCTCGTGATTCTTGGGGTGACCTGCCTCATTCCGGCCGATGGTATCGATGTCAGCAGCCATCTCATCCGCATCGACATACCGGTCATGCTGGGAGTAGCGCTGCTCTGCATTCCGATTTTCGTCAGCAGCCGCAAGATTTCGCGGTTCGAGGGCGGCCTCTTCGTGAGCGCTTACGCAGCCTATCTCAGTTACCTGATCATACAGCGCACATGACATCCACCGCACCCAGCAAGTGAAGATTTTGATCAACCGAGAAGGAGGGAAACATGCTGAAAGACCTCGTCGCAATCGTCGACAATGGGGAGGAGGCCCGCGGCTTCATCAAGGACGCAACGGCGTTCGCCGCCGCACAGGAGGCGCATCTCGCAATATCCTTGATGATGGACATTTTCGACAATGCCGCTGTGCTGCCACCCTTTGACTATTACCCGGTGATCCTGGATCGCATCGATGACGAAGCGAAGCGCCGCACGGAATCGGTGAAGGCCGCGGTGGAAGGCGCGCCGATCCCGGTCGAGATCCGTCCGGTCGCCGACACCCTTGCCTATCTCGGGGGAGCGTCACGTGTTGAAGGGCGCTATGCCGACCTCCTGCTGATCGGTGGCGCTTCCGCCTTCGAAAATCGGAAACTGCGCCGCCGGAGCCTGCAGGCCGCCGTTACCGGATCGGGCGGACCCGTCCTGGTCCTGCCCGACCATGCAAAGCTGGAGCGCGTGGGGCGCGCCGTTCTGGGCTGGGATGCATCGAGCGAGGCGCGTCGCGCCGCGCGGGACCTTATTGACGTCGCGGATCCGGGCGCCGTCATCGACGTCGTCTGCGTGGATCCGGAACCCACCGCGGAAGGCCACGGACCCGCACCCGGCTCGGATATTGCCCGCCACCTTGCGCGCCATGGATTCAAGGTCGACGTTCATGTGATCGCTTCAGCCGGCCGGCGCATCTCCGTGGCTCTTCAGGACTTCGCGAGAGATACCGGGGCGAATCTTCTCGCCATCGGCGCCTTCGCCCATTCGCGGGTGCGCGACATCCTGCTGGGCGGCGTCACGCGCGACCTGATCGACGACGTCAGCCTTCCCGTCCTGATGTCGCGCTGAGGGCGGGCGGCGCAAAGCGTCCTTCTGGCCAAGGAGGGGGCGGCGGTGATGCGCTGGCTCCCTCCAAATTCCGGATTATCCAGCTTCCCTGTGCTGGCGCTGCATATCTCATCATTCCATGGGCGCGAAACACTGCGCCATGGCCGCGTCATCCGACGAAGGCTTGCGGCATGGGTTGAGGTCATGAAGGAACGCGATGATGTCCGTCACCTCCTGCGGCGTCAGGATAAAACGCGGCATATCACGGTGACCGACCTCAAGACCATTCAGGAACGCCGGTTGCAAAGCATCGACCGGATATTGCCTGTAGAGATTTCGCAACGGCGGTGCGAGCCGGTTGGGGCTCGCATTGGTTTCGCCGATGGAATGACAACTCGCGCATCGCCGCTCCGCCAGGTCGTGACCTCGAGACACCTCTCCCGCGCTCCCGGCAGCCGCAAAGGTGGCGGCCCCCGTCAGCAACAGGCTGATTGCAATGGCTTCCTTCCACATGCTGAATCTACCCAGAAAGACAAGAACCTTGAAAAATCCCGATCCTGCCGCTCTTCAACCAAGGCGCGGGTGGGGTTCGGTCTCCCGCTCCCCTCGTTCGCCTCTTCACAAGGCGCATGTGGAAGAAGGCCGGACGCAGCGCGACCGGCTCCTCTCGACCGATCAGGCTGGCTGTGAAAGCGCTTCGGCGATCTGGTCCTTGATCGCCAGACGGCGCTTGCGGAGCTCGGTTTCACGATCCTGCGACGTCGGCTGAACGTTCGTTTCGACCACATGAATCTCGTCGTTCACTTCATCATAGGCGGCGAGCAGCTGCGCAAAGATCGGGTCCGAAACTTTCAGCGCGTGGATCTTGTCCATCTGGTCCGGGAACTCTTCGCCCAAGGTATGCGGTGTATTCGACATGTCTTACTCCGTTGGTTTCCACGCGAACGTAATAGAAGACACGCCAAGGCGCGCCCATAAGTAGGTTCCCTAATCCGTTCCAGGCCTGATCCGATTATCCCCGTCGCCGCGCCGCTAGGAAAATCTAGCCGTTCTTCGCTTTCCGCTTGTCGCGATGGTCCTGGTACGAGCGAAGGACCTCCGACATCCGCGCGAGGGCTTCGCGCCGCGCCGAGGCGCTCTCGATACCCTGGAGCTCCTTTTTGAGGCGGATCGAGAAATCGGCGTAGTCATTCTGCCAGTCGCGCCCGACCGCGCCTTGCAGTTCGGGGTCGCCTGTCTTGAGGCGCCGCGCCGACGCGCGCGCAGGCAACGCATAGGTCTCGCCCAGTTGTGGGGCGATGATCGATGTCGCCGCCTCATCCGCCTGCAGCAGTCGGCGGAACGTCTCGATCGACCCGGACTCGCCGTGGCTCAGGAAAAGACTGCCATCGATCGGCTGCCGCGCCTTGATCCATCGCTGAAGATCCTGCTGGTCGGCATGCGCCGAATAGGTGTCGATCCTGCGGATCTGGGCACGGACGGCGACGTCCTGCCCCCAGATCCGCACCCGGTTCGCGCCATCGAGGATCGTGCGTCCCAGCGACCCCGCCGCCTGGAAGCCGACGAACAATATCGTCGACTCCCGCCGCCCCAGATTATGCCGCAGATGATGGCGAATGCGCCCGGCCTCGCACATCCCCGAAGCCGCCATGATGATTGCGCCGGACAGGCTGTTGAGCCGCATCGATTCCGTAGCGTTCAGGACATAGTGGAAGGACGGATGATGAAAGATCTCGCCCGAACCCATGTCCTCGAGCTCGCCGGCATGCTTTGCAAACACCTCGGTCGCCCGCGTCGCCAGGGGAGAGTCGATGAATACCCGCGGATGCGCCAGACGGCCGGTGTTGATGAGCATGGCAATGTCGAGGAGCAACTCCTGCGTCCGCTCAAGCGCGAATACCGGGATGACGAGATTGCCGCCACGCGTCAACGCAGCCTTGATTTCGGCTTCCAGGAGCGTACGCCGCTGCTCGATCGTCAGATCCTCGCGGGCCCGGTCGCCATAAGTGCTTTCGCAGATCACATGGTCAAGCCCCGCCGGTCCTTCGGGATCGGCGTGAAAGGCCTTGTGATCCGGGCCAAGGTCGCCGGAAAAGAGCAGGCGCGTTTCGCCAACCTGCATCTCGACGGAAGTCGATCCGAGAATGTGGCCGGCATTCCACAACCGGGCCGTGAAGCCCCGCGCGGGCTGGAACCACTTGTTCAGCGCGACCGTCTCGATCTGATCATAGGCCGCCTTGGAATCGGCCTCGGTATAGATCGGCTCGATCGGCTCCTCGTCCTTTCGATCCTTGCGGCGGTTACGCCGCTCCGCTTCGCTTTCCTGGATGCGCCCGGCGTCAGGCAGCATGTGGTAGAGAAGATCACGCGTTTGCGGCGTCGCATAGACCGGCCCCCTGAAGCCCTCGGCGACAAGCTTTGGCAATAGACCGCTATGGTCGATGTGTGCGTGCGTGAGGACGACCGCGGCGATCTTGCGTGCATCGAACGAGAACGGCTCGCGATTGAGCGTTTCGAGCGTCCGCGGTCCCTGGAACAGGCCGCAATCGATCAGGATCGCGCGGCCGTCATGTTCAAGCTCCATGCACGAGCCTGTGACTGTCCCCGCGGCGCCGTGGAAGGTGATCCTGGGCTCGTTATTCGTCACTGCACATGCTCCAAATTGGCGGGGTCCTGATCCGTGACACCTTAGTGACGCGCAATGCTCCCGCTATGAGAGATTTTCCTTAGCGAACACCGACATGCACCTGCTGGATCGTTCATCAAAACGGAAAAACATCAGCACTTCTACCGTGGTATTAGAGGGTAGCAGCCAGATCCCCCTCGCATCGCCTCGTTCGCGGGGCCTCGCGTCTGCTGCAATAGCGCGATCGAGAAGCCCGGACAGTTCCAGAACGCAAGCAATCACGGATAGCGAGACCAGTGTGATGATGGCGGAACGGACGAACGCATTTTGCGCCTTGAGAGGAGGGCCTGAACGACGCCAGGCATCAGCGGGATTGCGACGCCCGACAGGGCTACCTTGGCATGCCGCACCGGCGGAACGAATTGGGGATATTGCGGATAGACTGGAATACATCCAGCCCGCTCAAATGGCGGGATGACGAACATTGCCACGCTGACGCTGAACCCGACGATCGACGTCGCCTATGAAGTCGATCGCATGTTCCACACGCGCAAGATGCGGACCAAATCCGAATTCTACAGCTCAGGCGGCGGCGGTATCAACGTCGCTCGAGTCTTTGTTCGCCTCGGCGGCAATGCCCGAAGCTATTATATGGCGGGCGGTGCCACAGGCGATGCTCTCGACGGCCTGCTCGACCTCCATCAGCTCGTCCACAATCGCATCTATATTGCGGGCCATACCCGCGTCGCATCCGCCGTGCTCGAGCTCGAAAGCGGCAAGGAATATCGTTTCGTTCCACCGGGGCCGACCATCCAGCCCGCCGAGTGGCAGGCCTGCCTTGACCAGCTTGAAACCGCGCAGTGCAATTTCATGGTGTTGAGCGGGTCGCTGCCGCCCGGCATGCCCGCCGATTTCTACGGTCAGGTCGTAGCGCTGATGCGCCGGCGCAATATTCCCGTCATCCTCGACAGTTCAGGACCGGGACTTAAGGGCGGCCTCGATGAAGGCGGCGTCTTTCTCGTGAAGCCCAGCATCGGCGAGTTGCGGCAATTGACCGGGCTCGAACTCGGCGATCCCGACGAAATCGCCCATGCGGCACTCGAAATCGTTCGATCCGGACAAGCCGCCCATGTCGCCGTGACCATGGGCCATGAAGGCGCGATCCTTGCCAGCGCCGCCGGACCGCTTTTCCTGCCAGCTGCCCCCATCGAGGCGAAAAGCGCGGTTGGTGCCGGTGACAGCTTCCTGTCCGCCATGCTGTTTGCGATCTCGATTGGCTGGGAGATGGGCGAAGCCTTCCGTTTCGGCATTGCCGCTGGCGCTGCCGCCGTGATGAGCCCGGGCCATGATCTCGCCAGGCCAAACGACATCGAACGCCTCTACCAACGGACGCCGCAAATACCCTGAGTGTTGCGAAGATCGGTATATCCCGCGCGACTGTCGGGGCGGTGAGAACGCGTCTTCACTGCCTCAGTGTTTGCGCACAAATTCGGCTCGTAAGACCAGGCCCTTGATACCCTCGTAGCGGCAGTCGATTTCCTGCGGATCGCCGGTCAGCCTGATCGCCTTGATCACGGTGCCCTTCCTCAGCGTCTGCCCGGCCCCCTTGACCTTCAAATCCTTGATCGTGATGACGCTGTCCCCGTCCGCGAGGATGTTCCCTGCCGAATCCAGGACCTCGACCAAGTCTGCTGCCGCGGCCTTCGCCGCAGCCTCGACGGCGGGGAGCCATTCGCCTGAAGCGTCATCATAGACATACTCGTCGTTTGCATCGCTCATCCTGGGTTCCTTCCGGATAATAGAGAGGTGATCAATGGAGTGTCGGCGCCGTGGAGGCCGGCTCCACGGTGAGGGATGAAGCAAGCCGCACGGCATCCGCGAAATTCGCACTATGCAAAACCCGACTGCTCGAGGGGCCGAGCGATACCCTTTCGAGCATCTCCATCGGCTGCGCCGTCACGCCCGAAAGGATGACCCGGATGCCCAGCACTTCGGCATGGTCGACAATGTCGCCCATTGCCGCGACACCGCTTGCATCCAGCAACGGGACCCGGCGCATTCGCAGGATGATGATTTTGGGAGCGGACCCGATGCGCCTCAGCGTGTCCATGAGGTCGTTGGCGACCCCGAAAAAGATGGGACCGTCGATGCGGAACACCTCGACACCTGCCGGCAAGGCCGTGCGCTGGTCGAGTTCTTCCTCTTCGGCATCGGAGGCGGCGCCTTCGCTATCGCTCGCGATCTCGACGGTCCGGCTCATCCGCATCATGAACAGCAGCGATGCCAGCGTCACGCCGACCGCGATCGCCACCGTCAGGTCTATGAAAATCGTGAGTCCAAAAGTCAGCAACAGCAGGCTCCTGTCGCCATTCGGCATGCGCAGGAGCTGAAGGAAACGGTGGTGTTCGCTCATCCCCCAAGCCACCATGAACAGGATCGCCGCCAGGGCGGCCAGCGGTACGAAGGCCATGAGCTTCGAGGCGAACAGGATGAACAGGAGCAGGAAGACGGCGTGCAGCATGCCGGCGATCGGCGTCACCGCGCCGGCGCGGATATTGGTCGCGGTCCGTGCAATGGCTCCGGTCGCGGGCAGCCCTCCGAAAACGGCCGAGGCCATGTTCGCGACACCCTGCCCGACGAGTTCCTGATTGGAGCGGTGCCGGGAACCGATCATGCCATCAGCCACAACGGCCGAGAGCAGCGCCTCGATCCCGGCGAGGAACGCTATGGTGAAGGCGGCCGGCGCCACCGCTTGCAGCCGGGCAAACGAGATCTCCGGCAGGGCAGGGGCGGGCAGGCCGGTGGGAAGCTCGGGGAAGCGCGATCCGATCGTCTCGACCGGGACATGCAGAAGGGCGACGATGGCGCTCGCCAGCACGACGGCGATAAGGAAGCCGGGGAGGCGCGGGGCCCATTTTCGCAGAGCGATGATGAGCGTGAGGGAGCCGGCGCCAATTGCAAGAGTGGCGAGCTGCAGGCTCCCCAGCGCGGAGAAATAGGCCGACCACTTGGGTATGAAGTCCGCGGGCACCGTTTTCATTGACAGGCCCAGGAAATCCTTCACCTGGCTTGAAGCGATGATCACCGCGATCCCGGCGGTAAAGCCGGTAACCACTGGCTGCGGGATGAAACGCACAAGGCTCCCGAGCCCGGAATAGCCCGCAACAATGAGCAGTACGCCCGCCATCAGCGTCGCCAGCAGGAGCCCGTCATAGCCATGCTGGGCGATCACGTTGAAGACGACGACGACGAACGCGCCTGTCGGCCCGCCCACCTGGACGCGCGAACCGCCAAGCGCCGAAATGAGGAACCCGGCGATGACGGCCGTGATCAATCCCTTGTCCGGGGTCGCGCCGCTCGCGATCGCCAAAGCCATGGCGAGGGGGAGGGCGACGATCGCGACCGTCAGCCCCGCAATGCTGTCCCGCCGCAGCCGATCGAACGTATATCCCTCGCCGAGAACCGTTACCAGTTTCGGCGTGAACGCGGTCAGCCGCGCATCATATGGCTTCATTTTCGGCCTGCGGTTCGCCAGCCTGATCGTAGAGCATCGATGGCACGCGCTTCGGCTGACTTCCCGCTGCGGTATCCTTCAGCCGGACCCCGCGCCCGGCGCCGTTGCTGGTCGCATTCTCACCGATGATCTCGATTCCGGCGGTTTCCAGTGCGTTGATCACCTTCACCAGCGTATCGACCACGCTGCGCACCTGCCCGTCCGACGCCTCCATTCTCTGGATCGTCGGAAGCGAGACGTTGGCCAGAGCAGCCAGTTGGCGTTGGTCGATACCGAGAAGAGCACGCGCCGCGCGCATTTGCTGTGATGTGATCATTGAGTCCTCGTGATGTATGAAACATCTAATTGCAATCCTACCTCTCATATGTGCGATATGCTAGATGAAATTCCGCAGCCAACCCCTCCGCTGATGGTGCCAACGCCAAAGGAATTTCCAGTCATGTCCGCGTTGTTCTGATATGGGCAGGTTCCAGGCGGCGCCGGAGGCAGGGTCAGGCGCGTGTTTGAGCTGATCCTGGGCATGGCACAACGGAACTTCCAGCAGATCCAGACCTCACTTTCGCAAACCCGGCCGAGTGGGGCGGCACTCGTGAGGAGGCAGAGACGGCTTTGAAGGCCTGCTCGATCGGCATTGGGCCTGAAAATACCCATTTGATCGTCAGAATCATTGAAATGAAATGCAGATAGGTGCATATATCAAGCAAGGAGTGCACTCATGCTTGCTGCTTTTCTAGATGACATTCGTGACGGCGACCTGATCGCACCGCGCCGCATGGCGGAGCGCTTGCGACTGCCGATGACGCGCCTGTCGCGGATTGCCCACCTCAATCGCAACACGATGACGGCGCATCCTGACAGTCCTGCCGTGCAGGCCAAGCTGGGAGAAATTGCGCGCATCATCACTCGCGCCGCCGAGCTTGCAGGCGATGAGGGCAGGGCGATCATCTGGTTCCGCCACCAGCCTATCCCCGGCTTTGGCAAGACGGCCGAGGAACTGGTAGAAGAGGGCAAGGCCGAGGCGGTATTGTGGACGCTCGATAGCATGGACGAGGGCGTTTATTCCTGATGACATCGCTGGCGCCGCTGCAGGGTCGCTACTGGCGAATGCTTGGCGTGCGCTGGCAGCGCCGCCCACTCGAAAGCGGATCACACCGGACTGGCGGCCGCTGGAACCCCATGGGCATGCCCGCACTCTACCTCTCCGCGGACTATGTGACTGCGATAGTCGAGATGCATCAGGAGCTCGTGCGCCCCGGCACGCTGGCCGCCTATGATGTTACCGCCAACGCCATTGCCGATCTGCGCGGGACAGATCCGGCGATCACCGAATGCTTATGGCGACAGATATTCATGGTGGAGAAGGGCATTCCTCCCAGTTGGAAGCTCGCAGAGGAATTGACCCTTGCGGGTGCCGAGGGTGCGTTGGTTCCGTCTGTCCAGAACAAGGGTGGCACGAACCTTGTCTTGTGGAAGTGGCACGATGCCGGGGCAGAGGCCGAAACAGCGACAAGGGAGGGGGCTGCCCTGTCGTTGCTCGATCCCGAAGATGCACTAGCTGCTTGGGACCGGAATTGACGCAGTTGGATTGCAGGGGCCAGAAGGAATGCTTGTGCCGTTGCGACTGCTTGGCTTTGTCCGTGCCGAATTCTTCGAGACATTCTTAGGCAGGGGCTGCCAAACGGATAGCGCTCCGCCGCCTTCAAGGGTGGCTGGCTTCCATTTTACCGGAATGCCGGTTTCAGCGAAATGCTGAAACACCATCGACGTTGAATGCCTCTCCGATTGCCCGCAATTCCGAAACAAAGATCCGTTTCTACAAAATTCGCTGGACAGTGAATATTGCCATACCGCCGGATATGCGAATCTTTGAGCTTGAGGAGCGCGAATTGCTGGAGGAGCTGTGCGGCGCCGTAGCAGCGTTGCCGGGCGCTTCCGTGCATCAGCGCGACGGAGATGAGCGTGTCGGCGCGCAATATGCCGTGACGACGGAGGCCGCAGCGCAGGCATATGCGCCGTACCTCTCCGCGATCTCGCAGCTCAAATGCCGGATGCAGGGCGGGCGGCTGCACAGCGAGGTCCTCTCGCGCCCAATGCTCGACTCGTATCGAAAGGCTGGAATCTCGGCGTCATCGAAGATGCCAGCAAGCACGACATCGCGGTGGGCAAGAGGATCGACGGCATTGCCTATGCGCCGCCGGTCCAGGTCTATCTCGACCAACTTCCTCGCCGAACTCAACTGAAACCCGCCGCCACCGAGGGCGACACAAATCGATCAATCAAGGCAGGGCTGGGAAGTCGGAGCGCGCATGACCCTCGACCAGCGCCCGCAACCCCGCCGGTTCCAGCACCTCGACCTTGTCGCCCCACTGATAGAGATGCCAGGCCATTTCCAGCCAGCCTGCGGCCTTGAACCGGACAATCAGACTGCCGTCGTCCCGATATTCGGCCGATTGGTTGGGATGGAACTGGAATTCCGCCGCGCGCGAGGCTGCGCCGGGAAGAAAACGCCAGACGACCTCGCCATATTGGGCGGGGTCCTGATAGGCGCCGAAGGCCTGCGCCGCATGATCGTTCAAGGAAAAGCCGGACTGGATGGGAAAACTTTCATCGAGACATTCGGCGCTATGAATGCGGTCCAGGCGAAAATGGCGAAGATTCTCGCCTCGGTCAGCCTGACGCGCAACGAGATAGCTGCGCAATCCCAGCAAGAGCCCATGCGGCTCGACCGTCCGGGTTTCTGCGTCGGTGTCGCCATAGACAATGCGCATCTTGAACGGTCCGCGCAGAGCTTCGATCAGAACGTCGGTCACCTCAGGCTTCATTGCGACCCTTGGACCTGGCCGCGCCACTTGGCCCAAAGCCGATAGGACCGCCTCCGCATCGGCTTCGGACCGCAGTGCATCACGCGGGGACAGGCGCGTGATCAGGCTGTCTCTTAGATCTTCCAGCGCGCGGGCATGGCGAAGCCGGTTCTCGTCACGGGCCGCGCGGGCGGCGATTTCCAGAGCCTCGATGGTGTTTTCCTGGCGCGGTTGCAGCCGCTCGGGGATGGGACTTTGGATCCGCCAGCGCCGGCGGCGATCGTCATCTTCTACGACAACGACATTTGCGAAATTGTCCTCCAGCGCGCTGGTCATGCGCTGCGCCGTACGATGCGAAATGCCAAATTCCTGAGAGATTTCCTCAAGGCTGATGCCCAAGCGCCGCGAGGCGGCGAGCTGGGCGAGGCGCAGGAGATCGTTAGCCTTGGCGAAAGTCATTGCATGTCCATGTCACAGATTGACACCCTCGCATGCTAAGGATCAGGGTAACGCCTGTCGAGGTGATTCCCTCGCGGGGGCGCAGGGCAAATCGAAGGGGGCCAAGTGAGGACGATCGGGAACACCATCCTGTTTTCAGCGACGGACCTAATGCGGTTCGTCGGCTGTGCGCATGCGACGGCGCTCGATCTTGCCTATATGCGCGGCGAGCCGCTCACCCCCCGGGAAGATACCGAGGATGCCGCGCTGCTTCAGAAACAGGGCGATGCCCATGAGGCCGCCCATTTGGTGACGCTGAAGGACGCGGGCCATGGAGTAGTCGAGATCGCGCGTGGCGACCTTGCACAGAACGCGGACGAGACGCGAGCGGCCCTGGCGCTGGGCTCGCAGATCATCTTCCAAGGGGCTTTTCTGGCTGAGCGGTGGGGTGGCTGGTCCGATTTTCTCGAGCGGGTCGAGCGACCATCATTGCTGGGGCCGTTCAGCTACGAAGTGACCGACACCAAGCTCAAGCGCAAAGCCCATCCCAAGCATGTGTTGCAGCTCGTGCTCTATTCCGACCTTTTGGCGGAGATTCAGGGCGTGATGCCGGAGCATGCCCATGTGCAGCTCGGCGATGGTACGCGCGCGACGCTGCGCTTGGCCGACTATGCCTATTATGCGCGCGGTGCGCGGGCGAAGCTCGAGGCCTTTGTTGCTTCCCCTCAACTGACGCGGCCGATCCCTTGCGCGGATTGTTCGCTCTGCCGATGGGCCGATCATTGCGACGCCGCCCTCGCCAGCCAGGACAGCCTGTTCCAGGTCGCCAATATTACCCGCGGCCAAGTGAAGAAGTTGGAGGCGTCCGGCATCGAAACCATGGCCGGGCTTGCTCGGCATCACGGCCCGGTGCGCGGCGTTGCGAGTGCGACGGCGGAGAAACTTGTCGGCCAGGCAAGATTGCAGCACGCGCGCAAAACCGGCGAACCCGCCTTCGAGTTGCGTCCGGCACAGCCAGGCAAAGGCTTTGACCTGCTCCCTCGGCCGCAGGCGGGCGATCTCTTCTACGACATCGAGGGCGACCCCCATTATGAGGGAGGCCTTGAATATCTGCACGGCGTGTGGGCCGATGATAGTTTCCATGCCTTCTGGGCCCATGACCATGCCGCCGAAGCGCAAGCGCTCGAACGGCTGCTTGCCTTTTTTCGCGATCGGCTCACGGCTTATCCGGAGGCCCGCATCTATCATTATGCGCCCTATGAGATCACCGCGCTGCGGCGTCTCACCACGCGCTATGGCATTGGCGAGGCCTTTCTCGACCGGCTCATGCGCGAACGGCGCTTTGTCGACCTCTATGCGGTCGTGCGCGGCGCGCTGATTGCTTCCGAACCGAGCTACTCCATCAAGGCACTGGAAGCCTTTTATGGCTTGAAGCGCGAGGGCGAGGTCAAGACGGCGGGCGGGTCGGTCGTTGCTTATGAAAATTGGCGCGAGACGGGCGATCAGCAAATCCTCGATGAGATCGAGGACTATAATCGGGTCGACTGCCAGTCGACCCAGCTTCTGCGCGATTGGCTAGTGGGCATCCGGCCCGATGGTCCCTGGCCCGTGCTGACACAAGACGCGGCCGAGCAGGAGGTGATCGAAGACGAGGAAACGACGGCGCTGCGCGATCGCCTGGCGGCGTCCACTTTGGCCCCAGAACGTCAGGAATTGCTGTTTAATCTGGGGCTGTTCCACAAGCGTGAAGCCAAGCCTGCCCAGTGGACGGTTTTCGACAGCGCGGCGCGCGATGAGGAAGAGCTTGTCGACGATCTCGACGCCCTGGCGGGCCTCGAGGCGATATCCGGGATCGAACCCATCAAGCGCTCGGTGATGCGCACCTATCGCTTTCCGTCTCAGGAAACCAAATTGCGCGAAGGCGGCAAGGCCACTGTGCCCGGGATTGACGGGCCGCCGTCAACCGTTGCGATTGAGGCGCTGGATCGCGATGCGTGCACGATCACCTTGAAGGTCGGTGTGGCAAGGGCCGAACTGCTCGCCGATCGTCTGACCCTGCATCCGGATTGGCCGCTCGATACCAAGGTGTTGGCCGCAGCGGTTCGCGACGTCATCGAGGATCAATGCGGGCCGCGGCGCTTGTCTGCCGTCGATGATCTGCTGTCGGGCGCCGCCCCGCGTCTGAACGGCATTGACGGCGATATCCTCTGCGGCGGGGAACCGGTGGCGGGCGCCATTGCCGCGGCGCACGCCATGGACCAGACGTTGCTCCCGATCCAGGGGCCGCCGGGAACGGGCAAGACGCACGTCACGGCCCGGGTGATCCTGGCGCTGGTCAGAGCGGGACATCGGGTCGCCGTCGCCTCGAACAGCCATGAAGCGATCCGCAATGTCCTGCTCGGCTGCCTGCGTGCTCGCGAGGAAGAAGGTGGCACCTTTCCCGTGTCGTTTGCCCACAAAGTTTCCGGAGGCGATGATGGCTATGCCAGCGATTGTCCCGTTCACCGCGCCACGGCCAATGATGACCTGATCCTCGCCCGCGCCAATGTGGTCGGCGGCACGGCCTTCTTCTTCGCGCGCGATGAGAATGTGCAGCGCTTCGATTGGTTGTTTGTCGATGAGGCTGGACAAGTGGGCCTCGCCAACATGGTCGCCATGGGTCGTGCCGCGCGCAATATCGTGCTGGTCGGCGATCCGCGCCAGCTGCCTCAGGTCATCCAGGGCGCGCATCCTGCGCCCGCCAACCTGTCATGCCTGGAGTGGATGCTGGGCGAGCATGCCACCGTCCCGCCCGATCGGGGCATATTCCTTGCCGAGACCCGGCGGATGCATCCGGCAGTTTGCGACTTCATTTCAGACCAGGTCTACGAGGGACGCCTTGCCAGCCATAGCGATACCGAGCGCCAGAGGGTTACCGGAACGGCCTGGCCCACGGCCGGCGCATATTGGGTTTCGGTTGCTCATGCCGGTAATGCCCAGATTGCCGCCGAGGAAGTTGCGGCGATCGGAGCGGCAATCGAGAATCTCCTGCAAGGGAGCTGGACCGACAAGAACGGCGCCACGCGCCCTATCGGCCCCGGCGACATCATCGTCGTCGCCCCCTATAACGCACAGGTCAACGCGCTGCGGGCAGGGCTGCCGAGCAGCATCCGCGTCGGCACGGTCGACAAGTTCCAGGGCCAGGAGGCCCCTATATGCCTTGTCTCCATGACGGCATCCTCGGCCGACGAGACGGCCCGCGGCATGGAGTTTCTTTTTTCGCTCAACCGCATCAATGTCGCGGTCTCACGAGCTAAAGCGCTTGCGCTCGTTTTTGGCAGCGACCGCCTACGCGAGGCCAACTGCACCAGCATCGAGCAGATGCGGCTCGTCAACACGCTCTGTGCCCTTCCGCCATTTTCTGCGCCTCTCAGTACGGGATCTTGATCCATGCGTTTCCTCCACACCGCTGACTGGCAGCTCGGCAAACCCTTCGGCCGGTTCGAGCCCGAGGTGCGCGCGGCGCTTGGCGAAGCGCGCTTCGACGCCATCGACCGGATCGGCGAGGTCGCTGCAGCCCAGCAGGTGGGGCATGTGATCGTCGCGGGCGACATCTTCGATACCGAAGGTCCCGAAGATAGGGTCATCGTCCAGGCAGTCTCGCGGATGCAGCGCTATCCCTGCCGCTGGTGGCTGCTCCCGGGTAATCATGACTATGCCCGCAACGGCGGTTTGTGGGACCGCGTCCGTCACAAAGCGTCGGACAATATCATCCTGCTCGCCGAACCCATCGCGCAGGAGATGGAAGCAGGGGTCTGGCTGCTACCCGCACCGCTCCTCCATCGTCACCATCTCGACGATCCGACCGAGTTGTTCGACAGCATGGAAACGCCAGGCGCGAAGCTGCGTATCGGCCTTGCACATGGCTCCATCCGCGATTTTACCGCGCGCGGCGAGACCAAGAACCAGATCGCACCCGATCGCGCGAAGCGGTCCAATCTCGACTATCTTGCGCTCGGTGATTGGCATGGCACGCTCAAGGTTGAGCCGCGCACATGGTATGCCGGCACCCCCGAAACCGACGGTTTTCAGCGCGATGAGCCGGGCCATGCCCTGATGGTCGAGCTTACGCCGGGAGTGGAACCGAAGGTGCAACCCCTGCGCACCGGCCGCTTCCAATGGCTGCTCAGAGATTGGACCTTGCAGGACACGGCCGCCTTTTCGGCGGAGTGCGACGTGCTGCTCTCGGCTATCGATCCTGCGGCAACGCTGCTGCGCCTTTCGCTTGCAGGCATCACGAGCCTTGCCGACCGCGTCGAGATCCTGTCGCGGCTCGAAGATGACCTGCGGCATCGCCTCCGTTTCCTGGATGTCCGGGCGGACGATCTTGTCGGCCGGCCGGGCGAGCAGGACTTGGCGGATCTCAAGGTCGAGGGATTGCTCGGCATAGCGGCTGAGAAACTCACCGAGACGATCGCAGCCGGCGGGACTGAAGCCATGTTAGCGCGGCGCGCAATGGAGCGGCTCTTTGTCGAATATCATCGGGGAGGCCAAGCATGAGCCTGCAACTCCGGCGGATCAGCCTCAACAATTTCCGCAAGTTCCGCGAGCCCCTGACGATCGAAGGGCTGGGCGAGGGGCTCAACATCATCATCGAGCCCAACGAGAGTGGAAAATCCACGATCCTTGAGGCCCTGCGTGCGGCTTTCTTCGTCCGCCATGCCACGAAGAATCAGCTCGCCCAAAGTTTTGCGCCTTATGGCGAGGCGGTCGCGCCAGAGATCGAAGTCAGTTTCGATATTGGCATCGAAAGCTGGAAAATCGCAAAGCGCTTTCTCAAAGGCCCCCAAGTCGAAGTCACGGGACCGCAGGGTCGGGCGCAGGGCGAGGAGGCCGAAAATCGCCTGCAGACGCTTCTAGGGTTCGTCAAGGATAGCAGTCAGCGCGGTGACCCGGCCACCTATGGCGCGCTCGGTCTGCTATGGGTTCCGCAGGCGCAGGCGCTCGAAGTGACGGCACCCGGCAGCATCGTGCGCAGCAGCATCCAGGCGACGCTGGAGGCGGAGGTTGGGACGATCGTCGGCGGGGCTGCCTATGAGCGCGTCCGAAAGCGGATCGATGAGCAGTATGACATTTACTGGACGCCGACTGGAAAGGCGCAGTCGAAGGGACGCTGGCAAGCGGCGCGGGATCGCGACCAGCAGGCGCGGCAAGTCGCTACGGACGCGACCACGCGGCTCGATGCGCTCGAAAAGAGCTTCAGCGATCTGGAAACAGCGCGCGGCCGACTCAAGGTTATCGAGCGGGAGCTGACGGACGAGACCGAGCAAGAACAACGCGCCAATCTCGTTCAGTCTCTGGAGATCGCCAGGGCTGCCGCGCAGATCCTGGAGACGCGCAAAGCTGAACATGAAAATCTCTCTACCAACCTCGATCGTCTCGAGGATCTGCAGGCTCAGCACGAGGCGGCGAGGGAAGCGCTGACGGCCGCTGGTGAATCTTTGGCCGCAATCACCGCCGATCGCGATCAGCTTGCAGGTCAGCTGGACGCGGGACGCACGAAAGTCGCTGACGCAAAGGCAGCGCTCGACAAGGCGCGTAATGAGCGCGCCACAGCCCGCCAGGCGCTTGTCGAGGGGGAGGGACGTCTCGCTGGGCGTCAGCGCCGCGCGGCGATCGCCGATGCGCGCCAGCGGTGCACCGATCTGCTCGACCTTGAAAGGCAGCTGGTCGATGCTCGCCATCAGGCCGCACGTGTCATTCCGGTTGAGGCGCTCGCTCGCTTGGAAGCCAATGACCGCGCTGTCGCGGAGGCGCGGGCAGCCGTCAATGCTGGCGCTACCACAATCGAGCTTACGGGCGACGCTACGGGCATCACCATGGACGGCGAGCCCCTGACACCAAATAGCCCGCGCACCTTGACCGGTGAGACGCAGATTGCCCTGGGCGGGGGCATCCTCGTCATCCGTCCGCCGGCAACGGCAGCCAGTGCGGAAGCCCGTCTCGCCGAATTGCTCGAGCGACAGGAACTGGAACTAGCCGAATGGGATGTGGCCGACCTCATTGCGGCCCGGACGCGAAACGATACTGCGCGCGACGCGCAGGGGACTGTCCAACTGCTCGAAACCAAAATTACCGGCCTCACGCCGGCGCAGCCGCTGTTGGATCTCGCGGCAGGCCCGGATGCGCTCAAGCTGTTCGTGGCCGGTGCCCCAGCGGAATCGCCGGCGTCTGATGAAGACGAGATCTCGACCGATCAGCTCACCCGACGCCTGGAAGAGGCGGAAACGGCTGCGGTGCGCGCTGAAACCCTGCACGACCAAGCCGTTCAGGACTTGCGAGAAATAGAGGATAGGGACCGCCCGCTTGCCGCCAAGCAGGCGGGCGCGGAGCGCGACCAGACCCATGCATCGGATCGCATCGCTCAGCTCGAAGGGAAGCCCGATTTTCCCGGGCTTGCCGACGTCATCGCCAAAGCCCGGGAGGATGTTGCCCAGGCCGCTGTCAAGCTGGCCGAAGCGAAGCGCGACGCCACCGCACATGATGTGCAGGCGATCAACCGCAAGATCGAAACGATCGATGGCCGGGCAAGGGCTGGTCAAACCCGGCGGAGCGACCTCGAAAAGGATATCGCCCGCCTTGAGGCGATCATTGAGAGCGAGGGTGGCAAAGGTCTGGCGAGCCTGGCCGCAGCTGCAGCCGAAGAAGCCGATGCCGCAACGCAAGCGCTGGCTCGGCTCGACGAAGAGGCGGCCACGGTCAAAATGCTCAAGGATGTGCTGGACGAGGCGCGCGCAGAGGCATCTCGAACCTTCGTTGGCCCAGTGGCCCAGCGCGCTCGCGTTCATGTCGAGCGCCTTTTCCCCGGCGCCGACCTCAGCTTCGATGAAGAACTCGGTCTGGCCTCGGTCACGCGATCCGGCCTGAGCGAAGCCTGCGGAACGCTCTCAAAGGGGACGCAGGAGCAGCTGGCGGTCCTCACCCGCCTCGCCTTTGCCGACATGCTGCTGGAGCAGGGCATGCCGGTTTCGCTGATCCTCGACGACCCACTGGTCTATTCCGATGACGGCCGGCTCGATCTGATGACGGAAATCCTGGAGGAAGCCTCTCAGCGAATGCAGGTGATCCTGCTAACCTGCCGCGATCGGGCATTCCGGCATTTGACTGCAACGCGGGTGCAGCTTTGAGCCTGCTGCCTGGCGCTCGCATTGAACGATTTAGGAGTTACGCAGGATTTGGTTCACGAGTACGGGCATGCGAGAATGACAAAGGCGATGATAATTTAAGTATCGAAAAATACAGGAAAGTGCTGTTTTGGCTGAAACTTGATTGCCATGTCGCGAGGGGGACGCGTGAACGTTTTTGATCTCGATACTGACCTAATAAAGCGTTATGAAAATTTCGCGCGTTCGTTCACTTCGATCCGCGCAGACGACATTAGCGAACAGGTCAACGCGATTTACGCCGGGCAGAAATTCTGGCCCGAACCCCTGATCGGTCTGAACCCCCATTTCCTCGAAGGCCGCGATCTCGTCGATCTTGCCAAGGACGGCGTGGTTGATCCAGATTTACCCAAGGTGTTCGCCGTGGGAGCCGGGCGCAGCCCGATCAACCTGCATCGCCATCAGGACGAAGCGCTCATGAAAGCGCTCCAAGCCAAAAATTATATCGTCACCACCGGCACCGGCTCGGGCAAGTCGCTATGCTTTTTCGTGCCGATCATTGACCGCATCCTGAAGGCGCGCCGCGCCGGCGAGGCCCAGCGCACGCGGGCGATCGTCATCTACCCGATGAACGCGCTCGCCAATTCGCAGCAGGAGGAGCTGGAGAAGTTCATCGGGGAGTGCGGCCTTTCCGATGGGATGAAGCCAACGTTCGCCCGCTACACCGGCCAGGAGAAAGAAGCCGAGCGCAAGCGCGTGGCTGAGGAAAAGCCGGACATCATTCTCACCAACTTCATGATGCTCGAACTGCTGATGACCCGGCAGGACGAACTCGACCAGAAGGTTATCGCCAATATGGCGGGCCTGGAGTTTCTGGTTCTCGACGAACTCCATACCTATCGCGGCCGACAGGGGGCGGATGTTGCGCTGCTGGTGCGACGAGTGCGCGAACGCATGGGAGCGAAGAAAATGCTCTGCGTCGGCACCTCGGCGACCATGGCGTCCGGGGATGAGGATGCGGGCCGCAAGGCGGTGGCGTCTGTCGGCACAACACTTTTCGGCAGCCCCGTGCATCCGGATGATGTCATCACCGAAAGCCTGAGGCGCTGCACCGAAGGCATCGCCAACGAGGCGACCCTGAAATCTGCGATCGTCAACTCCGCTGACGCTCCATCCACGGCAGAGGCGTTCAAGGTCGATCCCCTCGCGATCTGGATAGAAACCAATATCGGTCTTGAGGTCGGCGAAACGCTGAAGCGGGCGAAGCCTTCGACCCTCACTGATGCATCGCACCGCCTGTCCGAAGAGACGGGGATCGAGGCGGAAGCCTGCCGAACGGCCCTCCAGGACCGCCTGATCGCCATGAGCGATTTCAAGGATGAGCGCGACCAGGCCTTCATGGCGTTCAAGCTGCATCGCTTCCTGTCCGGCGCCGGCCACGCACATGCGACGCTCGAAGCTGCTGGAAAGCGGCGGGTGGCGCTGGCGGCGGAAAAGTTCGACCGCGACAATAGCGAGGCCCGCCTCTATCCGGTCTTCTTCTGCCGCGAATGCGGACAGGAGGTGCATAGCGTCACCATTGACGATGATGGCGCCGTCATCGCACGTCCGATCGATCAGACCCCACGAGACGGGGTTGATGAAAGCGGGGCGGAGCACGGGTTTCTCGTGCCCGACGCCAAGGGTGATCTGAATTTTGCCGGATCCATTGATGATTATCCTGATGACTGGATCGAGCTGACGGCATCGGGCGAACCGCGGCTCAAATCCTCACATCGCGGCAAGCATGACGGCCGCCTGATGATGCTGGGCGCTAACGGGCGGCGCGATGAGCATGGCGTTCGCTCGTGGTTCTTCCCCGGTAAATTCCGCTTCTGTCCGCATTGCCGCAATCAGCCGCCGCCAGGCGCTCGCGACATCAACAAATTGGCGGGCCTCTCGGCGGAAGGTCGCAGCTCAGCCACAACGCTCATCACGTCGGTTGCCCTCGACTGGATGGAACGGGGCCACATCCCGTCTGAGAAGCATCGCCGCAAGCTGCTCGGCTTCACCGATAACCGGCAGGATGCCGCGCTCCAGGCCGGACACTTCAACGACTTTATCTTCGTAACGCTCCTGCGCGGCGCCATGCTGCGCGCTGTCCTCAAGGCAGGTGAAGACGGTCTAAGCCATGAGCAATTTGGCGATGCCCTGCGCCGCGCGCTCGGTTTCGATCCCGAAAGCGTCGATCGCCGCGCGGAATGGATGCTCGATCCGAACCCGGCCAGCTTCGCAGCGCTGGACGAGGCCAAGAAGGCGGTAAACCGCGTGCTGGCCTATCGCCTCTGGAACGATCTGCGGCGGGGCTGGCGCTATACCAATCCCAACCTCAATCAGTTGGACCTGCTGCGCGTCGAATATCCGGGCATCACCATGCTCGCCCGCGACGATCGCGCCTGCGCCGGCATGGACCAGGAACAGCTCAATGACGGCCAGCGCCGTGGCTTCGAGCTGCTTTCCCAAATTTCCAGTGACGTTCGGCGCGAAATGTTTCGTCTGGTGTTCGACGCCATGCGGCAAGGCCTCGCCGTTGCCGTCGATGCGCTCGATCTCAATGAGATCGAGCAGGTCGCGCAGAAATCCCGCCAGCTTCTCAAAGATCCCTGGGCAATCAGCCGGGAAGAAGAGAATAAGGATCTTGTGTGCCAAACGACGCTTGTGCTCGGCACACAGGGCGGCAAAGCGGATAGGATTATCCGGGTTTCTGCGCGGAGCGGCCTTGCCAAAGAATTGGCGAAGTTGGCGGGGGCGCTGCCGCTTGCCGATCGCGAACCGTTGATCGAAGCGATGCTGATGGCGGCGGCGCGCCACCAGATCGTGCGCCAGTTTTCTGCCGGTCCGCTCACCGGTTGGCGGCTCGCCCCGAGTGCTTTGCAGCTCAGTGCAGGTGAAGGGACACCAAGCCCGAGCCAGGACAATGCGTTCTTCCGCCAGCTCTATAGCGACGTTGCCGCGCGTCTCGCCACACCTGGCGGGCTGCCCATGGCCTTCGAAGCGCGCGAGCATACAGCGCAGGTCGATTCTCTCCTGCGCGAAATGCGTGAGTGTCGGTTCCGGTACGGCAAGAGCGACCATGAACGCATGAAGGAAATTGCCGGCGATGCGCGCGTTCTCAATGAGAAGCGTGACTTTCTGCCCTTGCTTTATTGCTCACCCACCATGGAACTAGGCGTAGATATATCGCAGCTCAATGTCGTTTACCTGCGCAACGCGCCGCCAACCCCGGCCAATTATGCACAACGCGCAGGCCGTGCTGGCCGTAGCGGACAGGCCGCGCTGGTCATCACCTACTGCGCCGCGCAAAGTCCGCACGACCAATATTATTTCGAGCGTCGGACCGATCTCGTCGCCGGCATCGTTCGCGCACCCGCGATCGACCTTATCAATCGCGACCTGCTTGCCGCGCATGTCCATGCCGAATGGCTCGCTGCCGCGCAGGAGGGGCTGGGCAAGTCGATCCCGGAAAACCTTGATATGACCGAGACCGACCTGCCGGTCTGCGAACGGCTACACAAAGCTTTTGCCGTGGCCAGTGCGGACTTCGATGCCCGTGAACGTGCCGAGCGGGTCGTCCTCTCGGTCCTGCCACACGAAGGCGCAGCCGAAATCGGCGAAGCCTCGGACTTTGTCGGCCAGCTCTGGAGCAACGCGGCAGCGGCATTCAATACGGCGTTCAAGCGCTGGCGGACACTCTACAATTCCGCCCATGAAGAACGGAAGGCTGCCAGTGAACTCGGCAATCAAACCGGGTTGTCAGCGCAGGAACGCCAAGAGGCGCGAACCCGCTATCTGGCAGCCGATCGTCAGGTACAGTTACTGGAAACTGGCGCATCGTCCACCAGCTCTGACTTCTATGCCTATCGCTATCTGGCGACCGAAGGCTTCCTGCCGGGCTATAATTTCCCGCGCTTGCCGCTCTACGCCTTCATAGACGGGGAGAAGTCATCGACGGTGCTCCAGCGTCCGCGCTTCCTGGCGATCGCGGAGTTCGGGCCGAACAGCCTCGTCTATCATGAGGGCAAGGCCTATCGCTGCAATCGCGCCAAGCTGCCTGCCGCAACGCGGACCACCGACAACAAGCTGACGACGATGACTGTGCGATGCTGTCATTCCTGCGGCGCGGCCCATAGCGTGGAAACGCAGGAACGCTGCATTGCCTGCGGCGATGTGCTGACCGAGGAAGGACGGCTTTCCAGACTCTATCGGATCGAGAATGTCGATGCCGTTCCCGGTGCGCGCATTACGGCCAATGACGAGGATCGGCAGCGCCGCGGCTTTGAAATCCGCACGATTTTCGAGTGGGAACCGATGCGCCAGGACCAGCTTCTGCTGAAGTCCGACGACAGCCCGCTGGCGGCGTTGCGCTACGGACCACAGACGCGCGTATCGCGCGTCAATCTCGGCCTTCGCCGCCGCGCCAAAAAGGAAGATACTGGCTTCGACATCGACACGATTTCGGGCCGCTGGCTCAAGAATGAGACAAAAGGTGAGGATGAGGGTGACGATCCCAAAAGCGCCATTCGTCAAACCATCGTGCCTCTGGTCGAGGACACGAAGAACGCACTGCTGCTGCAATTCGATCGCCAGCTCGGCCTTGAAGAAGCGCAGATGGCGACCCTCCAGCACGCCCTGATCCGCGCCATAGAGACCGAGCATGTCCTGGAAACCGGCGAGCTTCTGGGCGAGCCGTTACCGACCCGCGACGATCGCAAGGCGATCCTCTTCTATGAGGCATCCGAAGGCGGGGCAGGGGTTCTCAAGCGGCTGATGGACGGCGCTGAGCGCTGGCATCGCGTCGCGGAGGTGGCGCTCGACCTGATGCATTACCGCCGCGACAACGGCGAGCTGGTCGAGGCCAACGAACCTTGTGTTGCCGGTTGCTACCGCTGCCTGCTGTCCTATTACAACCAACCGGATCATGAACTGATCGACCGGCGCGATCCTGCGGTGATTGACGTGCTCGATCGGCTAGCGCGCAGCGAGAATGACTGGCCTGCCGATGCTCCCGCCGGTGCCGGGGCTCATGATCCATGGATGGCGGCGCTGGCGCAGTGGGGAGCGCCGACGCCCTCCACGGAAACCATTGGCGGCGAGACCTATCATCTTTGCTGGCCGGGGCTGATGGTCATGGCCGTGCCCGGTGCGCCGCCGCCAGCACTGGTGACGCGCTGCGCCGAAATTGGCCGCGACTTGATCGCGCTGCCGGCAACCCCTGACGAAACCATGCCGCCTGACCTTGCTGCGGCGCTCGGAGTATCCGCATGAACCTGCCCGCCTTCCAGACTGGTCAGCTCCAGACGGGCGATTTGATCCAGGCCCGTGGGCGGGAATGGATCGTGCTTGGTAAGCCGGATGAGGGGCTTGTTCGCGTGCGGCCCCTTTCGGGGTCCGAAGAAGACGCCATCATCATCGCCCCCAGCCTTGAACGGATGCCCGTTCGTCCCGCCACCTTCGATCTGCCGACGGCGGATCATCCCGATACGCAGGACGCCGCCCGTCTGCTGGCCGATGCGCTGCGCCTGTCTCTCCGTCGCGGCGCAGGGCCTTTCCGCAGCGCCGCGCATTTGGGCGTCGAGCCGCGCGCATATCAGCTCGTCCCCCTGCTCATGGCGCTGAGGCTCGACGTGAAGCGACTGCTCATTGCCGATGACGTTGGTATCGGAAAGACCGTTGAGGCGGGCATGATCCTGCGCGAGATGATCGACCGGGGCGAGGTCGAGCGCTTCTCCGTGTTGTGTCCGCCGCATCTCGTGGATCAGTGGGTCGGCGAGCTGGCGGAAAAGTTCGACATTGATGCTGTAGCCGTCACATCGGCTCGCGCCCGTTCGCTGGAACGCGGATTGGCGCTCGGCGACACCATCTTCGGCGTCTATCCCTACACCGTCGTCAGCCTCGACTACATCAAGGCCGACAGCCGGCGGGAAAGCTTCGCTCAGGCTTGTCCTGGCTTCATCATCGTTGACGAGGCCCACACCTGCGTCGGCGGTAGCGAGAAGGGCACACAGCAACGCTACGCTCTGCTCGAACGGCTCGCGGAAGACGCCACGCGCCACCTGCTCCTGCTCACTGCGACCCCGCATAGCGGCAATCAGGATGCCTATGCGCGCCTGCTCAGTCTGTTGCACGGCGACCTCGCGGACGGACCCGAGGCGGGCGATCAGAACGCACGGCGCCGCTATGCAGACCGGCTCGCCAAACACTTTGTCCAGCGTCGCCGCCCCGATATTGCCGACAAGTGGGGGGATGCGGGCGCTTTTGCGAAGTCGATGAAAGCGGATGCGCCCTATACGCTGACCGGCGATTTCCAGAACTTCCAGGAGGACGTGCTGGAATATTGCCTTGGTGTCGCAACCCGTGCCGATGGGGAACGGGCGCGGCGGCTCGCCTTCTGGGGAACACTCGCACTAATGCGCTGCATCGGCTCGTCGCCGGCGGCAGCCCTCAGCGCCTTGCGCAATCGGCTCGGGGGCATGGCGGAGGAAGCCGCGCTCGCGCCAGTGCTGTTTGATGACGACGGTGATGAGCTGGCCGACACCGACATTGAACCAGCGACTGCACTGGACCGCGAGGAGCTGGCCGAGCTGAAAGCCCTCATCACGCGCGCGGAAGGGCTGGCGGCCCGCTTTGATGATGATCCCAAATTTCGCGAACTCGTCCGGCAGGTGAAAGACCTTACCGCCAAGAAGGATGCCCGGCCAGTCATCTTCTGCCGCTTCATCACAACGGCCGAAGCTGTCGGTGAAGCGCTGCGCGCCCAGTTCAGGAAGTACGAAGTTGAAATCGTCACGGGCCGCCTGACGCCCGAGGAGCGGCGTGGGCGCGTCGAGGCGATGGCGGATCATCCCAATCGCATTCTCGTCGCCACCGATTGTCTGTCCGAAGGGATCAACCTCCAGTCGCTGTTCAACGCAGTGATCCATTACGATCTCAACTGGAATCCGACACGGCACCAGCAACGCGACGGACGCGTCGATCGTTTTGGGCAGCCCGAGGATACGGTCTGGTCGGTGATGATGTTCGGCTCAAACTCGATCATCGACGGCGCGGTCATCAAGGTCATCACCGAGAAGATGAAGCGCATCCAACAGGCGACTGGCGTGATCGTGCCGGTGCCGGAGGATTCCGCTAGTGTCTCCAACGCGCTGATGCAGGCGATGCTGCTGCATTCCAGCAAACCGCGCGCGCAGGGACTGTTCGATTTCGGCGACGCCGAGGAACGGCTTGAAATGGAGTGGAAGGACGCGGAGGAAAACGCGCGTAAAAGCCAGACGCGCTATGCCCAGGCCGCGCTCAAGCCCGACGAAGTTCTCCCCGAATGGCACCGACTGCGCGAACTTCTCGGCGGCCCCGATGAAGTAGAGCGGTTCACCCGCCGGGCACTGGCGCGCATCGATACGCCGCTCGGTACGGTCGGGAGCCACTACCGGGTCAGCTATGAGGATTTGCCGAAACAGCTTGGCGAGCGCCTTGCGGCCCGCAATCTGACGGGCACGCGTGCGATTGGCTTTGCCGACAAGCTGCAACCCAATGTGGCCCATGTCGGCCGCACGCATCCGCTGGTCGCCATGCTCGCCGAAACCATGGCCGAAGGGGCGCTCGATCCCGGCGGTGTCGAAGGCAAGGCCACGCTCGGCCGCTGCGGTGCCTGGCGCTCTACGGCGGTGAGCAAACTCACCACCGTCCTGTTGCTGCGCCTGCGCTTCAAGCTGACGACCAGCGGTCGAAAGACACTGTTGGCCGAAGAAGCCACCGCGCTGGCTTTCGCCATGGGCGACAATACCGCCATCGCACAAGGCCCCGACGCCCTGGCTTTGCTCGAACCCGATGCCAGCGGCGACATCGCGCCGCCCGTCATCGCAAGGCAGGTCGATCAGGCGCTAACCCGCCTGCCCGAATATGATGTCGCGATCAGCGCTTATGCCCAGGATCGTGCGGCCCGGCTTTCAGAGGATCATGACCGCGTGAAGTTCGCCACACGGGGCGAGGGGGCCACCACCGACGTCGAAGCCGTCCTACCCGCCGACGTGATCGGCCTCTATGTCCTCGTGCCGGAGGCGAACTGATGGCCCGTTCCACCAGAGCCGCCGAACTCGGCCTTGTCGCCGTCACCATCGAGGGCGGGCTGATCGCTCCCGAACAGGTGCAGAAGATCGTCGCTGCCGATCGCACCGCTAAAACCGCCGACAGCTATGGCTGCCCCAAGGGCACCGGCCTCGGCGATGAAATTTCGCGCTATTTCCGCATCGGCCAGCATATCTGGAAAGACTATGACCGGATCGATGCGCCCACTGTCACGCAAACCGCACAGTTCGCGCATGACCTGCTAACCCAGTGCTTCGGCTTCACCGATCTTGCCGGCCCGGTCGAGCATCAGGACGGCACCCGCCGCTATCGCCTGGCCTGGGAGGCCAAGGATGGCCGTGTTCCCGTCGTCGTCGCCGCGCCGGTCGTCGGCGCCGACGCTTTCAACAAAGCGCAGCCCGAGTTCGGGGACGGGGAGGGCGGACGCCCGCGCCGTAGCCCTGTTTCACTGTTGCAGGACTGGCTCAACGCCACAGACCATGCACTGTGGGGCCTCGTCTTTGCCGGCGACCGCGTGCGCCTGATGCGCGACAATGCCAGTCTGACCCGACCGGCATGGATCGAGGCGGACCTTGGCGCGATGTTCCGCGACGAGATGTTCGCTGACTTCACTGCATGGTGGCTGGTCGCTCACGCCACCCGTTTTGGCGCAGCGGGCGCGCCGCCTTCTGAAAGCCCCCTGGAACATTGGCGCGAAGAGGGGATGAAACAGGGCATCCAGGCCCGCGCCGATCTGCGCCGTAACGTCGAAGATGCGCTGTCCGAACTAGGTCAGGGGTTGGTAGAGGCCAATCCTGAGCTGGTTGAACGCATCCGCTCCGGTGCACTCCCTCTGCAATCGCTGTTCAGGGAGCTTCTCCGCACCGTCTATCGCCTGATCTTCCTTGCCGTGGCCGAGGACCGCGATCTGCTGCACCCTCGCCGCACGCCGCAGGCGGCACGCAGCCTCTATGCCGACAGCTATTCCTTCACCTTCTGGCGCGAACGCTCGCGTCGCCGCGTCGCCCGCGATGGGCACCTCGATGCGTGGGAGGCGATGAAAGTCACGCTTTCCAGTCTGGAACATGGCCAGGAATTGCTGGGCCTACCTGCTCTCGGCGGCTTATTCGCGAAGAGCGAAACGCCGTCGCTGAACGATGCGCTCATTCCCAACCGCCGCTTTCTGTCCGCGATCTTCTGTCTTGGCTTCATCCGCAAGGATGGCGTGACGCACCGCATCAACTGGCGCGACCTCAAAACAGAAGAGCTGGGCAGCGTTTACGAAAGCCTGCTCGAAATCCGTCCTCGCCTTGAACCAAATGGCGCTTTCACCCTCGACAGCGGCGCCAAGGGCAATGACCGCAAGACCAGCGGAAGCTATTATACGCCGGATTCTCTCGTTGAAACGCTGCTCGATTCCGCGCTCGATCCGGTGCTGCAAAAGGCCGAAGATGGCGCCGATACAGCCGAGGATAAAGTCGCCGCTATCCTTGATCTACGGGTGATTGATCCGGCCTGCGGATCGGGCCATTTCTTGCTTGGTGCCGCCCGCCGCATGGCTGACCGGGTGGCAAAGCTGCGCAATGAAGACGCCGGCAAGGAAGAGACGCAGGCCGCGCTGCGCGATGTCATATCCCGCTGCATCCACGGCGTTGATCGCAATCCCATGGCGGTCGAACTCGCCAAGGTGGCGCTGTGGATAGAATCCGTGTCCCCGGGGCAGCCTTTGGGTTTTCTTGACGGCAACATACGCTGTGGCGACGCGCTGCTGGGCGTGTTCGATTTCGCTGCGCTGGAAGAGGGCATTCCGGATGAAGCCTACAAGCCACTGACAGGGGACGACAAGGAAACTGCCAGCGGCCTTCGCAAACTGAACAAGAGTGAGCGTGATGCCGGCCTGCTGAAGCTAGCCTTCGATCCCGGTAAGCTTTCGGGCGAGTTCAGCAAGTTCCATCGCATGACTGAGAACAGCCAGCGCGAAGTTGCCGCCCGCGCGGCCGAGTTCGATCGCATCCGCCAGACGCCGGACTGGCTGGCGTTGCGGCAGGCCTGCGATATCTATGTCTCTGCCTTCCTGCTGCCCAAGCCAAAGCTGCCGAGCCTGGCCAAGCCGCTCGTCCCTACGACGGCCCACCTGCGCAACACTGTTTCTGGCGGAACCATGCTGCAAACCGGTACGGTGCAGGGGGAGCTTGCCATGGCGATAGACAGCGCCGCCTTTGCCGCCAGCGCGTTCCACTGGCCGCTAGAGTTTCCCGACGTGGTTGTCGGGCGCCGCGGTTTTGATGTGGTGCTGGGCAATCCGCCGTGGGAAGTCGTCCAGCTTGGCGAGCAGGAATATTTCGAGAGCCGAGTTCCCGAAATCGCCGAGATGAAAGGCGCGGCACGCAAGAAGGCGATTGCCGCGCTTGAACAGTCACACCCCGAAATTTTTGAAGAATTCGCCCGCGACAAGCGCACGTTCGAGGCGATGAACGAGTTTGCCCGTGCCAGCGGCCGCTTCGATTTGACTGCGCGCGGCAAGGTTAACACCTATGGCCTGTTTGCCGAGCATTTCCTGAACCTGACGCGGGAAGGCGGCAGGGCAGGGGTGATAGTGCCAACCGGCATCGCCACCGACGCCACCACCGCGCCCTTCTTCGGCCATCTGGTGAGCGGCCAACGGCTTGCCGGTCTGACCGACTTTGAAAACAGCGCGCCACTGTTTGCGGGCGTCCACCGCAGCTTCAAGTTGTGTCTACTTACCATCGGCAGTGCCGTGGCGTCGGCGGACTTCGCCTTCTTCCTCACCGATCCCGCACAGCTTGAGGATGAGCGCCGCCGCTTCACCCTCTCGCCGGGGGAAATCGCCCGGATCAATCCGAATACGAAAACAGCCCCGGTCTTCCGCTCACGCCGAGACGCCGAACTGACTGCGAGCATTTGCAACCGCGTGCCCGTGTTGATCGAGGAGGGCAAGGAAGGCGGCAACGCGTGGGGCGTGGAGTTCCGGCAGGGCCTGTTCAACATGACCAGCGATAGTCACCTGTTCCGCACGGCCGCGCAATTGACGGAAGAAGGCTTCTTCCGCGATGGTCCGGACTGGCTGCGGGAGGGAGTGACAGCACCTGCGCCGGCCTCTTCCATGCAGGCCATCATGGCCGAAGCCGTCGCCCGCAACGCGCCGGACCTACTCGCCCCGCTGACGCTCGCACCCGAACCGCTGTCGGTGTCGACACATGGGGCCGAACGCTACGTCCCGCTCTACGAAGCGAAGATGATCCACCAGTTTAACCACCGCTTTGGAGACGGAGGAAAGCTCGAAGAGAGACCTGTCAGCACCGGTTGGCCGAACCCGCTGTCGCATGAAATTGCAGATCCCGATTATGTAGTTCATCCATGGTATTGGGTGCCATCCACGGAAGTTGATAGCTCATTCTCTGAGCGAGACTGGCAGCGCGGGTGGACATTCAACTGGCGACGTAATGCCCGCGCAACTGACGAGCGCACACTGTTAGCAGTATTGATTCCGCGGTGCGGTATCGGCGACAATTTGTTCACTGCGTTCCTCGCGAAATCACCGAATTTTTTTGCTGCCTTTTATGCAAATTGGAACTCGCTCGTTGTCGACCTTTGCCTTCGGCAAAAAGCAGGTGGCGCGAACATGAGTTTTTATCTCATCGAACAACTCCCCATCCTCCCGCCCAGCGCGTACTCAGAAGCCGACCTAGCTTTCATTGTCCCGCGTGTACTGGAGCTGACCTACACCAGCCACGCCATGGCGCCCTTCGCCCGTGACCTAGGCTATGAGGGCCCGCCCTTTGCCTGGGATGAGGACGGACGCGCCACCCTACGTGCCGAGCTCGACGCTTGGTACGCCCTCGCCTACGGCCTCGCCCGCGACGAGCTGCGGTATGTGCTCGACCCCAAGGACGTCATGGGTCCCGACTACCCCAGCGAAACCTTCCGCGTTCTCCAAAACAACGAACGCGCGAAATATGGCGAATATCGTACGCAGCGCCTTGTCCTCGCCGCCTATGACGAACTGATGGCGCAGGGTATGCGGCCAAGGCTGGATGGGTATCGATGATGGCGCGATCCACCAGTGTCCGCAGCCGCCCCGTCCACCCGATTTACCGCTCCGAGCTACAACAGGCCGCGTATAACCACGGCTTCCGCAAGGAAAATGGTGAAGCGGACGGATGGCTCTATTTTCGGTCTGACGATGGTATTCCCGGAGAAATTGCACTCGCCTCCGGCAATGAGGAAGGGGGCGAGCCGTGGTTCCTCGCAGTGGAACATGCCGGCGTCGCCGCAAAGCTACGTGGTGAGTTTCCAGCGGCCCTGGCGGAACCCGTACCGGGCCAGTTCCGTGGTGCGTTCGCCTTCTCCGATCAGGCCGAGATGCGCCAGGCCCTCAGCCGCGCCTTTCATCTGGCCCGGGCGCTTCCGACCTTTCCACTGTCCCAGTTCGAGTCCGATGTAGCGAGTCTAGGCGACACAGAGGTCGAACGGATCACTCGCGAGCGGATTGGGCAGGGCTATTTCCGGGGTGCCCTGCTCGATTACTGGAACAACAAATGCCCGCTCACGGGCATCTCCGAGCGTGCGCTGCTTCGCGCGAGCCATATCGTCCCCTGGGCTCGTTGCCGAAGTGATGAGGAGAGACTGGACGTTTTCAACGGCCTGCTGCTCACCGCACACTGGGATGCCGCGTTTGATGCTGGTCTCGTCAGCTTTGATGATGGAGGCAAAGCGCTCATCAGATCAGATCTCGACCCGGCGGTGATTTCCCTGCTTGCGCCACACGAGATTGCGCCTTTGCCGCTGACCAACGCGCATCATCGCCAGATGGCGTGGCATCGAAAGCACTTTGGTTTCGAGTGAATGGAACAGCAGAAAACGTAGGCAGCGAGGTTCTGCGTGACAAAGGGCTCCCTCCTCGTTTGCAGGGCCAGCCTTTTTTTGATTTAACATAAGATATATTATCAATCTTTTATCGTGTAAGCGCCGGATAGAAATGACACCCTCGGGCGTCCTCAGCAGAGCTTGGTGGCATGGTCCTCCTGGCAGTTCGGGAGGACGCGCTTATGACGGTGGTGGCGATGAGCCATGGCGAGCTTTCGCGTTTTGATACATTGATGCGCGTGGAGCGCGGCGCGCTTCGGGTCGAGGACGCGGCAACGCTGCTGGGATTGAAGCGCCGGCAGATTTTCCGGTTGCTTGAGCGTCTGCACGCGGAAGGCGCTTCAGGCCTGGTGTCGCGCAAGCGTGGCCGGCCCAGCAACCGGCGTCACAGCGATGCCTTTCGCGAGCAGATCCTATCGCTGGTCCGCGCGCATTATGCGGATTTCGGACCGACCCTGGCCCGAGAATATCTGTCGGAGCGTCACGCCATTTCGGTCGGCTGTGAGACGCTGCGGCAGATGATGATCGAGGCGGGTATCTGGCAGGATCGCGCCGCTCGTCGTTCGCGCCCCTATCAGCCCCGCCATCGGCGGGAGTGCCGTGGCGAGTTGATTCAGATCGACGGTTCGGATCATGAATGGTTCGAGGATCGCGGTCCGCGCTGCACGCTGCTCGTCTACATTGACGACGCGACCAGCGAGCTGATGCATCTCAAGATGGTCGAGAGCGAGAGCACCTTTTCCTACATGGAAGCGACGCGCGAATATATCGAGCGGCACGGTAAGCCGGTGGCCTTCTATTCCGACAAGCACACGGTCTTCCGCAACCCCAGGGCCACGGCGAAGGGCGATGGCATGACGCACTTCGGGCGCGCGCTGGACGCGCTGAACATCGAGATTATCTGCGCCAACTCGCCACAGGCCAAAGGTCGGGTAGAACGTGCGAACGGCACATTGCAGGATCGGCTCGTCAAGGCGATGCGACTGGAGGGAATCTCCTCAATCCGAGAAGCCAATGCCTTTTTGAGCAGCTACCAGACGACACATAATGCGCGCTTCGCCCGCCCGGCAGCGAACAGTCATGATCTGCACCGGCCTCTGGCACCGCGGGATGATTTGGGCGCCGTCATGGTCTGGCGCGAACAGCGGACGGTCACGTCGGCGCTGACACTGCATTATAACAAGGTGCTGTTCATTCTCGAACCGAATGACATCAGTAGGGCGCTGGCCGGCAAGCGGGTCGATGTCTGCGAATATCCAGATGGCAAGGTCGAGATCCGCCATGAGGGGCGCGTGCTTCCCTATCGACTGTTCGACAAAATGCCTCGGATCAATCAACCGGCGATTGTCGACAACAAGCATCTCGACGCAGCGTTGGTCTTGGCGAAGGAGATCCAGGCGATTGCGCCACATCATCGGCAGCGCAATAACAATGCCCCTGCCCGCCGTGACCAGCCCACGCATCTGTTCCCCGAGCCGGAGGCACCGGTAAAGGTCGATCGCCGTCGCGTGGGCGGCCCAAAACTCAAGCGCGGTCCACGGCTCAGCCGGGCCGAGCTGCAGGCGCGCGGCACGCTGGAGTTTGTGAAGGCCCGCTGAGACTGTTTGATCGGCTTTGACCGAGCCCGCTGCCTGCGCAGCGGGTCCGTGCCCTTCCCCTCTATGTCGCGCTCTCAGCAGGGTCTGCGCTGCGCTATCCCGAGGGCTCCACGCAGCCCCTGCTATCCTCAAAGGGTGTCATCTCTATCGGGGACAGAAAGTGCCTTCTCTATCCGGCAGGAACATATCGTTTTATATCAATTGGTTGTATATCTGACACTTTCACAACTTGCTCTTGAGCGCCAACCGCTCAGCACGGTCGAGCACAATCGCCGGCAGCCCGCCAAGGTATGACATATCCGCTAACCCCGGCACCTCGATCCCATCGACGATGGCGCCGTGGATGCCCGCGGCCATCGCCGCTGCGCGCCGGCGCAGGAACGGAAGAGCCAGGCCCGCATCTTCAGCGAAGCGGGCAAAGCTCTCGGCATCCACATCCTCGAGGATCGGCGCGCGCCCAAACCGCATGGCGAGCTTTGCCGAGAGTTCCGGCCACATATGGGTCGCCACGAGATCATAGAGCGGCGCCAACACCACCTGGCCATTATCCCGGCGCAAGAGACTGTAATTCTTGGCATGGGCGTCGGCGTTGCCGATGATCAGATTGAAGATGGCTGCGTCGGCGAGCTTCAGCACCTCGCGTGCGGGTCTCGTGGTGGCCTGGCGTACCAGCGCAAAGCCATCGCGGAACGTCGGCCCACCCTCGCTCGCATATTTCCGATTTGACGGCACGCCGAGTGCCTGCGCAAAATCTTCCTGGTGCAACCGGATTGTGCCGTTATCCCGGCCAAAGCGATCGTAACGGGTCACGAGCAAATAGGGTTTGCCGGCGACGGCCCGCCATTCCGCCATGGCTGCGTCGAGACCCACCGCCCGCGCCAGCGCCAGACAGAAGGCCTCATTGGCTGCCAGGCCGGGAAAGCGGTCAGGCTCTGGTTTGATGAGATGGGTCGATGGCTCGCCGATGCGGGGGATAGCGATGGCACGATCGATCAGAACGACGGGCAACTTACCCTGGGCGCCGGCCAGGCTGAGCCGGGCGCCCCCTTCCCCGGCCAGCATCGGCACACGAGGCAAACGAACAAGCAAGGCCGCAAGCTCAGCCTCATCCAGCGGATGGGCGGGCTCACCTGCGGGTGCAGCGGGCGGCGTCTCCCCTTCCGGGAGAAATGCAAGTGCGCCGGCGACCTCCCCGCCAAGCGCCGCCAACAGACGAAACGGATTGTCAGGCGATACGCCGAGCACCCGCGCGATGGCGGTTCGCTGCCCTTCCTCGGGTAACAGTCCCCCAAAAACAGCCTTGCATAGCGCGTCGCCGAACGACTCCGCCTGCTTCGGTAGAGCGTGCGAGAGCGGTTTTGCTATCTGATCCGCCAGCCATTCGGAAGCATAGGTGAAATGCATCGCACCGCCGCGATCGAGCGCAAGCTCCCCGGCAATGCGCTGATCCGACCAGATGACAAGGCGATCGACGATATCGGGGGTCATGCCGGCCGGCCTACAAGCACGACCCCGTCCGGCCGCCGGATCTGCAGCTCACATCCCAGCGCGGCGAGGACTGTGATGACCTTGCCGATCTGCGCAGTCGCCTTGCCCCGCTCGAGATCGACGACGAAGCGCAGTCCAACTCCGCTAGCGGCTGCCAGCTCATCCTGGCGAAGTCCAAGCTCCTTGCGCTCATTCCGGACGATCTGCCCGATCGTTGTTGCGTCCAGCACGACCCCTCACTTTCCCGGTCGGGAAATATTAAGTCCTGGATGCAATTTCAACCCACAATTTACCCGATCGGGATATTATTGATCCGATCCCAGCAAGAAAGCTAATAAATTTCCTGCTCGGGATATCGCCGCGCACGCGCCGCAATCGAACCGGCCCATATCCTGAAGTTGAGACAAGCTGATGCAAGTCCCTTTGCAGACGTCGACGACCGCTGATACCTTCCCGTCCATGGTACCTGCTTGTCTCCTCGGTTGAATTTATGGTCACGCCACGAACTATCCTGCTGCCCACCGACTTTACCGGCCGGTGCGATCGCTCCCGCGACCGGGCGGTGCTATTGGCACGCGCCTGGGGCGCCAGGTTAGTGCTTCTTCACGTCCTCGAGAACGATGCGACGATACCTTGGGATCGCGAAGAAGCCATGGATCGGGCCCAGGCGAAGCTCGAGAGCGAAGTGCAAGACGATAATATTGCGATTTGCACGAGGGTCGCGTTCGGCGATGTCACTTCGACCATTCTCGATGTCGCTGCCGAATTCTCGGTCGAGCTCATCGTCACGGGCATTTCCCGCAAGGATGAGCTCGGAGATTTCCTCATTGGAACCACGGTCGAACGCTTGGCACGGCGGGCAGGCTTGCCGCTCCTGATCGTCAAGGGCCGCGCGGAAGCAGAGTATCGGCAGTTGATGGCGGCCACGGATTTTTCGGAATGCTCAAGAACTGCGCTTACAACCGCGGTCGACCTGTTCCCGACGGCGGCAATCACGCTCCTGCACGCGTATCATGTTCGGCTCGAGACGTTGCGCGGTCGCGAGGGCCCTGCCGCGGCGCAACAGGCGGATATCGCATACGAGCTGGACGCATTCCTGAGCGCGACCGCCCTGTCTCCTGCGACGCAAGCACTCCTCGATGTCAGCGTGGACTATGGTGACGTCCGCCAGGTTGCGCGCGACCATGTGCAGGCGAACGCTGTCGATCTCGCGGTCATTGGAACCCATGGACGCTCGGCGCTAGCGACAGCGATGCTCGGGAGCACGGCGCGAGCCCTTGTCGGCTGCCTTGAATGCGACGTACTGCTTGTTCCACAGGACAGCCGGGCGAGCGAACCAGCGCAACGCATTATCCAGGGAAACGCACCTGACGATGCGGGATAACAAGCGAGATGAAGAAAGGCGAGCCAGGCTCGCTCATCTCGTCATCCTCGTCGCCCTACAGTCCGTGATGGCAGCGGAGCTCATTCTCCTGACCATCGAGCAGCAATGGATCCACGTCTTCCTGGTGGCCGGGATCATGCTGACGATGGCGATGCCCATCGTGCTGAAAGCCCGCTTTTCCGTTCACATACCGCCCGAAGTACAGATACTTGCCATTCTGTTCGGTTTCGCGGCGCTCTTCCTCGGAGAGGTGCGCGACTATTACGAGCGCTTTTGGTGGTGGGATCTGATCCTCCATGCAACGGCAGGGCTACTGCTGGGACTTCAGGGGTTCATGACGGTCTACATCCTCAATGAGGATCGGCATGTGGACCTCCATATGAGGCCTTCATTTCTCGCGGTCTTTGCATTCTGCTTCTCCCAGGCGATCGGCGCTCTCTGGGAGATATTGGAGTTCACGATGGACCAGGCTTTCGGGTTGACCATGCAGAAGCCCATGCTCGGCGACCCGTCTGGCCTCACCGACACAATGTGGGATCTCATCGTCAACGCCATCGGCGCGCTCGCGATCAGCGTGGCTGGCTGGCGCTATCTCAGTCGCGCCCGATCCTCCTACCTGGACAACTGGGCAAGACGCTTCATCGCTCGCAATCCCCAGTTCTTCGGTGATTGAATTGCGATCACCATCCTGCGGACGGCGGACGGGGATCGCCTGAAGCAGCCCGACTGAAGGCAAAACCCGCGAAGACCTCCGATGGCGCCCTGACCAACGGACCCTCCTGTGCAACCCACGCATAGGACCCTTACGTAATGACCCTCACCTCCTGCCCGGCGATGGTTGCCCCGAAAACGAGGCGATCAAGGCGGCAGCTCGCCTGGCGCCATGCCCAAGCTGGAGGAAAGCCATGCCCAAGCCATTGATCCTGTGGTTCGAGGAAATCGCCATCGCCGACGTGCCGGCCGTTGGCGGCAAGAATGCGTCTCTGGGCGAAATGACGGCGGCTCTTTCTCAAAAGGGCGTCAAGGTGCCATCGGGTTTCGCTACAACCGCTGAGGCTTATCGCGCATTTGTTCATGACAACCAGCTTGCGCCGCGGATCACCCAACATCTTGCCGCTTTCCATTCGGGGAAATGCACGCTGCAGGAAACCGGACAAGCCATTCGTCGCCTGTTCCTGGAGGGCGCAATCCCTTCCTATGTCGCGCAAGATATCCTGGCCGCCTACGCGGAACTCGGTCGCAGGGTGGGAATTGACCGGCCTGCCGTCGCCGTGCGCAGCAGCGCCACGGCCGAGGACCTTCCCGATGCGAGTTTCGCGGGTCAACAGGAAACCTTCCTGAACGTGAAAGGGCAGTTTGCACTTCAGGATGCCTGCCGGCGCTGTTTCGCCTCGCTGTTCACGGACCGGGCGATCGCTTACCGTGAAGCGAAAGGCTTCGATCATCTCGAAGTCGCCCTTTCGATCGGCATCCAGCAGATGGTGCGTTCGGATTTGTCCGGTTCGGGCGTCATGTTCTCGATCGACACCGAAACCGGATTCCCCAACGCCATCGTCATCAGTGCCGCCTGGGGCCTTGGTGAAACCGTGGTTCAGGGGACCGTCAATCCGGACAGATATGTCGTTTTCAAGCCGCTTCTCGCGCAGCCGGAAAACGAGCCGATCATCGACAAGGAGCTCGGCGGCAAAGCCTTCCGCATGGTTTATGGCGAGGGCGGAAGCCACCGCACGCGCATCGTCGAGACGACCGTGCAGGAACGCCGGTCCTTCGTGCTCGACAATGCCGATATCCTCCAGCTCGCCCGCTGGGCTGTCGCGATCGAGGACCATTATCAACGCCCGATGGATATGGAGTGGGCGAAAGATGGCGAGACAGGCGAACTCTACATCGTCCAGGCCCGGCCCGAGACGGTCCAGGCACAATCCAGCGCCACCACCTTCCGGCATTACCGCCTCAAATCGAAAGGCGCCGCGATCACGACCGGCGCCGCCATCGGCACCGCCATCGCCGCCGGCAAGGCCTGCGTGATCCGCACCGCCGCCGACATCGAACAGTTCCGCGACGGATCGATCCTCGTAACCGAGACGACCGATCCCGACTGGGTTCCCATTATGAAGCGGGCCGCGGGCATCGTGACCAACCACGGCGGCACCACCAGTCATGCCGCCATCGTCAGCCGCGAACTTGGCGTGCCCGCGATCGTCGGTACAGGCAACGCCACCGAGGTCATCGCCGAAAACCAGGATATCACGATCAGTTGCGCCGACGGCGACGTCGGCACGATCTACGACGGCATCCTCGATTTCTCGGTGGCCGACGTCGATATCGGCGCCCTGCCGGCCACCAGGACCGACATGATGGTCAATATCGCGAACCCGGCAGCCGCGTTCCAGTGGTGGAGGCTGCCCGCAAAGGGCGTCGGCCTTGCCCGTATGGAATTCATCATCAACGCCCACATCAAAGTCCATCCCATGGCGCTCGTCCATCCCGAGCGGACGAGCCCGGAAGTCCAGCGCCAGATCCGGGACCTCACACGCGGATACGCGCATCCGTCCGACTATTTCGTCGATGTCCTCGCTCGCGGCATCGCCAAGCTCGCAAGTCCCTATCACCCGCACCCCGCCATCGTTCGCCTCAGCGACTTCAAGACCAACGAGTACGCCCACCTTGTAGGCGGTGACGTTTTCGAACCCGAGGAAGAGAATCCGATGCTCGGATTCCGGGGCGCTTCGCGCTATTATGACGAACGCTATCGCGAAGGGTTTGCGCTCGAGTGCCGCGCCCTCAAACGGGTGCGCGAAACCATGGGCTTCCGCAACGTCATCGTGATGGTCCCGTTCTGCCGCACCCCGGCCGAAGCCGATCGCGTACTCGAAGCCATGGCCGAGAACGGCCTGCGCCGCGGCGAGAACGGCCTCCAAATCTATATGATGTGCGAGATTCCCTCGAACGTCATCCTGGCCGAGCAGTTCGCCACGCGCTTCGACGGCTTTTCAATCGGGTCAAACGACCTCACCCAGCTGGTGCTTGGCGTCGATCGCGATTCGGGCTTTCTGGCCAGCTTGTTCGACGAGCGCAACGAGGCCGTTACGCTGATGATCGCCGAGGCCATTCGAAAGGCTCACGCGGCCGGCATCAAGATCGGCATTTGCGGCCAGGCACCGAGCAATCATCCCGACTTCGCTGCTTTCCTCGTTGCTGAGGGTATCGACTCCATATCGCTGAACCCGGACAGCTTCGTACGGACAGTACAAGCCGTCTCGGCAGCTGAGGGTCTCTCGACGAGCTGATCTCCGACTTGCCTGACCGGCGTGTGTGTCGCGGCATTTGCCGCCACGCCGGTTCGGTTCCTCCACCCCCAGCCATCCCTATTCGTAAAAGCCCTAATGTCATCCCCCGACTGGCCCCGATAGCGTGCCCCACACTGGCTCGAATCGGCAGGGAGCAAGAGCTGGTCCACGCAGCGCACCAAAAGGGTCCGCCGCACTCAAAGCCGCCGATCGCCGGGGGACGAACGGCAACTGGAGGTCGTGTCCCATGTCTGCTGTCGCTGCATTTTCTCTCCCCTCCCGCCCCCACCCTCCCGCTTGCGACCCAGGCATCGTTGCCTGTATCGACTGCGCGGATCGCAATGCCTGGGTCTATCCGCACGCCGCTGCGCTCGCGGACGCACTCGATTTCCCGGTAACACTCCTTCAGGTTCTCGACGCCGAGGCGTCTCCTGACGTGCGCCCCGATCCTATAGAGTGGAATCTTCGGCGCCGGGAAGCATTGCGCGCGCTGGATCGATGCGCCAACGCTGCTCGAACGCCAACGCCCCATACCACGATCGAACTCGCCGAAGGACAAACGGCAGAGGAGATCTGTCGCTTCATCGGCGAACGCAGCGATGACCTGATCGTGCTGGGAAGGCGCGGAAGGAAGGAGTTGGGCAAGACCGGAATAGGCGGCACCGCTCAGAAAATCCTGGCCCACGCGCCCAGCCCCATTCTGCTCGTCCCCGTCGAGGCTCAAGCGCCGGACCAGAGCTACCAGCGAATTCTCGTACCACTTGACGGTTCCCGCTGGGCGGAGAGCGTGCTGCCGTTGGCCGCACGCATTGCGCGCGCCGCCAACGCAGAGATCCTCCTCGCCCATGTCGTCCCTGCCCCCGAAATGATCGAGGCACGGCCGCTGGAAATGGAAGACAAGGAGCTTCGCCAAAGTCTCATCGAGCGCAACGAACAGGCCGCGTGCAGCTATCTTCAGCGGGTTAAATCCAACCTGACAGCGACCGGCCTTCGCGTTCGCATCCTGTCCACCCGCGCAGACGATGTCCGCGAGGCGCTCAACGAGTTGATCCAAAAGGAAGCCGTGGATCTCGCCGTGATGTCAGCCCGTGGCCATAGCCGCGAGCATGTGGCGGACGTTCCCTATGGCACGGTCGCCTCCTACCTGATGACGCACTGCAGCGTACCGATGCTCGTTCTGCCGACCACAGTTCGCCCGGCGCAGACATCCCTCCCAACTGTGCACGAAAGGCTCCGGTTGCCGGTCGGCGGCCTGGGCTGATCATGGCCGATCTCGAGGAACGCGATCCCATCAGCGGGGCCGCCGCGGACACTGCGGCCCGCCACCAGTTCACGGGCCTGATCAGCCGCTCGGCCCCCCTCATGGCCTGGAACCGCCTTGATGCGATGAAAGGGTGGTTGACCAGGGCGCGGCTCGCTGCGGGCAAGGCCGAACCACAGGCCAGTTCGGCGGCCGAGTGGCTGCTAGACAATGATTATCAGATCCAGCGAGCCATCCTCCAGATCCGTGAGGATCTTCCGCAGGAATTCTACGCGAAACTGCCAGGCCTCGGCGAAGGCGGCCTCGCGCGCCCGCGCATCCATCAACTGGCCCACTCGCTCCTGCAGGCTTCCCACCTTCAGGTATCGCTGAACACGGCGGTCCATTATGTCGACCGCTATCAGGAGCAGATGCCGCTCAGCATCGCTGAAATCTGGGCCTTCCCGACGATGCTCCGCATCGTCTGCCTGGAGCTTCTGGTCACCGCGTTCAGTCGCCTTTTCCCCGATGTTGAGCCACCGTTCCAGATCGTCGAGACCCCGGACGCCTGCGCAGCGGCATTCGACGATACAGAATATGTAGCGCGCGCAATCGCCAACCTGGCGGTTATCGCGACCATCCAGTGGAATGACTTTTTCGATCGAACGAGCCGGGTCGAGGCGATCCTCAGGCGCGATCCGGCCGGGGTCTATCCGCGCATGGATTTCGACACCCGCGACCGATACCGTCACGCCGTAGAGCAACTTGCGTCGCAGTCACAGTTGGCGGAATGGGAGGTTGCGGAGCGAGCCCTGCGTCAGTGCCATAGCAGCGAGAACTCGCCCTCGGGTCATGTCGGCTATTGGTTGATCGACGAAGGGCGGGCCTTCTTTTCAGATGCCATCGATCCGCGCCCCTGGACTTTGGGTTCGATGCTGCGCCGCATACGCCGTTACCCTGGCGTCCTTTACGCGTGCGCTTTACTCTTGGCAGGACTCACCGCCTTCGCCGTGCCAGCCGCCTATCTCGCGTCAACAGAGGCCTCGATCGGCTCCTGGCTGCTCGGCATCGCCCTGACGCTCCTCCCTGCGTCGATCCTGAGCATCACGTTCGTGAACTGGCTCGTGACCCAGATCGTCCCTCCACGGGTCCTCCCCAAGCTCGAATTCAAGAAAGGAATCCCCAAGGACTGCGCCACTGCCATCGCCATGCCTGTCCTCGTTGCGAACGCCTCCGACATCCCTTCCCTCCTGCAACGGCTTGAGGCGCATCGACTGGCAAATTCCGATACAGCTCTCCAGTTCGTCCTGCTCAGCGACTTCGCGGACGCAGATGCTGAGGACATGCCGACCGATGACGACATTACGCAGGCGCTGGTCTCGGGTGTGGACGAGCTCAACAAGCGCTACCCGGGCGCCCGGGGCGACGGTCCGTTTCACCTGCTCCACCGGCCTCGCCTCTACAATGAGACACAGGGATCCTGGATGGGCTGGGAACGCAAACGCGGCAAACTTGAACAATTCAATGCGTACATCCTCCATGGGATTTCCACGCCTTTCAGCGTGATCGCCGGTCGGATCGACGCCCTGCGCAAATGTCGCTTCGTCGTGACCGCCGATGCCGACACCCGTCTCCCGCACGGGGTCGTTCGCCGATTGGTCGGCACGCTCGCGCATCCGCTCAACAAAGCCCGTTTCGATCCCGCTTCAGGTCGCGTGGAACGCGGCTACACGATCATCCAGCCTCGCGTTGAGCTGGCGCCGGACACGACCGGTCAGTCGCTCTTCTCCCGCTTTTATGGCGGAGACACGGCGATCGACATCTATTCGCGCGCCGTATCGGACGTCTACCAGGACCTCCTTGGCTCCGGTGTCTTCGTCGGAAAGGGCATCTATGAGGTCGCCACTTTCGAGCGCAGTCTCGATGGCCGCGCCCCTGAGAACACTTTGCTCAGTCATGATCTGTTCGAGGGCCTGCATGGCCGCGCAGCGCTGGCGAGCGATATCATCGTCTACGAGAGCTTCCCGACCGGCTACCTCGATTTCGCGTGGCGATGGCACCGCTGGGTGCGCGGCGACTGGCAAATCCTGCCGTGGCTGTTTCCCTTCGTACCCGGCCGCGACGGACGCTGGCTCCGCAACCGGCTCGGCTGGCTCGACCGCCTCAAGATATTCGACAATCTGCGCCGCAGTCTGATCCCCTTCAGCATCGTCGCGCTTCTGCTGGGCGGCTGGTTCCTGCTCCATGGGCAGCCCTGGGTATGGACGCTCCTCGCACTTGCTGCGCCCGCCGCCTATCTCTTCACCGATCTCGTCACCGGCGTCGCCCGGGGCCGTCGGCGCGGTGTCATGCAACGCGTTCTTCGGCAACAAGCAGATCAGCTCGGCCGATGGGCGCTGGCGATCACGTTCCTCGTCAGCGACTCATTTATCGCGCTCCACGCGATCTTCGTCACCCTCTGGCGGCTGCGATCGGGGCGAAAGAGGCTCGAATGGACCTCGGCTGCACATATGGCGGGCCGCATCGCCGCCCGGCATCCCCGGCTCGCCGCCTGGCGTGATATGGCCGCGTCTCCAGTGCTCGCAGTGCTTGTTGCTGGCGCCATTGTCATGATCGCCCCTGCCGCCTTGCCGGCCGCCGCACCTGTGCTGCTGCTCTGGTTTGTTGCGCCAGAAGTTGCGATTTCGATCAGCCGCATTCTCCCCCGGCGCACGGAAACCATCTCCGAAGCGGACAGGAAGTTCCTCCGGCTTGTGGCGCGCCGCACCTGGCTCTTTTTCGAAACTTTCGTGCGGCCGGAGGACAACTGGCTCCCTCCCGACAATTATCAGGAACCGCCGAACGAAGAGACCGCGCACCGTACCTCCCCAACCAACATCGGCATGATGCTGATCTCATCCCTGACCGCCTGGCGGTTCGGACATATCGGCCTCAATGAACTCGAGATGCGCCTGCGCAACGCACTCGACACGATCGATCGCCTCGAACGCTATCGAGGCCATATTCTCAACTGGTACGAGACCAGAACGCTGGCCGCTCTCGAGCCCCGGTACGTCTCAACCGTCGATAGCGGCAATCTGGCGGTTAGCCTGATCACCGTCACGCAAGCTCTGCGCGATGCGCGTAACGCACCACCGGTTGGCCTCGATCTGTGGCATGGGCTCGAAGACACCATCGGCCTGCTCGCCGGGGCGCTGGATGCACTCGATTCGGAGGCGGCTCAAGGAATCCGCACCACTCTCGCTACCATGCGTCAAACCGCCGAGCACGCCTGGGACAATGAACCCGAATGGATCTGGGCGATCGAAGATCTGATCACGATCGACATGGAAAGGCTGCGAGAACAGGCCGGCTTGCTTGCCGAGAGCGTTGCCGAGAACAATATCGCCGCCCTTCGGGACGTTCAGACCTGGCTTGAGCGGCTGGAGCATCATCTGCTGGGCATGCGGCGTGATCTTCGTATCTTTGCCCCCTGGACCGAGCGACTTGCATCTCCGCTGGCAGGCTGCGCCGAAATCGCGGCCAGCATCGCTAATCTGATGACCTACGGCGTGACATCGCCGGTTGGCGCCGGGGAGGCGCAAGCCCTCGACGCCCTCGACGCCTTCTCACGAGATGCGGCTCCTGATGCCGTCCGGGAATGGATACAGGATCTCCGCGCTTCGATCGCGGAGGGCCGCCTGGCCGCGCAGGATCTTTCCGATCGCCTGGAGAGCCTCGCCCACCGCGCGACCACACTCGCCCACGAGATGGATTTTGCGCTGCTCTTCGATCCCGCCACCCGGCTCTTCCACATCGGCTACAATCTCAGCGCCGATCGTATCGATCCCCATCACTATGACCTCCTGGCCAGCGAGGCCCGACTTGCCAGCTATTTCTCGATCGCCAAGGGCGACATAGCGCCGGAGCATTGGTTCCACCTGGGCCGCCCGATCACCAGGAAGGATACCGGACTGGCATTGGTGTCCTGGAACGGTTCGATGTTCGAATACCTCATGCCGAATATCTTCCTGCACAGCGATCCGACCACTCTTCTCGGCATGAGCGATCGCACATCGATCGACATCCAGATCGCGTTCGGTCGATCGCAGGCGATCCCCTGGGGAATTTCCGAGTCGTCATTTGCCTCGATGAGCCAGGACCGTGTCTATCGATACCACGCCTTCGGTGTCCCGGAACTCGGGCTGCAGCGTGGCCTGGGCCGTGATCTCGTCGTCGCCCCTTATGCAACCGTCCTTGCTCTGACGACACGCCCCGCAGTCGCCGTACGAAATCTCAAGGTGCTTGAGGAGCTGGGCGTCATCGGCCGCTACGGCTTCTATGAGGCCATCGACTTCACGCCCGAGCGCGTGCCGACCGGAAAGCGGTTCGCCCTCGTGCGCTCCTACATGGCGCACCACCATGGCATGAGCCTCGGAGCCCTTGGCAATGTCCTGTTCGAGAACCTGCATGTCCGCTGGTTCCACACAGACCCTCATGTGCGAACCGTCGATCTCCTCCTCAACGAGCGCATTCCGTGGGAGCTGCCTCCCGAAATTGGACGGGTCGAGTTCCGGGAACCGCAAGCCACGCCCGAGAGCGCAATTCCGGGGCTCTACAGCTGGACGCCAAACCGCCGTTACGGCAATCCTGCCTGGCAGGTCCTCGGGAATGGTCGCCTCTCAACCCGAATCCGCACGGACGGCGCCGGAAGCATCGGCTGGAACCAGAATGCGCTCACCAGGGTTGCCCCCGGCGATCCGGAGGCGGGCCATTGGCTCTATCTGCGAGACATCGACGACGGCGATGTCTGGACGGCGACGGGAGGCCCATTTCCTCAACCGGAAGAGCCGCCACAGGTGGTTTTCCACGCCCATCAGGTCGAATTCCATCGGCGTGCACATGGCCTCTCGGCCACAACGACGATCACCATCGCCAATGGTGATGACCTCGAGATCCGGCGCCTCAGCCTCGTCAATGAAGAAGACCGTCCTCGCATCATCGAAATCACCAGCTACGCCGAGATCGTGCTGGCGCCGGCCCAAGACGCGGCGCGCCATCCTGCTTTCAGCAAATTATTCGTCGGCGCGGAAGCACTGCCGGGTGGTGACGGGCTGCTGTTCACCCGGCGCCCCCGAAATCCCGCCGAGAAACCTCCCGTCATGCTCCATCGGGTGATCGGCGATGACGATGGCTTCACGCGCCTTGGCGTGGAGGCCGATCGCAGGGCTTTCCTCGGCCGCTACGGCAGCGCCAGCCGACTGGCCGGGATGGAAGGAGAAGCGCTCAGCGGAACGCTGGGATGGACGCTCGATCCGGTTTGTGCAGTCAGGCTCAGGATCGAACTTCCGCCGCATGGCCGGCGCGAACTCGCCTTTGTGACAATCGCCGCCGCGTCCCGCCAGTCCGCGCTCGATATCGCCGAACGCTACACAACCCTCGCTTCACTCGAGTGGGCCGTCAGCGATGCCGTGACCGCAACAGCGCGCGACATGCACGCCCTCGGCCTGGCGCCAGCGTTGGTACCGCAAGCACAGGAACTCTTCTCCTTCCTCATCTCTGCCCGCACCAACCTTCCGCGATCTGCGTCACACGGATTCCGCCGTGGCGATCTTTGGGCACTTGGCATTTCGGGTGACCACCCCGTGCTGCTGCTGCGCGCCGGAACCGCGGAACAAACCGGTCTTCTGCGTTTCGTCATCTCGGTGCAGGCGCTCTGGCGGCAACGGGGAATAAGCGTGGATCTCGTGATCACCCACGAAGGAACGTCAGGCTATATCGAGCCTGTTCGCGAGCAGCTTCTGGAGGTGCTCAGAGACCAGAACGCCCAGGATCGCCTCGGGACGAACGGTGGTATCCATGTGATCGGTATCGGGCCCAGCGATGGCGAACGCGCGGCGCTCCTCGATCGGGTTTCGCGGGTGATCCTCGACGAGGGCGGCGGACCACTCGGCGATCAACTCACCCGCCAGGAGCAGCCATGCCACCAGGGGCCGTCGTTCACCCCCGTAGATGGCACGGCAGCGACACATTCCTCCTCTCCGCTGCCGAGGCCGTCCGATCTGCAATTCGACAATGGCTGGGGTGGTTTTGCTCCCGATAGCGGAGACTATGTCATCTGTCTGGAGCCCGGCGCCACCACTCCGGCGCCCTGGTCGAACGTCCTCGCCAACGACGCCTTCGGTACGATCGTGACCGAAGGCGGGCTGGGGTTCACCTGGGCGACCAACAGCGGTGAGAACAGGCTCACGCCCTGGTTCAACGATCCCATCCGCGACCCCCAGTGCGAACGACTTTACCTGCGCGACGAAGAAAATGTCCGCCTGTGGACCCCCACGCCTTTGCCGGCAGGCAGGCATTCGGCATGTCAAGTTCAGCACGGCCCGGGCCAAACCACATGGCGGAAGAGCAGCGAGGGACTTGAACAGGAGCTCTCGGTCTTCGTTCCCACCACTGCGTCCGTTAAACTGGTCCACCTGCGCTTGCGCAACCTCACGCCAGGCCCTCGCCGCCTCACGGCGACCTATTATGCGGAATGGCTGCTCGGCGCAGTCCACGGCGAACAGGCACCTCTGCGCACATGCGATTACGATCCGTCCTGCCACGCAATTCTAGCGAGGAATCCCTGGACCGAGGAATTCGGTGATCGGGTAGCCTTCCTGGCTAGCACGCTTCCGGTCCACAGCTTCACGACCTCTCGCCAGGATTTCGAGGGCGGCCAATCCGATCCCGCACGCCCGGGAGCACTTTTGAGCTGGGATCTCGGAAACAGGCCGGCTGCCGCCGCCGACGATTGCTGCGCGGCCCTTCAGGTCCATCTCGACATTCCGGCCGATGAAACCGCGGATGTCTGCTTCGTTCTCGGACAAGGCGAGAATTGGGATCACGCTCGTGAACTCGTGCACTACTGGCAGGATCCAGCGAACATCGAAGCTGCCGCCAGCGCCTGTGCCGCCGCCTGGGACGAAAGGCTAAGCCGCGTCCAGGTCACGACACCCGACCCTGCCTTTGACCTCATGGTCAACCGCTGGCTCCCCCACCAGTCAATCAGCGCCCGCGTGCGCGCCCGCGCCGGCTTCTACCAGGCAAGCGGAGCATTCGGATTCCGCGATCAACTCCAGGATGTCCTCGCGCAGGTGCACGTCGATCCAGCAGCAACGCGGCGCCATATCCTCGCCGCGGCCGCCCATCAGTTCGAGGAAGGTGATGTCCTCCACTGGTGGCATCCGCCCTTTGATCGGGGCGTAAGGACCCGGTGCTCGGACGATCTCGTCTGGCTCCCTTATGCCGTGGCACATTATGTGGAGGCCACAGGCGATACGGGGATTCTTGCAGAGCGGATTTCCTATCTGCAAGCGCCGCCGCTCGCGGCCGATGAAGGCGACCGCTATGCGCGTTTTGACGTCAGCACATACACCGGGTCCCTTTTCAACCACTGCGAACGGGCGCTTTCGCATGCCTATCGTCTCGGACCTCATGGGCTTCCCTTGATCGGTGCCGGCGACTGGAATGACGGCATGGACCGCGTGGGTAGCCGGGGACACGGTGAAAGCGTGTGGCTTGCCTGGTTTATCATCGCGACCATCCGAAATTTCACGCGGCACTGCCTCGACGAAAATCAAACCGGGTTTCGTGATCGCTGGAACGGGCGCGCCGACTCTCTCGCGGCCGCCGTCGAACGATCCGCATGGGACGGCGAATGGTATCTGCGCGCATTCGACGATGACGGCCGGGCCTGGGGTACATCCCAAGAGCAGGAGTGCCGCATCGATTCGATCGCGCAGTCCTGGTCCATACTTTCGGGCGCCGGTGATCCTGAGCGGACGGAGAAGGCTATCGCATCAGCGAGAAAACACCTCGTCCGGGATGATGACAACATTATCCGGCTCCTTGACCCCGCCTTCGACCGAACACCGCGCGAACCGGGCTACATCAAGGCCTATCCGCCCGGCATTCGTGAAAATGGCGGCCAATACACCCATGCCGCAGCCTGGCTCGCCATCGCCGTTGCGCGCACGCGCGATGGCGACAGCGCTATGTCTCTGTTCGACCGAATCAATCCGATCCGGCACACATCAACCCGAGAGTCTGCGGAACATTACCGGACCGAACCCTATGTGGTTGCTGCCGACATTGCGGGTGTGGCCCCTCATCTGGGTCGCGGGGGATGGACCTGGTACACCGGTGCGGCCGCCTGGACGTGGCGCCTGGCCGTCGAGGAAATCCTTGGCGTACGGCTCATCCAGAATGAATTGCAGATCCGCCCGAGCTTGCCGCGAGATTGGGATCGAGCGGAGATGACCTTCCGTCGCGGGGCCGCAACTATTGCCGTGACGCTGCAGGTTGATCACGATCTCGATCAGGAAGCGCGGATATTCGTCGATGGCGCGGATTGGCATGCGCCCGGAGTTCCGTTCCCTGAAGACGGGGCAACGCGCAACGTCCTCGTGCGGCTTGCTCGACCCGCGTGACGTCAGGCACACATCGCCTCCCTCACACGCCATCCGGTAATCTACCAATTCCGGCTTGGTGCTTGAAATGCTTTCCACGCTCCCCGACCATATAGTGTTTGCCCTTATAGCTATGAGCCGGCACCAGCTTTGGTCGACGATCTTCCATCTGCTTTGTTTCATCCCCTGCCCACGCATTGTTCCATGAATGAGATGTAGAATGACAATAGGCTCAGCCTCGCACCTCACGCGCCGTTCCTTGCTGGCAACCGCAACGATGAGCGCGTTTGGTTTGGCAATTCCGCCGGCATTCGCCCAGGCAAGGCTTGATGAAGGCTCGATCGCAGCAACCGCCCAGAACCTGCAACCGGGACAATTTCTCTGGGCGCCCGAAGCCGCTCCGGAAGGCCCCGTCATCATCGTCGTCAGCCTCAGCAAGCAGCGCGCCTATGTTTACCGCAACGGTGTCCTGATCGGGATTTCGACCATATCGTCAGGTACTGCCGGCCATGAGACGCCGACGGGGATTTTCACGATCCTGCAGAAGAAGGTCGATCACAAATCAAACCTCTACGATGATGCGCCTATGCCGTACATGCAAAGGCTCACCTGGAGCGGCATCGCCATGCATGCCGGCAATCTCCCAGGCTATCCTGCATCGCATGGCTGCATACGGCTGCCCCTGGCCTTCGCTGAGCACCTCTACGGAGTCACCCAGCTCGGATTGACGGTGATCATTACCCAATCAGCGGATATTCCGCGTTTTGCTCCGGCCCCGGATGTACTGGAAGGCAAAGGAAGTTCGTCCTCATCATTCGAGAGCGCGTTCTCCACGACCTGGCAACCGGAAAAAGCGCCCACCGGCCCGGTCTCCATCATTCTCAGCGCTTCCGACGAGCGGGCCGTGGTCTTGCGCAATGGGATCGAGATCGGCTCCACGCCCATCGCGATCCGCGGACGGATCTCGGGGCTGCAGGCCTTCACGCTTTCCTCCATCGACCAACACGGAACACATTGGATGTATCTGCCCTTGCTCGGGAGCGCCCGGGCGGGCGAAGTATCCCGACAGGAGCGTGAGCGGCTGACACTGCCCGAGGAGTTCCGCCAGAATCTTTTGACGATCCTCAAGCCGGGAAGCACGCTTATTGTGACAGCGGATAGCTTGCAGAGTGGAAGCACGGGCGCGCCGGTCACCGTGATCACGGGTGAGGATCCAGAATAATGCTCGTCATGGAGGCATATCCGGCACGAAGCGGACTGCGCAATATTGCCACTCGGCAGTTGAAAAGCTGAATGATGCGCCGCCCCACAGTTCTCGAAATCGAATGCGTGTTTCTGGCAGCGGCATCGACCCTACCCCTCTTGTGGAGCGGCTATCAGGCTTTGTCCTCGTTCATCATGTCTCGATGACAAGCCGTTCAATGCTGTAGCGGACAAGCAGGCGCTGGCGCAGTTGCGGATCGTGAAGGGCTGTGGAGCGACCGCTGTTCGATTGGATCGCGCCGCGTGACGTTCATCCGCCGATTGGGACCGCGACCTGAAGCGGGCGACGAGATTGAGCATCGAGCGTCCCCAGCGCGGAAGGCCCGCATCACAGGAACGCTCACGATCGCCAATCGGAACAGGTAGTACGCAATTCTTCAACGATCGGCGCTCAGCGCCAAAAGCGCTTCACGTCGATCAGATCCTCATGGGCCTCGGCGGCCGCCTCCAGCAGCGCTTTGCGCTTACCGCCGGCCAGCAGCCGGGCGGCATCGGGATCATCGGCAAGGCCAAGTTGCTCCAATAGCTGCGGCGCGGTCGCAAGATCGTTGAGCGCGCCGAGCTTGTCCTGGAGGCCTTCCAGCGCCGCGACGAACTTCTTGTGCCGCCGCCGCTCGCGCTTGCGGTCGAACAGGCTTGTGAAGAATTCCGAGGCATAGCGCAGCTTCTTGGCATCCTTGCGAACCTCGTGGCGGGCCTCGTCCTCGATATGGGCGAGATCGCGCCCGTCCCTCTTCACCTTGCGTCGAAACCGGTCGAGCGCGGAGATCGCGAAGTCGCGCGCCGGCTGATCGGGGGCCGTCATGGTGTCGGGCGCGCCCTGCCAGTCGCCGCTTGCGGCCCATTCCGCCAGGTCGAGCATCAACGCCCGCACGCGCGCCGACGCCAGTACCTCTCCGACGGCGTCATAGGCCGCCTCGCGCGACGCCGCGATACGGTCACGCAACGCGCCAGGTTTGGCGCGTTCGAGCAACACGTCGAGATTGCGGGCATTGGCCAGTTCCGAGGCAAGCCAGCGCAGTTCATCGCGCAGTGGCGTATGAGCATCTCCGCCGATCACCGGCTTGAAGATCGAGAAGGCGGAGCGCAGACGCCGCAGCGCCACCCGCACCTGGTGCAGCGCGCCCGCGTCCCGGCCAGCGAGCAGCAACGCCTCATTCAACCGAAACTGCCGCACGCAGCTCTGGGCGATATGCCGGAACGCATCAGCCGCCGTCATCCCGGCGGCGAGCTTCACCAGCTCAGCCTTGACCATCGTCGGGGCTGGGCCGGTGAGCCGATAGCCCCGCTCGGCCTTGCTTTGCACGCCGAGACGGGCGGGCGCGACCGCGTCGATGCGGCGGGCGAACGCGAAGAGCGCGCCGGGGTCGCCCTGCTTCAGTTCCAACTCGATCTCGCAGATCGGAGAGGTTCTCTCGCCGGCCACTACCTCGCCGCTATCCAGCACCAGTTCGATCGTCGCGCCGCCTTCGCTGATGATCCATGTGCGCCGCTCGATCCGCACCTCGAACACCGGGGTAATGGCATCCGCCGCATCGCCGAGCACCGCCCGGATTGGTGTCGTGTCGTCGAGAACCGGCGTATCGTTGCTGACGGGGCGTTCCCATTCAGAGCGCACGAACAGCCCGGCGGCGCTGGCACCGTCCGCCTTGATCGTCTGGAGGCGCTTGCTGCCTGAACGGCGGATGCGAAGCGAAAGCCCGGTCTTCGACAGCTGGTGGTCGAGCGTATCGAAATAGACTGACCGCTGCTCGGCGATGCCGGGATCTCCCGGCAGCACGGTGGCGGCTTCGAGCGCATCCGCCGCCTCCGGCGTCAGGTCGAGCTTCAATTCTATTTCATCCGCCATGCATATCCTCTTGCAACGGCTCGCGCTTCACACGGTCGATATCGTATCATCACGGCAAACTCATAGCGCATGACGGTGAACATCCGGCTTCGAAGATGGGGGTTCCATCTTGGACGACGGCGACCCCGGCCGATAATAGCTGGGCCGTTTCAGAACCGCTTGATAGACAAGACGCCGATAGAGCATCGCTTCTTGTATGCGGGGCGGTAGACCGATTTCGGCTACCACCGCCTTTCCGGTCCCTTTGCGAAATTCAAGAGGCCCGAGCCGCCACCGTCCACTGCGGCGGAACAGTGGGTGTCGGAATTGGTCGCGGTGTGGCCGGAAGCGGCCGCGCCCTTCCAGCCCCGCAAATGAGCAACGTGCCAGGTCTTCTCGCAAGGGTTCTGAAGGTCAGTGCGAGATAAATATCGGCAGCTGCGGCGCTTCGAGAACGGATCGCGTCACGCCCCCCAGCACGAACTCACGCGCCCGTGAGTGCCCGAACGCACCCATGACCAGCAGTTCGCGGCCGTCGCGTTCGCAATAGGCCTGGAGCGTTGTCGCCGCATCGCGCTCTTCCAGTTCGACTGCCACCACCTCGGCCGCAATGCCGTGGAGCTTCAGATTGCGGACCGCCTCCGCCGGGTCCGCAGCCTTCGACAGATCCTTCTCACCCGTGATCTGCACGATCGCCACCGAACTTGCCTGCCGCAACAGCGGCATCGCGTCGGACAGGGCCCGCGCCGCGACGCTGCTCCCATCCCAGGCGACGGCGATCCTGTCGAACTTGAACTCGGGCACGGTCACCTCGGGCAGTAGAAGAACCGGACGACCGCTTTCGAAGACTAGACCCTCGGCTACCGAGATCGTCTCCGCATGCCCATAGACCGGGACGACGGTGAGATCATGGGTCCTCGCCCGCACGGCAAGCTGCCAATGGGTCACCGTACCCGGGCAGTTTATGACGAATGTCTCGCCGAGTTGATCGGCGGGTACCCTGGCCTTGAAGGTTTCCATGAGCGCGTCCGCATTGACCGCGCTCTTCTTGTTCTCGCCGGCGATCATGCCATCGATGTTCAGAAGCTTGTTCGCCAGCCAGTTCGAGACGCGAGGAATGTGAACCTGGCAAACTCCAAGGGACACCCTGGCGCCAAGGCGAGCGGCAAGCTCCCTGACCCTGTCGATCGACCACTCCGGGGTCGGCTCGGGATGCGTGTTGGCCTGCAGCAGAATATCTCGCACGGTCATCGTTTTCCTCCAGCTTCCCCGTTCCTGTGGCACACGACCAGCGACCAACCGATCCGTAAAGTTCCGGAGCCTGACGCCCATCACATATCTGCCGGGCGATTGGATCGCCCCTGGGGCCAGTATTCCGCATATGGGACAGATGCCTGAAGCAAGGTCAGGCCAATTGGTCCTCGCCCGTTTACCCGCAGCTTCCAGTGCGCCACTGGAGCAAATGGGAACGACAGCGCCTGCAATCGGTGCTCCCGAAGCCTCGCAGGGGAATTCGAAATTCTCCGGTAGCAACCAGAGCTTTGACGATATCACATTCGGTCCCGCCCTCGATCAGGATCGCCTGCAGCGTCGCGGCCGAACGGGTCAGATGGACGATGTGCCATCGGATCACCTCGCCTTTCCGAAAGTGGCGACCCGCCCTCGCTCTCATGCCGCCCGGGCCATAGGCGCTCCCGGCATAAACATATGCGCCCGGGCGCAAATTGATACGGTTCATTCGACCCACAAAAGATCACGGGTTCGGCAAGCTCAAGCATCAAGGCATAGGCCCCGCCTGTAGATGGCGCCGACAAAATTGTGGACGGATTAACCAAGATGGATCCTGGAAAATACGATTTTACTGTTCCTGCAAGCACCGTATCCACCTCGGTTATACCGCACCTTGACAAGACCACTCCCCGATTACCCGGCAAAGCTTGGCACTCAGCGCGCCGCTACGTATAGTTCCCAGTTCCGCCTGTGCCTTACCGCCGATATCGGGGGAATATTCACTGCCAGCAGGCCCTTCCAGCCAGGATCTCACCGTGACGTTATTTTCCGCTCTCCGACCACTTGCCTTTTGCAGCCTGTTGCTGGCCACGCCATCCATCGCAGCCGAGCAACCGCCGGCGACCGACGCGGCCACGGCCGAGATCCCGGACGGCTTCGTCCTCGCGGCTGACGAAACAACTCTTGTTCACGCCGCAAGCGGCCTCCGCTTTCCGGCCGAGTTCGCTGGCTTCACCCGGCTGCGCGAGCGTGCCTTCGACCCTGGCGGCGAATATATCGCGGTGGGTTATGATCGTCCGCTCGGTACGGGTAGCGACCGCATCGTTGTGCGCATCGCCGTGGTCCACATCGAGGATATGTCCGCGCATGATCATTATGAGATCATGCGGCAGTCTACGATGTCCCATTTCTCGGCCCCGACGCTGCTCTCGCAGGGCCCCACGAAGATCCCCAACCAACGCCGCCTCGACGCATATCGCGGCACCTTTACCGGGATGCGGGACAACCAGCCCTGGCATTTCAGCCTGACGACCGTCAACTATGGCTACTGGAGCGGCCGGATGACCGCCGCTTATCCCGAAAGCCAGGCCGCCGAAGCACAAAAGCAACTCGGCACGCTGCTTGCCGCAATCCGCTTGCAGCAGCCCAAACCTCCGAAGCGCTAGGCACTCCCCGAGCGGGATAGACAATTGGGCACCATGCGCGCATCGGATGAACAAGCGGCGGCAGGCTGGTGGCGACCGGCATCCGGTGCATTACGTAGCGCGTCCGTTGTCCTCGTTCGGTAGTGAAATGAGGCTGCGGCGCTTTGCCGGCCAGGGAGAAATGACATGAGCGCACTTGATGACCTGAAGACGGATCTCGCCAAGCTCAGGGACGAAGCCAAGGTTCAGGTCCACCTCGGGACCATGGAAACAAAGCAAGAGTGGGAAGAAATCGAAGCCAAGTGGAACCGCTTCGTCGCGGAGGCTGGTCTTCACAAGAGCGGCGAAGGCATCAAGGCAGCGCTGCAAAGCCTCGGCAATGAACTTCGCGCCGCATACCAGCGCCTGAAGCAGGCCATCTGAGCGGCCTACCCGCTGCAATTTCGCGCCCTTAGCCCGACCCTCGGTGGACGGCGTACGCATGTAAAGGAACGACCGAATGAGCGACCTCGCCGCCGTCAAGACCCGGCTTGAAGAACAACTCGCCGAACTTCGCGGCAGGCAGGCTCGGGTCGAGACCGACCTCGCGGAACCGCTGAACGCCGATTTCTCCGAACAGGCGGTGGAAATGGAAGACGATGCCGCGCTCGAGGGTCAGGCCGCCCTCATCGACCGCCAGATCGCATCCGTGAGCCGCGCTCTCGAAAGGATCGAGAGGGGCACCTACGGTGAATGCGTCCGTTGCGGCGCCGCCATCGCAACCGCGCGCCTCGCGGTCCGACCCGAGGCGGCGCTTTGCATCGAGTGCGCCCGTAGCGAGCAGTGACAACCGTCCCTCGCATCCTGTGAACAGAATGGCGGCCCCTCACGACCCAGGTGGTCGCCGAACTATAGTGCTGCACTTCATGAGTCACGAACCAGGCTCCAGGCTCAAGTCTTCTGAGCGAGATGGGCAGCCAAAGTGATCGAAAAGAATCCTTCACCGCCGGATTCTCGCCGACGACCATTCTTCCTGTCGATGGACGACGGCGTTCCTCCCCTCCCCGGAGTGAACAATTTCTCCCCCGCAAACGACCTCGCTGCGCTACTCGAATACCTGATTGGCGCCTCCGGCCGGCACATCATTCTGGCGCCCGCCGCTGCTCCAGACCATCCGTCCATAACAGACGCGTTCGACGCGCTGCGTGTGGCCGCCCAGGATTTCGAAGTGGTCCCCGGTACCAGCCTCGCCGACCATCTGTGGACCCACGCCGCGCCCCTCCACTCTGGCGAGGTCGCGTCAACGCTGATCCGCGGCGGACCTGCCGGGCACGCTATCCCAGGCTTTCTGCTCCTCTACGCGGTCGATGCCCGGTCGCCCCTGCTCTATTTGCCGCAAAGGCAACCTCTCCGCGTCCGGGATGGCATCGAGATAGCCCATGAAGCAGCCGGCGGCCCCTTTCTGGCCCTCATCCGGTGCGAGGCCACCGCGGATGGCCGAGCACAGGCCGTCAAAGCCTGTGCGATGCCGATCTACCATGCCCGCCGCTTCGTTCCCGTATCCACAAGCCTCGACCGTGACGTGCTCCGTGCGCTCGAGCATCTCCAGTTGGCGCTTGACGCCCACGGCGCCGAATGCGCAATCCGGCGCGAATTACCGTTTTCTGGCACAGTGCCGACACAGATCACGCTGAGCCTCTCCTTGCCGGGCCGTACGATCCGCGAAATTCGCCTGCGGGTCACCGGCGATGAACGGCCCGACCAGTCCGCCGTCAATCCCCCGCCAATCGATTTTCTGGTGACGTCGGCGAACTGGGCGGATGGCACCTTTATCCGCTGGCTCGGAAAAACCCTGCTGTAATCTCCAAGCCGCGCCGACACCGACCGGCTGTCGAGTGTCCAACCTGTCCAGTTCCTTACGGCATGGGCACTGGCCGGTATCTTTAGGTCGGTGAGAAGTCCGCTTTCAAGCACACCTTTCCTCGCGATCAATGATCATTTTGGGATGGCAAACGGACCGTCTGCCCACGAGAAAATTTGCGCGCAAGCGCAATTCCCTGCTGCTTAATGTGGCACGGCACCCAGCTCGACGCCGGTCTTGTCGTGCATCGCGAAGCGATCCACCAGGTCCGCGCTAGCCTTGTTGTAGCCGATCACCTCTACATACGAGCCGGCGCGTCGCAGGCGCGCGATGATTTTGTCCAACGCCCCCACGCCGGAAATGTCCCAAAAGTGCGCCGCCGATACGTCGATGATGACGGGTCGCCCCGCTTCTGCGTCAAAGGCACTGGTGAAGCGGTCCACCGAGGCAAAGAAAATCTCGCCGCTAACGCGGTAGAGCACCGCGCCGCCGTCCTCGACCATCGAACGTTCGACCGCGAACATACGGCGGACCTTGCCGGCAAAGAAGATGCCCGAGAGCAATACGCCCGTAAGCACCCCAAGCGAAAGATCGTGCGTCGCCACCACCACCACAACTGTGGCGACCATTACCACCGACGAGGCCGGCGGATGGCGGCGAAGGTTTGGGATCGAATTCCAGCTGAATGTGCCGATCGAGACCATAATCATCACGGCAACCAGCGCTGGCATGGGAATCCTGCCGACCCACGGGCCGAGCACCGTAAGCAGGAACAGCAGGAACGCTCCCGCCACGAATGTTGAAAGGCGCCTGCGCCCGCCTGAAGTGACGTTGATCACGGACTGCCCAATCATCGCGCAGCCGCCCATGCCGCCCAACAACGCCGCGGCAATATTGGCGCTGCCCTGGCCGGCGCATTCCCGGCGCTTGTCGCTGCCGGTATCGGTCATGTCGTCGACGATCTGTGCAGTGAGCAGTGACTCCAGAAGGCCGACTGCGGCCATTGTAATGGAATAAGGAAAGATGATCTGCAGCGTTTCCAGGGTCAACGGCACTTGCGGAAAGGCAAAGCTCGGCAACCCCTCGGGCAGATTGCCCATGTCGCCCACGGTATGGACGGAAAGGCCAAGACCGATGCTGATTGCGCTCAGCACAAGAATGGCGACGAGAGGGGATGGCACGGCAGTCGTCAACCGTGGAAACAGGTAGATGATCGCCAGGCCGCCCGCGACCATGGCGTAGGTTTCCCAGCCCACGCCGATAAGCTGCGGCAACTGCGCGAGGAAGATGAGGATGGCCAGTGCGTTGACGAAGCCGGTGATGACGGAGCGCGACACGAACTGCATCAGCAGGTCCAGTCGAAGCAGGCCGGCGACGATCTGGATAAGGCCCATGAGGATCGTCGCCGCGAAGAGGTATTCGACACCATGCTCGCGCACGAGCGGTCCCACAAGCACAGCAACAGCCGCCGTCGCGGCCGAGATCATGCCAGGTCGCCCGCCCGTGAAAGCGATCACCATGGCGATAGCGACCGATGCGTAAAGTCCGACCCGAGGGTCGACGCCGGCGATAATCGAGAAGCCTATCGCCTCGGGAATGAGCGCAAGCGCAACGACAATCCCGGCGAGGATGTCAGCGCGCGCCGCTCTCACACCGCCGAACCATTCCTGGCGGTAACGGGAAACATGTTCGGTCATCGAAAAAGGGAATCCGCAACAAGGTACACGGCGCGGGAACGCGCGGGGGAGATGAACGTGCGTGATGTTGCCCGGCGGATCGGCGGCCAGGATAGCCACCCGGGATTCCACCGGGTCCTTGCGAATGGCTACCCCTTAGACGCACTGATCCGGATTTCGCAAGCATTCGCGGCGAAAACCGCTGTCGGGCGGCATGACGGAACGGGTTTCGACCACAATTGGGTCGCTTCCGGTTAGCCTGCTTTCAGGCGGAAATCGTGGATAGCCGACCTGCGCAATCATTCCTCGGACCGGATTTGTTCTCGCTTGGTGTTGTTTGTCGTCCTCTCCACGCCCCGCCCTCTCGCTACCCTTCAGTCCAATCAGGATCGAGATATTGTAATCTTCGTGCTACATAATATGCCAATCTGAAGTGCGAAGGCAGCAAATGCCGACACCGCATAATCCACCCGCCGCTGTGCGACGTGCGCTGCGCAAGCTTGGTAAGGATACCCGGAGATCGTCGATGCCCTCGCGCAACATGGCTCGCAAGGGAAGACGGACGCTCATGCCCTCTATCGGCGCGTCGCCTTCAACGTGCTCATTTCCAATGTCGACGATCATCTGCGCAACCATGGCTTCCTCTGGCGTGGCAAGGCAGGTTGGCCGCTCTCTCCCGCCTATGACCTCAATCCAGTCCCGGCCGATCTCAAGGCGCGGGTGCTGACGACGAACATCGACCTCCTGGAGGTTGCATCGGCTTTTTTTGCACTCCCGCTGCCGCAGGTACGCGCCATCATCAAAGAAGTCGCGGTTGTCACCGCTACGTGGCGCGATACCGCCAAGACCGTCGGCGCCCGCTCGGCCGAGATCACGCGCATGGCCAGCGCCTTCGCACACAGTGACCTCACCCGGGCGCTGGCGCTGTGAGGGGTGCGTGTGAAAGGATCCATGCCTCACGCGAGGTGAGCCGGTGTTTGTCAGGCCGCTCCCACAAGGAGCATCGCCGGATTGGAGCCTGGGCCGGGTCAGGGCGAATTCTTCCAAGAACGAGCGCGCTCAGTTGTGAACAAGCAGGCGTTGTGGTAGACATTTCAATGTCATGGTCACCTTCGTAAAATTCGACGTTGAAACGTACAATCGCACAAAGGGTCTTTCCGACTCTCCGATTTATACGTTCGTCGAAGAAGAAACGCCTGATATCGAGATGATCACTGACAGCGAGGGCAATCCCACGCTGGGCGGCAGAATTGGCTATGCTTTGGCCTATGCGTTGATGGCGGGTTTCATCGGTTACTTCGTCGTGTTCATCTGAGCGGTGTCATTCGCGCAGCTTGGGATCATGGAAGAAGCCGTGATCCCGGCCGCGGCTCACTTCGCCCTGCACATCGGCCGCGCCCTGGACGCGTTGCCCACGCATGGTCTGCGCGGCTGTGCGTGTGCCTTCGAGCTCCGCCTTGCCGGCTTCGATGATATCCGCCGCGCCCGATGGTTGCCCGCTCCCCGGCCCCGCGGGCAGGCCGCCAACACCTTGCGGCCGATACGCCGCCCGCACATCGGCCGCACTGTCCACAGAGGGGCGGTGGACGTCGACCAACTCAGGAGCATGGAGCTGGCCTTCGATCTCGGAGCGGATCGAGGTTTGCTTGTCGTGCATCCAGCGCGTGATCATCTCCTGGCGCACGGCGCGCTGCTGATCCGTCAGATCGGTGGCCCAGAGTTCCGGCGCATCAAGCCCAGGGTTCGCGACCTGCTGATGCCGATACCATTGCGCGAGATCCTGACTTAGATTCTCGCTTAATTGCATGCCGTGTGTCTCGGCATAGCTCGCGTCACGCGAGAGCTGTTGCGACAGTTCATCAAGCCGGCGCGCGGTTTCCGAATAGGATTTGGCGAGCGCCAACGAATCCTCGGTGCTCGTCGAAGAGGAATCTGTTGTCGACGCGCGAGCGAAGACGCCGCTACGGGCATAAGTGCCGTCCGACATCGAAGCACCGGTCCCGCTTGCATGTTCGTCACGGACCCCACTGGACGATGTATTCCCGTTTTCGCTGCTCCGGGAATCGTCCGTGGTCCAATTCATCGAATCTGTCTGAGTGCCCGCCTTTGTGACATTGCCGCTAATGCCGGGTAGCCCTCTACCGCCGCCTCCACCTTTACCCCGACCACCAACGCCGGCACCGATGGTCCCGCTCACCTGATCGGAAATCTGCGCCTGACGGTCGTGGCGTCCCGACACCCGCTCGGTCTGCGAAATTGTCGAGCGCTCCTCGGTCCCTTGAGAACTGCTGCCCGTGCGCCGATCGAACTGCTCGACCGAGCTATTCGCCTGACTCCCGCTGCTCGAATCCCACCCACGGGTGTGCTCGGCCGAGGTTCCGAACGCGCTACGGTTGGCGTGGGTCGCCGTCAGGATCTCGTTGGCCGTATTCTCATAGGCTTGTGCCTGCCGGTGCGCCTCGCTCGCCATCTCACGCCATTCGGCGACCGAACCCGTGGTCATCGTTGGCGTGAAGCCGAGCCGCGAGATCGCCGCGGATGTATCGTAGACCTCCTGCCCATTGCCGAAGCCCGTCACCATCGCGCCATTGTCCTGCCGCCATCCAAAGCTCGCGCCTCCGCCCATATAGGTCGGTGCTGTCGACCACTGATCGGCCTGGCGCATATTCGACGTCGCGTTCGCCCAGCTCACATTGCCATAGGCGTAGTTGCCGGTGGTCTGCTCGAGCGCGGCTGCTTCCGCGGCGTTCTGCGCCGGCGCCAGCATCGACATGGAGTGTCCGGCGATCGACATCGCGCCGCGCGCCAGCCCCGCGGCAAGAAAGGGCACGCTCATGAGCATGAACCCCGCGATGGTCGCGGTTTCGCCGTTCACCGCGCCGATCCCTGCATAGCTCGCAAGCGTGACCCCGCCCCCGGCAACCCCGGTCGCCGCCGATGTCGCGCGCGTCATGCAGATCATATGGAGGATGACGTAAAGCGGGCCCCAGGCTGCGAGATAGAAAAACCCCATCGTGTAACCCTTGAGCGAACTCAGGCCCGTTTGCGGCATGAGAAACAGGGGAAAGATCACCGGGAACATCGCGAAGAAGACGACCGTCAGGACAATGTTCAGGATCGGTACCCAGGCCATCGCCTGCTGGGCGATCGAGTTATAGGTGTTGCGCGCTTGAATGTCCGCCCGGGTCTGCGCGAACGTGTCGATCGCGGCCGCGCCGGCACCGCCGGACATGCCATTGCGGGCCTGCATGAACGCATTGATCGCCGTATTCTGGCGCATCACCTCCGCATAGCTGCCACTTGCGCCGGTGAAGGCCGCACTGACGATGGGTACGTCATGCTTCAACTTGTCCGCCGCCAGCGCATTGCTCAGCTTGGGATAGGCCTCCTTCCCCCAGAGAGGTGTGTTGGCCTCGATCATCGGCCCCCATTGGGCATCGAGCGCCTGGTAGGCCTGCCGGCAGGTGACGATGAAGCTATGGACTGTTCCGTCGCCCTGACGCTCGAGCCACTGCTGCGACCGAGCCTGCGACCCTGGCCCTACCGCAGCCCAAAGGTCGGTCGCCTTCGCCAGCGTGGTGAGCGATTTCTGATAGAGCATCACATCGCCGAACAGGCAGTTCTTGAAGTGGTTTTCGAGATTGGTCGAGAACTCGGCATCGCGGATGATGAAATTGCGCGTCGCATCGAACAGCCGCGCGCCATAGACCATGCCGTTGGTCGAATAATTGAGCTCGTTTGGCATGACGAACACCGTTTCCGCCGTCCGCGTCAACCAATCGCCGACCTGGGTGGTGAAGCTGGCGAGGATGCCCAATCCCATGGGCACGTTGTCGACCGTCGCCGGCGCGAGGCTCGGGTTGATGCGATCGGTGACCTTGATGTCGACGGTCGGCACCATCAGGCACAGGTAGATCGCGGTCGCCTGCAGGAACCAGTTCAGCCACGCCTTGTAGTTGAGCGTGAAGGCCACCACGAGCAACGAGTAAATGAGCCCCATCACCATGACGACGCGGATCAGAGAGCGATAGCCTCCGCCGCCCGACCAGGCCGCGACCGCGTTGAAGATGTTTACGAGATACTCGCCGCCACCGACCGTGAAAACCTCAAGCATGGCCTGCCCCCGCGCCTAGTTCAGACCCTGTGCGTTGAGACCGCGCGAGAAATTGAGCGCAGCCGCCATCCCCGGCGTCATCGAATTCTGAAGCGTCGATTCCAGCATGATGCTGCGATTGATGATCTGCATGGTGACCTGCAATTTGTTGTTCAGCCGCACGTCACGCTGGCTGAACCTGGCCCGTGTCGACGCGATCTGCTGCTTCCACTGCGTCGCGGTTTCCTGGTCGAAGGTCTGGTAATGAACCTTCGCCTGCTCGACCCGGTCGAGCATATTATCGAGCATGGCCGAAAGCAGATCGACCGCCACGATCTCCGACAATGTCTCTATCTCGCCTTCCGTCAGCGCATAATGGGCATAGGCCTGAACGCTAAGGATCTTGTAGATCGGCACCGTCGCGAGATTGAGGAGCTGCTTTTCGGCCGCATCGAGCGGCGTGTCGGAACGAATCTTGTCGCTCATCGACCGGATCATCGTGCCGATCCGCGGACGAAGTGCCGAGGAAGCCGGCACCGAGAGCGTCTGCTCACCCACGTCGTAGCAGTTCTCGTCGTTACATCTGAGGATCTTGACCGGAGGCGCATCCGCCGTGCCATCGAGCAGCGCGGTCACCACCGCCTCTTCGGCGGGCCCGAACATGACCACCTTGCCGCCAACACTCGGATCGGTGGACGGCGTTGTCACGACCGTTCCGACCAGGGTCATGACATATTCCGAGAAATTCTTGTCGAATGCTCCGAATTTCGCCGACTTCCTGAGGGCCTCCCATGTGTAGTTGTGCGGCTCCCCGATAAGCTGATCCTTCATCGTGGCATCGGTGTTCCCGGCAATCGTCGAATCCCGCCGGTTGCCGTTGTTGCAGCCCTGCCGCGCGGCGGCCCAGTCCGAAAAGACACCCTGGCTGTTGCCCACCGCTTCGCAGATCGTCGCCCGCGTCGTCTCCATCTGCGGCCAGATCCCGCCAACCAGCGCCTGCGCCGTCTCGCAGCTCGAGATATTCATCTGGTTGAGCAGCTGCGCCTTCTGGGAGAATTCATCCATCACCTTGCCGATCTCGGGCGATACAGAATCGATCGCGAGCTTGAACGCGAAGCCGAGCGCGTTGTTTGCGGTCGCCTTCAGCATGGCAATGATCTCGGAGGCGTTGATGAACGAAAAGCTTCCGCTGAACAGATCGATGCCCCCGCACCCGGCGCGGGCGCTGGGAAGCTGCAGGTTGAAAGGCTGCACGCTCTTTTGCGGAAAACGCGTCCAGACATTGCCCAGCGAATAATAGCCGGCCGACTGCCCCTGGAATGCCGATGGTCCCGTGACGTTGGCAGCGCCCCCGACGTCCGAGAAGAAAATGTTCATCTCGGAGGCGACATCGGCGTGTGCAGTGCCGGTGACAGCGAGATTGGCGGCCGCGACGATGCCGGCCCAACCGGCAGTGCTGCGAATGACGCGGCGAATAATGCCGCTGCGGCGATCCTGTTCCATCAGAAGTCGCTCCCCACTTTGGTGTTGGTCAGCGCGAAGATCCGATCCATGATCTCGTCGGCGCTCAGAATCCCGTACCCCACGGGAATGGTGCGCTTGGTGACCGTGTCGAACAGCACCAGCGCCGGTGTTTCATTGCCCGGGATCCCCATTCGCGCTCGCTGACCCGCGTCCACCACATAGTTCGGGAAATCCCGGCTCGGACCGCCATCCATCGAGACAGCCATGACCGCCATCCGATGGCTGTCCGCAACGGAGCGCAGGATCGGTGAGAACAGGTCGCAGGCGCCGCAGCTCTGAGCGTAGAAGTAGAAAAGGCCGTAGCGCTGGCTGAGGCTGGCCAACACGGCATCGCGATCCGCACGCCGGTTGTCGAGCCAGGCGCGCTTGCCGACCGTCGAAACCGGCCGCTGCAGCGTATAGTCGAGGTCGGGGTTCTGCCAGAGCGCCCGTTGCCAGGTATCCGAGAAAGTCGACGCACGGTCGAGCTGTTCGCGCTGGAAGCGAACATAGGCGATGACATTATCCTCGGTCGGATCGAGGATTGCTTTCGCCTTCAGTTCGTCAAGCTGGCGCGTGATCGCCGCCATGCGCTCGACCGAACTACCGGCGGATACCTGCCTTTCCTGCCCGGCAGGCTTGGGCTTGCTGCAATAGAACCATTGCCCCAGCCGGCGCTCGGCACAGTAGAAATCGTCGCCGGCATCAGTCCTTTCGACACCGTCCGTTGTCGCGCCCCGCGATTGCGCCAGAACCGGCACCGCGACACCAGCGAGCGAAAGCGCCAGCAATGGCGCAACCACAATGCGAAACATGGGCGAACTTCCTTTCCGGGGGTTCCTTTCGCGGCTCGGGGGACAGACGCGGAAGGAAGAAGTGATTGGGATGGCGCGTGTGTCGCTGCGCGTGGAGGTCAGCAGCGCGCCTTGAGGCGCGCGGGGATGATCCGGCGCTTGAAGCCGATATCGGCCTGCGCGCCGGGCGGGCCTGCTATGTGCCGTGCAGGTCATAATAGCCCTGAATTTTCTGCTGGATCTGGGTCATCGTCTCGACCTCGTCCGGAAGCCGGGCGGCATCCACGAACTCGGCATAGACCTCGGTGAAATCCATCACCGAGAGATCAAGGCGCGCAAACTCGTCGATGGTGAAGCCCAGGCACTGCTCGCGCTTCGGCGCGCCCCAAGGCCTGCCGAGCTGGACCCTTCCCTGCTCCTGAAGAATACGGCTGAGTTTGCTCTCAAAGCAGCAATAGGCCGTGCGCCGGGTCTTGCAGATGCCAAGAAAGCTCGACGAACAATAGGTCCCGACCTTGTGACAGAAGCCCATGCGGTCCTTGATATCGAGCCTCATCTCGCTCTGGGAGCAAGCGAAGAGCGTCAGGAACGGGGTTGCCAGCGCCGCGACCGCTGTCGGACCGCCGGCCAGTGCCGCCGCCCCGGCGCCGACGGTCAATAGGCCGGACACCTTGCCGGCGCAGCAGTTGATAAGCCCGAACACCGGCTTGTGGCAGGTCTCGCGCGTGCCCTGGAATACCGTGAAATTATTCTCGTCAAACTCCTTGCCGGCCTGATCGATCGCATGCAGCGCGACCAGCGCGTCCTTGAACTCGGTCGATGCCTCGCGGACGATCGGTTCGCAGTCACCGTTGATACAGTAGACATCATCGCCGCAGATATATTGCGGCGCGTCGCTCACCGCGCTGCCAGGTGTCGGACAGCGGTAAATCCGCTCTTCAACCTGGCACGCGCCGTTCAGCTCCTCATCCAGGCATTCGGTCCGCAGGAAGCTGCAACTCGCATTCGTCTCGAGTGCGGTGCAATCATTTCCGCTCGAGAACGCGTGGCACATGTAATCGCGTTTCCACGCCCAGCATGCTTCGGTGATCGGCACTCCGTCTATGATGCGGGTCTCGGGACCCTCAACGCAGACTTCTGCGCCTTCATCGGGCATGCACATCCCGTCGCCGGCGAGGTCGCCGCAGCTATCGACCCGTCTGGTGACGATCTGATTGGTGCTGCCCGTCGCATGCCATGAGGCACCGGTAACCGGGCTGACTTGCATGGCGATTGGCAGGTCGGCTGAACATTCATACTCAGTCGCATAATAATCGTCGCAATATTTGTTATCGGGCCACGGCCAGCCATAATCGCGATGGGCGGCGCACGCCTGCTTGACCACGCCAGTCGGCTTGCAGACACCGGATGCGGCATGAGGGACCATGGCTGCACGGCGCGCGAACGGCGTCCCGTACGCATTATCGGGCACGACATAATATTTGTATGACGTAATCGTCGTGACATCCGGGACCATTCGGATGAAACACGAACGTGGTCGCTCCTCAACTTTGGTGCCCGCATTGCAGGTCGCCTCATAATGTCCCGCACCACCCGTTGCGGGCGGCAAGGGCGTACAGCTACCCGAGGCGCTACTCATCTCCTCCCCCTCCAAAAAGGCTGCCGGGTCCTTCTCGACCGCAGTGGCGCGTGCCGTCGTTTCGAGGATCTCGGCATTGCTGAAGGTCGGGCGCGTACGATCGGCGTCCGTGGTGATGCGGTACTGCTCGTTCGAAGACTTCGTCGCGGCGGCCTCGGCCTCCATCCTCTCGGGGTTATCGAAGTAGGCGCCCTGTGGAAGCGACGTCCCGCCATATCCCGGCACCGCCTCCGCCCGGGCGCTATCCGTGGGAACCAGCGTCGAATCCTGCCGCTTTTCGTTGCCGAGCGCCCTCCCCTCCTGACGCGCTTCCTCGACGGTCATCTGGGCAACCGTCGGCGAGCTGGCCATCAGGGCCACAAGCAATGCCGCAACGGACGCCCATATCCTCACGGCGTGATTTTCCGGAGATTGGCGAGACCCACCGCCGCAACGCGCGCACCGGGGCCATTCCCGTCCGCGAATGACGTCAGCGCATATTCGACCGTCACATTGCCGATCATCCGATCGTAGGGTGGAAGCTGGGTCCGGCAGGAAAAGCCGGCGCAAAGATCGAAATCCGACGAGACGGCGATGTACGTCGGCACCGCCTGGACGTCGAAGGCCCGGAACAGCCTCGGATCGATGCCGATATTGGCAAAGTCGTCCTGTCGTTCGACGATCTTGCCAAGCGCCTGCGAGAACGCCTTCATAGAATTGTTCGGGAAGCCGCGGAACACCACCACGCCCCCGGCCTTTGCCGTATCCTGGATGAGCTGCCGAAGTGCCTTTGGCGGCATGGACAGGCTGGCAAAGGCAATCAGCTGCGGGGCCTCGCCGCCACTCGCCGCGGCGTTCGTCGCCGCGCCCTGAACGATCTCGTCAAAGTCGATCGGGCCGGCCGGGCCGGTTGGCAGATCGGTAGAGGCCACACGCTGCATGTTCTCCATGCCGCCATCGCGCACCGTGACTGCCTCGTCCCGGAACGCATCGCCGCGGTCCTTGATCTGGTCGACGAAGGCCTGTGCGTCTGCCTGCAGATCCGCCGACTTTTTCTTGATCGCCTGCACGTCGATCCCGTCGACGGTTTGAGCAAGAAGGGCCGTCATACTGGCCGCGGCGACAAGGCCGAATGCACCCAAGGTGAGAAGTCGCATCGTCCCCTCCTTCACAACACGCAGCAGTTGCGTTTGCGCCAGACGAGATAGCCCATGTCCTCGCCACCCGCGGGGTAGGCGCGGCCAGCATCCGGCGGCATGGTCGAGGCTCCGATCGCGGAGCAGGCGAAACGCCCACTCACCGTCGGAATCGGATTGGTCATCTGGAACCGGTATTGCTGCTTGCGCATCACCGGCATCAGGTATTTCTTGCAGAGGCCGGCCGAGCCCATCGTGCCCCAAGCGAGCGCCTGCCGGTGCATCTTGTAGGCGAAGCGGGACAGCGCGAGGCGCGAAGACTGCACATGGCCGATCGAGGCTGGGATATTCCCGTTCAAAGGATACATCCCGCCCTGGCAGCCGGCGCACCAGAACAGCTGGTCGAGCGGCAGGTTCACCGTTCCGGCGATGCAGTCTCCGGCACAAGCGGCTTTGGCCAGCGGGTTGGCGAAGATGATCGCTTCGGGATTGATCAACGCCGCGAGCGAGTCATCCTGCCAGAGCGGATCGACCTCGGTCATATAGGCGATGTCGAACGACGCCTGCTCGAAGCACACGAAGTCGGTCAGTATCTCCATCCAGTAAAGCAGGGGATAGATATACCAATGGACGTGCCATTTGGCGGTGCTCTGCGATCGTCCCCCGACCATCGAAGGCCCTGCCAGATAGCCCTGGCCGATATCGAAGCCCGGAGCGATGCGGACCCCGCCGAGATTGGGGAAGCACCAGGGCTTCATGGTGACGTCCGCGAGCCGCGCCGGCTCCCAGAATCCCACCGAAATCCCGATGCGCGGCAACGGATCTGCGCAGGCACAGATCGGTGAGGCGGGATTGTTCGTGTCCGGTCGGCCGCTTGGCCAGATCTTCAGACCGCCGACGGATAGGGGGAACAGGCAGGACCAGCAGACGTCGGTGATCGGATTGACGAACTTGCCGTTGCAGGTAGGCCCGGCCGCCTGGGCACTCGGCGCGAAAACAATCGCGCAGATTGCGATGAGCAGCGCACCGAAGATCGAGCGAAGGGCGCGCATCATTCCCGCTCCCCGAGCCGATCGAGATAGGCCGCGTCTGCCCGCTGCTTCGCCCGCAGATAGACGACCGCGAGCGTCAACGCCCCGGTGAGCAGAAGCGCGATCATGCACGGCGCCGCCTTGCCCAGATGGTCCTGCAGCGGCTCCAGGAGGATGACCGAGCCAGCCAGCGCGACACAAAGCGACAGCCAGGCCAGACGCATCACCCGCAGCCTGATCGTCTCAGGAGCCGCCATGGGCGTCCGCAGCATGTCCAGCCACAGCGGCATCAGCCGGGCTTCCCCAGCTTCACGACGATCTCCGACACCCGCATCGTCTTGCCGGTCTGGCTGACGACGGCGGGCGTGTGCTCGATGCCGAAGGTCCCGGTAAGCCTGCCTTCCTGGTCGAAGTAGAAACGGCGCTTCCTCGCCGTCATCTGCTCGATCGGCGAACCATTCACGAAGATGATCTTCGCCTTGAGATCGGGATAGCGCGATGTTGCCCAGGCGAGCTGTGCGGCATCGTCCCCATCGACGAAGACGAGGTCCTGCCTGATCTCGACAAAGTCGAGCGGGTTCACCCGGTGCCCGGCCGCGGCGATGAGATTGCCCTTCTGATCGCGAATATCCCGTTCGATGGCGATGCTCGGGTCATAATCCCAGCTCCGGGCAGTCCGTGCGGGCGTGACCCCCTCGACAGGCTTTGGCCTGCGAACACGCTGCTCAACGCGCTTCGCGAACACCTCATTCATCCGCGCCAGCTCTCCGCTCGCCTCGGCGCCGCGAAGGCGCGCTTCGATCGTTGAGAGAAGATCGGGCTCGATCACAGGGAAGGTTTGGCCAGCATGGCCATAGTCTCTGGCTTCACTGCGCATCGGCCCGATGAGCAGCAGGGCCGCGGCCATCGGCACAATTGCCGCGCTGGCTGTCAGAATGGCTTTCATAGGATCGGCTCCCCCGTCCCGATGATCTGCTTGCCGCAGACGAAGCCGATTTCGGCATAGCGGCTGTCAAAGCCGTCCATGTGCGGCGTTGCCGCGAAATAGCACCCCTTGGGAACCACCCCGGTCGCGCCAGGCGTCAGCGGCTCTCCAGCCTTCGTGAACGGTTTCATGCGAACCGTCGGCACGCCATTGATCAGGACCTCGAAGCCATCGTGACCCACGACATCGCCGCCGACACCATAGACCTTCTTCCCGAACATCCTTGGCTTGAGTCCGAAATGACGTTGCAGCAGCGGGCTCGCCGGTGGATCGAAGAAGATGAATTCGCCCTTCGCCGGCATGCGTCCCCGATCGATGAGAAAAGCCCAGTTCGGCAGGGAATGCGTCGTGTTGATCAAAAAGAGATGCTTGTCGCGCCACTCGGCGAGCGCCTGTAGAACCACGCAGCCCGTGATGAAGGCCCCGAGCAGAAGCCAGAGCCGCCCGTTGGGGCGCCAGCGCCGGACCGGCCGGTTAGCGGCCGCCGCTGGCATCGGGACCTCCAAAGGTTGAGACCGACGCCCCTGGCTGTCCATATTGCGGCCGGGCCATGGGCGCCGCTTGCGGCATCGGCGCCGAGACCATGGGGTCGAGATATTCGGTGGGCTCTGCAGGTTGACCCGGGATCACCGCTTGCGGCTGCGCTGCCAGCATGGCCTGCTGCTCAAGCTGCTGCAGCTCCAGAGCCGACGCCTGCTTCGGCCGCGCCACACCCGACGCATAGACCGCATCTTTGAGCTTGTCGGTAATGTCCGGGACATTCTTTGTGAGGACCGCCTCGCCGACGAGGACAATCTGACCGCTCGAACCTCGGCGCTGGAGCTCATCGTCAAGCGACGCCATGAATTTGCGCATTTCCGCCTCGACCTGGGCCGGTGGCGACGCGGATCTCGCCTGGGCCTGGACATATTCGCCGACAATGGTGGAGAGCCGCGCGGAGACGATGCTCTCCTGCTTCGGTGTAACCAAAATCTTGGTGACCCACATGCCCCAGACCAGGGCGGCGAGAACCATGAGGCCCACGAGCATTTGCAGACGGGTGAAGCCCCCGAAAATCGCTCGTTTTGCGCGGCGCGCCGGCTGCGAAGCGGGCTTCGGCAGGTCGAGCTCGGTCTGTTCAACCATGATCGGGTTTCCCTTCTGGCAATGCCGCGGGCACGATTTTCTCGCGCCGCAGGACGATCAGCCCGGACGCAACGACGAGATGCGCGGCGATAAAGAGGTGCTTGAATGACGCGATCCGCTCAGGGGTCGCGCGGACATAGCGGCTCGTCAGGTTGTTCAACTGATGCATGAGCCCGTCGAGCGAGAAGCCGCCCAGGGCGAGAAAGAGAAGCGTGAACAGACCCCAGGTCAGGAGCAATGTCGATGCAGTGAAACCAATCAGATGCAAATAGAAATGGAGCATCGCCCGAAGGTCCGGCAGGCGGCCGTGCTTCCGGGTTGCGGCTTCCGGCGGAGGGCTTGCTGTCCCCATGGCTCACTCCGCCGCCTCGGCGATGTCGTCATCACCGTGCGAGGCCCATTTTTCCGGATTTTCGGGGTAGGCAACGCGCTCGATCGCCTCGTCCATGCTGAACCCCTGGGCCACCAGCGCTTCGATCGCCGCGTAGACCGCCGGGCTCGAGGAAAAGACGGTGGCCGAAAAAGGATCGAGCACGAGGCGGCCGACCGCCAGCGTTTCCGGGCCCTTGATCAGGATATCGGAATATTCGCGGCCGTTGATCTTGAGCGACCGCAGCAAGGCGTCGGTGTAATCGTCCATCTCGAAGCGGTCGTGCTTTTTGAAATCGGCGATCGTTTCGGGCTTTTGCTGAAGGATGACGAACCAGTCCGAATTCTCGAGCGCCGCGACGGACCCGGCCGACTTGTAATAGTCGTTCAGCGATTGGGTCGCGGTGACCAGCGAAGCGCCATATTTGCGGCAGGTGCGCGCATAGGTTTCGATGAAGTCGGCCATCGCGCCGCCGCGCAGCATCTGCCACGCTTCATCGAGGAGCAGGGCCTTCGGGGTCGCGCGATCGACCTTGCGCATCATCTGCTGCGACATGAACATGATCGCGGTCAGCACGACGCTGCGCAGTTCCTCGCGAGAGGACAGATCCGAGAGTTCGAATACCGTCAGCTGCGCGGATAGCTCGAACGAGACCTCCCCCTGGAAGAAGCGTCCATACGTACCGCCCGATGAAAAAGGGCGCATGGCGATACCGAGATCCATGGCGAGTCCGTTGCCGGTGGCGTCGAGCGCGGCGATCACGTCGTCGATCGATCCGTGCCGCCCCATCTCGGCCCAGACGCTGTTGACGGCGCCGTCGATGAGGCCTCGCTCGGTGTCGTTCAGCCGGTCGATGTGGCGCGACATCTGGTTCACGATGGCCTTGAGCATCGCCATGCAATCGAGGAGATAGTCTTCGTCCGTGGCGGCCAACTCCTCGTCGATCATGCTGAACGGGTTGAGGCAGAAGCCCGAGCCAAGCGTGAACTCGACGAACGCCCCGCCCTGGAGCTTCGCCGAATGCTCGAACGAGCGTCCGTCATCGATCACGACAACACGCGCGCCGGCACCGCACAGCGACGCGCAGAGCTCCTGCAGGGTTACCGATTTGCCCGACCCGGACTTGCCGAAGACTGCGACATTATGGTTGCCCGCCGCATTTTCGAACGGACTCCAGAAAAATGGCTGGCCGCGCCGGCCGATCAGCATGAGATGGGGCACCTGCCCACCCAGAAACTCGCCCTGGATGGGTGCGAGGTTCGCTGCCGTGGTCGTCAGAAGCGTGCGCATCCGCTTCATGCGTTCGAGATCGCGCGAGAGGCCATTCGCCATCGTCATGGGCATCGCACACAAAAGGCCCATGATCTGCAGGTAGCGGTCGTCGAGCAGATCCCAGCCCGCCGCGCGGTACACCGATTTCAGCACACGTTCGTTAGCGTCACCTTTTCCTTTGGGCGAGAAAGCCGTAACCGAAAAGAAGACGCGCACCAGCTTGCGCCCCTGGCGCAGTTCGTCGTTCACATAGCGCCATTCCTGGCTTTGCTCGCGCAGCTGCGGCAGAAACCGGGCCGATTTGGAGTCCGCGAGACTCGTGGTCCGCATGAACTTGAAGCTCGCCTTGTTGGTAGACGCCTGCAGGTCGGGGAATTCGACGCACAGATTGGTCGCGACCGGGCACGGCATCCGGAGCTTGTCGGTGAACATGTCGCCGATCAGCCGCGCGACATCCCATGGCGCCCAGCGGGTCGGCAGGTTCCGTACCGAGAAGGACCGAACGTCGAAGACGTCGGGCAGGATCTCACCGATCTCGGGCGCTTCATCCACCGTGTGCCCGGTCGGCCGAAATCGCTCGGTGCGCAGCAACATGCGATCGGGCTCGATATGCAGCTCGACATCCCGGCGTACCGCCTGGTCCGCGATCGGGTCGAGCGGATTGTAATTGACCACGTCTTCGCCAGCGGCCGTCGTCGGGGAGGTGATGTCATCGACCCAGCCAATAAGATCCGTCGGATCCATCTTGCGCGCCGAAACATTGATCGACGCGAGCGCCGAGATCAGGCCGTCCATGACGGCCACAATCTCTTCGACCGACACGTTCGACGATTCCGGTGTCGAATAGGATATCGCCACACGGTGATTACGCAGGCAAAAGGGCGCGTCGGCGGACAGCGACTGCCAGACACCATCGGTCAGGAAATCCACCCGGTGCTTGGCCATGCGCTCATAGACGCCGCGCGCCGAATAGCGCGGAAGATACCAGCGCGAGAGACGCTCCGATATGCGCGGGCTCATCCACTGGTGGAACTGGAGGCAGCCTGGCGCGGGGATCGCTTCAGACAGGAACTGGGTGAGGATCTCGCCCGTGCGCTCGTCCGCGCCTATGAGCGGCGCAGCCTCGACGACGAAACCTCGCGACGCGCTGTTGTAGAAGATGCCCGTCTTTGCGTCGAAGCTGCGATAGGGGAGCCAGTCGGCCAACATGGGAACGCCAAGCGCGGGCCGATCGGCATCAGGCCGCCGGCTGTCGCCGAGAATGCCGGACATCAAGCTCTCGATCATACCGGCCTTGCCCGCCATCTCAGTTGTCCTCCCGCACGGCAGCCGGAAAATCAGCGGCACGAACCGTGGATGCGCCCGCCGATGGCGCGGTTGGAACGGCGCCGCTTTGCGCGGCCGCGTCCCGCGCGCCCTCGGCCGCAGAACCTGCTATCCTTTGGTAGATTGGGTCTTGCTTCACGCGTTCGACCGCCTGAACGCCCGCGGCGGAAACGCCGACCTGGGGTTTTCCCGCGGCTAGGTCGGCACCTGCGTTACCGCTCGCCGGCACCTCCGCGGGGGTCGGAGGCGCCGGCGAGACGGCCGCGGACGGAGGATGCGCTGCACCATCCACCGTCGCAGCACCACGGGCGCTGCCTGTCTTGGGAGCGAGACGGGTCGCGACATCAGCCTTGATCGCCTCAACGGGATCAGGTTTTCGCGTGCGGGCAGCCGCCACAACCGCCGGGTCCGGCATGCCCGGATCAACGGCAGCGAGCGTTCCGCCCGGCGGGTCCACGCGATCGACAGCATCGGCAAGCGTCTCGGGGCTGCCGGACCCATAGCTCAGTCGGGCGGAAGGCACGACTGCTTGCCCAAGCGCCTGTTGCCATTCTCCGTTCGCGACAACCGCGCGGACAGCGCTCGCCTCATGCAGGCGGCCCCGTTCATCAATATAGGGCTGGAACACGATCCTCAGCACCTTCTCGCGCGTCCGGGCGGGATCAGCCGCAGCGATCCTGGCAGTCTGCGGCGCGGCGGCGCGATTGACCCGGCGCGCCGAACCACGCGGGGTACTCGCCGCGGGACGTGTATCGCCATCCGCCCCTTCGGCGGAGATCATGGCAAGCGCACGATCATCGATGGTCGAACTCGGAGCGCAGATGCCATCGGGCGCGGCACAGGAAAAGTCGCCGCGAATGTTCCCGCCGAATGTCGCGCATCCACCGAGCGCCACAGCACTGCACAACGTGAGGGCGCAAGCCAATGACAAGCGCCGGCGCCGAGATGCGCTCCTCGTCATGACTGCGCCTCCTTGAGCCACTTCTCGAGGAAGGCGCGCGGCCGATACCCCTCGAGCACCGCCCCGTCGCTGCGCACGATCACCGGCGTGCCACTGAGCCCATGCCGGTGCGCGAAGGCCTCGTTCGCATCGAGGCCCGAGGTATTGCAGGCAGGCCCCGCCTTGATCGGCGCCCCGGCATAAGCGGCATGAAGCGCGGCTTCGCGGTTCCTGGCGCAATAGACCCGGTCCGCGACATCCCGACTGCCCAGCACCGAGATCGGTCGCTCAACGACTCGCACGTTCATGTCCTTGAGAACGCCCGTCAGGGCACGGCAATAGCCGCACCGGAAATCGGAAAAGACCGTGACGGTCTGACCGGACGGATTGCCCCAGATAATCGCGCCATCCCGCGGCAAGCTGGAAAGCGAAAGCTTGCGCGCTTTCGCGGGGGCGACGGGGCGCTCAATCCGTGTCGGCGCAGCCGCCAGTTGCTGCGCCCCTTCCTCCTCCCCGCCACTTGCCAGCGCATTCGCGCGCGCGGCCGAGCCGACCAGCATGTCGGGATTCATCTCGAGCAGCCGCGCCGCCGTGATGTCCTGCCGGGTCTGCATATCGTAGACCCGGCCGATCACGAGGTAGCGCGCCCCGGAATCGACATAGAAGAGATTCTCGCCCGCGGTGATTTCGCACAGTCCGCCGACCTTCCCGCAGTCGATCGCCGTTACAGACGTCTTGGGCAGCCGGGATTTCAACAACGCCCGGACACGATCCTCGGCACTGCTGGCATCGGCAGCAAGCGCGATGCCAGCCAGGCTCAGGCCCGCGGCGGTCGCGACCAAAAGGCGCGATCGCCGGGTAAGCGAGCGGATACGGTCAATTGCGGACATAGACACCCTCCAGGAAGACAATTTCGACGTCGATTCCGGTCGGCATTTCAATGACCGGCTGATATTGCTCGGCGCGCTCGATCAGATATTTCGAGACCATGTCGCCCGTCTGGGCCATGCCCTCGCCAAAGCCTCCCTCCAGAATCTCACCGGTCGAGAGCTTTTCGCGCTTTCCGTTGGTGGTGATGTTGGTGCCTTGGAACACGCTGTTCGCGTTCGCTGAGAAACCGCGGCCAAAGCCGCCGGCCAGACCCGCGATGAACGCCTGGGTGACGAGCGAGCCCTCGCGGGACACAACCCGGCCCCGCACCCCGGTCTTCCCGCCGAAGGCGAGGAAGCCCTTCACCTCGGACACTGCATAGCGGCCGCCGGGCTGCGGGCAGGTCATCTTCTGCAGCTTCACATAGACTTTCTCGCTCGAGAGGTCACCGCGCGCCGCGCCATTGACGAGACAGCCCTCGATCCTGGTCGTGAGCAACCGCCCGTTCTGGTAGACCGAGCGAGCCGGACCAGTGACGCGCAGGACGACAGGAAGCGGGTCTGTCTGGCTGTTGACGCCGGCACTGGCATCGACGCCGACAATGACCCTGGCCCGTGCGAAGCTGTTAGGCGGCAGATAGTTGATGCTGTCGGTGTAGGTGGTATTGCCCTTGGCGACGCGCGTGGCGTTACCCGTCTCAGCCGTCGAGAAGCTGACAAGTTTGACCTCGCTCGGCCCACCGATCGCGCCGCGGCCCGGACCCCCTGTTGAACCGTCCGGCCGCTGATAGCCCTGGGGTCCGTTCGGGCCATAGAGCGCCGCCGGTCCAGGCGCCGGAGCGGCGGCCGCCTGACGTTCGCTGATCTGCCGCCTCAGTTGCTCATTTTCTGACTGATACGCCGACAAAACCCGCTGACCATCGGCCTGCATCGCCTGATTCTGACCCTTGAGCGTCTCGACCTGGGCCGTCAGCATCTCGAGCCGCCGGTTCTGCCCGTCGATCGATTTGAGCTGGTTTTCCGTCGACTGGAATCTGTTCTCCGAGAGCGCCATCCACTCCTGCTGGGAGAGGTTGCGATTCACCAGATCCTTGGTCGAGACGGTGACCTCGCTGACGCCATCCTCACCGAGTTTCTCGCTGTCCCCGCCGCTGAAAATCCAGAAGGAAGACAGGATGAGGCCGCCGCCCGCTACGCCTGCCAGGAGCAGCCGCTGCTTCCTTCGAACCGCCTCGTTCCCGGCAAGGTCGCCCGAAAGCGGCGAGACGCCCTCGCCCGTCCCACCATCGAGGGGAGGACGCTTACGGTTCAAGAAATCGGATAGGGCCATGTCCTCACCTTTGTGTCTGCGCGTATTGGGCGTTCTGGGAGACAAGGTAGGCCGTAGTGACCTTGCCCGGGGCGAGCCTGCCCTCGGCAATCGACACGGCCAGCGCACTGGCGGGGGCGACCATGGCTTCGGTCAGCTCGATTTCGGACGCGCCCTTGTTTTCGATGCGCAAAACCTTGCCGGTGAGTTCTGGACCCCGGTATTCGGCGATCATCTGCACCTGAAGCGTACCGACATAGACCGGTCGCAAGGCGCGCTGCCGCATCTCATAGCCTTCGGCGACCGCATTCGAGTACATGGCCTGCACGAGCTCGATAGCGGCATCGCGCGTCCCGAGCTTTTCCGCCGGACCGTTCTCAGCGGCTCGTTCGTTCGCGATCGCCGGATTGGAGACGAAGACTTGCGCGGCCTGGTCGCCACCGATCCGGCACACGAACTTGTAGACATAGCCGCGCTTGCTCGTGGCGAAAAATGAGAGGGCGCTCCGGACAAATCCGTCAGGAACGGATAGATAGATATCGCCGCGAACAGGCTCGTTGACGACCGAGAAGTCATCGATCGGGTTGCCGGTCGAGATCTTCGAGACCGACGCGAACTCATCCTCGACAAGGCTGATGCGCGTGAGGTCCTTGGCCGATGCCTGGCAGTCGACCTGGGCACTGTCCGACGCCATGATCGTCTGGTCCGCCCTCGCCGGTTCTGCGACGAGAAGCACGGCGATCGCCAGCAGTCCTGCGCCCATGCACCGGCTCAAATGGCAATGGACGCGCGAGAGGAAGGCCGTGCCGGCAGCGGCACTGCCGAAGACATAGACCGACATCATTTTTCCTTCCCCTGCTCGGCCACCACCATGCCGAAGCCGATCAGCTTCAGGGACAGGCCGGAATATTCCCAGTCGTACCGGAAGGTCCGGCGTTCGTTCGAAATGACCTTGTTGCCGACGATGGTGTGCAGACTGCCCGTCACCTCCGAGCGAAGGTTCTTCGTGTCGAGGTCCATTTTCTCGATGGTATAGAATTGGGAGATCGAAGACCCCCGCTGTTCGTTGACGATCTTGAGCAGATCGGCCTTGATCTTGCCCTGGGCGGACGGCGCCGTGATATCGAGCACCGAATTCATCCAGTATTCGAGATTCTGCGGACTGCGATTGAGGGTGAGCACCACGGTATCGCGGGTGATCATCTCGAGATATTCCCGGCTGACCCCGGCCGAGCTCACCGTGACGGGCGAGCGCAAAATGGGTTGCAGCACGACTTCCCGGTCCCGCGATACGGTGAAGATGAACAGCAATAGGGTCAGCGCGCCGAGCCCGGCGGCGACGATCGCCAGGATGTTCCGCTGTCGCAGGATGCGCTGGCTGTGCGAATGACTGTAGGAAAGTTCCATATCACCCCGCCATCAATCGAAGGTACGAGGGTGGCGTGGCTCTCAGACCGGTGAACCCGGCCGGAAGATACCAATAGGCCAGATGGAGAAGCCACGATGTCGCCCGGCCTGCCTTAGCTTTTCTGAGACCCCACCAGCCTGCACCCGAAAGTGCCATGCCGATGAGAATGTGCTGAGACAGGATCCCCCACGCGAAGGGTATGACCATCGCCAGGAACTCATCCAGGGTCCACAGCCCGATCAGCTCGGGATCATCCAGATGAGTCGGGATAACGTACTTGTCCGCGGCCATTGCACCACCCTCTCCTTGGATCGGTCGAAGCTGCTACTTCGTCCGACCGCAGGAACGCTCAGATCGTCGCCGTCACAGTGGACGTGACGATCGGAATTCCGGTCCCCGCACCGACCCCGACCCCGACCGGGATAGCGATCTGCCCCATGGAAAAGCGACCCGACGCCAGGGCGACGATGCCGCCGGCAAGGCTGAGCACGGTGATGATCTTGCCGCCCGAACCCTCGAGGAAGTCGGTGAACTTGGTGAGCGCGGTATCGAACGTGGTATCGGCGCCGGCGAATGCTGGCCCCGCGAACCAGAGACCAGCGAACAGGAGGAGGGCGATGGCGACGATCGCCCGCTCCGTGCGCCCGCTCTTTTTCAGAACTGACTGCATGTTGGGTTTCCTTCACATGGAGACGCGACGGATCCGCGCCCAAATGAAAGGGTGGTCAGATGCCTTGCGTGGTCGCAACGGGCGGCCCGAGGAGGCCCCCTCGATTCGGCCATCATTTTGCGATTCTCGGCTTTTTAAGCATGGCCACGGGGCACGATGCTCCGACATCCGGGGCGGGCCGCCCGTCAAAACGGGGCAAGATGCCCGTGATTGCGGGGCGGCTTGCCCCACATTTGCGGGCACGCGGCAATCGCGGTAGATTCGGCGGCCAGATTATCGGAAATTAACCATTCTCGGTTCATAATCGCTGCCGTAAGCCAGACGCGTAGATCGGGCTTCTTATGGATCGCAACTTCAGGACGTGGGCACTATGGGCGCCGCAGACTCACGAGACATCACCCTCAATATCTCCGAACCCCTGTTCCGGCTGACAACCGAAGGCATCCGCCTGCATTCAAATGAAACCCTGCATCATCAGACGCTTTCGAATCTGATCGACCATAGAAGTTCCCGTACCGAAAAGATCGGAAGCCACGATACCCGCACTCTCAAGGAACATCTTACTTCAATTCCATCGGACGGGACCATTCGAATTCGTCTCAATATTTCCAGAACGAGCGCAACAAGCCTTGATGAAGTGAAGGATTTACTGAGCCGCCAGCTCGACTCCAAACTGACTGTGGCGGATGCCTTATCATTCCTTTTGTTCGATTATGTGGTCGAACAGAAGGCCGCGCAGGTCATGGGCAAGCTGGATCTCAGCGGCCCAGACCCATTCGGACGTAACGGATTCGCCAACGGTCATTCCAGTTAAACGGCTTGGTCCACAGTGTGTTAGCCAACCAATTACCCGCCCTGTTTGGCTCAAACCGGGCTTGCATTGCCGATTTCCATGTGATTGTGTCTCCTGATCCAGGCGGCAATGCGAGATCGAAATGTCATCTCTTGCCAAAGTGGGGGCGTAAGTTGTGGAGGCCGTCGAGCGCGACGAACCGCAGCGGGATTACGTACCCCTGATCCTTCAAACCATGGCTGTGCGGGACACCGCGCAGCGCAGGCTGGCGCATATGACCGGGATCAGCAAATCCCGCCTTGGCCTCCTCCTTCATAGCGATCCCGACAAACGGTCGGTGATGACCCTGCCTGAACTTGAGAAAATTCTTCACGCGCTCGGCACCAACATCCTGCAGGCGTATATCTGCATCGAGACCTTCAAAGGCCTCGAATTGCCCGACAGGGAGCGATATGCGACCGTCATTTCGATGCTCTGCGAGATGTTCGCCGGCCTGCCCCGCAAGATCATCGAGGCGCTCGATGAGATCAACGGCATCGACGGATCGGAGGTGAAACGCGATTGGGGCGCCCCGCTCCAGAAGGCGGTCGTCAAGCGGGTCGCCGAAGAAGTCGTGAAGATCCGTGAACGACGGGCACGGATCACAGATGGCGATGATTTCCAGATCTAGGCGCGGCTATCGCGCCAACGACGCACCGCACGCCGCACGCCCTGGTTCAAAAGGTCGACACTGTCGCAGCGCGCCCGGCAGGACGTGCCGCCGTTGCCGGGACAGCGGTCACTTGGGGGACTATGGTTGCCCGGCGCTCATAACCGCTCAGCCGCGACCAGTTCATCAGCACATTGTCGACATACTCCCGCGTTTCCGGGATCCGCGGCACGGCCCCGTTCCGGACGCGGCCGGGTCCAGCGTTGTAGGCCGCCAGGGCAAGGTGATAGTGACCAAAGCGGTCGAGTTGCCGCCGCAGATATTTGGCGCCGCCTCGAAGGTTGCTCTCCACATGGTAGCGGTCGACCCCCAGCTGCGCCGCCGTTCCCGGCATCAACTGGGTCAACCCGAAGGCATTTTTGGGCGAATAAATGTTGGGCTGATACTGACTTTCCCGGATGATCATTGCGTCGAACAGACCGACCGGGATGCCATGTTCACATGCAATATTGCTCATCAATCCATAATAGGTCGCCCGGCGGAACTCCGCATCAGACCGCAGGAAGCCGGTCGGGCGGTAGGGCGCTGCGGAACATTCCGGCACGTAACGCGGCGAAGCGGACGCAAATATGGGTCCGCCCCGCATCCAGATCGGGACGGGGATCGATCCTGCCGCCGGGAGCAGACCTGTGGAGGGCGGCACCGACGGCTGCGCCACACTGGTACGCGCCGGTACCTCCGGCGCAGCGCTGAAACTGTCAACCATCTGAAACTCCACCCAGCGGCGGCTCAGATCGTGGATGCGGAACGCGGGGGGCAGTGCCGGCAACGCCGCGTGATCAGCCGCCTGAGGGGCCTCATCCTCGACATCCTCGCCCGCCCGGAGCGGCCTCTGCGGACTGGTGGCTCCCATCGAAATCAACTGTACGCTACGCGCCGCCAGCGGCGGCTCCGCAGCCACACCATTGGTTCCCCACCCTATCGCGGCGACCGCGATGCCGATCAGAAATGCTCGCATGAGATCCTCTCCAATTCGCACTTGAGCCAAGTGGAGAGGATCAAATCCAACCTTGTCAATCCGCGCCGCCGCCATCAGAGTCGGACGATGAGGGCCTGGGACGGCAGCGCATGTGGCTGATCCCTCGCCGCACCAATGGCCTTGGCACGGGCAGAATTCCGCTGCCCCAACCTGTGCGCGACGCCCTTGTCCGATGGTATTCCGGCAGGGGCTCAAGGCATGACGAAGAGGCCGGCATCACCCTCGTCCAGCAAGCCCGCATTGGGGAGAAATGGATCGCCTGCGATTGTCTGCAGCCCGGCGCTTCACCGCCGATCCTGACCCCCGCCTTCCTGTCCGAGGCTGAAACCTATTATCTTCGCCGGCTCACCAGCACCGACCGCCCCGAGCACCATCCCGACTGCCCTTTTTTCCGTGAGCAGGCCACCAATCGGCTAAGCGAGGTGCGCACCCATGAAAGCGCCGCCGATCCGCCAATGGGTTATTTCGAAGTGCTGCGCCCGGCACCGGAGAAGCTCGCGCAAAAGCCCGAAGAAGACAGTAGCGACGACCGGACGCGCCAGGGTTCAGTCCCCCGGCTCGCCCGCCTGCTTTGGCGCCTCCTCCATATTTCCGGTCTCAACCGCGTCCCGCCGCTTGGCGAAGATCATGTCGGCCATTCGATCAGCGATGAGTTCCGAACCCTGTCCGCCGCTGCGACAAGAATCGAAATCGCGCCAGGGATCGAGCTCGGTCGCGCTTTCTGGACCCATGCGCAGGCGCTCCACAGCAAACGCGTTTATGCCAGCCTGCGCGCAATAGCCCGCCGTTGGCCGCGCGGCCATGCGCCCCAGGCCTTCCTCGCCCTCTTCGCACATGAGTTCCGCGGCTCGACGATCCAGGTGTCGGGCTTCGACCCGGTCGTGATCGCCAACCGTGTGCAATCTCCCTCCGTGCGCGGCAATCCGATCAAGGGTCCCTATCTGGTCCTCATCGTGGCCGGACAATATCCCGAGGCACATGGATATGCGCCACTTCGCGCATACGCCCAGCCGATCCTGTCGGGTCGGCGGTTCATCCCCATCGACTCCGAATTCGAGCGCGCGGTGCTGCGCGATTTGATCAAGCTACGCATGACATTTGACCGCTACGATATCGACCTGGCGATCGAGAAGCCTGTGTTCGACACCCTGACCCCGATCGGTCCCTGTCGGCCGGATTTCCTGCTCGAGGCGCGATCGAGATCCACGGGTGAAATCCGGCAGGTCGTGGTCGAAGCGATGGGCTCGAATGATGAGACCTACCTGGTCCCTAAGACCGCAACGCACCCACGAATGGAGCAGCTCGCTCCGCTCGTTTGCGTCTCACCGCTCGATCTCGAGCGGCACCGGATCGCGCCAGCCGTCCTGCGCGGCTTCGGTCTCTAGCCCCAGTTCAACGAGGCCGCGAACAAGATGACGATCGCGAGGGTCACGGGCGTTGAGGTCAAATAGAGCTTCTGCCAACGCCACCAGGTTCGCGGCACGAACAACAGCGCCGCTTGCCAGGAGGTCACTGCGGTCCAGCTGCGTTCGCGGTACACCACGCATAGCATCATCCCGATCGAGAGCGCGAAAGCCATCGCGCAACAGATCCCGGTCGCCAGATACAATGCCATCCAGTTGGCCGCTTCGACTGTCGTCAGCTGTCCCATCTCGGTTCCACCGCATAGGGCCTTTCGTTCAGCAAAAGCCTACCGCAGCGGGCAAATCCGGGCAATCGACCCAATACCCATCGGCCTTGGCGGACGGGATCGAGCAAAGCAGGCCCGGCAATGCGCTCTACAAGAATATGACAAGACGGACACGGGAATGTTGCCCATCCGGACAGCATAGACAACGTCATGCTATAGCGCATAACGAAATCAAATAAATATTATTAACAGAATATTTACACCTTTTGGGATGTTCTTCTATAAAAACATCTGCATCGGGTGAGGACAGATCGAATTCAAGATTGGGAAGATTACTTATTGAAGGTAGGTGTGAGCCGAAACTAGCAGGTAGGACGCCCCCACGCGCCATGTCGGCGCAGCCGACTGGACGCGCCCATGCAGGCCATAGTTCTCATCATTCTCTATCAGGGGCAAGAGACGCTTGCGGTCTACGACACCGATTCCGCCGCCTGGGATGCACTGCTGGAGTTTGTTGATCAGCGTTGGCAGGGCCGCTTCGGTCACATCCCTCGTCCGGACAACAACGACGAACGCGTCGAGACCTTCTTCAGCGGAGAAGATGTTTATCTGCTTGCCTCGACCGATGTCATCGGTCTCGAGCCGACGCACCGGACCCCGCGTCAAAGCACGTCGCCATCGGCGCGATAAGGACCTGGGGCGATGCTCGGGTGCCTCATTCCCGGCGACAGGATCGGGCTTGAAACCACCCAGGTTATCAACAAACGTATGCTCGGCAGTGCGAAGCCGCGGCGCTGAAAGCGCGACCGCTGGCCAAATGCGCACCTGGATCATGCCCGCAAAGACCTTCGGAACGAGCATTCGCGCAGTTGGATCCAACGATGAGCCGACGCATTACCCACCCGGCATCGTTGACCCGGATCCGCGTGCGTATCTGCACCTACCGCACCATCCGCTCCCCCCTGCAATCGAGCGCGGCCTTAGCCGTTCCACGCCCCATGAACAGGGTGAAGACTGTCAGGCCAGCCGCGATTGCACCGCCTCGGCCACCGTCCGCCGCTACCCGGAAGCGCACCGCATAAAAGTTCCAGATTCAAGATAGGCGTCGGCTACCCACCGGCCTGATCAACGGCGCCAGGTGCGCGCCGACCGCTTTGATCAGTTCGAAGGCGCCGAGCAACGCAACGCCTGTCAATATGATCAAGCCGACCTCAACCCAGCCCAGTGGCGCAAAACCCAAACGCTGCTGAAGCGGTTCAACCCCGAAGATCAGGACCGTCCCGGCCAGGATAAATCCCAGGACAAAGCGGAACGCCACATTGTGCCGGACAACCGCCTGGCTGATATGCGCACTGAACGACCGATGGGCGAGAACCAGGGCAATCACCGAGGCGACAAGAGCAAAGAACATGAATGTCCTTAATTCTTCAACCGGCAACGAAATACGGCCCGAAGCGACGAGGATCGCACCGAGCACCGCGAGCGCCAGCCCCCCTTGAAACACCGAACTTGCCACCAAAGGCAGGTTGAACAAACGCTCCTGCGGCGCACGCGGCGGCCGCTGCATCAAATTCTCTTCTTCCTGCTCTGCCTCGAACACAAGTGCGCAGACCGGATCGATGATCATCTCGAGGAGGGCGATCTGGATGGGGCCCAGCAAAATCGGCGTCCCCAGGAGCAACGGCAACAGTGCAAGCCCCGCAATCGGCACATGAACCGCGAAAATGAAACCTATCGCCTTTCGAATATTGTCATAGATCCGCCGCCCCAGCCGGATCGCCGAGACGATCGCGCCAAAATCGTCCTCCACCAGCACGATCGATGACGCCTCCCGCGCAACGTCGGTGCCGCGCTTGCCCATGGCGACACCAATATGTGCGGCCCGCAGCGCAGGTGCATCGTTGACGCCGTCACCCGTCATGGCGACGATGTCACCAGCAGCCTTGAGCGCCGAAACGATCCGCAATTTCTGATCGGGCATCGTCCGCGCGCAGATCGAGACGGTCTTGATCCGCTCCGACAATTCCTCGTCACTCAGGGTGCTGATAGTCGGTCCTGTGAGCGTTTCACCGGCATCGAGACCCGCTTCCGCGCCGATCGCCTGCGCTGTTGCCGCATAGTCACCCGTGATCATGATCACACGGATCCCGGCAGTCCTGCATTGGGCAATCGCCTCTTTGACACCAGGGCGAAGCGGATCCTTCAATCCAACAAGTCCAAGCAGCTCAAAATCATGCTCGAGATGATCCTTCGCCGCCACCTCGCGCGGGACGCGTCCGGCCGCCACGCCAAGGACACGCATGCCGCGCACCGCCATCGCGGTGGCCGCCGCCTCGAGCCGGGCCTGACCCTCCTTGTCGAGCCTGCACAGGCGGCCAATCGCCTCGGGCGCGCCCTTGGCCGCGGCAACGAACGTCGTCTCCTCCCCGGGACTCTCCCAGATATTCGACATCGCCAGCAAATCTGGTCGCAAGGCGTTGGTATGTATCAGCGTCCATCCGCGTACATCTTGGCAGGCCGCCGAAACGGCAGCTTCGTGGAAGGCCACCTCCATCGGATCGACGGGGATCGGGGCACTCGCCATCGCACCATATCGCAAAAGCTCGTCGAAACGATCGCTGGCCATCCCCGCCCCAAGATCGGCCGTTTCGCCGGACGCCATCCAGAGTCCGGCTGCAACCATCCTGTTCTGGGTCAGCGTTCCGGTCTTGTCCGTGCAAAGGACTGTCGCCGCGCCCATGGACTCAATCGCCGACGCCCGCCGGGTGAGCACGCCGACCTGCGCGATACGCCAAGCGCCCATTGCCATGAAGATCGCAAGGACGACCGGGAACTCCTCGGGCAGAAGCGACATTCCGATCGCGATGCCGGCAAGCAGCGCATCGAGCCATCCCCCGCGCACTAACCCGTAGAGAAGAACCACCAGGGCAGCGATCGAGATGCCGCCAACCGCGCAAATCCGCACGATCCTGCGCATCTCATGCTGCAGCCGGGGCGCTTCGGTCTCGACGCTGGATAATGACCTGCCAATCTCGCCAATGCGGCTGCGGGGGCCCGTGGCCGTCACGCGGGCGAGGCCTCCACCGCGCGTGACGATCGCACCGCCAAAGACATAAGGCAGATCGTCCCCGCCAGGCTCATGCGCGACCGCGTCCTCCTGGAGAGCGCTGCGCTTGCGCACTGGAATGGATTCCCCTGTCAGAAGCGATTCATCGCATTCGAGCCCCTGGGTCCGCAGCACCAGCGCGTCCGCCGCGATCCTGTCCCCTTCGTCAAGAACGAGGATATCGCCTTGAACGACCTCGCGGCCCGGCACGCGCACGGTCCCGCCATCGCGCATGACAAGCGCACGCGGCGCTGAAAGATCCCGCAGCGCTTCCAGCACATTCTCGGTCCGGGCTTCCTGCACGACGGTCAGCAATATCGAGAAACACGCGAACAGAAGCAGGATCAACGCCTCTCCCGTGTCGCCCAGAAGGAGGTAGGTGAGCCCTGCGGCAAGCAGCAGCGCCAACATCGGCTCGCGCAGCACCTCGAGCGCAATCCGCCATGGCGAGCGTTTCTTCTGCCGCGGGAGCTCGTTCGGCCCGTCCTGGTCCAGCCGCTCACGAACCTGTGTTGCGGACAAGCCGTCCAGCGAGCTCTCCATAAGGGATTCCTTGGTCATATGTTGTCCAGTTTCGAGACCCGCAGTCGATGAATAGGGGCACATAGTTCGACCTCGGCGCAATGCACTCAGACGGAAACATCAGGGCGCAGCCCTCTTCGCCCGTCGAACGCATCTAAGCGCATGCCCCGCGCGCGTAATTAAGCAATATCCCCAGTGGAACTCTCGTCAGGCACGCCGCCAGGAGTCCTCAACGGAATGCAGCCGGCGGAATGCGCCGTATTGGCGAGCTCTACGAGATCGAGCGCGGAATCGCCGCCGAACCGCCTGATATCCGGCGCAACGCCCGCAAGGCCTCCCGGTTCAAGGCGCTGGAGTTCTTCGCCTGGGCAGACGATGTCCTCGCTCGCGCTTCCGCGCGTTCCCCACTCGCCGAGACGCTGCGCTATGCGGTCAAGCTCAATGGCGTCAATCCGCAGGATTGGCTGGCCGATGTGCTCGACCGCATCGGCGAGGGTTACCCGATCAACCGGATCGACGATTTGATATCATGGAACTCGTCGGCATCGCAGGCGTGATCACCCGATTTTCGTGGTTAGTTGTCGGTTTGCTTTCGGGGAGCATCTGCAACGAAGCCGCCGTGAGGGCGCGCTACGCTACGCGCGCCAGCATCGGCATTTCGTCGCGCCGCAAAGTCAGTACTTCGACGCCGGTCCCGGTAACCGCGACCGTATGCTCGAACTGGGCCGAGAGCTTCCGGTCGTTGGTCACGACCGTCCATCCATCATCTTCGGTAGAGACCTTGCGCGTACCCTGATTAACCATCGGCTCGATCGTGAAAACCATGCCCTCGCGCAGGCGCACGCCCACCCCCGGCCGCCCGAAATTCATGACTTGCGGCTCCTCGTGCATCTCGCGACCAATGCCGTGCCCGCAAAATTCACGCACAACCGAATAGCCGTTCTTTTTGGCGTGCCGCTCGATCGCGAAGCCGATGGCGCCGATATGGGCGCCAGGCCGCACCTGCCCTATGCCTTTCCACATCGCCTCCTGGGCGACACGCACCAGTCGTTTTGCGGCAGATGAAACGTCGCCGATCAGGTAGGTCTTGCTCGAGTCCGCAATGAAGCCGTTCTTCTCCAGCGTGATGTCGAGATTGATGATGTCGCCGTCCCGGACGATCTCGTCTGCATCCGGCACCCCGTGGCACACGACGTGATTGATCGAGCTGTTCAGGACGAATTTGAAACCGTACTGCCCTTTGCTCGCCGGACGCGCGGCGAGCTCCACGGTGATGAAGCGATCGACCAGAGCGTTGACCTGCAATGTCGACATGCCGGCGAGGTCTTGCTCGTCCAGCATCTCGAAGACGGACGCCAACAGCTTGCCGGAAGCACGCATCAGCGCCAGTTCGTCAGATGTCTTCACCATGTCAGGCAGAGGCCGCTTCGACGAGGCGAACATGTGCTGCGGAAAATTGCGTCTTGACGATGTCATTGAATGACAAGGTGGGGCTTGCCTCGGCGAGCATACCGATCTTCATCCAGAATTCGGCTTGCGCATTGATGGAACGGCACATCACGGTGCTGGCCCTGCGGACCTCTTCGTGCAGCTCGTCGTTGATTTTCACAATGCCCATGGATGCCCTTCGCCGCTATTTACAATATATGATTCGTATATGAATCGTATCCTTGGGAGTCAATCGACGGCATCGGTGAGCGACTGGTTCCTGGCCGATCATGGCGGGGCATGGACGAGACTATGGGCGATTTCTGACCGGCCGCTTTATTCGGACCACGGAGGGCGGACGGTTATCCTTAATGCAGCAAAAGGCGCCCCCTCCCCCCATTTCGACCGCCTCTGATCTCTTGGGCCGCTGCGCGCCCAAGCGTCCACGATGCTTCAGACGCGGAGTTGGGCTGGAGCGAGAACCGGCCAGAACGATCAGGCCGGTTCATGGCTCACGCCCGAGGCAGACTTCAATGCCTGGCCAGTTCTTCCTTGAGGCGTAGCTTTTGCTTCTTAAGCTGCTGAATCATGACATCGTCCGGCATGGGGCGGCTCATCTCTTCCTGAATCTGACGGTCGAGGACAGCATGCTTTTGCTGCAGCGCATTCGCATGCGATGTATCCATAATCCCTTTCTCCTCTTGTTGGCGCAGACGGGATCGCGCTTTGGGTTTCTCATGCTCGCAGGAGTTCACCGGTTGCGACATCGGGGGGAATACGTATCGGTGCATCCGCGCTAACATGAGCTTGCCGTATGCCCGGCGAGCGTGTTGAGCTCACGGCGACGGCCCCTCTATTCCATTCTCTGTAACCCAAAATTCCCGCTACGGATTCCTACTAGATATGCGCTCAATGATCGGGCAGTCGGGCCGGTCGTCGCCATGGCAGCGTTCAGCCAGTTCGAGCAATGTCCGCCGCAGCGCCTGAAGCGCTTCGGCCTTGCGGCCCAGTTCCTCGGCGCGGGCGATGGCGAGGGCCTTGACCTCGGCGCTGGCCCGCTGGCTGTTGCTCCACAGCCCGAGCAGACCGCGGATATCCTCGATCGGAAAGCCGAGATCGCGCGCATTGGCGATGAACCGCAAGCGGTGGACATCGGCATCCGCATAATCGCGATAGCCGCTGTCCCGGCGCGATGGTGGCGGGATCAGGCCGATCTTCTCGTAATGCCTGATCATCCGCTGCGAGACCCCGCTCGCTATCGAGGTCGCACCGATATTCACAGCTTCACCCGGTTGAGGCGCAGCGCATTGGCGACGACGCTGAACGAAGACAGCGCCATCGCCGCCGCCGCAATCATCGGCGAAAGCAATATACCAAAGACCGGATACAGCACCCCTGCCGCGATCGGAACGCCGGCGGCATTGTAGATGAAGGCAAAGAACAGATTCTGCCGGATATTGGACATCGTCGCCTCGCTCAATTGGCGGGCGCGAACGATGCCGTTGAGATCGCCCTTGAGCAGGGTCACGCCCGCGCTTTCCATGGCGACGTCGGTGCCATGCCCCATCGCGATGCCGACATCCGCCGCCGCCAGCGCCGGCGCGTCATTGACCCCGTCACCCGCCATGGCGACGACCCGCCCCTCGCCTTTCAGCCTTGTCACGACATCGGCTTTCTGGTCGGGTAGCACATCGGCCTCGACGGCATCTATGCCGAGTTGGCGCGCGACCGCCTCGGCCGTCGTGCGATTGTCGCCGGTCAGCATCACCACCTTGATACCATCGGCACGCAAGGCGGCCAGCGCTTCGGCCGTGGTCGACTTGATCGGATCGGCGATGGCGAACACGCCCGCAGCCCGCTCGTCCAGTCCCATGAAAATCGCGGTTGCGCCATCCGCGCGAAGCTGGTCGGCCTGCGCCGCGAGGGACGCGGTATCGATCCCGGATTCGCCCAGGAAGCGGGCATTGCCAAGTGTGACGCGCTTCCCTTCGACCATGCCCAGCGCGCCCTTGCCAGTCGGCGAATCAAAGTCGCTGACCGCTGGGATCTCGATATGACGAGCCAATGCGGCATCGACGATCGCCAGC
>FMTU01000003.1 GCA_900100475.1 Sphingobium faniae | reverse complement strand
GTCATCATCACCACGAACCTCGCCTTCGGCGAATGGCCGACCGTGTTCGGCGATCCCAAGATGACCACGGCGCTGCTCGACCGCGTCACCCACCACTGCGATATCGTCGAGACGGGCAACGACAGCTGGCGCTTCAAAAACCGCAGCTGACAGCCACCTTCGGCGCCTTCAAAAATCTATCTTGCGCTGCGCGCGCCTCCGGTCGGGCTACGCCCGCCCTCCGCCGCACGCAGCGCAAGGCCATCTTCAACAAACCAGCATCATATTATCTGAAAAGGGGGTCCCTCTTCGACGCCGATCGGGGGTCCCTTTTGAACGCCGTTTGACATCTTGTTCTCTCGCCCCGTGTTGAAAGCTCCCGCTCAGGGACTCGCATGTGGCTGTGAAGGGTAGTTTATTCGGCTCATTTTGCACGCTGTAATTCCGTGGCCGCGATCCAGGTCGATACGTACAGGAAGCCGTGCCCCCTATGAGGATGGCGGAGCGATGCTGGATTGCCGTCTGCGGGCGATAGTCTCTTCCGACGACCCCGACTGTCCGGTCATTTTTCACTACAGGAAAGCAGGATCGGCGTCATGGCTTTCACATGCGCGTCGATGCGCTCAAGTACCGCTTCAGGGATGACGGCACGTTCTGGAAGATTCTCCCATTTCTCGTTGACGCTCATCACAGTGTCAACCACCGCCTGCATGACGGCCGGTTCGGGCAGCCTTGAGCGGTTTGCGAAGGCTTTCCATCGGGCCACTGAAAGCGCTTTGAACGAGCGTTCCCCGCCGAGTGAGAGGGCCATGCTGTCCGCAGGGATATAGGGCACTGTCGACAGCACGTCATAAATCGGCGCAAGCGTTGGGGCTGCGCCATCACCACGGTAGATAAGCGACCAGTTCTTCAGGTGCATATCGCCATTGCCCGTTATTGCCGCCAGCACCAGTCGACGGACAAACTCGAGCGCGGCGGCAGGTGAGATGGCTTCGTTCAGAGCTGCTGCGATGTCGTGATAGGCCGCCCCCTCATATTTGCGGGACGGATAAACGCCAAAAACCTGTGCAAAGTCCTCGATATGAATCCTTGCGCCCTCCTGCTCGCGATCGAAGCGCCGGATGAGAAGAACCTTACCTTCGGAAAGCGTATCGAACTCCTCTGGGATGCCGTCGAAATCCGATTTCTCGACCAGTTCGCGTTCGGGAACATCCATGCCGATCGCGGCTGCCAGGGCCAGATTTGCAAATTCGTTCTCGGATACGCCCGGGAATGCCGTGGAAGGAAACTTCGCGATATATTGTCCCTGGCTGTCATCAAGCGGGAGTGTGAGGCCACCGCCCTTGCCGGTGTTCTTCATCACCGACAATTTCATCTGCACGCCTGCGAGGGAAAAGCGCGCCTTCGGCGTGGCCTCCGCATTGCCTTGCAACGTCACTGTCGTACCATCGCTGGGCAGAACCCGGACGGCTCCTGGCAGGTCTGCCCCAAGTGCGGCCAGCAGATCGAAATCATTACCCGGACGGACCGCGCCCGCATGATGCTTTTCCATAGCCTCCCGTAGCTTATCCTCCGGCAGCAGATTGGCGAAGAAGGCAGGCAATGCGCCGCTGACTGGCCGAGGATCCTTTCGCAGGCCCCCGGTGGCTGCGCGGAAGGATAGGCTGAGTATCGGAGAGCCGCCGGTTGCGCGGTAGTCATCCTCAAAGCTGAATGCGTTGAAGTCGCCCGGTGTCCTGACGATCACGCCGACTTTCAGCGTATTGAGGAACACGTCGAGGGATTGGATCGCCTGCGGTGCGAGAGGAGTTTGTGCCATGACCTATGCCTTCAATCGGGCTGGGCGGCAAAGGCGGGGAGGTCATCCTCATCCTCAGGACGCATCAGCGCGCGGACAGCGGGAACCATTGCCTGCGGCACCAGCATCATTTCCAGTCCAAGCGCGCGGGAGACATTCATCAGCGTGGTAACACGGGCAGCCGCAGCGCCTGTTTCGATGTCGCGATAGCGGGGACGAGATATGCCAGCGAGATCGGCAACCTGTTCCTGGGTCAAACCCGTGGCAGATCTTGTCTGACGAAGAAGGTCGCCCAAATCCTGCAGGGATTGTGACGCAGTGCCCATATGATACCTATTCGATCCACGAAAATATAGGAAGAATCGTTTACGTATCTCATTGAATGTGAATGGTCAAGAAATTGATCTGTATTCGGATCATTAAATCTAAAATGATCCCTAAACATATCTATTTGGAGTGCGGCATCATCTTCGGACTGCGGGCTTTCAGCGATCTCTGCAGGGCCTCGACCACCCGATAACCGATTGGCGGGCGGGCGCCGTTCCAGAAACCCTGCCGCGCGTTCTCGTTCATCGCGCGAAGCGTGTGCTTGGCGGTTTCCTTCGACTGGTATTCGTCGAACAGCGTCATGATCCTGTGCATCATCTCGCTCGTCGGATCATCGCCGAGAACCTGCATGATGGAGACAAGCTGCACGCCGTTCTTCGCCAGCTTGCGCAGGTAGAACTCGAACTGGAACTGATTGCCCGAGGCTTTGTCAGGCCGCGCCCTTGGCGGGCGCGTTGACGCCCATGGACTTGAGATAGTGCTTGATGTTGCGGGCGGCCTGCCGCAGCCGCTGCTCATTTTCGACCATGGCGATGCGGACATAGCCCTCGCCATCCTCGCCATAGCCGACGCCCGGCGCGACCGCGACCTTGGCGTGGGTCAGCAATTGCTTGGAGAATTCCAGGCTGCCCATGTCCTTGAGCGCAGGGGGCAGGGGCGCCCATGCGAACATCGACGCCTTGGGCGCGGGAATGTCCCATCCGGCGCGGCCGAAGGCTTCCACCATCACGTCGCGGCGCTTGTGATAGAGTTCGCGGTTCTTCTGCACGATGTCCTGCGGCCCGTTGAGCGCCGCGCAGGCCGCCGCCTGAATCGGCGTGAATGCGCCATAGTCGAGATAGGATTTCACCCGCTTCAGCGCCGCGATCAATTGCCTGTTGCCGACCGCGAAGCCGATGCGCCAGCCAGCCATGGAATAGGTTTTGGACAGGGAGGTGAACTCCACCGCCACGTCCTTCGCACCCGGCACCTGAAGGATGGAGGGCGTCGGGTTGCCGTCATAATACAGCTCGGAATAGGCAAGGTCGGACAGCACCCAGACCTTGTTCGCCTTCGCCCAGGCCACCAGCCGTTCGTAGAAGGCGAGGTCCACCGTTTCCGCGGTCGGATTGCTGGGATAGCCGACCACGAGGATCGACGGGCGCGGCACGGTGAAGGCCATCGCCCGATCCAGCGATTGCCAATAATGCTCGTCCGGCGTGGTCGGCACGGAACGGATCGTCGCTCCCGCGATGATGAAGCCGAACATGTGGATCGGATAGCTGGGGTTGGGCGCCAGCACGACGTCGCCCGGCGCGGTGATCGCGGTGGCGAGGCTGGCCAGCCCTTCCTTCGATCCCATGGTCACGACGACTTCGCTTTCCGGGTCCAGATCGACACCGAAGCGGCGGCCATAATAATTGGCCTGCGCCTTGCGGAGGCCGGGAATGCCCATGGACTGCGAATAGCCATGGGCGCTCGGCTTCTGCGCGACTTCGCACAGTTTGGCGATGACATGGTCGGGCGGCGGCAGGTCGGGATTGCCCATGCCCAGGTCGATAATATCCTCTCCTGCCGCGCGCGCGGCGGCCCGCATCGCGTTGACTTCGGCGATGACATAGGGGGGCAGGCGCTTCATGCGATAGAATTCTTCGGACATTACGGACTTTCCTGAAAGCTCTCCGTGGAGGATAGTGGCCCTCGCGCTTTATCGCGGAGCCGCCCCGGCTATATACCGGCCCAAAGCGGCGCGCCACAAAAAGCGCAGGGGAACGGCAATGCCGGGCTGAGGAGAATGGCTATGGATAGACTCGACGATATCGGACCCCATATCCCCACCCTTGAGGAGATGCAGCAATGGACGCAGGTCATCGGCCGCGCCCAGCAGTTGATGCTGGAGCAGGCGGCGGGCGCGGCCGGACGCCATCTGCCCTTCGACCCGCAGACCGTGGCGCAGATCCAGAGCAGCTTCGCCAATGAAGGCATGGCCCTGTGGCAGCGTTTCCTCGACGCGGGCGGGATGCTGCGCGATGCGCCGGCACCCGCGCCCGCAGGAAGCCCTGCGGCGCGCAAGGACAGGCGTTTTGCCGATCCCGCCTGGACGCAGCATCCCTTTTACGACCTCATCCGCCAGAGTTATCTTTTGACGTCCGATTATCTGACGCGGCTGGCCGATGCGGTGGATGGCATCGACCCTAAACAGAAGGCGAAGCTGCGTTTCGCCACCAGTGGCTTCCTCGATGCCATGGCCCCCAGCAACTTCGCCTTCACCAATCCCGCCGTGATGGAAAAGACGCTGCAAAGCGGTGGCGAGAATCTGGTGAAGGGCCTCCAGCACATGCTGGCCGATCTGGAAAAGGGGCAGCTTTCCCACACCGACGGCACCGCCTTCGAGGTCGGCCGCAACATCGCCGCCACACCCGGCAAGGTCATCAAGGAAACGCCGCACTACCAGCTCATCCATTATGAGCCGACGACGGAAAAGGTGCTGGAAACCCCGCTCCTCATCTTTCCGCCATGGATCAACCGTTTCTACATCCTCGACCTGTCGCCCGAAAAGAGCTTCGTCAAATGGGCGGTGGATCAGGGGCTGAGCGTGTTTCTCGTCTCATGGAAATCCGCCGACGGTTCGATGAAGGACCTTGTCTGGGACGACTATATCCTGCGGGGCCAGATCGACGCGATCGACACCGTGCGCGACCTGCTGCGGGTGGAGAGCGTCCACACCATCGGCTATTGCGTCGCGGGCACGACGCTCGCCGCCACGCTGGCGCTGCTCGCCGCGCGCGGGGAGGCGGACAAGGTCGCCAGCGCCACCTTCTTCACGGCACAGGTCGATTTCAGCGAAGCGGGCGACCTCAGCCTGTTCATCGACGATGAGCAACTGGCGCTGGTGGAACAGCTTTCGTCGGGTGGTTATCTGGACGGGCGCTACATGGCCGCGACCTTCAACATGCTGCGCGGGCGCGATCTCATCTGGAACTATGTGGTCAACAATTATCTGCTCGGGCAGGACTATCCGCCCTTCGACCTGCTTTACTGGAACGGCGACACGACCAATCTGCCCGCGCGCTGGCACAGGGAATATCTGGAGCGGCTCTATCGCGACAATCTGCTGGTGCAGCCCGGCGCGATCAGTGTCGACGGCACGCCGCTGGACCTGCGCAAGATCGAAACGCCCGCTTATGTACAGGCGGGGCAGGAGGATCATATCGCGCCCGTCGCGAGCGTGTGGAAGATGGTGGGCCATTTGTCCGGTCCCGTCCGCTTCCTGCTCGCGGGGTCGGGTCACATCGCAGGCGTCATCAACCCGCCGGCCGCAGGCAAATATCAATATTGGTCCTGCGCGGAGCCGCAGGCCACGCTCGATGACTTCATCGATTCCGCTACGGAAACCAGGGGAAGCTGGTGGCCCGACTGGATCGAATGGATTCGCGGCCATGGCGAAAAAAATGTGACGGTGCGCGGCGCGCGCAAGCCCGGAGGGGGCAGGCTGAAGGCTTTGGAGGACGCGCCGGGGACCTATGTAAAGTCCAGATAGGAAAGGGTTATTTCACGCCTCGGGCGATGCCGTCCCAGCCCATATGTCAATTTTGTTGCATCGCACAAAATCTCTTGCAATTCGTCGCAAAAGTGCTTATTGTGCAGTGCAGCAAATGGAGGCAGAGGCTATGGCCGTTACCCCAAGGACGAAGCGCCCAGAGCCGGGCGTGAAGAGCGATGACAAAACCCTGTCCGCCGCACAGGTGCTGAAAGCGGCGGAATCCGCGATCGGCGAAAAACCCCAGGGCGCCGCGCCGAAGGCCGCTGCTCCCGCAACGCCGGCGGCCAAGCCCGCCGCGCAAAAGCCTGCCCCATCGCGGAAGCCCGTGACAAGGCCGGCAAATCCGGCGTCCGACGCCGCTCCGGTCGCTGTGGCCGCCGCCGTCATGGCGGTGGACGCCGCGCCCGAACCGAACAGTGAAGGGGCCGAAACCTTCGGCAAGCCGAAACGCGCCGCTTCCACTGCCGGTGTGAAAACCACGCCCAAGCCGCTGCCTGTTACAGAAGGAACGACGACGATGAACGAGATACTCGAAAACGGAAAGAAGTTCGCCGAAGACGCCAAGGCGAAGATCGAAACCGCCTATACCGATTTCAACGAAAAGGCCAGGGCCGGCGTTGAAAAGTCTACCAAGGCGCTGGAAGAATTCAGCGATCTGGCCAAGGGCAATGTCGAGGCGCTGGTCGAATCCGGCAAGATCGCGGCCAAGGGCGTCGAAACCCTGGGTCAGGAAGCGGTCGACTATGGCCGCAAGAACTTCGAAAAGGCGACCGCCTCTTTCAAGAACTTCTCGACCGTGAAGACGCCGACCGAGTTCTTCCAGCTTCAGAGCCAGCTTTTCGCGACCAGCTTCGACGACTTCGCCAAGGAAGCCGCCAAGAGCAGCGAAGCCGTGCTGAAGCTGGCGGGCGACGTCGCCCAGCCGCTCGCCGCGCGCGTGTCGATCGTCACCGACAAGGTGAAGACGCTGGCCAAGTAAGACGGTCCCGTCCGAATAGGAAAAGGGGCGCGCCTTCATCGGGAAGGGGCGCCCCTTTTGCATGGGCGAACATCCATCCCCGCTCACTGGCGTGAGTGGTGCTGAGGCGGTGGCTGCGATGGCCTGACTCGCCGCCCCTTGTCATCATGCCCCAAATCGCCATATCCTGACCCAGCATGGACAGCATCATCACCTCGACCTCGACGCGCCTCATCCGGTTGGCGGGCAATGACCGGGACGATCAGGGCGAAGGCCCCGGTGGGCCGAATGTCGGCATCGCCACCCGTACCCGCACGCGCACCAAAAAACCGTCGCTCTACAAGGTGTTGATGCTGAACGACGATTATACGCCGATGGAATTCGTCGTTCACGTCCTCCAGCAATTCTTCCGCATGGATATGGAGGAAGCGACCCGCGTCATGCTCCACGTCCACCAGCGCGGAGTCGGCGTCTGCGGCATCTTCAGCTATGAAGTGGCCGAGACCAAGGTCAATCAGGTGATGGACTTCGCCCGCCAGAACCAGCACCCCCTGCAATGCACGCTGGAAAAGGCGTAAGTCCGCAAGTTTCGTTTTCTTTCCCGGCTTTATCTTCGTCCCGTCCGACCTGGAGCGCGCTGCGTTAAATAAGACGCAGGATGCGCGCTCTAATCTTTTGTTGTCGCATCGCTTTTTGCGCAAAACCGGTTCCCACTTTTGCGCTCGATGCTCTAGACTGCCGTTGTGAGCAGCGAGGCGGCCGACATCATCCATGACCTTGCCGTCATCGGCGGCGGCATCAACGGCTGCGGCATCGCCCGCGACGCGGCCGGGCGCGGCGCGTCGGTCCTGTTGCTGGAGAAGGGCGATCTGGCGGGCGGCACATCCTCCGCCTCGACCAAGCTGATCCATGGCGGGCTGCGCTATCTGGAACATTATGAGTTCGCGCTGGTCCGCGAATCCCTGTCCGAACGCGAACGGCTTTGGGAGATAGCGCCGCACATCATCCACCCGATGCGCTTCGTGCTGCCATGGGTGCGGGGCTTGAGGCCACGCTGGCTGCTGCGCCTCGGCCTTTTTCTTTACGATCATATCGGCGGCCGCCGCGCCTTGCCGCCCACGCAATCCATCGACCTGCGCCGTCATCCGGCCGGGGCGCCGCTCAAGCCGGGCTTCGGGCGCGGCTATGTCTATTCGGACGGATGGGTGGACGACGCCCGCCTCGTCATCCTCAACGCGCGCGATGCGGCGGACCGGGGCGCGGACATCCGCACCCGCACCGAAGTCACGCGGCTCGAAAGGGACGAGGGATATTGGACCCTCCATGCCCGCCAGCCATCCGGCGAAGCGGCCCGCTTCCAGGCGCGGGTCGTCGTCAACGCGACAGGTCCCTCGGTCCTCGACCTGCTTGCCCGCGCCGATCAGCCCACTGACCGTCCCATGCGGCTGGTCCGGGGATCGCATATCGTCGTGCCGCGCCTGTTCGATCACGGTTTCGCCTATTTCTTCCAGCTTCCCGATGGCCGCATCTTCTTCGCCATTCCCTATGAGCGGGACTTCACCCTGATCGGCACCACCGACAGCGACCATGACGGGGCGCTCGATCAAGTCACCGCCAGCGCGGAGGAGGTGGCCTATCTCTGCGAAGGCGCGAATCGCTATTTCGACCGCCGCATCGCTCCGGCGGACGTGGTCTGGAGCTATGCGGGCGTGCGGCCGCTGGTGGACGACGGCTCCGGCAAGCCCGAGGCGGCGACGCGCGGCTATCGCCTCGAACTGGAAGGAGAGGAGGGCGAAGCGCCGATGCTGAGCGTCTTCGGGGGCAAGATCACCACCTATCGCCACCTCGCCGCCGAAGCGATGGACATGCTCAAGCCGCTGCTGCCCGTCCTGTCGGGGAAGGATTGGACCGCCTCCCTGCCATTGCCGGGCGGGGATTTCCCGATGACGGGCCTTGCCGACCTGCTGGCCGGATTGTCGCGCGACTATCCCTTTCTCGACCCGCCGTGGATCGACCGCATCGGCCGCGCTTATGGCACCGTCGCCCGTCATTGGCTTGGCGATGCCCGGCGGCTTGACGATCTGGGCATCCATTTCGGCCATGGCCTCACCGAAGCGGAAGTGCATTATCTGATCGCGCGGGAATGGGCGCGGACCGCCGGGGATATTCTCTGGCGGCGCACGAAGCTGGGTTTGCGGTTCGATGCCGCACAAACCGCGCGCCTGTCGCGCTGGCTGGAGGAAAGGTCATGACGGAGCGGCTTATTCTCGTGCTCGACGCGGGCACGACTTCGACACGGGCGATGCTCTATCGGCCGGACGGCAGCCGGATCGCGACGGCGCAGGCCGACCTCACCCAATATTATCCGCGTTCGGGATGGGTCGAACATGACGCCGGGGAGATCTGGCGGCATAGCCTGACCTGCGCCCGCCAGATGGTCGAGCGGGCAGGCGGCGCGGACCGGATCGCCGCCATCGGCATCACCAACCAGCGCGAGACGGTCGTCGCCTGGGATCGCCGCACCGGCGAACCGCTGCACCGCGCCATCGTCTGGCAGGATCGCCGCACCGCCGCTGAGTGCGAAGTCTTGCGCGAAGCGGGGCATGAACCGATGCTTCAGAGGCGCACGGGCCTTGTCGTCGATCCCTATTTCTCCGCGACCAAGATGCGCTGGCTGCTCGACCATGCGCCTGCCGTGAGGCAAGCGGGCGATTGGCTGGCGCTCGGCACGGTGGAAAGCTGGCTGGCGTGGAAGCTGACCGGCGGCCTGCATGTCACAGACGCGAGCAACGCCAGCCGGACGCAATTGATGGCGCTGGATGGCGGCGATTGGGACGCCGATCTATGCGAGCTGTTCGGCGTTCCTCGCGCCGCCTTGCCGGAAATCGTGGATAATGCGGGGGTTTTTGGAGAAACGCAGCCCGACATTCTGGGCGCAGCGGCGCCGATCTGCGGACTGGCGGGCGACCAGCAGGCGGCGACCATCGGACAGGCCTGCCTCAACCCCGGCGATGCCAAGGCGACGCTGGGCACGGGCGCGTTCATTCTCGCCAATATGGGGGAGGCGATGCCCGCGTCCCATCACCGATTGCTGGGCACGCTGCTCTATCGCATCGGGGATCGCCGCGCCTATGCGCTGGAAGGGTCGATCTTCGTGGCCGGCAGCCTGATCCAGTGGCTGCGCGACCAACTGGGCCTGATAGAAAAAGCGGGGGATACCGAAACCCTTGCCCGTTCGGTGCCGGATAATGGCGGCGTGTTCATGCTGCCCGCGTTGGTGGGACTGGGCGCGCCGCACTGGAAACCGCAGGCGAGGGGCGTGATCACCGGCCTCACGCAGGGAACAGGACGCGCGCATATCGTCCGCGCGGCGCTCGAATCCTTGTCGCATCAGATTCATGACCTTGCCGATGCCTTCGCGGCGGACGGCGCGCCATGGCGGCTTTTGCGAGTCGATGGCGGCATGAGCGCGAACGACTGGATCGTGCAGGACATGGCTGACATCCTGAATCTTCGGGTCGACCGCCCGTCCGATGTCGAAACCACGGCCCTGGGCGCGGCCATGCTGGCCGGGCTGGGGGCAGGGCTGTTCGCTTCGCTGGAGGAGGCTTCGGCCATGGCGTCGAAAGCGACCCGCTTCGCGCCAGCCATGGACGTGAAGGAGCGCGCCGCCCGTTTGCGGGGATGGCGCGCGGTGCTGGCGGTTCAATAGCGGGTCGCGGAGGCGGGCATCCGCGGCGTCGCTTCGCGATCGTGAGCATATGTTAACTTTGCGGCGATAGCAGGGGCCGCGACATGCGGTCTTCTCCTCGCCTTCTTGCCCTCTGCGCGCCGTTGCTGACCGGCGGCGTCTATTTCCTGGTTTCCTCCCTGTCGCTCATGATGTCGCGCTTTGAAGGCGGGATCGCCTTCATCTGGGGCGCGAACGCCTTTCTGATGGCGGAATTGCTGACGTCGCCGCGCGCTCATTGGCTGCGCGCGATCATGGCCTGCGCGCTCGCCAGCGCTGTTTCCACGACCCTGTTCGGTTTTGGGCCGGTGGCGGCTTTCCCCATGATGCTGCTCAACATCGCCGAATCGCTGGGGGTGGCGATCATCTGCCGACATTATGCATCGGGTCGAAACATCATGGTGTCGCTGGTCCCGCTGGCGGTTTTCGTGGCCGCCTTGTGCGGGGTGAATGCCCTGGTGGGCACGGGAGCGGCGCTGACCGCCTCGTTCTTCGTATCCCTGCCTTTCAGCGCGAGCTGGCTGCAATGGTGGTCGGGACATGTGCTGGGCGGTTTGATCTGCGCGCCGGTGCTGGTCATGCTGATGCAAGGCGAATGGGCGCGATGGTTTGGCGCCGTTTCCCGGCGGGCCAAGCTGGAAACCCTCGGCCTGCTCCTCCTGCTGGGCGTGACGAGCTGGTATATATTCTCGCAGGACCATTATCCGCTGCTGTTCATGCCGTTGCTTCCGCTGGTGATGATTTCCTTTCGCGCGGGCCATCATGGCGCGGCGGCGTCCATCGTCGTCCTCGCCATCATCGGGGGCGCGTCGGCGGCGCTCAGCCATGGCTATCTCTCGACGATCGCGGCGTCGCCCGGAGCAAAGACCCAGTTCTTCCAGATATATCTGGCGTTCAGCTTTTTCCTGTCCCTCCCCGTGGCGGCCGAACTGAACGGGCGGCGCAGGCTGTTCCAGATGTTGCGCGACAGCGAAGCGCGATACCGCATCATCGCGGAGCATTGCGGCGACATGGTGCTGAACCTCGGCGTTGACGGGCGCATCCATTATGCGTCGCCTTCCGTGCTGGAACAGATCGGCTGCGCGCCCGACCTGTTGATGGACCAACCGGCGGCCGACCTGATCCATCCCAAGGACAGGGCGCTGATGACCGCCACTTGCCGCCGCGCGCTGGAACAGCCGCAAGATATCCATCGGGCCGAATTCCGCCTGTTTCGCGCCATTGACGATCTGGAATGGCATGAGATGGTGGCGCGCGCGGTCATCGACGAGCAGGACGGCCCGACCGGCATCGTCTGCACCATAAGGGACATGTCCCGCCACAAGGCGCAGCAACAGGCGTTGCAGCAGGCGGCCTCCCAGGATTCGCTGACGGGAGCGGCGAGCCGCAGCGCCTTTCTGGAAAGGCTGGAAACTGAAATCGGCCGGGTGGCGGGCGACAACCGTTCCTGCCTGCTGCTTCTGGATCTCGATCATTTCAAGGCGGTCAATGACTGTTATGGCCATGCCGCCGGCGACAGGGTGCTGGGCGCTTTCGTGGAGCGGCTGAAGCCCGGTCTGCGGAGCAGGGACTGCATCGGACGGCTGGGGGGCGAGGAATTCGCGATTCTGCTGGCCGATCTGGATATCCACCGGGCCAGCGCTGTCTGTGAACGGTTGCGGCGCATGGTGGCGGGTGAGCCTGTCCCTCTCGACACCGGCCAAAGCGTCACCGTGACTTTCAGCGCGGGGCTGGTCGAACTGGACGGCGCTTCGGAGGCGGGAGCCATGCTGGAAGCGGCGGACAAGGCGCTTTACCGCGCCAAGAACAGCGGTCGCAACTGTCTGCGTCTGGCGGCCTGACGCGCCATCATTTTTGCCCGCCGCCGGGTAAAATATTGTAATGATATGTTGTAACCTCGCCAGCCATGGTCTATATCGCAGACGCCATGCCGTTCAGCCTCCGCCACGCCCTGACAACAGGCCGGATCGACCGGATCGCCATGAGCCTGTCCGGGCTTTGCGTCGCGCATTGCTTCGCCACGGCCGTGTTTCTGGGGCTGCTCGCTTCGGCGGGCGGCATCTTCGAAAATCCGCTCTTTCATGAGGTGGGGCTGGTGCTGGCGATTCTGCTGGGCGCGCTGGCGCTGGGGCATGGAGCGATAGCGCATGGCTTCATGATGCCTGCGGCTGTCGGCTCGCTGGGCCTTGGCATCATGGCGGGCGCTCTGACCATGGATCATGGCTTGCAGGAAAGCGTCTGCACCTTACTGGGCGTAGGCATTCTGGCGCTCGGTCACGATCTCAACCATCGCGCGGGCCGTTAGACGCGGAGAAACGTTACCGCGCACGCCGGTTCATGCGACGGCCGTCCGCGGCCTTCTCCCCCGGAGCCATCATTCCGCATAGCTGGCTGCAAAATATATAATCGCCCAAAGAAAAAGGGGCCGATCAAGCCCCTTCTTCCATCATCCTGATCGAAGGACGTTCTCAGCTATCCTTGCGGTCCAGCCGATGCTCGCCCTTCACCCAGCGAACGGTGCCGGTGCTGGCGCGCATGACGACGCTTTCGGTCGTGAGGCAGCCGCCCGGCAGCCGCTTGACGCCATCCAGCAGCGAACCGTCCGTCACGCCAGTGGCTGCGAAAATGCAGTCGCCCTTGGCCAGTTCCTTGAGGTCATAGACCTTGTCGAGGTCGGTGATGCCCCATTTGTGCGCGCGGCCGCGCTCATCATCATTGCGGAACAACAGCTTGCCCTTGAACTGCCCGCCGACGCAGCGCAATGCGGCGCAGGCCAGAACGCCTTCCGGCGCGCCGCCCGAACCCATATACATGTCGATGGTCGTTTCGGGATTGGTGGTGGCGATCACGCCCGCCACGTCGCCATCGGGGATCAGCATGATGCCGCAGCCGATCGCCCGCAGTTCCGCGATCAGCTTTTCATGGCGCGGACGGTCCAGCACGCAGACGATGATGTCGCCCGGCTCCACGCCCTTGGCGTTCGCTACCGCTTCGACATTTTCCTTCACCGATTTGTTGAGGTCGATGATGTCTTCGGGATAGCCGGGGCCGACCGCCAGCTTCTCCATATAGACGTCGGGCGCGTTGAGCAGGCCGCCCTCCTCGGAAATAGCCAGCACGGCGAGCGCGTTCGGACCCGCCTTGGCCGTGATCGTGGTGCCTTCCAGCGGGTCGAGCGCGATGTCGATCTTCGGTCCCTTGCCGATGGCGTTGCCGACCTTCTCGCCGATGTAGAGCATCGGGGCTTCGTCCCGTTCGCCTTCTCCGATGACGACAGTGCCGTCCATATAGAGATCGTTGAAGGCCAGGCGCATGGCTTCCACGGCGGCCGCGTCCGCTGCCTTTTCATCGCCGCGGCCGATCAGCTTCGATGCTGCGATGGCGGCGGCCTCGGTCACCCGCACCATTTCCAGCACCAGGACGCGATCGAGAATCGAGCTAGCCTGCACCATGTCCATTCCTCTTTTTTTTGAGCGATATCGGAGGAGGGCGATAGGAGGTCGGCTGTGCCTTGTCGAGCCATGTGTCGCTTGTGGCCCTCCTTTTGACGGCACGATGCAACAGATGGGCGTCGCCGGCGTTGAGGATTACGGAAAAGAGGCAGGGCCGCTCCATGATTGCTTCGCTGATCGCCGCCAGTCTTGTCGCCGGAACGAGCGCCCCGCTATCGGCCACGTCCATGCGCCATCCCGCGCCCTGCCAGGCGGTCCCTGCCTTGTGCCGCAAGCCCGAGCCGGACGATTCGCTCCGCATAGCCGATGGGCAGGGTCCGCATGTGGACAACAAGATGAGCGCCTATGGTTTCGACGCCCGCCCCTGTCGCATCATCGGCAATCTGGATTGCCCCAAACGCGCCAATCGCACCCTGCTTCGGCTGGGGCAGCCCGTGGAGGACAGTGTATTGCGCGCCTTCGGACTGCGCTGATCCGGATCAGTCGAGAATATGCATGACCATCGGCGTCTGGACCAGGCTGTCTGATCCGGCCAGGCGGTCGAGCGTTTCGTGAATGCAGCGTTCCTCGCCAGCATGGGTGACGATCGCCATCAGCACGCCGTCCTGCTGTTTGGTGCCGTGCTGGATCATGCTTTCGATGGATACGCCCGCATCGCGCGTCGCCGCGGCGATTTCCGCCAGCACGCCGGGCCGGTCCTGAACCTTGAAGCGCAGATAGCTGCGTCCGACGCGCTGTCCGGCATCGGCGGTTTTCTGCGGGGCAAGCGCGGCCACCGGCATGGCGAAGGCGTCGCCATATTCGTCGCGCGCGACGTCGATCAGGTCGGCGACGACGGCCGAAGCCGTGGGGCCTTCACCCGCTCCGCGTCCCTCGAAGAAGAGCCGCCCCACGAAATTGCCTTCCACCACCACGGCGTTGAGCGACCCGTCGACATGGGCGAGGGGGTGATCGGTCGGCACCAGCATGGGATGGACCCGCTGGAACAGGCCGTCCGGCCCGTTCTCCGCCATGCCGACCAGACGGATGCGATAACCCAATGCGGCCGCTTCGGCGATGTCGGCGGCGATGACATGCCGGATGCCGGTGGTGGCGACATTGCCGAAATCCAGTTCCGTGCCGAACGCCAGGCTGGCGAGGATGGCCAGCTTGTGCGCGGAATCCACGCCGTCGATGTCGAAGCTGGGGTCGGCCTCGGCATAGCCCAGTTCCTGCGCTTCCTTCAGCACATCGTCGAAGCCGTGGCCTTCCTTCTCCATGGTGGTCAGGATGAAATTGCAGGTGCCGTTGAGGATGCCGTAGACGCGGCTGATCTCATTGGCGGCGGCTCCTTCGCGTATCCCCTTGATGACGGGGATGCCGCCCGCGACCGCCGCTTCATATTTGAGCGCGATGCCTGCTTTCTCCGCCAGCGCGGCGAGGGCCAGCCCGTGATGCGCGAGCATCGCCTTGTTCGCTGTGACGAAGGGCTTGCCCGCGGCAAGGCATTGCCGCGCCAGCGTCAGCGCGGGGCCGTCAGCGCCGCCGATCAGTTCGACCACCACGTCGATATCGTTCCGCGCGGCCAGGGTGGTCATGTCATCCACCCATTCATAGGGCGACAGGTCGACGCCCCGGGCCTTGCTGCGATCCCGCGCGGAAATCGCGACCACCTGAATGGGGCAGCCCGCGCGCCGGGCGATCAGGTCTCCGTTCGTCTGGAGCAGCCGAATGACGCCGCCGCCCACGGTTCCCAGGCCAACCAGCGCGACGCGCAGCGGGGCATGGCGGTGCAGATTTGTCATGGCCTATCCTTATATCCTTCCAGCAGGTCAGGGCCGCGCTGATAGCGGCCCGGGCGGCATAGTCCAAGGAAAAGCGGCCATCGGGAAACGGCTCCGTTTCCCGATGGAGCGGAACGCGCCGGTTTGGCATGGCGGCATTCAGCGCCGCTGGTCTGCCGTCTGGGCAACGGGTCTCGTTCGCTCGCACTGGCCCAGCGCCTGCACGACCAATTGATAGTCGGCTTGCGCGGCTTCAGCATCGAGCGGGGACAAGGTGCGAACCGACCGGGACGGAAGCGTGGAGGGGAGGGCGCAGGCCAGACGATACCACAGCAGGCTGCCGGCTTGGGGGGGGCGGGCCGCTTCATCGACGATTTCCCCCAGCGCCACGGCCCATCGCGGTTCCTGACCCGGCCGCCTTATGATGGAAAGCGAGACAGGATCGCCATTTTCCGTGCGGAGGAAGATCTGGGTCTCTCCTTCCCCCGCAATCGTGCCCGATACGTGAAAGGCGTCACCCGTTCCCAGGATGCGGGGCGGCGCGTCTGGCGCGACAAGAGTGGAAACAATGCCTTTCGCCCGCTCCAGTTCGGCTGGCGTGGCGGGGAGCTGGGCGTCCCGCGCCACCAGTTGAATATCCCCCGGCCGCGTGCCCAGCTTTGCGAACAGCAGCATCTGCGCCTTTTTTTTCGGCTTCGCCGCCTTTCCGCGCGCGTCAAGGGGCGCGTCGTAAAGATAGGTGACGGTCGGGCTGATGCCCCCTTCGCCGCGAATCAGGGCCGTCACATCGGCCTCGATATAAAAGCGCCGATAGCCCGGCGGCACATTTCCTGCCCGATCGGCCGACAAGGCAATGCTGTTGCGGATACGCACTTGCGCGATGACGGGCGCTGCATCGGCCAGGTCGACCATGTCGGCGTAGGACAGGGGCGAGAGCGCTGGGTATTGCGCCTCCTGGGGAGCCGCATGAGCGACCGGACTTGCCCAAATCACAGGGTTCGCGGCGAAAATGAGGCAGGCCCAAAGCGGTTTCCCCAACTCTCGAATATATTTCATTGTCTTGTCCGTCATATGCTGGAAATCCGTTGCATCTATGTCACATGCAAGCCATTCGATGGCGAGATGCTAAGATTGTTTGTAAACGTAAACCGGGGAAGCGATAAAGCGTTTGCGTGGCGGCGGATGCCGCGATAGGAATTTGAAGGGTAGCAAATGAGACGGATATAGGCCAAGGACGACCGGGAAGCCCCGGACGTCATAGGTCGTTTTTGGCTGATTTGTACAATAACAACTAGTAAGCTGAGTTAAGGAGTGTCGTTGCCGAATGGCCTATGCTGACCACTCGCAAGGATCGAGTCGCACGATCTCGATCATCATCGTCGCCCTGATTCACGCTGTTCTCGGCTATGCCTTCGTCACCGGTCTTGGCATGAAATATGTCAAAAAGGCGGCGGAACAGCTGAATGTGATCGACGTGAAAGAGGAACCACCGCCACCTGATGAGGAGCCGCCACCGCCGCCGCCCGAACAACCGGTCGAGCCGCCGCCGGTCGTAGCGCCTCCGCCCATCGTGCAGACGCCGGCCCCCGCGCCGCCGATCCAGACGGTGCGCACGCCTCCGCCGGTGTTCAACCCGGTTCCAGTCGCGGCGCCTCCGCCGCCGCCTCCGCCCGCGCCGCCGGTTGCTGCTACCCGCGCGTCCCCCAGGTCGTCGCCGGGCAGTTGGCTCAGCGACGCCGACTATCCCAGCCGCGCACAGCGTGAGGAACGGGCGGGCACCGCCGGTTTCAGGCTGGAAATCGACGGCGATGGCCGTGTGACCAACTGCACGATCACCTCTTCGACCGGGCATCCCGACCTCGACGAGGCCACCTGCCGTCTGCTGCCGAGGCGCGCGCGCTTCAAGCCGGCGAAGGGAAGTGACGGTCAGCCGATGGCCGACACCTACACTGGCCGCATCACATGGCGGTTGCCGGAGTAATTCAGTGACGGGGAGGCTGGCGTCCCGCGCCGGCTCCCCTTTCTTACGATCTATTTGAGAGGGAAGTCTTGAACATGTTGATGTCTATCGCAGCGGCCGCCGCCCCAAAGGCGTCCAATCCCTACGGCCTGATGGAAGCCCTTGAACAGGGCGGCGTCATCGCCTGGACCGTCTTCATCATCCTTTGCGCCATGTCGGTTGGCACTTTCTATATCCTGTTCACCAAGCTGATCGAACAGCAGAAGGTCATCAACCAGGGCAAGAAGGTCCGCGCGGCCTTCTGGCGCGCGCCCAGCCTGAAGGAAGGCGCGGCGAAGCTGGAAAAGAATTCCGCCTACAAGCAGATTGTCGATGACGGCATCAAGGCGCAGGAAGAACACACCAAGCTGACCGACCCGGTCGAAGCGCATGACTGGCTGCACGGCTCGCTCGCGCGTTCGGAAGCGCAGATCAACTCCAGCCTTGGCGGCGGTCTGGCCTTCCTTGCGACCGTTGGCGCAACTTCGCCGTTCATCGGTCTGTTCGGTACGGTTATCGGTATCTACCGCGCGCTCATCAAGATCGGCGCCGCCGGTCAGGCTTCGATCGACGCTGTTGCCGGTCCGGTCGGTGAAGCGCTTATCATGACCGCTCTGGGTCTGGCCGTGGCCGTTCCCGCGGTGCTTGCATACAACTTCCTGCAGCGTCGCAACAAGTCGATCGCGGAACAGCTCAACAGCTTCACCGTCGATCTGCTGGCCTATCTGGTTTCGAACGGTGCGGTTCGTCCGGCCGTGGCTGCTGCCCCTGCGGCATCGGCTGCCAAGCCGGCTGCTGCGCCGACCAAGGCCTGATCGCTTGAAAAACCGGTCCGGGGACCGGCGGGCGGCTGCGATCGCCTGGTTCCCGACCGGTCATGGGCCTCGTTTGACGGGGCGCCATAGAGACGCATGTTAGGATATTATCAATGGCAATGAGTGTTGGCTCCGACAGCAGTGAAGAAACGCCGATGTCCGACATCAACACGACGCCGCTCGTCGACGTCATGCTGGTGCTGCTCATCATCTTCCTCATCGCGGTCCCGGTCGTCGTCCAGACAGTTCAGTTGCAGCTCCCCAAGGTGGCGTTCGAGCCGACGACAACGAAGCCGGAAAATGTTTCCCTGTCGGTCACGTCCGCTCCGGACGGCAGTTGCGCTGTATATTGGAACCTGACCCGGGTTTCCTCCGATGACCTGCTCAATCGTGCGGTCGCGAAGCTGGAAGCGGATATCAAGAAAGCGGGTGGTGTTGAAAACATGACCCCCGAAGATCTGCCCGAAGTCCATATTCGCGGCGACATCAACGTCCCCTACCGTTGCATCGGTGGCACGATCTATACGATGCAACGCGCTGGTTTCCCGAAGGTCGGTTTCATTTCCGAACCCGAACCGGGTACCCAGACGCAGCGGCTGTAAAAGTTCTAGGAGTATCGCCTGATGGCTATGAGTGCCGGAAACGACGATGGCGAACCGATGATGGAAATGAACACGACGCCGTTGATCGACGTCATGCTCGTTCTTCTCATCATGTTCATCATCACCATCCCGATCCAGACCCACGCGGTCAAGATCGACCTGCCGCAGAACGCGCCGCCGACGGATACCGTGATCGACCCTGTCAAGAACAAGGTCGCGATCGATCCCAGCGGCGTCATCACCTGGAACGGTTCGGCGATTGACCTGCTGACGCTGCGTCAATATCTGCAGCAATCGCTGCGCCTGCCGGTCGAACCGGAATTGCAGTTCCAGCCCAATGCCCAGACCCGCTATGTCGTGGTTGATCAGGTGTTGGCGGAAATCAAACGCGCTGGCGTCACGAAGCTGGGCTTCGTCGGCAACGAACAATATGGCAATTTCTGATCTGTCCAACATGAAGGGAAAGGAATAAGATCCCCTTTTCGCATGTTGGAAAACAGAAATTTCCTCCCTCAAAGGGCCGCTTTGGCGGCCCTTTTTCATGCCGGATATCGCTTCGCCTTCGCCTGTTAACGGGTTGGTTAGGATGAAGGCGCATAAAAAACCTGGAATGACACGACATCGGACCATCGATGCCGAACGGCAGACCGGGCCGGATCGGAAAAAGCGCGGAGCCGACCGGCAATCCGTGACCATCGGCGTCAGGATTCGCCGTCCGGGGGAAAACTGGTTCACCAGCCGGATCACCGATCTGTCGGCCACGGGCTTTCGTCTCCAGAGCTTTGCGAAATTGAGCCCCGGCAAGGAGTTGTGGATTGCTCTGCCCGGTTTTGAAGGACGCCGGGCCGCTGTCCTGTGGACGCAGGCGCATGAATCGGGATGCGTCTTTGACAGGCCGCTGCATCCCGCCATCCTCGATCATGTCATCAAGCAGGCACATCGCGGTGTTGTGAATTGAAGATGTCGGTTTGGCCGTTGGTGGATTGGCCGCCGGTTCAGGCCACAACGCCGTCCTGAAATTGCAGGCGAGCCAGCCGGGCATAGAGACCGCCCTCCGCCACCAGCGCGGCATGATCGCCTTGTTCGACCACCCGGCCTTCATCCAGCACGATGATGCGATCGGCCGCGCGGACCGTCGCCAGCCGATGCGCGATCACGATGGTCGTCCGGTTTCGCATCAACCGTTCGAGCGCGTCCTTCACCAGCTCTTCCGATTCCGCATCCAGAGCGGAAGTGGCTTCATCCAGCAACAGGATGGGCGCATCGCGCAACAGGGCGCGGGCAATCGAAACGCGCTGGCGCTGGCCGCCTGACAGACGCGAGCCGCCTTCGCCCAAATGGCTGTCCAGCCCTTCCGGCAGGGCGCTCAGAAAGGTCTCGGCGTTGGCGGCGCGCGCCGCCGCCCAGATTTCCTCGTCCGTGGCGTCCCATCGGCCATAGCGCAGATTGTCGCGAGCGGAGGCCGCAAAGATGATGCTTTCCTGCGGGACCATGGCCATCATGCCGCGCAAGTCCGCCGGGTCGGTGTCCCGCAGAGGAACGCCATTCAGGCGGATCTCCCCCGCGTCTGGATCGTAAAAACGCAGGGCAAGCTGGATCAGGGTCGATTTACCCGCCCCCGAAGGGCCGACGACAGCGACGGTCTGGCCGGGCGCTATGTCCAGCGACACGCCGTTGAGCGCGGCTTGGTCGGGCCGGGTCGGGTAATGGAAATGAACCCCGTCGAACTCCATTCGCGCGCCGTCGGGCAGGCGTGGAAGAGCCTTGGGCTGCGCTGGAGGCACGATCTGCGGCACTGCGGTCATCAGTTCATGCAGGCGGCTGGCCGCGCCCGCGCCCCGCAGGAGATCGCCCCAGGTTTCCGACAAGGCGCCGAATGCGCCTGCCACCAGACCGCCGGTCAACACGAAAGCAGCGATGCTCCCGCCCGAAAGCCGGCCTGCCGCCACATCGACAGCGCCCTGCCACATCACCGCCGTGATGGACCCGAAGACAAGCGCGATCACCACCGCCGTCATGAATGCGCGCAGCAATATGCGGCGGCGTGCTGTCGCAAACCCCGCCTCGACCGTGCCGTCGAATCGCGCCGCCTCACGCTGTTCCTGCCCAAAGGCCTGCACGATCTTCATCGCTCCCAGCACTTCGGAGGTGGTGCTGCCGACATCGGCGAGCCTGTCCTGGCTGGTGCGTGACAGCTTGCGGACGCGGCGGCCTAGGCTGACCATCGCCAGCACGATCGCCGGGATGCCCAGCAGCAGCAAGGCGGCGAGCTTGGGCGCCAGTGCGAACAAATAGATCAGCCCGCCCACGCCCGTGACGATATTGCGAAGCGCCACCGATACGGTGGACCCGACGACCTGATCAATGATCGCCGTGTCCGACGTCATGCGGGACGCGATTTCGGAAGGGCGATTTTCCTCGAAGAAGCGAGGGGCCTGCCGCAGCAAATTGGCCTGCGTGGCCGATCGGATGTCGGCGACGACCCTTTCACCCAGCCACGCCACGAAATAATATCGCACCGCCGTGGCGAGCGCCAGGACGATGACGATCAGGAACAGATATTGGAACCAGCGCCCGATGTCGCCGCCGCCCATGAAGCCCTTGTCTATGACCAGCCGAAATCCGCCCGGAATGGCCAGCGTCGCGGCGGAAGAAACCAGCAGGGCCAGCGCTGCGCCCGTGATGCGCGCGGGATATCGCCGGGCGAAACTCCACACCATGCCAAGGCTGCCAAGGGGCGGCCGTTCGGCGGCGCGGGGCGATGACTGCGTCTTATCATCCATGACGGCCGCGCTTAGCAGGCCCGCCATCAAGCCTCAATGGCCGTCCGGCGGGTAGGACCTTTTGCCGCAAGAGAGCCGGACAGAAATAGGGAGGCGCAACGGCTCCCTGAAACCCACCCGCTTGCCGCGTGATTGGAAAACGGCCGGCATGACTTTATGAGTGGGACCAGAACGCCCGCCCCGCCGCTTCATCTCACAGGAACGCCGCATGATCCGCATATTATCCGCAACTGTCGAGCGCTGGCCGGTAGCGGGCGCTTTCATCATCAGCCGGGGGGCGAAGACCTTCGTCGATGTCGTGGTCTGCACCGTGGAGGAGGACGGACTGATCGGGCGCGGGGAGGGCACCGCGATCTATTATGAGGGGGAAAGCGCGCAGGGCTGCGCGGCGGCCATCAACGCCTATGCCGGGCCGCTCGATCGGCTTGCGCTGCTCGAAACCATGTCGCGGGGCGCGGCCCGCAATGCTCTGGATTGCGCGCTCTGGGATCTGGAGGCGAAGCGGGTGGCGACGCCGGTATGGAAGCTGGCGGGATTGGCGCGGCCCGCGCCGCTCGCCACCGCCTTCACGATCAGCCTCAACGACCCCGATCGCATGGAAGCCGATGCCCGCGCCGCCGCGGCCAGGCACTTTTCATTGCTCAAATGCAAGTTGACGGGCGAGGGCGACCGCGCCCGCATCGCCGCCGTGCGCAGGGGCGCGCCTGCCGCCCGCCTGATCGTGGACGCCAATGAAAGCTGGCATGGGCTGGATATAGGGGCGCAAGCGCAGGCTCTTGCCGAACTGGGGGTGGAGATGGTGGAGCAGCCGGTGCAGCATGGGCAGGAAAGCCATCTGTCAGGCGTCCGCTCGCCTTTGCCGCTCTGCGCCGATGAGAGTTGCCACACCCGAGCGGACCTCGACCGGCTGGGGGATTTCGACGCGGTCAATATCAAGCTCGACAAGGCGGGCGGGCTGACCGAAGCGCTGGCGCTCGCGGCGGAAGCGCGCGCGCGGGGCTTCCGGATCATGGTGGGCTGCATGCTCGGCACGTCGCTTGGCATCGCGCCCGCCGCGCTGGTGGCGCAGGGGGCGGATTGGGTCGATCTGGACGGCGCGCTGCTGCTGGCGAAGGACCAGGAAGGCGGACTCGTTCTCAAGAACGGTCTGCTGCATCCCGGAACCCTTTGGGGCGCGGGTCAGTAACCCAGCGTCAGGCCGACCGCATAATATTTGGGACCGATATTGCCTTTGACCCGCAGCTTGGGGATCAACGGCATGGCCAGCGTCGCATAGGGGCGCGTATTGTCGCTGCTGAAGCGCGCGCCAATGCCGATGGTGGCCGAAGCGGGCAGCGTATAGGCCGCCTCCACCCGGCCATAGAGCCGTTCATCGCCATCGCGCAGATAGACGCCGGCCCCCGGCGTCAGGGTGAAGCCGCCGATGCCCATGGCATAGCCCGCGCCGATTTCCGCGCCCCAATGGCCGTCTGCGCGGCCATAATTCACTTCCGCGCCCAGCCCTTCGGCATGGGCAGCGGGCGTCAGGCCGGCGATGGTCAAGGCCGCCGCGCCAATCAGGATTTTCGCGAAGTTCATTCCAGCCTCCCGCATATGTCACATGCGCGGAGCAGTAGGTTCGGCCGCTGCGCCCGCGCAACGCCTTGGGGATGAGCCGAGTCCGGTTCGCGACAGGCCGAATCCGTGGGATCAGTGACGGTCGTCGACGCGGATCACCGGCTGAACGTCGGGATAGGGCATGACGGCCGTTCCGTCCGGCGCGGCGGTGAAGCTGGTCTGCGTGGGATAGGCAAACTCGATCCCTTCGGCATTGAACCGCTTCCAGATGGCGAGGCCGACGCGGTGCCGCGATTGGAAATAATCATGGCGGTCCGGGTCGGGCACGTCGAAATTCAACTCGAAATCCAGCGAACTCGCGCCAAAGCTGACAAGGCCTGCATTGACGAAAATATGCCCTTCCTTCTCCACGATCGCTTTCAGCATGGCGGGAATGGCGTCGGCCTTCTCCTCCGGCGTCTGATAGATGACGCCAATCGCAAAGCTGACCCGCCGCTGCGTCAGGGTTTGCAGGCTGGTGATTTCCTTCTGAAGCAGATTGGCGTTGGAGATGACTTTCTTCTCGCCGGTCACCGCGCGAAGCCGCGTGCTTTTGAGGCCGATGCGATCGACCCGTGCGGTCGTCTGGTCATAGGTGATGATCTCGCCCCGCCGGAACGGCTTGTCGAAAATGATGGAAAGCGCGGCGAACAGGTCGGAAAATATGCCCTGCGCGGCCAGGCCGATGGCGATGCCGCCGATGCCGAGGCCCGCGACCAGCCCGGTCACGTTGACGCCCAGATTATCGAGCACCACCACTGTCGCGATGGCGAACAGCGTCACCGTGACGAGCACGCGGATCAGCGCCATGGCGTTGCTGAGCGTGTCGGCATGGCCGTCTTCCGATGCCTTGCGTTCGATCAGGCCCAGAATGACCTCGCGCAGCCAGATGGCGGCCTGAAAGACCGCCGCGATGGTGAAGAGGAAGACGATCGTCCGGTAAAGCGCGGCGGGGGGATCGGCGTAACCGGCCACCAGCCACGCCGACAGCATCACCATGAAGAATTGCGTCGTCCGGGCGAAGGTGCGGCCCAGCACATTGGACAGGCCCAGATGATCGCCGGGCCTGCCCTTGATCCGCGTGCCGAAGGACCGCACCGCCGTCAGCAGCAGATAGAGGGCGACCGCCGCGCCCATCGCGATCAGGATCTGGATGGCGTGATCGGAAATCCAGTGGGTCATCAGATCCCAGTCACGGCGCAGGTTCAGGGGCTGACCGTCCAGCCCAGTGATGGTTGCATCCGTCTTGTCCGCCATGCTTGTCCTTTTGCTTGTGCCGATAAGGGGAAATCACGCCGCCGTGGGCAGCGGCTCTTCTTCCGCCAGCCTTTCCAGCAGTGTGATCAGTCCGCGCTCATGCCGGGAGAGATAGCGCGTCCGGCGCGGCAAGCGAAGCCCCCCGCGCCACTTCTCCTGCCCATCCTTGCACAGGTCGATCAGCGCCGGGTGGATATAGCTTTTCCGGCTGATGGCAGGCGTGTTGCCCAGTGCTTCCGCGACCGGCGCGATCATCTGCATGAGTGACACCGGTCCTTCGCACAGCGCGGCGAAAGCGATGGTGGAGGCGCCCCATGTGCGGAAATGCTTGGCGGTGAAAGGCCCGCCCATTGTCTCGGCGATATAGGCGTTGACGTCGCTGGAGGTGATCGGCCGCGCCTCGCCTGCCTCATCCACATATTGAAACAGATGCTGGCCCGGCAGGTCGTGCAGTTTCCGCACGAAGCGCGACAGCCGCCGGTCCGTCACCGTCATCTGCCGGAGCAGGCCGGACTTGGAGCGATAGCGCAGCAGCAGGGAATGGCCCGTCATATCCACATGGCGGCGGCGCAGGGTGGTCGCGCCGAAGCTCTTGTTGGTGGTGGCGTAATGCTCATTCCCCACGCGTAGCTTGGCAAGGTCGAGCAGGCGGACGACAGCGGCGATGGTCCTTTCCTTGCGAAGCCCCCGGCTGGAAAGATCGGCGTCCAGCCGGGCGCGCAGACGGGGCAGGGCAAGGCCGAAGGCAAGGCATCCGGCATATTTCTCGGCCTCCCGCCCGGCTCGGAAGTCGGGGTGATAGCGATATTGCTTGCGCCCCCGCGCATCCTGTCCGGTCGCCTGGATATGGCCGTTGGGCGAGGGACAGAACCAGCAACTCGCATAAGCAGGCGGCATGGCGATGCCGTTCAGCCGGTCGATTTCGTCCCGGTCGGTGATGCGTGCGCCGTCCACATCGAAATAGGCCCAGCCTCGCTTGCGCTTGCGGCGCGTGATGCCCGGCTGGCTGTCATCGGAATGGATGATGGCGTCGGAACGGATGATGGCATGTCCGGGCATGGGAATAGGCTGACTTTCCTTCTCCTTTCCTCAAACCCGTCGTTCATCGCTTCGTTCCGGCGATGGAAAATCGGCGTTTCAGAAAGGCCGTGGCCGAAACCGCCGCCGCGCCAGTCTGAAACCACCCCTCTGCCCGCCCAGCCGCCAATGATGGGGACGGCGGCGCAGCACCGACAGATGCGCGAGCGCGATAGTGCCCGCCACGGTTGCGGCAGGAACGCAGATTGGCCTTGTGCCCGGCCACAGAAACGCAGCAAGGGCCAACAGCCCTCCGCCAGCCAGGGCGGCAGTGAAGGCATGCATATCGCCGTCCGGTCCCCGCAACCAGAGCAGGCAGGCGCTGATCCCGGCGGCGAACAGGATCGGCAGGCGAAGCATATCCATATCGACCATCACGCCCGACAGGATCATGACGGCGAGGACAAGGCCCAATTGCCTGCGGGAGAGCCGGGACAGCAGCCAGACGCAGGCCGGATAGACCAGCAGTTCGCCCAGTATCGCCGCGATGAGTATCGCCGCCGAAACGCCCCTTTCGTGCGGGAGGGCGATCAGCGCGGCGATGGCGAGCGCGGCCCATGCCACCAGCCTTTGTGGCGCCATGCGAATATGACTGGTCCACCCGCGCCAACCCGGCCGCAGCGCAAAGCGCCGATCCGCCAGCCGAAGCTGGAACGCGCCCATGATGAAGAGCGCTTCGATCCCCCAGAGCATGACCTGCGTCCCGATCCATGGCGCGGCCAGCACCAGGCCCAGCAACAGGCCATGGGCGATGCCCAATGCGCGCAACTCGCCGTTCATGCCGCAAGATCCGTCGCGAGAGCGGCGCGCGCGATCATCGGCCGGCGGGCCGCTTCGCGGCGCTTGCGGGCCAGATAGGTGTCGAGGCCGATCTGCAACGCCAGCATCATGAAGATGAACGGCTGATAGGCGATCCCCACGAACAGCGATCCGATCATATAGACGACATGCCCCTGTTGCAGCGCGAGCGCGAGCGGTGAAATCCATGCCTCATCCGTCCCCTCGCGTCCGCGCCAGGCGCGCCTGATCATCTCGGTGCGGACGTACGTCACGATATGGATCAGCGCCCAGATGAAGAAACCGAAATAGCCCTGCTCGCCCAGCAATTCGAAATAGGCGCTGTGATAGGCGCGGCCCCGGTCGGTGATGACCCGGGTTTCGACGCGGCTGCCCCCGCTGTCGGAAACGACGCCGCGGGATATATAGGTGAAGCTGTTTTGCAGATAATTGTCGAAGCCGCCGCCGCCCGGATGTTCCTTCACATAGTCGATCGTCCATTTCCACACGGCGAGGCGGGTCGAAGCGCTTTCATCGCTCTGGTGATTCTCGATGGTCGACATGCGCTGGGTGAAGCTGGCGGGCAGGAAGGGGATGGAAACCAGTGCGGCGACCAGCATCAACGGGCCGTAAACATATTTCCGCTTCGACCGCATCAACATCATCCCCGCCAGCGCGGCGATGCAGATCAGGCCGGTGCGCGCTTCGGTGCCGACCGGCATCAGCAGGCAGGCGAAGCAGAGCGCATAAGCGAACGCCTTCACCCGCCAGTCCGGCGGGAACACCGTGCCATGCCGCGAAAGCCACAGGATGAGCGGGATCAGCGATATGGCGACGCAGGAAATGATGCTGCCTTCATAAAGGCCGCTATTATTGTCGACCATCAGGTTCAGCACGCCGTAACCGCCGCCCGACAACGCCGTCTTCACGCCGCCGTTGATGATGATCGTGCTGGCGCAAAGCACCATGAACAGCGCCAGCGCCTCGATTCGCAACCTGGTGCGCAGCGTCACCGGCAGGAAGATCGCAAAGACCAGCGCTTTCCACACCCATGACCATTTATGCTGCGCTTCGATCGGAAAATCCGCCGTCGCGGTCGTATAGGCGCACCAGCCCAGCAACATCAGCATCAACATCTGCCGGAAGGAGAATCGGCAATCCTTCTTGTCGTCCACCAACAGCCATGCGCCCGCCGCAAGGACGAAGGCGATGGCCGAAATGGGGATGCTGTTCAGCAGGAAATAGCTGAGCCGCTGGGGTGAAACGATGTCGATATAGGCATAGACCGCGATCAGCAGGAAAGGCCGCCGGAAACCCAGCAGAAAGAAAAGTCCCAGAAAAGCGATGAAGAACAGGTCACGCATCGCGGGACGAACCCTCCGCTTCGGGATCGCGGTCCAGATCCGGGCGCGACAGCAGCCGGAGGGCGGCGAGCATGATCGCGCCATGGCTGATGAGCAGGGTCAGGGTATCGATCATATCTCGCTGGAGGCTCCGCAACGCACGGCATCGTCCTAGCGTGACAGAGTTGACGGGCCGTTAAGGCATAATGGCTGTATTCCGCCGCTTTTGAGAGCGGGGCCGAAAAACAGCCCTGATTTAACTCAGCCACTTAGCGGCGGAATGGAAAACCAAAGCGGGCCGGAATCTGCGCGAACAGACCCGGCCCTGACCACAAGAACGTCGGAGGTTCCTATGGCTGTTCATGCCACTATTCGGATTCTGCCCCAACTTCAAAGCCCGCGTGGTGCGGGCATAATCGAACGCTTCCAAAATCTGGTGGACCGGCGCGGTCCCGATGAATGCTGGCCATGGCTGGCGTCATGCAAATGAGCGTGCCTACGGAGGAAACGCGCAACTGTATGCGTTGCGACGAGCCTGTCACGGGTGCTTGGATGTGCGAGCGGTGCGCCGCCGACGAAATGGCAGACCGCGAATGTGGCGACGATTACGGCGAGGGGCCGGAATTCGAGTGCGCGGGATATAACGATGGAAGCGGTTTCTATTGCCCGCTTTGGGGCAGCGAGGATTGCGATTGGGAATGTCCGCGAGGAGGCATGGGATGACTGACCGACGATCCCGCCGCGCGGTCGGACCTATCGCAGCGAACGCTATCCATGGTCCTATCGTTCGTGGGCCGAAGAGACGCCCACCGGCGGCATGATCTTCGGCAGCGAAGCCAATCCCCACCACGCCCGCGACATGCGGATGATAGCCCGAAGGAGGCTACTGTGAACGACCGGATGAAGGATTCCACGTCTGAAGTCATGCTGAGGCTGGCGGAGAGGGTGGAGAAGCTGGAAGGGCCGGATCGTAAGGTGGACCTGGAGATCGCCCGCTATCGTGGCGTCACGGTGTGGAAGCGCAATTACGACGACACCGGGAATTACGAAACGACGCATTGGCACTACACCGCCTCCATAGATGCCGCCATGACGTTGGTGCCCAAAGGAGCCATGCGCCGGTCTGGCGATAGCGCCGTTGGCCTGATGGGCACATTCTTCTGCGACATTGTGACGGAGGTTGGCCGCGATTTTCACGCGCTCGCCAATAACGAGCCATGCGCCATCGTTGCCGCCGCTCTCCGCGCCTCCATAGGTAAGGGGGAGTAGGGATGAAGATCATCATGCATTGCGATCTTGAGGAGGCTCAGGATTTGCTCAAAGTCATGCTGGATAGCCGCGAACAATTTGCGCGCCATCCGGAGCGCATTGGCTGGGGGTGGCATTTCTCGGTCCCCAACCGCCGATCCTTCTTCATTCGGCAAATCAAAGGCGGCTTGTCCGCATCCCCTACTGATAAGGATTGAGACATGACCACCCAACCCGACAGCATGACCAAGGATGAGCCGGGCTTTATGCAGGCCGACTTTGAAAAAGCGGCGGCGGAAACGGCCCGTCTGCAACGTGAACTGGACATCACTAATGCCGATCACATTGCCCTTTGGCTTGAGGCGAACATGCCTGCGATCAGCCAGGAAGATTTCAGCATTTCATGGCTGGCGTGCCGGATAATTGATGCACATGAGCAAGCCCTTGCCGCTACCACCCCTTCCAGTGCGGATAATGCACTGAGGGAGGCGCTCGCGTATTACGCCGAGGAGGCCCGCTGGACCATGAACAGCGCAGGGATCACGCCCGCCATGGACGATCGCGGCTATCGCGCTCGCCAAGCCCTCGCATCCTCGCCCGCCGCTGAGGTTGAGCCGGTAGAAGCTGGATCGATGCGCTCTTACCGCGATGTGATCGCTTACAGCATCATTGAAGGATCAGCCGGTATTCGTGCAGCGGAACACGCCAAAGACTTTCAAACCGCCAATTGGACAGACGCCTTGCGGTCGGCGGATGCTGTTATTGCCAGCCTCTCCGCCCGCTCCCCCTCATCGGGTGAACCCGCATCGGTAGTTGGGGAGGAAAATCGCGCCCTCGTCGAGAAATTGAGAGATGCCAGCCGCGAAGAACTGATTGAGATTGCCATCACGCTGAATGCCGGCGTTCGTCGTTTGAAGCGCAAGATTAACATTCCACCCAAGTCCACGCCGGTAGAAGCTGGGGCGCTGGACTGGCGGAGGGTCGCGAAGCTCGCGGGAGAATTTGGCATCCGATACCGCACCAATGCTGCGTTCGAACAGTTCCTCGCCGCCCTCTCCCAGCCCGGCAGTAGCGAAAGCGGAGGGGAACAGGTCGAGCGGGTGGCTCAATGGCTGCATGACGAAGGCGGCTTTGACGATGCGTGGTCAGATCGCACGTGGCCCGAGCATCCCGACGATACCGGCCAGCGCGAGGGCGGCTATGTCAAGCTGGTTCCGTCCGATGTGCAGACGAAATTCCGGGAGGTCGCCGCTCGGCTGATGAGGCGGTTCCCGAGCGCTCTCCCCTCCACCCCTTCCAGCAAGGAGCGCCAGCCATGAACGTGAGTAAAGAGGCGCGGGAAGCGGCCGCTGCGATGCTTGACGCCTACCGTGATAGGCTGGCCCCTGATGAGCAGCGCGAAAGCATGATCTTGGCGATCAATGTCCGCAATGGTCTCTGCGATGACAGTCCACGCGTCCAAGCCTTCGCCAAGTTCGAAGCCGAGATAACGCAGCGTGTCAGGGATGAGGCGCTGAAGGAGGCGGCCGTCAAAGCCATATCGATTGGCGAGCAATACGGCGAGGACGAAACGGGATGGCTTGATTGCTCCGAAACCATCGCCACCGCCATCCGCCAGATGATCGGAGGCAAGGCATGAGCGACTGGTTAACCCTACAGCTTGAAGCATGGCCAACAAGGGTCGATCCTAAAAAGACAACCAACATCACCTTTCTGATGCAGGAAGCCGCCCAAGCCATCCGCACCCTCTCGAAAGAGCGGGATATGGCGGTGGCGGCGTTGAGGATCATGCGGGCCATGCTTCTCCCCAGCGCGGGACAGCAGAGCCAGTATGGCGACGCATTCAAGATCGTGGACGCCGCCCTCTCCCAGCTTGAAGCATCGAAGGGGGAGGGGTAAACGGTAGACCACCTCATGCCCCTCAAAGACCGCCTCTTCCTCTCCACCGCCCTGCTGATCGGCTTTCTCACGCTCGTGGGGACAGTGGATATGGTGAGGGGGCTTTTCGAGCCTTGACCGACTCGCGAACGAAGCGCGAACATGGGCCGTGACGTGGCTCAAGGAATCCAACCCGCTCTCTCAGGAGTATAGCCAACTGATGAAGCGGTTGCAGCAGGGCGTCCACACGCATCCGATGGAGGTATGGGAGGTGATGGAGGCGCTGCGGGAGGAAGGGTTCAGCGATCAGGCCAGACGGCTGGGGGAGTATCTCGATAGGTGTATTGCGGATCAGGGGTGATGTGGTGTCTGGTTCATTAGAGGTATAGACGGACCCGGAAGCCGCCCAAGGCGTTGAAACCATAGACTAGGGCGGGAGCGTCAGTGACCGGATGCATCCGTTCTGGTCACCCCACGGGCCGCCTACCGATCAGCCTGAAGCCCAACCGCCCACGCCCTGACCGCCTCCAGCCGCGCCGTGTTCCCAGCGCATATGAAGGCGTCCGCCTCCGGTATCAGGATGGAGCCGACAGAAACGATGGCACTTCCACCGGATCGGTTGCCGCTTTCGGCGGCGTCGGCGGGCTGGGGCAGATCGGCGCTTCCGGCCTGACGCTGAGCGGCTTGGTAGTGCATGACGGCAGCGCGATACTGCTGAGACAAATCAGCATAGCGGGCATCAGCCTCATCGGCTTTCTCGGCATATTCGGCTTCCTTCTCGATCTTGGCGCTCAGGGCCGCGCTGGTGGCCTCTGCCTGCGCTTGGGCATAGGCGGCGCGGTCGGACTGCCTTCCGGCCTTCTCCGCGCTCAGGCTGGCTTCTGTGGCCTGCAATCGGAACGTCTGGACGATCAGCAGGAGAAGCAGGCCAGCGCCGAGAACCAGCTTCCAGTGCTGGCGGACAAAGGCGATGGCGGCGATCATAGGTCGATCTCCTTGCGCCATATCCGATAAGCCAGGATCACCAGCAGCGTGATCACCACAACGCAGCCAGTGAACAGGCCCGCGATGAAACCGATCATGCGAACAACCCCTTCGCTTTGGACAGTTGCGCCATCCGATCCGACAGGCCATTGCTGCCGCCGTTCACCGCCTTGGTGACAGCCACCACGTCATCGCGGTCAGCCATCGCGTTCAACTTGCGGTCGCGCCAATATTCCAGCGCCAGATGCAGGCCGATGGAGGGGTGCGCCGCCAGTTCCGGGCTGTCCTCGATGTCGATCCCGATCAGCCGCCCGAAGCGCTGGTAATTGGCCCGCCCGGTTATCTGCAAGGGACCGCGCCCCTTATACCGCTTGCCGTCCCCCGCGACGACATTGCCGAGGTCTTTCCGTCCTTCATAGGCGGCTCCGGAGGCGATTTCCTCCATATAACGGAACGAGCCGCTTTCATGGACAAGCTGGGCAAAGAAGTGGGACAGCCTGAGCGGCGTCATCATGTCATAGGTTGCCGCGTAGACGTTCATGGCGATGGCGAGCGCGCGCGCTTTCGTTGGGTCCGCGCCGAAGCGGGCGAACACGGCCCGCCACGTATCACGGCCTATGATGCCGTCCTGCGCCACACCAAGGCGGCGTTGCAGGAGCTTCGCGTCAATGGTCACGGCTTCATCCTCCCACACCTATGTCCATCGCACCGCTTCTGCGCCGCATAGGCCCGCCACAGCCCGAATATGGCCGCCAGCATCGAGCCGATGAAAATGATCGTCAGTTCTTCCTTGCTCATGCGCCTTCTCCTTCAGGGAGGCCCACCCGCTTGCGAAACAGATATTGCAGTGCGTCCAGAAGCATCGCGAAGCCGACGCCGCCCATCCCCATGGCCAGCAGCACGCCCGTGACAGGGGACATGCCCCAGTGCGCCACGGCGGCAACCGCGATAGTGGCGAAGGCAGGGAGCGCCGACAGTTCGGACAGCACCAGCCAGCGCCGCCGCCTGCGCCAGTGTTTCAGCTTCACCGGATCGTCAGGCTCGTCCGGGCCGATGCGCCAGAGGGAATAGCCGATCCGGCCCACCGCCACGGTTGCGGCGGCGGCAAGGCTCAGCACCCACCAGACGAGAAATTCACGCGGTTCGTTCATTATTTGCCCCCGACACTGGCAGCAACCACCACCGTGACCACAACCGGGCCGATCCAGTCCGCCCACTGATCGACCTTGGGCCAGACGCGCAGATCAAAGCGCCCCCACCATGGCATGTTCGCCCGCCGCCCGTTGCCGTAATGCTCGATCCAGCGATATTCAGCCTGCGACACCTCGCGCCCGATGAAATAGGCAGATGCCAGCGCGGCACCAGCCCACCAGTCGCCAGTGAGCAGACCGACGATGGCTTGAGCCACAAGGGCCATGATCGCGTGTTGAATGTAGGTCATGGCCCTATAGCTCCTTATCCAGATTGCAATTGAGGTCGATGGTAAGGTCAGGAAGCCCGGCCGCCGTGGCTGTCACACGTATGGTCCATTGATAGGACCACTGCCCCCCACCAGCGGGGTTGTTGATGGTATATTTCCCGGTTGTTCCGGTAGGCGCGGTCCATGCCCTTCTGGCAACGGGCGGCTCGGTGCCGGACAGAACAGCATAGGACATACTGGTGTACGGCAGTGTCGTCGTGAAAGTGCACTCTCCAGAAGCGCCGCCTGTCACGCTGGACACGTTCAGGCTGTCCACGCTCTTGGTCAGCAGCCAGTTTGATTTGCCGTACATATCCGACAGCCCCAGAGGTCCCGACGCGGGCACCCCCGGCTTGCCGTATATGTCTTGCGGAAAGCGTGAATTGTTGGGCATCCCATATTCCGCCCAAACATCGTTGAGCGAGATCGGGCCGGATGATGGCAGCGTCATGGCGTGGTGTTCCCGATGACATTGCCGCGCACCCGAAGAACGCCGCTCGCGTCAATGCTCGCCTGCGCCGTTCCGCCGACATAAAAATAGAATTTGTTCTGAGCGCGGTTGAAAAGGATATAATCCCCCGGATCGAAAACGACGCCAGGGTTTCCTGCCGTCACTGTGAGGTAGAACGGGCTGTCCACTTCAAGACGCGGGGCCGCCACCTTCCCGGATGCAGTGACATTCGCGGCAGAAACATCGCCTGATGTCGTGATGTTCCCTGTGGCGAAGGTGAACGCGATCTTGTTGTTGAAGAAATCAATATCCCCGCCGCTGGTTTGCAGCCGTATTCCTGATGCAACGCCGTTGTTCACACCTTGTATGCGGCTCGACCCGATACGCATATTAAAGTTGGAGTCGCGGCCGACCTGAAAAGCATGGTTGGTCGTCGTCGGGTCCGGCACGGTCCCGTTTACAAGTCGTATTCTGTCGGTTGTAAGCAGGCCGATGCCATTATAATCGCCGGATATGCGCGCGTTGGGCAGTGTCCCTGTGGAGTTGCCAAGGTCGCGATAATATGCGCTGTTCTGGCCCGACAAAGTTGCTGCGTTCACAGCATCACTGGTAGCCCAGTAACTGCCCAGCGGCCCGGATAGCCTGCCGTCATTGTTCACGTACAGAACGTCAACGCCCGCTTGCGTGAAAATGAAACGGTTGGTGCCGGTGCTATAGGATAGCTGGTTCTGTCCTGCCGTGTCGAAATAGACCCTCCGCAATTGGCCGGAGATATCCATACCGAACGTGGCGCTCCCCACCTGCACCTTCGTCGCGGTGAACGTGGCGTTGACCGTGACGTTCCCGGTGAACGTCCCGCCGGTCAGCAGGGCGAACCTGTTGCCGCCGTAAATGCCGTTCCGCCATGTCGCGAGGTCGGCCATCATCTGCCGCGCGCTGTTGTTCACAGTGCTGGGCAACTGGTTCTCGCTCCAGTTGATGCCGTCGATCAGCGTATTGCTGGCCGGGTTGGTGGACCAGTTATCAAACATGGCGCGGCTCCGGGTTTCTGTTTATCGGGAGAAGTGAAAATTTGGGGGAATCGTCCATGAAGGACATGCGGACCGTTCGTTGGAACGAGAAAATCAAGCGCGGATCGACAATTCTTGGCGCGGGAGGAATCGCCCTGCTGGTCGCCACGCTGTTGCGCTGGAACGATGACACATTCACGCTGGCGATAGCGGCATGGATTTTAACCGCTGTCATGCTTATGTTGATGTCTGTGCAGATTAACGACCTGCTTGATTCGGAGGACGCGGAATGACCATTTTCGATATCGCTGTGCCCGCGATTGCCGCTTCCATCGCTGGCGGCCTCTACCTGTATCTCTGGAACGAGCGCCGCAAACTCCACGCCGACCGCAAGGCCAACCCCAACGCGCGTGGGTGACGGGTTCCCCTGCCTTGAGAGCGGCGGGGAAAGCGGGTAAGGGTGGGGGTATGATTGAAGCCACCCTATTTGTGCATGGTTTAAAGTCACAGGTGAATTGGGGCGCGCATAAATTCCTGCAACTACCAAATGCTGGAGACACTGTTTCCGTGGCAGGAAGGGACGGTACGGTTCATTGCGCGACCGTGCGGAATGTTGACCATAGTGCTGTTTCTGTGATCGGCGGAAATGGAGAGCCGGGTGCCACTGTAGTGACGGATTGGATTGCCTCTTACCCGGCTGACAAGCAATGAGCCAATCTACCATCAATATATTCCTGAACGTCCTTGGTCTTTCTATCGGCACGTTTCTGCTGGCCCGATACCGCCTATGGAAAGCGAACCGGCGCGAAATCCCCATGGAATTGCAAAAGGGCGTTTGGGTGCCGGACGGCAAGCTAAAGCGCTGGGAAAGGCGCGTGGCATGGACGTGGGGCCTAGGAACGCTGCTATTGCTCATTCTATACATAGCCGCCTCAATTTCCACTTAACCAACCCGGCACCATGCCGCCGATCACGCCGCCAGTGCTTCCCGCGATAGGCTGCAAGAGCCGCTGGCGATTGCGATAGGCGGAAGTCCGCGCCAGTATCTCGTCCAGCGTATCCAGCGCGGCAGGCGTGTCCGTATTGAACAGGATAGGGGCCATTTCGTCCGCGCGCTGCTGAGCGCCGCGCATGGCGCCCATTTTTGCACGGTCGCGCAAGGCCCCAGCCCCCAAGGCGCGCAACGCTGAACCGATAGGCGCATTGCCGGTCGCCAGATCGGCCCCCACGTCGATGATCCCGCCCGGTATCCCGTTCATGAAACTCTCATCGGCAAGGATGCGCTTGGCTGTCTTGCTGTTGCCCAAAACGTCATTGGTCGAACCTGCAAGCTGGCGTTCAATGTCACGCTGGCGCAGCAGCCGGGTCACACCGGGGTTGTTATCGCCATAGACTGCGGACAGGCGCTGTTCGGCGGCTGGCGGTCCCAGGACGCCTTCGAACGGGTTGCTGCTGTACCGTATATCGTTCGCGCGGTCATCAAGGCCGACGCGATAGCCAAGCTGCATCTGCTGCTGCTCTGCGGGCGACATGCGACCGGAGATAGCCTGCACCTCACGCGGCGTCCGGCGCACGGCATCGCGGCCCGTCGCCAGCGCGTCACGCAGTTCCATCGGCCCCTGATAGGCACGGCGCGCTTCCGCATATGTGGGATTGAGTTCATCCAGTTGATTGAGAAGGTCTGCGCGGACGCCGTTTTCAGCCACTCCAGCCGGTGTCAGGTCGAGTTTTCCTGTTACCGGGTTACGATACTGCTCCAGCACATCGTCCATACCCTGCTTGGTCTGGTCGAGCGCCTGCATGGTGTAGCCCATCTGCTGAACAGCATTGCCGCCCTCGCTGCCCGCGTTGGTCAGCGTCATGGGCACAGTCGGCTCCAGCACGACATTGCCATCGGCATCCATGCGGAGGCCCATTGCTTCTGGACTGCGCCTTTCATTCGCGGCAATATTCCGCGCCTTACCAAGAGCCTGCCGCCCGAATGGCGTGTTCAGGATGGCATCAAGATCAGATGTGCCGATGACGGGCATTTCATAGGCGCGCTCATAGAGAGGTGCGGCATCGCGGCGCGCCTTCTGCAACAGTGCTTCGCTCTGCTCCATCGGGTTCGCCAGTGGACCCAGATCGCGCTCAATGGCTTCGCCGAAGCGGTCTATCTGGCCACGGGCGCGCGGGACCATGCTGCCGATGGCGATTTCCTCCGCCTGTGGCGAAAGGCGCGTGGCCGACCCCGCCAGCGTGGACATGATCGAATTGGTGTCCGCCAGCGACATGGGAATCCCCAGATCGCGAGCCTCCATCAGGCTCCCGCGCACATTATCAACGCCCGCCCGTTCGACATTCTGGGCTATCGGAAGATCAACGCCAGCGGGGCGACCGGGGAGGGCGGCGAGGCCGCGCAGGACGCCGCCCGTAGCGCCACCGAAAGCGCCACCCAACGCTGCGCCGCCCGAACGGTTATCATTTTCCTCCAGCGCGCCGCCAAGTGCCCCAAGGCCAATATCGGTCAAAATCGGCAACCGCGAGCCAATGCCAAGGGCACCTAGTCCGATAGCACCTGTGATGCCGCCAATGACGTTACCGGTTCCATACGCCAAAGGGCTATCGGAGGCGATTGCCTGCTTCTTCGCATTAGCCTCTCTCAAATTTTCCGAATACGGCGTTCCATTGATGGCGGAACCGATGCCCGCTGCCACCTCATCCATACCGCCCATCAATGCGCCGTTCAGATAGCCCCCTACGGCCATCCCCGGCGTTGATCCAGCCAACCTCCCCAACAGCGACCCTTCGCCTTGCGGCGCATTGACCGCAGCGTCCTGCGACCCGCCGCGCGAGTAGTAATCATAATTCCTGCGCGCCTCGTCCGGGGAGATTTGAAGCCCCCGGTCGCGGAACCACGCCTGCATGCTCTCAGGCGTCATATAGCGGGCATTGGCCGCTATCTCGGCGCGATCCTGCGGCGACAGAAGGGGATTGCCGCCAGTAGGGTCAATCTGGTCCGGTTCCGGAATGCCTCCAATAGGTCGCGCCGGTTCGGTGACATTGCCATAGAAATCCCGCTGCGGTTCGGAGGTGCCCCGCATCCGGGCCTCGCGCTTCGAGAATGGCAGTCCGGCATGGGGGCCGATGACCTGTTTCTCATCAAGGCCGTTCTGCTGGGCAATCTGGCCATATGTCTGTCGCGCCTGCACATAACTGGCGTTGAGCGCGCCCATGGCGTTGCGCATTTCTTGCAGGAGATTTTGGCGGGCTGTGGCGCTGAACACCCCTCCCTCGCCAAGCTCCTTGCGATACCGGGCAACAAGCTGTCCTGCCAGTGTATCAGAATTGGAAACGCTAGCGGCCTCACCCTCGCGAACCACGCTGTCCGGGTCCATGATCTTGGCATAAGCATAGATCAGGCTGAGGTCGCCCTGAGGCGTGTCCTTGGCCCCAACGGCGCGAGCGTAACTCTGGATCGCGGCTGCATACTGTTTTACAGCCGGATCGCTAGTGTAGCGCTTTGCAAGATCGCCTGTGAGGTTGATATTGTCCTTGGTCGGCTGTGTGCGGAGGTCATATTGCCCTTGGGCGGTAGACGTGGCCGCTCGCTGGGGATCAAAGACAGATGCCGCCGCGTCATTCGCCGCCTTGGCAACCTTACTGCCAAGCGTCGGATCGGCAGGCTTCACCACGATCCCGCCCGGTACGGACTGGGCCTGCTCAAGCGTCGGGACGCCGTTGCGAACGACATAGACGTTGCCGTCCGATCCTTGGAGCCGCTGGCCATCTCTATACTGCGTTGCCATCAATGACCTCCCAAGGCGCGAAGATTACGGGCGATGTAATTGCGCGTTTCAGCAGGCGCGGCGTTCATCCAGCCGGGGCCGTGACTGGCGATGGCCTTGTCGAGGTTGCCCGGTCCCCAGTTATAAGCCGCCCACATCTTGTCCGGTTCGCCGCCATAACGCTTCTGCATGGCGGCCCGATAATCCCTCCCGACGCGGGCAAGATCATCCGCACCGCCTTGCCATGGCCTGACGCCAAAGCCGGGATCGCGCGCCGTTCCGGGCATGACCTGCATTTCCCCCATGGCCCCCGCCATGCTGGTCAACAGCCCCCCATTGCGCCCGTATCTGCGCCCACCGCTCTCCGCGCTCATGGTGATGTCGTTCAGCATATCAGCGCCGAAAGCCGCCCGACGCGGGTTGCGTCGGACCTCCATCAATCGGAGTGAAGGTTACACCCGGAGGCGCTGCTTGCGGCTGCGGCGGCATGAAATTCCCGCCGAACTGCCCGCGCGGCATATATTGGCGGACGGTGGACCCATCGGCCTGCTGCACATCAACCGCGATCGGCGGCCCTTCCGCCAGCGTCCGCAAATAGCTGTCGCCCTGTCCCTGACCCAGACGCGCCACGATGCGCTCATAGGTGTCGTTGGGCTGCTGCGGTGCGAGCAACTTTTGAATCTGCGCCTGCCGATATTGCCGGTCCAGATCGCGGTCCTCGTCATCGAACATGTCGCGCCGCCGCAAACGCGCATCCTGCGCCGCCATCATCTGCGCCTGCCCCAGATCGGACCCGGACGCGGCCCCCAGGAACATGCCCAAGCGACCCAGCGCGGACGTGGGGTTGATCAGTTCATCGCTGAACTTGTTAATGCCGCCCGCGATCTTGGAGAGGATGCCTGCCATTGTTATTTCCCCAGCCATTGCGGAAGCGCGCCGGTCGCCATGCCGCCCAAAGCGCTGTTGAACCCGCCGCCCATGATTGCGCCTGCGCCTCCCGCCGCGCCGCCCAACAGGCTCGCCCCGCCCGTGAAGGGGGCCGCGATGGCGCTGCCAAGCGACGCAACGGTCCCCAGCACAGAGCCAAGGCCGCTGCTCTTGGTCGTGGTGGTCGAGTTCTGGTCCTGAATACCGTAGGGCGACGACAGGCCGGACAGGATCGAGGTATATTGCCGCAGCCGCTCCATATCGGCGTTGTCCTGATACTGGCCTGCGGAGAGGCCCGCCTGATTGGACGCGATCATGGAGGAAATCAGCGAGGGGATTTGACCGGCCCCGGCAAGCTGTGTGTTCAGCAGCCCGCCCGCCGCCGCCTGCTGCCGCTGGCGTTCCGCGTCATAGGACGACATCTGCCGCGACAGGGCGTTTTCCCGCGCCGTCTGGTTCGCGCCAAGCAAGCTGTTCTGCGCTGCCTGCTGCCGCTGCGCCTCGCTTTCATAGGCCGTCTGCTGGCGTCCGTAGGCGTTCTCGCGCGCACCCAGCATCGAGTTCTGCGCCGATAGCTGGCGGGCCAGTGCGTTCTCCTGCGCACTCTGGTTGGCTCCCAGAAGGCTGTTTTGCGCCGCTTGCTGCAACTGCCGCTCATTGGCGTAATTCTGGGCATAGACGCTGTTCGAGGCGTCCGAAATGCCCTGGCCGAATAGCTGAGCGTAAAGACCCGAACCGTTCGAGCGCCCCGCCGCGCCGAATTGCGCGTTGATCGCCGCCTGCGCCGAGTCCGCCCCTCTTTGGGCGACGTCGCGGATATAAGGGTTGCTGTCGGCTGTCAGGAAGTCGCCCGCCGCCGTGCGGTTGAGCAGGCTGTTGTCGATATAGCCGGTGTTGAGGCCGCCATTCTCGGCCATGCCGGAAAGGCCAATCTGGCGCAGGAAATCCGCGTCGAAACCGCCATTTGCGGTGAAGGGATTATTGGCGAACCCGCCGCCCGCCGCTGTCGCGTTTAGCCCGCTCTGGTTGATATAATCGGTGTTCAACTGGCCGTTGGCCGTGAACGGATTGGACGCCAGAAAATCGCCATTCGCCGCGCCGGTTAGCGCAGTGGCGTTGCTCCCGAAATTGCCGTTGGCGAAATTACGCATCAGATTGATGTTGTCGTTCGCCGCGCCTGCGCCCGCCGCCGAGTCGGACAATGTGCGGTTAATGACCGCCTGCGTACCTGAGCCGATGGCGGGCTGCTGCGAAAGTGCCGTGGCGCGCTGCGTGGCCTGCTGAAACGGGCTGGTCAGCCAGTCGGGCAGACTGTTGGTTGTCGTCGCTTTCGTCGTGGTTTTCTTTTTCGAAGAAATGGCGACCTCCTATCGGTTCGCAGCGCTGGTCATGGCTGACCAGTGGTTCATGTTCTGCGGATGATGGGGCAGCACCTTCCGCAACAGCACGGCCTTCTTCTGGAAATCGGGCAGCACACGCTCCCAACCGGCGCGGCCGATCAGTTCGATGGACATGCAGCCCTGAGAAGCCGCCCAATCTTCGATGACAGGCAGGAAGCCGAGCCAGTCGCGCAGATGCGAACCGCCGTCCGCGCGGGCACAATGGCGGATGAAGCATTGCCGCCCCTTGCCGCCTTCCAGAATCTCCACCACGGTCACGCTGTGCAGCCGTTCCCCTTCGGTCGCGACCCATGCGACAAGCGAGCCATCCTCGATCCCCGCCATCACCTCATCGAGACTTTCCAGCGGATCGTCTGCCACGGACGCGGCGATGCACTGCGCCACCATGGGGGCGACATGCGCGAGGGGAGGGCGAAGCGCGCCGAAGATCACAGTCCAGCCTCCAGTGCTTGAAGCCGGTCGGACAGGCGCGCCAGTTCGCGGCGCTGCCATGCGGCCTCCATCGCCTGACACTCGTCATAGCGAAGGCCCCAGCGGTCCCCTGCGTCCCGTGCCTCGCGCAGAACGCTGCCGTCCGTGTCGAGCTTCTCCGCCTGAGCGTCCCACTCGTCATAGCAAAGCAGCCCAATCGCCTGCCCATCCAGCCCGCGCACCGCGAAGGCGTCCCGCACGGCCTGCGCGATCAGTCCGATGTGCCAGCGGGCATCCTCGCCCTTGGCCTGCACAGCGTCGATGAACCTGTACCGCCGCCAGTCCACATCGCCCCACGCGTCCAGCCATGCGTCGGGAATTGGCTCGATGTCCTGCTTGGAACGCGCATCGGACGTGTTGATCGTGCCGGACACTGCATAAAGCTGGGTCCAGCGGGCGGAGGCGTTGCCGAGAGGATAAAGATTGTTGCCGCCCGGATAGAGGCCGTCCTGACCGATGCGGACGCGGGTTATCCGTCCCGATCCACCTATGGATGTCGTACCGACCGCCGCCTCTGATCCATGCCCGGCTGCGGTGTAATCCTCCATCGCATAGGCGTAGAAGGCCGCTGTATTGACGCCAAAGCCGCTGGAGGCGCTGTTAAAACCCGCCATGTAGATGCCGCCAAGAATATCCCCGTTCAGGACAGCAGCGGGCGCTGCAACCGACCCGCGCGCGCGGCGCAGAAGAACCCCCGCGCCGCTGCTGGCCGCGTTTGAATAGCGGGCGACATAGGGGTCATTTGCGATGACGATGCCGAAATTGTTGAACACCGCGTTCCCGCCCGTGATGTCCACCGCCCCGGCGCTCTGATCGGCCATGCTGCCGAACGCGCTTTCCCTGCGGTTGAGCGAATCCACCAGCGTCCTTGCCCAGTCGATGACCTTGGCCGGGTTGGCGAGGAACATATATTTCATCGCAGGCCCTCCGCTGATGCATGGACCTCGATCCCGGTTGCGCGCGTCCATGATTGACCGGCCGGGATATTCGTTCTGGCGCGGACATATCGCCCCGACGCCCGCATGGGGCAGCGCCCGTCCGTCGCCTGCGCGCAATCGGGTGTCCACGAAATGGGATCGTGCAGCACCTGTTGGCGCGTCCCTGCGGCGCAGGTTACGGTCTGCGCGTCCACCATGGGACGGACGGCGTTGACGAAGGCGCGCGATCCGGGTGCCGCCTGCCAGTCGCCCGTTTCAAAGCGAGCCTCCAGAACGCCGCCGTTCAATGCGCCATAATTGCCGCTGGCGTCGAACCCTACGGCCCTTGGCTGGCCACCCAGAAGTTTCGGATCATCAAGACTGAAAGGAAGCGTGTCGAGCGGGCCGAACTGGTCAAGTTGCTCCAGCGTATAGCCGATGTCGAAGCCGGACATAAACCAGTGACCCCGCAGATCGGAGAACGTCCAGCGGTTTTCGATCAGCGAATAGGTCAGGCGCTCGGTAAGGAGGCCGCTGTCATCCGTGCAATAGGCCCATGATACCGTCTGATCGAGCGGATCGAACATGCCCGTGATACGCCCCTCCGTGCCGGGGCTGATCCGTTTGCGGAAATATTCATTGACCCGCTGTGCGCCGATGGGCGTGGAACTGGTCCCGTCCCACAGGAAAAAGCCATCGTCCGCGATGAAGGCGGCGAGCAGACCCGCGTCGATGATCGCGCCGGGGGCGATAGCTCCGCGCTTCTTCTCCACCACATCGAACTGAAACACGGCGGGCGGGCCGATATAGGTCATGCGCGAAATCATGTAGCGCTGGAATACCGTGCCGAACTCACGGCCAATGACACCTTCGACAATGCCACCTTCGTCCGGCATGTCGTTGAAATCCGCCTGCGTCCCGATATTCGTGCCCCATGTGCCGGGGTTGCGGAAGCCCGACCAGCGGACGCGATTGGGGCGCGGACCGTCGATGCCGTCATCCAGATCGCCAAGGACAAGGAAGTTGCCCACAACCCCGGCAACGCGCGCGAGCGGCGGCGAACCGGCAAGCGGCGTCATGGCTGAGCCAATGTCTCCGCCCACAGGAGCCTTTTGCGGATGAACGCCGATAGCCTTTCCGACGAAGCGGGCGAACTGCCAGCGGTTCGGGGCTGAAAGGCCAGTGGTCGCATAGACCGAGGCGAAGGCCGCGCCGTTCGTGCTGACATAGATGTTCTGGCCGGAACCGGCATAGATATACTGGCTCACGCGGTCATTGCTGATCACCATGGCTCCCGCGATGGGCGGTGTCAGGGATGCGGCGCGCGGCTCGAAACCATAGGTAGGCCCATATCCGCCTGCCACCGGCACGACATTGGCCGCCTCAGTCAGCGCGCCGCTGTCGAAGGAAGCGCGATCAGGCTCCCATGGGCCGAAGGGGATGGGGATCGGCTGCGTCACAGGCAGGCCGCCAGCCGGTTCGTGGAAATGCGGTTGGCGGTTTCCATGAGAAGATTACGCTTCTCCCGTTCAGCCACCTGCCATTGCCGATCCGCCTGCGCGAAGTCGCGGACCACATTTTCCAGAAGGTTCGCCTTGGCGAGCGCGCGGATGTAGCGCTCGCCTTCTGTCAGATAGGCATTGCTGTCGCTATCGGCCGTCAATTCAGAAAAGCGCGTCGTGCCGTCGATATAAACTGGCCAGACATCGCGCGGGACCATCCACAGCAGGAAGCCATCGCCATAGCGCGCATAATGGCACGGTTCGCCCGTCAATATCGTGTCGCCATCCTTCCAGTCGTTGACGGCAAGGGCGTTCACAAGCGTGAGGTTGCGGCGCTGGCCATTGACCACGATCCACAGCGCATCAACGCGGGACAGCCATGCCAGATCGGGGAGGGCGGCCTGATCGTAGAAATCCTGATCGGCCACGGTGTTGAAAGAAAGGCCGCGAACCTCGTTAAACCAGAAACGATAGTTCGCGGCCTCCCTGATCGCGTCTTTCACGGAAAGGGGGACGTGGGACGCGCGCAAGTCGGGGCGAACCAGTTCATCCGCAATGCGGTCACTGATCGCCCCCAACGTCATGCTTTCTTCGCCTTCTCGTCCGCGTCGGGATCAGCCTTCGCGTCCAAAGGTTCGGTGGCGGCGGTAAGGAGGGCTTTAAGCTCCTCGATCTCGCTGCGCATGCTCGCAATCTCGTCATTCGACGGGGCGGCGGGCTGTTCGGTGGCGGTTTGCGTGGGTTTGTAGCGCCCATATTTGTGACGCGGGGATTCGCCGTCATAGACCGTCTCCACCGGATAGAGGCCGTGCTTCTCGACATATTCGTCAAGCAGCGCTGCGATTTCAGCATGGCTCATGCTGGTTCCGCCCTGCACTTCGGCATATTCATAAGCCGCGCCCGGAGGCGTCGTCATAATCACCTTCGCCATGGTCAGCCTCCATTGCTCTGAGGGACATATTCCACGATGACCGTGGCGGCCCCTGCGGTCGCTGCGGCACCGGTCTGCGTGTAGGACACGAACAGATCGGTATCGGCCGCGAATGCCAGTCCCCGCGCCTGATTGGTGCCATCGGCGGGCGCGTAATAACCCGCCGTCCCTTCGGTCACGTCGCTTGCCGCGATCAGGTTGGTGCCGGTCCCGGTCGTTCCTGCGGTCAGGACGTTGGTCGTGGCCGCGTTGAACGCCGTGTCGATATAGACGTGGACGCCAGTGACTTTTGACCCCTTGGGGACGGTGCCGATCAGAACGCCGCTGGCGATGCCAACAGTGTCATAGGCCACGTCCTTGCGGAGATAGTGGGTCTGCTGTGTCTCAAGTTGACGTGCGATTCCCATATGATCCTCCTCAGACCAGCGGTGCGTAAGTGGGAAGGATGAAGGTGCCGAAGCGGGCGCTGTTGAACGCCGACGCCTTCAACCCGGCGATGGTGTAGCCAGAGACGCCAAGCTGGTTCTCATAGTCAAAACGCTCTTCGATCCACTTGAACTTCTTGTTGTCGTCCGGCGTGTCGCCACCGATGCCGAACATGGCCGCCTGAGCGCCGCACAGGACCGCGCGTCGGGCATTGGTGACAGCCGCGCCCGAAGTGGAGTTGACGCCCATCGGCACCTTCTCCGACTGGTGAATGACCACGCCGTTGTAGATCCCGACGAAATCGCCGCCCGTGATGAGCGGAATATCCGTCAAGCCACCCTGAATATGGGCGCGCTGCAAATCGGCCCACTGTGCGTTCGACGTTTGCGACCGAAGGCCCACCACCTGATTGGGGTGGACGAACAGGACATAGTAATTGCCGCCCTTGATCTTGATCGGACGGATCGGCATCACGCCGGTCGAGGCGAACGACCCCTGACGAAGGCGCGCGACCAGCCGGTCGATCTGGGTGAGGTTCAATTCATCGCCCGTGGTCAGCGATTCATCGGTGGTCTTGGTGTTCGGACGCAGGATATGGTTCGCATCGACCGCCGCGACAGAGTTGAAGCCGGTATAGGCCGTGTCCGTCTGATAGGTCGCGCCGCCGATCTGGTTGAAGAACCATGTATCGAAACGGTTGGCGAACCAGTCGGTCAGACCTTCCTTCGCTTCGGTGCGCATGTTGAACATGACGCGCTGTTCGGACATGCGACCCTTGGAGATGACAGCATGGCGAAGCTGGTTGATCACGAACTGATCATTCTGGGTGACCAGCGATTCCTCATTGCCGTGCAACGTGTCGTCGCCCGTGGTCCCGCGCCCGGTAAGTTGGGTGCGGAGGCCCAGAATGAGCTTGTCACCCGCCTTGGTCGCGAAATCATCCTTGCGGACCAGCAGCGAATTGTTGCTGCTGCCCATGAAGGACCAGACATAGGTCTGCTGGATCGCTTCGGCGTAAAGTTCCCGCTCCCAGATGGTCGGGCTGAGCGGGTGGCCCGATGGAAATTCAGTGTATGACATGGGATGGCTCCCGAATGGGGTTGAGTTCGGTCAGCCGCTTCGCTTGGCTGGTGCGAACCCCCATTCGCCGGGAGCGTGCGAGGGACACTTGAGGCAGTCCGCGCCTTCCCCTCTCCGGTCGGGGATGCCGAGGGACCGTTCAGGCCGTCCGCGCCTTCGCCTTGTGGGCGTGAGGGCCGGAATAGTCCCAGCCCTCAACAATCATGATTCATTCTTTCGCGAAAGGCAATAGTCAGGCCCCCATGGCCCGCGAAATGGCCCGCTTTCCTTCTGGCGTGGAGCGGAAGGCCATATAGTCGTCCTCGCTCATCGCTGCGATCTGCGCCGCCGTGACCGCGCCGCCTGCTGGCCCCTGACCGGAACCAAGCGAGCGACCGCCAAAGTTCTGCGGCTGCGGACTGGCGGGGGCAGGGCGCTGGCCTGCTGCGCCCGACACATAGCCACGGGCCTGCGCCATCGCATAAAGGGATTCCGCCGCTGACCGGCCTTCCTGCGCGCAGCGGTAAAGCAACTGGTTCGCCTCTTGCGCCAGAAGCGCCTCCGCGCGCTGCTGATCGACACCCAGCACCTTCATTTCGTTCATGCGGCTGAGGATATAATGCTCGGCGGCCTGCTGGAAATCCGGGGCCTTCTCCCGGAACTTCGCCTCGTCCTGATCGGAATAGGCCAGAACCTGACGGTGCGTTTCCTCCGCCTGCTTGGCCTCGTCCTGATCGGAGAAGCGCTTTTCGAACGTCTCCAACTTCTCCAGAACAGGTTGCAGCGGGTCTACAGGCTCCTTGGGCGCGGCGGGATCGTCGCCCTTCGCCAGTGTCGCCATGTCATCAAGGCGCTTCTGGAGGGCCGCGTGAGCCGCCCGCGCTTCCTCTGCATCCTTGCGCGCCTCGTCCCGCTCCTGCGCGTAGCGGCGGCGGGCAATCTCGTCATTGGGCGCGCCGCGCGGCCCCTCGCCATCCTTGGGCGCGAACCGCCCGGATTCATCGCGGGCGCGCTCACTCTGCGGCGCGGGATCATGGACCGTCTCAGACGCGGGCGTATGTTCTGCCCCCTCCATCTGGTCCATCGGCATCAGTTCTTCGTTGTTCATGATATTCTCCTGTCTGGTCAGGGTTGTTGCATGTGGAGGACGGCGGAACCGATCTGGTCCACCTTGGATTCGAGCGCCGCGAGATAGTCGAGGACAGGGACGCCGCCTGTTTGCGCCACAATGTCGGCCTGCGCCTTCATGCGGTCGGTCTGGGCCTTGAACTGGTCGGTCTGGGCTTTCTGCTGATCAATCGACCGATCGGTCTTTAGCTGCTCATTCTCCGCCTGCGCCTGCTGGAGAATCTGCGCGCCCTGCTGCAATTGCTGTTGAAGCTGCTCGACCTGCGGATCGGAACCCGTCATGGCCTGTGCGATCTCGTCGGCGATGGTGGCGGGAAGGCCGATGCTCTTGACCACGATGGCCTGCGCCTGTGGCGGCAACTGCATCCCGTGCTGCGCCATCATCGCGATCTTGGCGATGACCTCCTGCTGCTGGTTCGGGCTGGACGGCGCTTCGTCCACGATCACGTCAAACTCTATCGTGTCGTCCGCGAACGCCTGCTGGATCAGCGCCAGCCGCACATAACGCTCCTGCTGGGCCTGCTGCTGTTGCTGGCCCATCGCCTGCGCATATTGCTCCATCATCGCGATCTGCTGATCAGGAGGCGTCCCCGGAGGCACTGGCGGCATTGGCATCTGCGGCGGCTCATCCACCGTGATGCGCACCAGCGTTTCAGGCGGCAGGCCCTTCATCAGTTGCAGCAGCGTCTTACCCTGCTCCTTGTGATAGCGGCGCTTGCTGTCGAACAGCGTGGCGAGGATCGTGACCGCCGACTGCCTGCGCTGCGCCTCAAGGCTGGCGGGCTGGTCGCGGTCGGTCGTGCCGAGGATTTCCGCGTTGATACCCGTCACGCGATTGAAGATCGCCAGCGCGAAGTCCAGAAGCTGCGAAATCGCGGCGGGGAAGGCGGGGGCGGTGCGCGGCTGGATGCGACCAGAGGCAAGCGCGCCTTCCGCGACCTCCACATTCTTCTGCGGGTTCGACCAGTCACGTTCCGCTGCCCGCTGATCGACAAACACGCCGCGCTCGTAAAGCAGGCCACCCTTGGCGTTGCTCGCGAGGATATGCGTACCGACCGAAATCATCTTATTGATGAACTTCTGCGGGTCTTTGAACGCCCGGATCAGGCCGTACCAGCGGCGCTTCTTCGCGTCATATTTGCCGGTGATCCAGTTATAGGCCCATTCCTTGAGCGGGTTCTGCTCCAGGATGGACGACGCGCCAAGGAACGCCTGATAATAGACCTTCTCCGTCCCAACCCAATCGAACCATTCGATTTCCACGACGCAGACCTTCTTGGGGATCGTGTCGCTATTGTCGGTCGGCCCCATCTGCTCGGTCGGATAGTCAAGGCGCTCCTCACCCTTTTTCGACTGGTTCAGCCCGAACGACGCCCACTTCGCGTTGATCTCGAAGGCAGTGTAACGATCACCGAAGAACGCGACCGCCTCGTCTGTGTCCATCATGATCACGCGACCGCCAAAGCGCCGATCTACAAGGTTGGTCTTGCTCGATGACTTGTCATAGAAGCATTCGGTCGGATCGCGGCGATCAACGGATATCAGGCGGTTGGCGGTGCGGGTCTCCGTGACGCCAAGGCCGGTTATCACCGCGTCCCTGAACGCATTGCTTTCCTCATCCTCCGCCTGCGCCTGATCGCGCACCCACATGGCGGCCGAGGACAGAAGCTCATTGACCTGAACATCACCTTCCGTGCGCGGCAGATATTTCACGTCCTGACGGTTATTGACCTCAAGGCCGCACACCACATCGATGTTGACGGCGGTCAGGTTGAAGATGGGCGCGATCCGGCCATCATCCTCAAAGAGCCGCTTTTCATCATCGCTCCACTGGTGCCCCGCATAGAACTCCTGCGCGGCCTCCGCCTCCTTGCGCCATTCGGACAGGTGGTCGAGGGACGATTTCGTCCATTCCTTGAGGCGCGGGAATATCTCCTGATCCACCTCCGGGCCGGTGGGCTGCGCTTCATCAGGCGCGCGGGCGGGTTCGATAACGTCAGCCATTACACCCACCACCTTTCCAGCGCAGACGTGACAAGCTGCGTGACGATATGCTGCGGCGCATGGCCCTCATCGTTGGCCCGATTGTCCCACATGATCTTGCCGTCACGATCCACAGCCGCGAGCGAGAAGCGATATTCACCGTCCATCGTCTCGACGCGCAGAACCAGTTCGGTTGCATTGTCCGCACAACGCTGCCTGAGCGCGTTCCAGTCTGTTTCGTCAGCCATTTACGCCGCCCATGCCGATGCTCCCGATGACATCGCCCTGCGCCGCGCGCGCTCGTAGCGATCAAATGTCTGCTCCACCTGAACCGGGTGAACCGCGAATGTCCCGATGAAGGCGTCTGCAAGGTCAGGCGAGCGGCCAAGGCGCTCCTTCGTGTCCTTTTTGCCTTCGATCTTGATCTGTCCGTTCGACGTGTAGCCGTAGAGAATGTCCGCCATTTCGCCCATGAGGGCCGCGTCGGTCATCTGCACGTCCAGCCCCTCGAACCACTGACGCGCCTTCCACCACAGTTCATCGCGCAGCTTGGCGAATTTGCCGTCCACGCTGGGGCGCTCCGACACGTTCAGCATGAACACCGGCAGGCCCATCTCCCGCATGCGATCCGCCACGCCGGATCCGATCCCGATGGTATCGACCACGATATGCGAAGGCTGCTCAGCAGGCGGCGTCTCGTCATAGAGCGCCTTGACCCGCCCAGCGGTCTGCATGGTGTCGAGATTGCGCCAGGACTGCACAGGCTCCAGCAGAGCGCGGCCCCGCCTTTTCGCCAGCGCGGTGCGGTCATCGCCAAAGCGGGCGGGATCAAGGCCCCATATCGGCCTGACCGCATTGATCGCGGCCTTATCCACCTCACGCCGGGCTGCGCTCTCCATCAGGTGCAGCGGGATCAGCGTGTCCGCGTCCGTCTCTGGAAACTCACCCAGCACATTGACGCGGACATGATCGCTGCTGAGGCCCCAGTCCTCGATCATGTCGGCGATCTGCTTCTGGTTCGCGGCCTTGGCGCGGCGCGTGTCCACCGTCATGGTCAGCCAGCGATGGCGAAAGCGCGTGAATATCTGATAGAAATAGCTCGCCTTCTTCATCGGGTTGCCGAAGGTGAAGAGGAAGCTGTCAGGGTCGGTGTTCGTGGCCTCGGCAACCGAGAAGATGCTTTCCGGGATGCCTGATCCCTCATCCATGATCGTGCATTGTCCGCGCCCGCCATTATGCAGGCCGCCAAAGGCGTCGGGCTTATGCTCGCTCCACTTCTGCGCCACGACCTTCCACGTTTCGGGCTGCTCGACATGGACGATCTTCGTCGCGGTCCACTCGAACCAGTGACGATTGATCGCCCTGTTCCACCACAGCGCCACTTCGCGCCATGTCTTGGTATCAAGCTGATCGCCCGTGTTGGCGGTGACGACGCCAGAGAAATTGGGCCGCGTGGACATCAGCCATAGCACCAGCCACGCGATGACCGCGCTCTTGCCGGGGCCGCGCCCCGACTTCACGGCCATCTTGATAACGTCACCCTCTTCGCGCTTGCGGATCGCGTCACGAAGCTCTGTCAGGAACTCGGTCTGCCACTCGTCAGGGCCATCCCATTTCTCAAGCTCGCCTTCGCCCCACGAAAAGGCATAGTAGACGAACGCTAGAGGGTCGCTGTAAAATGCGGCCATGTCCTCCGCGAGCATCTTGTCCGCTGGCGTCATGACAGGCCCGACCGCTTGCGCGCGCTGATGATCGCATCCGCCATGCTGTCCGTTACATCGTGGACGACATCCTGCTTATCGCGCCATGCATCAGGGCGGCGGTTCTTTAGCCAGAATATTGCAGCGGTATCCGATGGCGGGATATGCTCAACAACTGGAGCGCGGATGATCTCGCCCGCGTTCTGGAACACTTTTTCGCTATCGAAGCTGTATCCGGTAGCTTTGCGATATAGCGATTGCTCAACCCGATTGTCAGCCGCTTCCTTGCCGACCTTTAAGGCCTCCGAAAAATTAGGATGCACATGCTTCCAGAGGTAGAGCGTGCTTTCCGCGACTTCGAAAAATTCGGCGGCTTCACGGTCTGTTGCCCCAAGTTGAGCCAGCTTTCGAGCTTGCTCAACAAACTCTGGCTTGAACGACGAAGGGCGGCCCACGGACATGGGCCAACCAGTTACAGCATGCGGTTAAGTTAAGGCACGAGGCAATATTGCTCAAAAATATGCCTGTGGTAGCGCCCTTTGCGGATATTGCAGATGGCTGATGGAGAAAGACCCAGTCTACGCGCGATGTCGATATTCCGTTCGCCGCTCTGGTGTATTTCATGGACAACGCGCTCAGGCAGCCAATGCGCGCCACGCTGGCCCCGCTCGAAATGGTCCCGCTGGTTCTCGCTATCCGTTCCCCAGCGAAGATGCGCCGGATTAACACATGGCTTGTGGTCGCATGAATGAAGCGCCAACAACCCTTCTGGACGAGGATTACCCTCTATCGCAAGGGCGATATGGCTCGCCTGAAACGCGCGCCCCCCAACCGAGCATCGGGGGTAGCCGGATTCTCCAAATGAGCCAGTCCAAATCCAACAATTTCCATCAGGTCCATGGCCAGGGGCCTTGTCCACTTTATCCTGAAACTTAGATCGCTCTGAATCCGTCAATTCCATGCGCAAAACCCTATCAAATCCTCCACTTTCCTGCAACAGGATGCGTTTGATCTGCGACCTTTCCAGGCCAGTCAAACGCATCATTTTCCCGATGCTGCAAGGCCCATGCTTACGCCAGTAGTTCAGCACCCTTGCCCGCGCCACTGGCGGTCTGCCCCGGCTGCGCTCAATCTCTCTCATCACCACCCTCCCTCACTCCTGAGAAATTAACCTCATATTCCCCGCCGCTCGCGGGCTGAGGCTTGCGGGTCGTGCTTTGCCCCGTCGAAGTCCCTGCCGGTAATGCGCTGCCTGCCTGCCGCGATATGGGTTGACCATCACCACGCCTAACTCACCAGCGATGATCCCGACGCGATAGGCCGTGGCCTGCTCCCAGCGTTCGCGGGCTAGGGTGCGGAGGTTGTTATGGGTGAGGCTTGTTCCCCCAGAGGGGAGTGACCCCAAGGAACTCCCCCTATAGGGGGAGGGGGAGGTCGGCGGGAGGTCAGCGGTACGTCGGCGGTACGTCGGCGGGAGGTCAGCGGGAATTGCCTGTTTTAGGTCAGCGGTTTGAAAAATAAGCATTTTCTTAGTTTTCCTCCGAGGTCAGCGGAAAATCAGGGGAGGTCGGCGGGAGGTCAGCGGAAACCAAATCGGTTCGTTTTGCTACCTCAGCGAGGCCAAATCGCGGCTTGCCTTCCCCCTTATCGACCCACAGAAAACGACGCTCGATAGCCTCGATCCGGAACAGCCGGTCCATCGCCGCCGTCAGTTGCTCCTTCGTGCAGCCACGCGCTTCAGGCATGGTTTCGAAGACTTTCGGTGCGTAGGTTCGTGATGCTGGCTGTTCAGACACGGGGCGTTTTTCACTGTTGCGCTGCTTCAGGCACATCAGGAATGCTTCATTCTCATGGTTGGCCCGGCTCACCTCGCGCAATTCATCGCGGGTAGAGGTCGGCAGGTCATCGTCGCGGACGAACGCCCACTCATGCCACCGGAAGTAGATTTCCTCTCCTTTCTTGCCATAGTTCGCCTTGGACTTCCGCAGGACGCGCCCATCGTCGCCGATGAAATCACCGTCCTCGGTTTTTTCGGCCCAGTCGAGAAACAGCCGGTTGCGGACATGCGCACTCCAGCCTGTGGAGCCGCTATATTCGTTGCCCTGCTTGGCCCCCTGAGCATGCTGCTTGTTGGGGTGGGCGAGCAGCACAACCGCGCCTGACATCGCCTCTGACAGACGCTCCAGCAGGCCAAGGAAGGCCGCAACGTCATGGCGGGCATTCTCGTTGCCGGTGAAAAGGTGCGCCGCGTTGTCGAGGAACAGCAGGCCCGCATTGAACGACAGTGCCAGCTTCTCGATTTGCCGGTAGCGCGCCGAGACCGACAACCGGCCCTGCTGGTCGAATACGGCGAGTTCGTTGCCGATCTGGCCTTTCAGGGAGACAAGAAGCAACTGGCCGTCCAGGTCCGCCATGCTGATGCCGAGCGACTTGTTGATATCTTCCTGCCGCCGCCACAACTCATCTGCGGGGTCTTCGCAAGTGATATAGATCACCGGACAATGGGCGATATCAAGGCCAAGGAATTTACGGCCGACAGCGGCGCATGTGGCCATCTGCTGCGCGATCAGGGATTTACCGACGCCCTCTTGCCCGCTGAGCAGGCCGCACGATCCGCGCACAATCCAGCCGGGTATGATGAACTCACGGACGGGCGGCGTCTTGCCTGACCATTCGTGCGGGCTGTGAACGCCCGGCAGAGCCTCGTCGTCCGGATCGGCCTCTTCGGCATAGGGGGCGAATGGCGGCAATGTGTCGCGCGCGCCAGCTATGGCAGCACGGATCGATTCCGCGCCAAATTGCAGAAAGTCGTCGTTCGCGTCCCTGTTTTCTGCCACGCTCATGCGGCCCTTCCGAGCGGGTAGGCGACTTTAGCGCCGATTTCGGTTGCAACGGCCTCTGCCGCTTCGATGCCGGGATTTTTGTAGATCCCGCGCTCTGCCAATATTTTCTGCGCCGTGGCCTCGTCGTCATCGGCAAAGAGAATGAAATTCAGGTCCGGCCTTCGCGCCGCCCATATCCGTGCGACCTTGGGTAGGTTGGACGTGTTGAAGGCAACAATACAAGGAAGGCTGGTCGACTGGTGCACAGCGTCCAGGGTTGCATATCCCTCACCGATCACCGCTTCCCGATGGCCGGCGAAAGAGCCGATGATGGTGAACAGCCCGTCAATCCGCGCTTCCTTGAGGAAGAGCTTTTTCCCGTCAGGAAGGATACGCTGCACATTCCAAAGACGCCCTTCATCATCAAACATCGGGATCAGGAGGTCGCTGCCGGTCTGGCGCAGCGGTGCCGGATCTATTCGCTTGCGCTGGACATAGGGATGGGCAGGAGACGCCGCCTCAGCATTGCCCCAGATGTGCCCGGCATCCCGTCCCGCACCGAATTGCGCCTCCCTGCGGATCGCCTCTCGCTCGGCCTTCTTGTCGTCCCATTCGCGGCGCAGGGACGCCCGCTCCTGCGGAGATAGCTCATTGGCCGCGCCAGAAGACCAGCGGCGGTTGATCCCCTGCTTCCAATTGCCGAAAGCGCCTGCGGGGCGGGCGTCGAGATAGAGCTTCGCCCATCCATTCTTGCTGCCGCGCCGTTCGCCCACGCAATCGAAACGGACCACCTCGCCAGACGTGACATCGCCAATGAACGCAGTGGCATCGTCCGGGGAGACGCCTTCCGCGCGCATGAATGCGAGAAAGTCTGATATCGCTTCGTGGACACTCACGGCTATGCGACGCCCAATGCAGCTTCATAGGCCGCGACCAGCGCGTCATATTCTTCGCGGCCATTTTCACCCATCTTCGCGCGGGACCGGACGGCGCGCATGATCTTGGTGTCATAGCCGACGCCCTTCGCTTCCGCGTAAACATCGCGGATGTCATCGCTGATACCTTTCTTTTCCTCTTCGAGGCGGTCGATCCGCTCCATCAGGAGCCGCAGGCGATCATCGGTTGCGTTCGAATTGTGGCCAACGCCTGTCATGCTGAAATCCTTCCAATGAACGGCGCGCCCTGTCCGCGCAGAAACTCCAGCGCGGCGTCAGGATCGCGCGCGACGGTTGCCGGGATGCTCATGTCGTTGAGCCGCTCGATCCATTCCGACTGGTTTTCAGTCAGGCGGCCCTTGGCGCTCTTGAACTCGATTGCCGCCACCCCGCCACCGAACCAGAAGCAAATGAGGTCGGGGAAACCTGTCGCCAGCCCTTCACGCTTCACCTGCGTCGCAGCCCAACGCGAGCGTTTCGCGGCATTGGGCACAGCGACTATGGCGACGCCTGGACACAGGATGCGCGCCCGGCTGCGAAACAATGTTTGAATCTGGATTTCGCTCTGCGCCATCAGCCTCGCGCCTCCCGGCGTTGGCGTTCCATGACCAGTTCATATTCAATTTCGCGCAAGGGAACGCGGTAGGACCGCACCAGTATCTCGGGCGTCAGATTGTCCAGCGACCGGGCATTGGCGAGCAGCAGCTTCAATTGCGACCGCGCCGCCGCAACGGTGATGGCGTCGTTTTTCTGGATGCGTTGTCTCATCACCGGGAAAACCTCCCTGCCTGGTCGCGTTTCGTCACAGTGGCGCGCATCCGGTTGCGCCAGACATGTAGGGTGAGGTCGAACAGGGCCGGATTGACCGCCATATCGCGGGTGAGGGTCAGGATACTCACAGCGCCACCCTCGCAATCTTACAAAGCGTCGAATAGGGGCGGCGCGATTGCCTCCGCACATCGGCTATGGGCATGGTGCGCAGCATCTCCACGATGCGGTCCTGTTCCTGCGCCGTGATGGGAGGGCGGTCGCCGCCCGCCTTCCGTCCGGCTTCCTTGAGCGCGGTTTCCGTGTTCATCACCGCCCTCCCATGCGAGTAACGATGATCCCCGACGCGCGCAGGACATTCAGCCGATAGCGCAGAGCATCGAACACTTGACCCGCCGCTTCGATATCCTCCGCGCCCTTCGCCAGTTCGGTATCGTCAATCCGGTTGTCCGCCAGCGCCTCGGCAAGGAACATTTGCCCTCGCGCCGCTCCGATAGGCAGGTCGCGATCGGACGTGCAGACCGCCGCCTCTGGAGCCAGCTTGCCGCCGATCAGGTGGAACAGGGGCGCGAGACGTTCGAGGCCATAGACCTCACCGATCTTCATGACCGTCAGCATGGACAAAGACGCCTTGCCATTGCGCGCATTGGCGATGGTGCCCGCCGAAACGCCAAGGCGATCCGCCGTATCCTGATCGCTTTCACCAGTGTCGGACTGGATGCCCTTCACGATGCTGGCGACCGCGTTCTGCATAGAAGTTTGTGTGAGCGCGATTGGGCGCGGCAAGACATTGCTGCTTCGCAACATTACTTATCCTCCCCACGATGTGCAGATTGTTCGCCATTTTCAGGGAAGTTCACGCAGCAGAAGGAGCCGAAGTGGGCTCTCGCTGCTGCGTCATAGGCGCGCGCTGCCATCACCTCATCGGCGAAGGTACCAAGGTGCGCCTGTCTCTTGTTCAAGTAGATGTAAGCCCGCCATTTTTTACCAATCCGGCACACGCCTTTGAATCGCGATTGAAGGCTGCCAATGTCACGACGAACGCCCATATTCCTCGCATTTTGTTGGGGATTGCACAGCCTGAGATTGTCGCGGCGATTGTCTGTCGGGTCGCCATTTATGTGATCAACCCAAGAGCTTGCGGGAGCGTCAAGCAGTATGCGGGCCAACATGGTCCGGCGATCGCCGACTTTGACAATCAGCCGAATGCCGTCCGAAAAAACTCCCAATCTGGAAACCAATGGGATGTCGGTTACATCCACTATGAATTGTCTTTGGGCGTTGGCCTCGAAGGTTGCGATGCCTTTGCAGACCGAAATCAGGACAGGATGCGACCGTTTGCGATAAGCCCCTCTAGGCTTGAACGCCCTGGCACGTGGCTTTTGAGCACGGCGATGGCGACACTCTTCGACATAATCCAGATAAGTTTTGCCAGATTTTATCGCTTTGCTGATTGGACCAAGTTTAACGGATTCCATGGATAACCTCATGGCAAGAAAGGAAATCAGAACCGCACCGGGCCGGATTGTGGCCGTGCCCGGTGCGGAAGGAATTGGTGAGGGCCGCGACATGCTGCGGCGTGGTGCCGAAGATCAGCGCGAGCGTGGCGCAGGAAGCATCTTCCCAGCCGAACCGGCGTTCAGCCATGACCGCGATGTCATCGGCGGTGAAATCACACTCGGTGAGGCCGCGCGAAGGGTGCTGCATCGCCTATATCCCTCCGAACAGATCGGCCTGAGCCGGACGGATGGACATAGCTTCGCGGCGGGCGCGAGCGGCACCAGCCATGAGAATGTGCGCGAACGCAGTCCCACGACGCGCCTTTGCCTCACGCAGCAGTACGCGGGCGTAATAGCGGAGGAAGTCGCGTTCCTCTTCGGAAGTGCGATCCGGGCGCATCTATGCCTCCACCTTGGGGCGCAGGTGGCGCATGGCTTCGGTGAAGGCAGGTTCAGCGGGGAGGATGGGACGGAAGCAAATGTGGCTGCTATAGCCTTTCTTGCCGGTGACCGGATGAACCGGATTGTGCCGATCCATCTTCAATCCGACCACCGGGTTGCCGTAGACATCGTTGATGGTCTTCACGTCCATTACACGATAAACAGCGCCCTTTACCCGGCGGCTGCTGGTTGGGAAGATAGGGCAGTCGTCATCAATGACGCACCGTGCCAGATCGCCAGCTTTCCAGATGTGGGCCATCTACGCCCTCCCCGTCACGAACATGCGGAGGATGCCCCACCAGAAGGCGAGGGTGGCGAGAGGCTGGAAGGGGTGGCGGATGCGATAGGGCGCGCTCATGCTATCGTGCCTCCCGAAGGAGATTCGGGATGGATGATGAAGTGGTTACCGCCGTTACTGCGATGGCGCTTGCTGGCCTCACAGCCGGAACAAACGCAATGCGGGTGCTCGTCAACCGGGGCTTGGCAAGCCCAAAGGACGTTGACGATTTCGCTAACAGCCTCACTTACCATTTCAGCGCTCCCGGCGAGAGTGCGGCGCAGGACTATTTTCGAGACGTGCTCGAAATTCGATATTCTCCCGTGCTTGCCGAACTGCGCGAATACGCTCGGAAGAATTGGCGCGGAGAAAGCGGATGACATCAGCCATGATGGCGCTGTTGGCCGCGAGAATATCCCCGCTCATGCTGCGCGCTCCTCGGTCTTGGCGGGGCGGTAGGTGGCCATGAAGTGGCGGATTTTTGCCTCGGTGTCGGGCCATACCCGCCGACCATTCCGAACCTGCTTCACAAAGGGCTTATCGTTGAGCGCCAGCAGGCCGAATTGCCATGGAGACATTTTCTGCTTTGCACAGAACGCTTCGATGTCGTGAATAAGATCAGCCATGAGCCATCTTATAGGTTGGATAGACCCAACCCGTCAAGTTGGATTGCGCGGACCTATCCAGATACGTCCAACCCGTGGGAAAAAGGCCCCATGGCGACGGACTATGATTTCAGTTTTGTAAGGGATGCGCTTGCTCGTGAAATCGCGCGAAAGGGCATTGCTCCAACGACGCTCTCTCAACAGGTGGGCAAGAGCAAATCTTTGGTAAAGGAGATATTGGAGGACGGGAGGGACATTAAGCTGTCCACCCTGACGCGCCTTGCCAATGCGCTTGAGATAAGCGTCTGCGACCTTCTGCCCGGAGCTTCAACGGCGCTCCCTAATGCATCCGTGCTGACAGCAACATTTGGTCTGCTGCTGAACTCGGTGGGGATCGATCCATACGAGGACGGACGCGCTCGAAAGCTCGCTGTGCAGTTTCCAGATGCTCTTCGAGATATGATAGATCTTCATAACCGGAGCCGTGAGGCCGCAGGCTCAATTCCCGCAGAAGCATCTCATGCTGGCGGCGAAGCCGAGCAATTAAATTGAGCAGAGCGGCGCATTCCACAAAGCAGATTTCACACCCCGCCCCACAAGCAGGCTCAGCCAAAATCGGCTCCGTTCGTCTGTCCATCCTTCCCGTCTCCGATTCGATGTTCTGCATCTGTTCTCATATGGAGGGGTGAACAAATAGGAAAGATCACAGCCGGGGAGGGGCGGAATAGCTGTGGATGAAAGGCTGGCAGGACGATGATTAAGACTATTTTTGGCCGGTTCATCTGGTCGGCGCGGAGGCATTGATGAGCGATGGATTTTCCGCCTGGGCAGAACCCGCAACCAAGGGTGATGTAATCAAATTGGGAATAAGATTCATGGGGGTCGCCAATGCCCTTAGTGCGATCCAAGCCCGCATTCTTAACGGTGAAGATCAGGCCGCTTATGCTGAGTTGAATCGATATTTTGATGCGATGAAAGCATTGTCATCAGCGATTGATGAAATCGGCGGTAAGGAAGAATGATGGGCAATCTATACCCCTTCGATGCGGCGGATCGCGAACTAACGGCGGCCAACAACGAGCTTCACCGTCAGATGGAAGCCTTGAAATCTGGCGGCGGAGATGGCACATCTGGAGGCATGGATGCGCGTGTCGCCAAGTTGGAATCTGACGTTGCCCATCTGGTAAAGCAGGTGGACAGGATCGACGCGCGCACTGAGCCGATGCCAGCCGATATCGCTGTTATCAAGGCGACCATGGCGGGAAAAGGTTTCATTGTGACCGCAGTCAGTGGTGGCGCAGCCTTAGTGATCGCTGTGCTTACAGTCTTGTCCAAGCTCGGTATTCTCGCCGCAGGGTAGTGCACCGCAACCTCTCCCTTGCAGTCGTCGGCGCTGATCATCTCAACAAAAGCGGAATTGGAGGGGTCCCTGCAGATTAGCAGGGACCTCATTGTGCAATCCATTACGGCTGGTGCCAATGAGCACCGTGGGACGTGGATACACCCCCAGGTAGCGATCCACCTCGCTCAATGGCTTTCGGCTGCCCAAAAAAACGGCCCGGTAGTCGAAACCACCGGGCCAGTGAAAGGCGGAGTGTCACTCTACCTTCGGGTCGCAGAATAACGGTATCGAGGCATAACCGATTCGCATTGGACGGATTGGACATGGCGGGCTTCAGGACGTATAGCATCAATCATTACGCGGTTAGGCCGTCTCTTTGGTCGTAGCTTCGCGCTGGCCGCGTCTTGAAGACCTTACTTGCAAGGCCGTCCGGGTTGATCGCCGGACGTCGATAAGGGCAGCGTCTGGATTGGGGTTCCCCGGTCGCGCTGCCCTTTCTTATTCCCGCTCCCGCCCAGCTTAAGCGCCTCGCCCGTCAGCGCATTCCCAAATCCCCCGGCCCGTCCTGCTTCTCCGCCGCCAGCAGGTGATTCGCGGGCGGGGGAGAAGAAAGTTGGACCGACCCAACCTTTTCTCTTGACGGGTTGGATTAAACCAACCTATAACACCTCCATCGAAAGGCAATCGGGCCTGAGACGGAGATGAAGATGACCCTCGCAGCAGAATTTTACACAGGCACCCGCGCCAAGGCCCCCGTGCTGGACATCGTTCGCATCAGCAACGGCCAGCGCGAGCATGTCGAGACGATCCACGTCATCAGCAAGCGTGAAGCCCGCGCTGTCGCGAAGGGCATGGGTGCCACCCCCTGGAATTTCTAACGCCCCCGGACCCCGGTCCTCACCGGGGCGAGGAATATGGAGGTTTTATGACCACCTTCCACCAGGCCCTATCCGCCCTGACCGACCCCGACGGCTGGTCCAGCATCCGCCTTACGGTGACGGAGACTGTCACGCTCTCGCTGTGCTCGCTGGTGATCGGGATGATCCTGGGAGGGTTGGGACTGTGACCCTCTACTCTGAGGCCAGCTATTTCGACGGCAATCACTGCCAGCACGTCGCGGATCGGGAAGATCGCCAGCGGCTGGAGCGGAAAGACGAGATCGCTCGTCAGCTTGCCGCCACGCAGGAAGAAACCCGCAAGTTCAGCCGCCTGAGCAATCCACTTCCGCGCAGCCAGGTGCAGCAATTCGAACGCTCCATGAGCGCACTTTTAGCCCTGCCGCGCCTTCGTCGGCAGTTGAGGGAGATTGAACATGGTTGATACCAACGACAAGGCGCAGGTCGCGCAGGATTTTCTCGCTTCCATTCAGGGCGTACCCGGCTTGACGGTTTACACGCCCGGCACCCATGGCCTCAGGAATTGGGGCGCATCTTGCTACTGGCCGAAGGGTGATGTTGTTCGGGATATTAGTTGCCATGGTAATGGCGACACTCTCGAAGCCGCCATAGCCGATATGTTCGTCCAGGTCGAAAAGGCCAAGGAGCAGCAGAAGGTTCTCAAGACCGCTGCGGAAGTGAAGAACGCGGTAATCGCTCTGATAAAAGAGCATGATGCTGCCCCTGCGTCCTTCCGTGATGCGGTCGATGCTCTGCCGGTGAAGGGGTAGGGCGATGGACTATCTCAGCGGCTTCGCTCCCGATGTGGAATGCACCGACTGCGACGGCAGCGGCTTCACCATGAAGCGTCAGCCTCGCCTTGGACCCGGCATCTATGAGGTCGAGTGCGAAACATGCTGCGGCCACGGCTGGCGCCCCATGACGCAGGACGAGATGGACGACGCGGCCGCCGACGCCTTCTCCGACATGTGCGAGGGCGAGCCGCCCGTGACCATGGATGAGCAGCATCGCGCCGCCTTTCAGCAAAAGATGGAGTTACGTCGATGACCACCCTCCACAAAGCCCACGCAGCCCTGGCCGCCCCCGAAGGCCACATCTGCATCCCGCTTACCGCCTTCGATAAGGCGTCTCTGCTTCTCTGCGCCCTGTTCATTGGGATGGTGCTTGGAGGTGGGTTGTGAACGCGGTTTCGCAGATAGGGGCCACTGGCCCCGTATATCACGCCGAACTCATCCAGGGCACGGACGAATGGCTGGCGCAGCGCCTCGGCATCCTGTGCGCGAGCGAGATCAAACATATCCTGACCGCCAAGACGCTGAAATATGCCAGCAACGACAAGGAACGGACGCATCTATTCGAACTGCTGGCCCAGCGGATCACGGATTATGTCGAACCGCATTATGTGAGTGACGACATGCTGCGCGGTCGCGATGACGAGATCGAGGCGCGGCTGCAATATTCGAAGCATTTCGCGCCGGTCACGGAAGTCGGTTTCATCACGAACGACAAATGGGGATTCACCATCGGCTACAGCCCCGATGGACTTGTCGGCGATGATGGTCTGATCGAGTGCAAGAGCCGCCGTGCGAAATACCAGATCCAGACCATCGCCGAAAATGAAGTCCCGGACGAGTTCACGCTGCAATTGCAGACCGGGCTTCTGGTGTCTGAACGCGAGTGGATCGACTTCGTATCCTATAGCGGCGGCCTGCCGATGTTCGTGAAGCGCGTCTATCCGAACGCCGAAATTCAGGACGCGATTGTGGCCGCTGCGGCCTCTTTCGAATCGCGCATCGAAGAACGCGCCCGCCAATATCATGACACGCTGGCGGCCATGCCGGTTGTGATCCCCACTGAACGCAGAATTGAACAGGAGATGTTCTCGTGAATGACATGAGCGCGGTCATTGTGCCGAAATCCGACCAGATCAACGCCGATGATCTACTTGCTGGCCCGCGCGTCATCACGATCCGCGATGTCAGCATCCGTCCCGGCACTGAGCAGCCCGTCTCGATCTATTTCGAGGGCGACAACAACAAGCCATGGCGGCCCTGCAAATCCATGTCCCGCGTTCTGGTCGCGGCCTGGGGGCCGGATGCGAAGGCTTATGCTGGCCGGTCGGTCAAGCTGTTCTGCGATCCCAATGTGACTTGGGGCGGTATGAAGGTGGGCGGCATTCGCATCAGTCACATGACGCATATCGAGCGGGAAATGGTGATCGCCCTGACTGCCACCAAGGGCAAGAAGGTGATGGCGACGATCAAGCCGCTTAACGTCGATCAGCCCAAGCCCGCAGAAGACCGCGCGGCAAAATGGGCCGCTGACTACATCGCCAAGGTCGAGGCGTTCACCTCCATGGAGGATTTGCAGGCGTTCGAGCAGCCACTGGCCCAGCGCCTGGATGAACTGAAGCAGAAGCGGCCCGAACTGCATGAACTGGTCATAGCCGCGTCTCAGGCCCGCGCCTCCAACTTCGCGCGCGAAGGAAGGCCGGAAAGCGACATGGGTGAGGGCTTCAATGCAGAGACGGACGAGGTGGAGTTCTGATGGCCTCCCTCAACAAAGTATGCCTGATCGGCAACCTTGGCGCGGACGTGGAGGTGAAATCCTTCCAGAACGGTGGCAAGATCGCCAACCTTCGCATCGCTACATCCGAAAGCTGGAAGGATAAGCAGACCGGCGAGAAGAAGGAGCGGACGGAATGGCACAGTGTGTCAATTCAGTCCGATGGCCTCGTCGGAGTGGCGGAGAAGTATCTTCGCAAGGGCAGCAAAATCTACATCGAAGGCCAGCTTCGCACCCGCAAATGGCAGGATCAATCGGGCAACGATCGCTACACAACCGAGGTTGTGCTGAGCGGGCCTCGCGCGGTGCTGACCATGCTCGACGGCGCCAAGTCTGACGGTGGCCGATCCAGCGGCAATGATGGCTGGGGAGGCTCAACGCACAGCAATCAGGATGGCTTCGGCGGCGGTTCATCGTCCGGTCGACCCTCGTCATTCGACGACGATCTTGACGATGAAGTTCCGTTCTGAGGCAGCATAGCAGGGAGAGAACCCATGTTCATTCGTAAATCAAAGCACGACGCGATTGTGAAAGGATTCAGCGCAGACGTTCGCGCGCTTGAACAGACCGCCATGCATTTCAAGCGCCAGCGTGACGAAGCCCGCGCCGAACTGGCCGCATCCCACAATCGCCGGATCGCGCCTCTCATGGAGGCCAACGCCCGCCGCAAGCGTGAAGCCGCTGAGCGGAAGGGCGACGGTAACTGATTTCCAACGAAGGGAGCCGGGACGCGACGGCCTAGGCTGATAGCGTCCCGGTAAGGATTAGATGACAGATGATGCAGTCCGAGAGCGTCACGGGATCGCATGTCGTGAAACCCGTGATAATAGCGCAACCTCTCTCACGATATGGGAGGGCGAGCAGAATATCTACATCGACGGAAATTTCCACGTTCGCTCGATGACTCCTTGGCAGGCTCGTTATTTGGCAGCGAAACTCTACCGGCTTTCGCGCCGCGTTCGGGCCCGCGCCGGAGATTCTGCATGACCCGCATCCACACCCGCGCCCCGTCCCTGTCAGCGCAGCCCGAGAAGGGGCCTGACTATTGGGGCCAACTGCACATCCGTGGCGACAGGTCCAAGCCGATCTGGCTGCCTGACCTTCGCGTCCGCCGATCTGTGGGCACAGCTACCAGCGTTCGCCAGTATGGGCGGAAAGATCAGGTGACATATGAGTGAATGGCAACCGATAGAGACGCTGGGGGACGATGTGGAAGAAGCCGTCCTTCTATTCTCCAGCGATGAGCAGGTTGTTGATGCCGGATTCTGGGACAATCTGTTCCAGCATTTCTATACGCTCCAGTGTGGTGCTTGGCAGAAGGAAGATGTTTCGCACTGGATGCCGCTCCCGGAGCCGCCGAAATGAAGCGCGCGTTCTTCACTACTTGCGGAGAGTGCGGGAAAGATGCTCGCAACCATAGCGGTATCTGTGACGAGTGCGCGCCACTCTATGCGGACGATCCCTGCGATTGCGCTGTGTGCCGCTCCGATCCAGGTAGGGCGGGCATTGTGCCTTGTGCGAAGGAGGCGAGGAAATGATTGACGCTATCGAACGGCTCCGCCGCCACATGTATGATGAGGACGGCGATATAATATCAGAGCGCGAGGTGGACGAAGCCTTCGCCGCGATAGACCGCGCTCTAAAGGCAATCCACGACATTTACTGGGAGGCGACGAACCTCGGCACGGCGCATAAATGGCTGGCATCGGACGATGGTGAAATAGACGAGCACAGTCCCTCCTATATCGTGAGCCAGGTTGTCCATGAGTTCGCGCGGAAGGTTATCAAGCCAGCCGCGCAGGCCAATGGCGTGGAGTTGTTCCGATGACCCATGAACATCCATATTTCAGCGTGACGCAAGAAGACAGGGACGCGGCGGCGGACCTATGGGGCCTTCTAACCGCACCTGAAATTCGGTCTGGGAAATGTGACCAAAGCATCCCGGTCCAAGCCTTCGCTCGCCACCGGGATACCGCCGAGAAGCGGACAGAGCAGTGGATGCGGATGGAGCAGAATGAGCCGCCGATCTATTGCCCTGTCTGCGGATCATGCGGCGACGAGGGATGCGGCTGTCTGAGCAAATGTCTTTATCCGCCTGTCAGCCCGTTGGAAGATAGCGAGCGTCCGACGATCTACGTTCGGTTCAGCGATGATGGCGAGCGTATCCGCAAATGGGCGTTCATCCCGTTCGATGACGGCGTTCGATATTCGCCAGAACCACGCAAGGATACACAGCCATGACCAACGCGCATGACCCACGCACGCTGGAAGAGCGGCTTGAATGGATCGCGAACTGGTCCGAACCGGATATTGACCTTGCCGACGCGGGGACAGCGCGCGAGGCATTGGACAAGCTGAATCAGCAGGTTGCCGAGATTGCACGGTTAAAGTTGGAGCGCAATCGAGCAGTCCGGGCATATAATAAACTTGTGAAGCGGATCACGCCGAAGCGGCTGCGATATGCGCCGAAAGATCGCCTAATCATAGGTGTTGAGCGCCCGCCGTGTGAAGATGATACGTTCTTCTATGACATAATATGGAGCGAGGACCATGGGGCATTTATGTCAGGGTTTTATCCACTGTCGCATAATGGCGCATCCCATTTTATCGACCCCCACGACATGATTGGCATTGTTTCGCGGCGCGAAAGGAAATCATGATGACTACTTTACAAGACTATCAAATCCCGCGCGATCTTGTCGAATGCCTGCGTATCGAGGCGCGCCACGCCGTGAACCCGCCGACCGAATATGTCGTGGCCGATGATGGCGGACGCATGATCCACAAGCCGAAGCCGGATATGGACATGGCCGAACTATTGGATCAGGCAGCGAACCGGATCACGGCAGACGGCGCGACCATCGCTGCGTTGGAACGTCACGCCGAGGCGTTGGCGGAGGCCTTGGCGAAGATCATGCCGATCCGCGTCCACGATGGGCAGGACTATGCGGAAGTCCATTTCGCCGATGGCTCCAGCCATTCGACACAGGCCATGACCATGAACCCACAGGACTGGCTTGATATTCAGGCCGCGTATGACGCCATGCTCTCAGCAGCCATTGGGGAGGGGTGAATGGGGGCGCACGTTCCATTCTGGCCACGGATGCTCAAGCGGGCGACCGCCTGCGCCTATCTCGACCTGTCCGCAGCAGAGTTTGAGCGCGAGATTGCTTCTGGCCGCCTGCCGCATCCCGTCATGCTGGGCAATGGCCTGCATTGGAGCCGCGCCGAAATCGACACCTATATGGAGCGCCTGACAGGTGAGGGCGAGTCCGCCGACGACTGGCGCAAAGGGACGAAGCTGTATGCCAACGGCTAGGACCATCCAGTATGTGAAGCGGACCAAAGCGAAGGGTCGCTTCTATTATTATTTCGACACCGGGCAGGTGGACGAGAACGGCAAGCGCATATGGAAGCGCCTTCCTGATCCGAAAGACCGCGCTTTCGGTGCGACCTATGCGGCCATGTTGGGACATCGTAGCCGCCGGGAGAATGTGGCCATTGAACTGACCGTCGCAAAGCTGGTCGATCTATATCAGGCCAGCGCGCAATTCGAGAAGCTCGCCGTCGCTACCCAGCGCATCTATCGAATCTATCAGACTGAGCTTGTCGATAAACTGGGTTCAGCACCGGCCCAGAGGGTGGAGCGTAAGGATATCGTCCTGATGCTCGACAAGATGGCGGACAAGCCCGCCGCCGCCAACATGGTCATGAAAGCGTCCAGCGCAGCATATAGCTGGGGCCGTAAGCGCGGGCATATCACGAACAACCCATTCACCGACATAGATCCGATGGAAGTGGGCGAGCATCAACCATGGCCGGAGCATATTCTGGATGCCGCGCTGAAAGCAGATGGCGAAGTAAGGCTGGCGGTGCACCTACTCTACTACACCGCGCAAAGGATCGGCGACGTCGCTTCGATGCGGTGGCGGGACATTGACGGTGACCGCATCATCATGACGCAGGAGAAGACCGGCAAGCCTCTGGAGATACCAATCCATACCGAACTGTCGAAGGAACTGGACCGCCACCCTCGCAGCCTCTCCACCATCCTTGGCAAGGAACCGACGAAATACCGGATCGACCGGCTGCGGACTGACATTCAGGCATTTTGTGCAGAGCTAGGCGTGAAGGTCGTGCCGCACGGCCTACGCAAGAACGCCGTGAATGCCCTTCTCGAAGCTGGATGCAGCGCCGCCGAGACAGCCGCCATCAGCGGACAATCTCTCCAGATGGTGGAACATTACGCCAAGCGCCGGTCGCAATCAAAACTAGGCAGAACGGCTATCCTGAAATGGCAGAGGAACGGGAAGTGAATCTTCAAACTCCTTCAAACTATCCCGATTTGGCGCGCAATTGCGTGCTTGAGGTTGACGGGCCGTTAAACAATTTCTGCCAGACATTCAGGTCATGACGACGCGTATTCTTCATGTGCTCGACCACAGCCTGCCCTTGCAGAGCGGCTATACCTTCCGCACGCGCGCCATCTTACGGGCGCAGATGGCGAAGGGCTGGGACGTGCGGGGCATCACCGGCCACCGCCACGCCGCGCCGGGGCCGCGGGAACAGCTCGTGGACGGGCTGCGCTTTCATCGCACACCGGGGAAGGCGGCGACCGGCAATGCCCTGTTGCGCGAGTGGCGGGACATTTCGGCCCATGCCGACGCGATGGAGGCGCTGGTGCAGGACTGGCGCCCGGATATCATCCACGCCCATTCGCCGGTGCTGAACGCCATCGCCGCCCAGCGGGTCGCGCGCCGGCATGGCATTCCCCTCGTCTATGAGATTCGCGCTTTCTGGGAGGATGCGGCGGTCGGTAACGGCACCGGGACGCAAGGCAGTCCCCGCTATTGGCTGACACGCCAGCTCGAAACCCATGCCGTGCGAAGCGCCGACGCGGTCGCCGTGATCTGCGAAGGGCTGCGGCACGACATGATCGCGCGCGGGATCGACGCGCGGAAGATCATCGTTTCGCCCAATGGCGTCGACATGGACCAGTTCGGCACGCCCGTCGCCCGCGATCCCGCGCTGACGGCGAAGCTGGGCCTGGAAGGCGCCGATGTCGTCGGTTTCATCGGCAGCTTCTACGATTATGAAGGGCTGGACGACCTGATCGCCGCCATGCCCCGCCTCGTGCGGACGCGGCCCAGGGCGAAGCTGCTGCTCGTGGGGGGAGGTCCCTGCGAACAGGCGCTGCGCGACCGGGCCACGGCATCGCCCTTCGCCGATCATATCCTGTTCGCGGGCCGCGTGCCGCATATCCAGGTCGAGGATTATTACGCGCAGGTCGATGTTCTCGCCTATCCGCGCAAGGCGATGCGCCTCACCGATCTGGTGACGCCGCTCAAGCCGCTGGAAGCCATGGCGCAGGGAAGGCTGGTCGCTGCCTCCAGCGTCGGCGGCCATCGCGAGTTGATCGAGGACGGCGTCACCGGCACCCTGTTCGCGCCCGACGATCCGGCGGCCATCGCCGCCGCGCTGTCCGGCATGTTCGCCGACCGCCAGTTCTGGGACGAGCGGCGGGCGACCGCTCGCGCCTTTGTCGAGCGGGAGCGGAACTGGGCGTCGAACATCCTGCGCTACGAACCTGTTTATCAGCGCCTGTTGAACACCGTGCCGGACGCGCGGGCGGCGGCGTGACCGGAGGCTGTTGAAAGATGGGTCGGTACAGAAACCGGAATAAGGCCGTGGCGCTGGCGGCGCTGGGCGGTGGCGGGGCGGCGCTCGCCATGCTGTCGATGCCGGTCGGGCTGGTGGAAACATTGATCGCCTCCACCGGCGTTTCGGAAATCCTGCCGGCCGCCGCGCCGCCTCTGGGCATGACGGCCCGGTTGGGGCTGGCGCTGTTCGCGGCGCTGATGGCGATAGGAATCATTGGGGTCATGCGCCGCGAAGGGCGGCTTCTGGCCCTGGAACATGAAGGACGCTCCGATGGCGTCCGGGGAGCAGGTAAAATGGGTTTTGCATTATCCAGGCTGACGGCTTTCGCGCGGAGAAGGGAGCGTTCTTCGGATCGCTTCGGCGAGCCTGTGTTGCGCCGCGCCGACGCGCATCCGGACGCGCCCGCGCGCGCGCCGATCTTCGCCAGCCGCGATTTTGACGGTCTCGACATTTTCGGGCGGAACAAGACGTCCCGGCCGGTGGAGGTGGAGGAAGACGCCCAAGCCCTCGCGCAGGAGGCGGGGGCTCTCGGCCTGACCTTGCCGAACGGGTCCGAACCATTGTCGGGGGAGGAACTGCCCGAATCGGGCGGGCTGCCGCTTTCCGGCGGCGCGGTTCCGATGGAGGAAGCGGATTTTTCCGAAGAACCGGCTGAAGAAACCGGGTCTTTTGCCGTGGCCGAAGCGCAGGAAGAGCCGGTCATTTTCTGTCCGGCGGAAACGACGCCGGTTTCCTCCATAGAGCGGCTGTCGATCACCGAATTGACCGCGCGGCTGGAACGGGGCCTTGCGGAACGCGCTCGCGTCAGGGACGCGGCTGGATCGCACCGGGTCATCGCGGACATGCCTGTCGCCGCCGCCGTGCCCGTGCGCGATGCTGTGGTGGAAGATATCGACGCCGCCTTGCGCGATGCACTGGGAACCCTGCGGACGATGGCTGGGCGGGCGGGCTGAACGGCCCGCCATCGCCGTCCTTACCAATCCTCGATCGTCAGGGCCGAAAGCTCGATTTCCACGCCATTTTCCGTGGGCCGCCGATCATCTATCGCGATGTCGGCGACGAAATGCCGATTGAGGCTCCATTGCGCCTCTTCAATCCCTTCCGCGAAACACGCGGCGCGCAGCGATGCGTCTGCGCCCTCCAGCGCAAGGACGATGATATGCCGCCTCCCCTGAAACAGGGCGCTGACCCAGGGGCGGCTGGCCGCGCGCAGGACGGCTGTGTCCGGTCCCGCGCGCTCCAGCAATTGCCCCAGCAGGCGAGGCAGCGGATCGCCTGAGCAATTTCCTGTCACTCGATTTCGGTGTAGCGGGTCAAAAATTCGGGTCAAAAATTCGGGTCAAAAATTACTGTGCTGCGACAGAAATTCGCGTCAGAAATTCACGAAAAAAATTACGATGAGAAAGAGCCAATCAGGGCTATTGCAAGGGCGCTTCAAAGCGCCTTTTTTAATGCCCGTTCACGTCGATCGAAGCGGCACCATTCCATGCCGCGATCAGCGCCTCAAGGCGCACGGTATTGCCGATGCAGATCAGGGCGTCGGCTCGTGAAATGACACCCGCTCCACCGGCTGGCAAAGCCCCTTCGGGCATGGCGGAAAGGCGGGGCAGTTGCGCTTCGCCGCAACCACCGGCAGCGCTGTTTCCACCTTCGGCCGATCCGCCCCGCAAGCGGCGATCAACGCCAGCAAAGGCAGCGGCAAGAGACGACTGATATTCATGGGACTGCTGCTCCAGCTTGGTCGACCATAGCTGCTCGACCCGTTTCCGATTGGCCGCGTCGTCCTTCGCCGCCTGCACGCCCGCCTCGCGAACCATGCCCGCGAACTTCCGCATCTCCTGACGCTGCGCGAGAAAGTCACCCTTCCACTGGGCAGCGATGTTGCGTTGCCGGTCGATCTCCTGTCGCGCGTCATTCAGCGCATTGCCGCGCACGACGCACACGGCGGCGAGGAAGGCCAGCAACAGGATGTCGGGATGATCCGCCATCCAGCGCAGCGCGCCCCGCACCCAGCCGGTCAAGCGGATCGCGGTGGCGATCATGCGATCAACCCCCGAAGGCAAACGGTCATCTCATAGGTGCGGCGGAAGATCAGGCCGTCGACCGGCTGCAGCTTGCCGTTGACGCGGGCGTTGATGAAGCCGCTGGTGACGACCGTCGACCCGTCCTTGCGAAGGACCGTGAAATACGGCCCGATGGCGAGGCATCCGCCCACCCAGTCACCGACCTTGAAACGCGATGCGGCGGTCGACCCACACCAGCCCGCCACGCCGATATTATAGGCCATCGACCCAGACGCGCGGAGAAGCTGCGGCTGGCTGGCAAGGCCCGGAGCGCAACGCAGGACACCCTCGACATGAACAGTGGCCTGCCGGTCAAGGCCAGCGGCGCATTCCGCATCGCTATAGAACTTCCCGACGATCACATCGCTGGTATCGCCGAAGCATTTGGTCGGGATTTTCGCGAGGTCGAGATAGCCGACATTCTTCTTGCCCTCCCATCGCGCGATGTCGGCGGTGAGCGCCCCGGCAACGGCGGCGCTGCCCATCAGGGCGGCGAGGGTTTTCTTGGAGAACGAAGCGGCCATGGGGAACGGGATGGCCGGAAACAGCAGGCGGCCTTGATGTCCCCCCACGGACATCATGCCCATTCGATATGTGAGCATGACCACCGCGTCTCGTCGGCGTCGGTTCCCTCATATGGCTGGAACCGATCGAAAGTGCCATAGTGGATCGCCTCATTCAGCCCAGCCGTGAGGTCGGCGTCCTCGACGATCACCACCGGCCTGCGAAGCCCGCGATCCTTATTGATCGACCAAAGTCGCCGCAGTTCGGCTGCGGACAGGTCGATGAACGAAAAGCTGAACTGGGCCTTCACGACGCCATCGCCGATCCCGAAGCCACCGCTGGGCAAATCCTGCCGCACCCCTGTGTCCAGCAGTCCACGACCACCATTGCGTTCCCGATGCTTCTCGAATGCCAGCCCGATCACCAGCGCACCCGCATAGAGGGATGCAGGGCCGGGATGGTTGACGACGAGGCGGAAATAGCGGCTGACGACCGGCGCGGCGAGGCGGGCGAAGCAATGATGACGCGGCCCTTCGCTGTCGGCCGCGCGCATCGGGCCAGCAGCCTTGACAGTGACCAGTCCCGTGCCGGGGCCGGTCGCTCGATCAATGCGCCAGAGAGCGGCTCCATCTGCATTGGTATAACCCAAGTAGAAGCTGTCGACCGTCACCTCTGATCCCATGTCGACATCTATGTTACGAGGGCCGGTGCCGGAAGCGATCCACGCCTCATTGGGATCGACGGTGAGTAGATTGGCCGCGCCCGTGCCCGTGACGGTCGGCACCGCCGCGATCGGCAGCGGCTTGATGATCAGGACGCCGCTCATGCCAGTTTCCTCAAGACGGTCAGGTTCGTGCGCTCCACCTGATCCAGTTCCTTCGCCCCCAGGACGAAGACGGTTGCGCCAGCCGTATAGCCAGCGCGCGCAGCGGTGAGCGTTACCGGCCGCGCGAACAGATCGATCCTGAGGCCATCGACCTGAAGCACTTCCACTACCATCGGAGCGCCGAACAGGTTGATCTGCCGCGCAGCCTCGGCGTCCGCGTCGGCCTTGTTCGCCAGCGCCGATACGCTCTCCGCAACCGCCGCCAGTTCGCCCCACGCCGTTTCCAGCGCGGCCGAACTGGCGACCGCGATCAGGTTGGGCGACTGAAGCCATGCCCGGAAATCAGCATCGACGTTCATGGGGTCAGACTTCACCCTCAGGCTGGGCCAGCAGGCCATAGTTGGCGTTCAGCGCATCCCTGATGCTGTCGAAGCTGAACAGGTAACTGGTGATGTTTCCCATCTGCCGCATGACATGGCTGTTGCCCGCCTGCGGAGGCAGCGACGCAGCAAGTGCTTCGATGTCAGCACGGAAAGTTTCGATTTTCTCGACCACGCTGGCCGCGACGGCCTTTTCAGCGGTCTGCACGATGTCATAAGCGGCGGGCAGGTCCATGGTGGGTTCGGTCATTTCAAATCCTTTCAATCGAGAGTGAGGATGGGCGGAGGTTCTGCGCTTCCATGACGCGCGCTTGCTCCCAGGCGAATGCTTCTCCCCCGAGCGCCGCCAGTTGATCCGCGTTCAGGGACACAATTCTATTGTCGAGCAGGATCAGGTCGAGTCCCCGTCCAAGGGCAATGGCCGTCAGCATGGCTTGTTTCGCACCGGGGCGGAGGTCTATCGGGCCGTAACTGGATGGATAGCCAGCCATCAGCGCCTGATTGAGCTGCAGTCTGGTTTCCATCCACAGTTCGGCGTCTGTCGCTGGAACGCCTGCGCCGGTTGCCGCTGGTCTTTCGACCAGCCTGCCGCCCACCACCTTCCACTGCCGGGACTGGTCGAGGTGTCGAGCCAATGGTAGAGCGCTTTCGCCGGACGCGAGTTGGATGCCGATCTGATCGGCATAACAGACAACTTCCCTGAGGACGGCTCCGCTGTCGTCAAAGATCGCGTAATGATCCATCAGCACTCACCGCGCGGACAGAAAACCAGCCATTCGCCCGCCCCGTGATCGACCGTGATGGTCGATCGCAGGGCATTCTTGTGTCGCAAACCTTCGGGCACTTCGTTCCTGGAATAAGGCGGCGCGGTGGTCGCGCATCCAGCCATGGCGAGAGCGGCGACGCTAAGGAAAGGCATAACGCTCGTCTTTTTCACTTCTTGATCTCCTGGATGAAAATTCCGCGGTTGGTCGCAAACGCCTGCCGCAGGGTGCCGCTTTCTCCGGGCGCCTGCACAGTTCGAAACTGGAGTTGATAGGTGTGCGCACCAACGCTGGGCACGTCGCCAACGGTGAACGTGCAGACCCCTGATCCCAGTACAGTCGTGAACAGGCCATTGAAGAAGGCTGCGCCTGTAAATGCCACCGGCCCCCAAATGACATTCCCGTCACGCAAAGCGCGAAACTCTACTTTGTCGCTGAGGCCATTCGCGCCGTAAAAGTCTCCGACGAAATTGAAGGCTGCCGACATCGTGATGTTCATGGCAGCGCCAATCGTGGTGACGCTCGCCGTTTGCGCGGTCACCCAACCATCGTTTGCTTTCGTCGTGGCGATCTGCGCGGCCGTAAAGGTGGATACGACCGTGTTGACCGCCTGATTGGCGATCTTGAGCGTCTGGACCGTCAGATCTTGGATAGCGCCGTTTGCAGCCGTGATGCTGTTGGCCGCCATCTTGTCCGCAGTGATGGCCCCATTGACGATCAGCTCGGCGCTGGCGGCTCGGCGAAGGACCGGGCGGCCGAGATAGACGCGACCAACGGGAGAGGCTTGAGACAAGGGCCTGACCCACAGCGACACAGTTTTCGCATTGGCGGGAGCCTCCGCAACGCCCGCCGCCTTAATCCATTGCTGGGTAGGCGACAGCGACGCGAGCGTCACATAGAATGCCGTAGTTCCACCGCTGCCGTCATCGACCTCGAACCGCGCCTGGAGGAGCGTGTTGCTATTCGGAGCGCCCAGGGCAGTCGAACGGAAGACATATATTTCGAAATAGAATTTTTCCCCGGCCGAACAGGACGCCTGTGTCGATCGGATATTCTCGGCCGAATGGTCAAACCGCACCACATACCCGGCGATGCCCGCCGCCGTCGTGGCGGCCGACGTATTATATTCGAGAATGGGAGTGCTGGCCCACGTCCAGCCTTCCAGATCGCCGCCAGTCCAGTTGTTGATGACCAGATTGGACAGGTCCGCGACGATGATGTTGCGGGCCGTTACGGTGTTCGCGTCGATCTTGTCGCCAGTGATGGCGTTGGCCGCGACCTTCTGCGCGGTGACCGCGTTCGACGCGATTTCATTGGCCGTGACAGCTCCGGTGTTGATCTTCGCTGTCGTCACGGCATTGGCGGCGATCTCGTTGGCAGTGACCGCCCCCGTGTTGATCTTCGCCGTCGTGACCGCGTTTGCCGCGATCTTGTCAGCGATCACAGCGCCAGCCGAAATGGCGTTGGCCGTCACGCTGCTGGCCGAAAGATGCTGAGCGAGGATCGCGCCATCCACGATCAGTTCGCCCGAAGACGCCTTCCGGAAAATGAAGTTCGCGGCTGTGAAATTGGAGTTATTTCCGCTGTCCCGCCCCGCCACCAGTCTGGCCCGTCGGGCGGTGGCGGGCGCGGTGACAATGCCATCGACCGTGCGGAGAGCGGTTGTCGCGGTCGAGGCGGAAATGTTCGAGGCGGAGAGATATGTCTCGACCCCTGCGGCGTTCAATGCATACCATTCGACGCGCGTGAAGACATTGATGGAGACGCCGGTTTCCGGCCCGGACCATGTTTTCCCGTAATAGGACGCCCCCGGTTCGACATCCATCGCTGCGGTTTTGATATGGGCAAAACCTGTCTGCGCCGGAGTGGACAAACGGTTTTGGCCAGCAACAGCAAAACCGGTCGCGACGATGGATATGGTGCTTCCGTCCACTGTCCATGCGTCGAGATCATTGCACGATGGGTCGGGCACCATGTTTGAGGTGTCGCCGATGAGCATTTTCGATGCCGTGATGGCGTTGGCGGCGATGAGGGAACCGCTGATAGTGCCCGCCACGATCTTGTTGCCCGTGATCGTCCCGCCTGCGATTTCATTGGCCGTGACGGCCCCGGTCGCGATCTTGGGCGTCGTGATCGCGTTATCCGTGATCTGGGTCGAGATGATCTGGCCGGTCAGGTCGCCTGTCGCCACCGCAGCCGACCAGTTTGCCGTGCCCGTCGTCGCCGTCGAGTTCCAGCGATAGAGCTTGCCATCGGTCTGGAGCATGATGGTGCGGCCACGGAAATTGCCGGTCGAGGGAAGCGCCGCGACGGTTTCAACCGCCGCAAGGCCATTGAACAGCTTCTGGTTGCTGATGATTCCATCGGCGATATCATTGGCGACGGCGCGGGGCGTGGTGGCGGAGGCCACGGCAGTGAAGCCCGACAAGTTGCCGGAGGTATCGACCGCCCGCATCCAGTAATAGCGCGTGACATTGGAACCGAGACCAGAGCGAGCATAGGCGACGGTCTGCCCCGGCCGCGCCTTGACCACGGTCAGCAGCGTCCGCGTCCCCGTGTCGCTGGTGGCATTCTCCCAGATCTCGACAGCATCCAGATCGGCGTCGGCAGGCGCGGTCGCCTCGACGAAGATGGACGTGAGGGAAGCCGCTGCCGTGATGCCTGTCGGCAGACCCGGCGCGGTCGTATCGCGCGCCGTCGTGATCGACTGGATCGGCAGCGTGAAGGAGGAACGGTTGTTCTGCCAGTCGAAGGAAGCAATCTGGACGCGGTAGAGTGTATGGGCGCTGACGGGGCCTTCCCATGTGCTTTCGCCCGGTCCGACCAGATATTCGATCCAGTCGAAACCGTCCTGTTGCACCCGCACGACATAGCCCGAAACATCCGGGCTGATGGCCGCCGTCCAGGACGCCCGCAGGGTGACAAGCTGCGTCTGATCCGGCCCCATCTTCATGCGGCTGCCCAGCGTCGGGATGCCGGGCATGTCGGGAGGATTGAGGATGCCCTCAATCTTGCCGTTCACTTCGGTGAGGACATCCTGGACCGTCTTGCCCGGTCCAAAGGCCGACGAAGGATCGGCGCTGTTGGTCGCACCCGGCTCGGCGGGCTTCATTGCCTCGCTAGTCGTCCCGTCCTCATAGACGACGTCCCCGGCCAGCACCGCGATGGAAATCTCCCCGTCGCCATGCTCGCGCTCATTCTTGCGATAGCCGACCTTGCGCGTGTGGACGGGTTGCAGCGTCCTTTCACGACCGATGAAGATGGCGTTCAGGCTTTCGACCGGGCCGGTGAAGGTCCATTCGCGGATCACGACTTCGCCGGTCGGCTGGAGCGTCCAGATCAGCGTCACTTTCTGGAGCAGCCGGTCCAGCGCGGCCGCCATGCTTTCATTGGCGTCGCCGATGTGCAGCCCGGCCGGGCCGGTGCGGAATGCCTGCGCCGCCGCCTGATTGGCGATCGCAGGACCGTTCGCGCGATCGAGCAGCTGCGCGGCGACCCCGACCACATTCTCCGAATAGCCTGCCGCTTCGCCCTTCAGGTCGGCGGTGAGCGGGCCGGATGGCTGGGTCCACCATTTGGCGCAGGCGATGGAAGGTGCGAACACGCCGCCGCCCCGCACCGGCACGGACGCCTGCAAGGCAGCGAAGGTCGCGGCCATGCTGCCCTGCCAGCCGAGGATGGCCAGCGTTCCGGCGCGCCCCTTGTCCCGCAGCGCGGTGCAGCCCTGAAGGGCAAAGGCCGGATCGCCGAACTCATAGATATTGTTGGCCTTGTCGAGCAGCCGCCCTTCGATGTTCCAGACCAGGCCAAAGTTGCGCCGCTTGACCCGGCCGATGGCGAAATCGCCGCCCTCGATGCCGCCCGTCCCGGCGAAGGTGGCGGTGGCGATGGCCTTGTCCAGGCGCTGCGACAGGTCCGCGCAGGTGATGACCAGACGGCCCTCAGCCACGGTCGCCTCCGCGATCGTGCCGGTCAGGCGGCGGGTGACGACGCCATCCTTGATCCGGTCGATCTCGATCGCGGCGTCGCGCCAGTAATAGGCGGCCATGCCGTCGAGTCGCGCGGGATTGTCGGGCATCCAGCCGATGGCGCTGGCCTGCGGGATCGCGCGGGCCGCCCAGCTTTCATCGGTGAAGGACAGGGACGCCTCAAAGCGCGGATCGGCGACGACACCGGCCTGATAGTGGTTCGCCCCGTCATGATAGGGCGCATCATTCCCGCCGCCCGCAAGGAACAGGGCGACGGGCGCGCCGGTCGCCGCTACGCGCGGCCATGCACGGATGCGGACGACGACGCTCATCGCGCCACCAGCGAGGTGTTGAGGTTGGCCCCGATACTGCCGCTGCCCCAGTTGACGCCCAAATCCTTGAGCGCGCGGACCATGGCGTCCAGCTTGTCGTTCGCCGCCGCCGTGTTGTCCGCCACCGCCTGGGTCGCTTCGGTCTGCTTGGTCGCGGCATCCTGCGCGGCCTTGATCCGCTCATTCTCCGCCTTGATGACCGCCTCGGCCGTGCCGATTACACTGTCGCGATCGGACGCATATTCCGCCCCGGCCGTGCCGAACGCATCGCGCGACAGTTCGACCAACTGGCGCGACAGGTTGGCAAGCCGGTCGGCAGCGCCTTCATCGCCAGCCTCGGCCGCCGTCCTCGCCTGCGCGACCTGCGCCAGCAGCGCCTGCCGCTGATCGGCGAGCGAGCCTTCGAACAGGTCGCCATATTTCATGTTGTCGAGCAGCGATTGCAGCGATCCGATGCGGTCGGCCAAAATCTGGTCGACCAGCCTGGCGCGATCCTCCGCGTTCTTCTTCTCGATCGCGACCACGTCGAAGCCATATTCGCGGGCGATCCGGACGCGTTCCCTCGCCTGGCGCTCAAAGTCCTTGAACTGGCTTTCCAGCGCCGTGCCAAGGCCGCCCAGGATCGTTTCGACCTCGCGGACCTTCATCGCTTCCTGCAATGCCTTGTCCAGATCGTCACTGCTGTTGAACGCCTTGCGGATCGCGTCCGACATGCCCTTGATGCCGCCGTCGCGGATGGCATCCAGCGTGCCGAAGGCGATGGCCCCGGCTTCGTCGTCGTCGAAATTATAGAGGCCGTTCGCCGACGCTCCGCTGAAATTGAGCTTGCCCTGATAGCCGGTGGTGGAGACGCGGTACTTCTTCTTGTACACACCGATCGACGTGTTGAACGATCCCACCGACGCGTCGAACTCCTCCGCGATCTGGCTGAGCGTATCCTGGATCGAACTGGCAAGGCCGATCGACGCCTGCTTGCGGCTGCTGCTGTTTCCCGCGACGGAAACATCGTCCTCGCCGCCGCCCGTAACGACCGCCGTGCCATATTTGGTTTTCTTGAGCAGGCCGCCGACGACCGAACCCAGCGTTCCGCCGATGATGGACCCCAATGGCCCGGCGAAGCTGCCAAGGCCGCCCAGCAGTTCCTTGCCGAGCGCGCCGCCCAGCGCGCCGCCCAGCATCCCGCCCGTGCTGCTGCCCTGAATGCCGAACATCCCGGTGACGAGGCTCCCGGCGGCACCGCCCAGCGCACCATGGCCGAACGCCTGCCCAAGTGTCTTGCCGAGCGACTCGCTGAAGATGCCCTTGTCGCCGAAGATGTTGCTGAACGTCTTGTCCAGGCCGGACTTAAGATCGTCGAAAACCTCTTCGAAGCCTTCCTTGAACCCGCTCTTCAGCACCCTCAGCGGGTTGGCGGTGACAGTGATATCCGCGTCGACCGTTCCAAGGGCCACGCCCGCGACGCCACCCCCGCCGCCAGAACCGGCCAGATTACCGGCCGCAGACGCCGCTGCCTTTCCGAGGTCAGCAATATGCGACGACGCGGTTTTCATCTCGGCCGCCGCCCTGCCGACCTCAACCGCCAGCCTGTCCCCCGCCTTGCTGACCTTGTCCTTGCCGGTGATCTGATCCTCCAGATCGCGGAAGAAATCGCCGAACAGCTTTTCGGTCACCAGTTCCGAGAACAGCCGGTCCACCACATCCATGCTGCGCTTGAAGAAATCGCCGACCGCCTTCGGCCCTTCCTTCCGCAAATCCTCCATGGTGAGGCGGACATTTTCCCGCATATCCTGAACGGACGACAGCCACGTCTGCTGGATTTGCTGCTGGACGCGCATTTCGCGCGTCTGCTGGCGGAGGGCTTCCAGATTGCCGTAAAGCGCGCGGACCTGATCCTGCGTGACGCCGCGCTTCGCCAGTTCGATGGCAAGCTGCTCCTCGCTCTCGACGCCCAGCTTGTCCATCATCGACCATGTGAGCTGAAGCGCCTCGGCATCTGCCTGACGGCCCGCCAACTGCAATCGCCCCAGTTCGATCTGGCGGCCCTGACCGTCCAGCATGTCGAGGATAGGACGGACAAGGCTCTGCTGGATGACCGGCTTCAGCCGTTCGGCGTCATCCTTGATACGGTTCAGCTCGTTGCGCTGAGCCGCCGTGAGGTTCTTGCCATTTTCCAGCCGCTTGTTGACGTCGCGGATAATCGCGTCGAGCTGCGCGGTGGACTGGCGGGCGCGGTCGATATCGCGGGGCGCGGTATTGTAGCTGTCATCGAGACGCGCCACCGCCTCGGCCGCGCGCTCGCTGAACTGTGCGAGGCGTTCGGCCTCACGGGCCGCCTTTGCCGCGCTGTTGTCTTTCTTGGGCTTGCTGTTGTCGGACCGTTTCAATTCATCGGCGAGCCGGCCGGTATTGAGCGACTCGTCGATCTTCGCAGCCATGACCTCCTTTGAGGTTGCCGAAAGGTCGTCGATAAACGCCTTCAAATAGGCATCGCGATCGACCTTTAGCCCGGAGAAATCCGTGCCTTCGATCCGGTCCATAAAGCGGGAAATCGCGACTTCACGTTGCCGATCGTCCTTAATGGCCGAGATATTAGCGCGCTCGGCATCCAGCCCGCCCAACACAGACTGGTTGTCTCGCGCTCCGTAATAATCGCCCGCTACTGCACGGCCGAGGCTCCCCGGCAACAATATGCTGGCATAGCCGCGCGCGCGCTGGCTCCACGACATTTCGTCCGAACTGGCGAACGTATCGCGTGAAGACGTTCGCTGAGCCAGAGCTTCGGATCGCAGATTGATGGCCATCAATCGGGCGTTGGCGACCAGAAGATCATTCTGAGATTTGATCTTTCCCGATGTCAGGTCGAAAATCTCGCCAAGCACCGATTGGGCATCGGCGAGACCACTGGCCCCAGCCTTGGCTAGGTCCGACGCCTTCGCCGTATCCATCAAAGTCGACGCCAACGCCGTGCCCACGGACACAGCCACGCCGATCGCGATGCCCCATGGCCCAGCGAGAAAACTGGCAAATCCCGCCAGCTTGCCTTTGCCTCCCTCGGCGCTCTGCGCGATCATGGCGATGGCCGATGCCAACTGGCCCGACTGCATCGCGAAAATCTGGCTGAGCCGCGTCCCCATCGAATATTGAATGGAGACGTCCTGAAGCTGAAACCCGACCTGCTGCCAGCCTGCGCGCTGCAGGCCTACATTCTTCGTCAGTGCGGCGGACGCGCCCGACGCCTGCCGCGCCGCCTGGGCAGATTGCATCTGCGCCTTGGCAGCCTGTTCCGACGCCTGCGCCAGATCGCGCGCGCCCTCGGCCGCGCCCTTCTCCGCGCCGCGCAGCTCCTGCAGCGCCGTCTTCGAGACCTTGATTTGCCCGACCAGGCCGGACCCGTCGGCGGTAAGCCGGACGCCAACGACAATGTCGCTCACCGGGCCGCCCTCGCAAATTCATCCAGCGCGGCGCGTTCCATGATGCGGATGTCCTGAAAGACGACGGGCGTCATCGCGATGTCGAGCATCTGCGCGGTGACCGGGATGGCGGGATAGGAGATGCCCAGGCGGAGACCCGTCATGGCATGGCGCTCCCACTGGGTGCCGAGCGCGGCAAAGAGACTGAACGACAGCGCCTCGTCCGGCGCAAGCTCGATTTCCCCCGGTCGCTCGACCGTGCCCGCGAGTCGATCCAGCATCCATTTCGGCATGATGGCGGAGCGGGTCATGGGATCGTCGTTCCTCCGGGTAGCGCCGCCGCGCCCGCTGGCCCAGGCGCGCGCGGCGGCTTTCAGTTTCCCTTGCGGGTCTCCGCGCGACCGGCGCGGCAGGCGGCATATGCGCCAAGGATTTCGCGAAAGACGTTGGGAACCCGCAGCAACGCGCGGAAATTATCGGGATTGAATGCGAGCGGTTCGCCATTGGCCGCCGCAACCAAGCGCCAGTCGCGCACGATCGGTTCCAGGGCGCGCTGCATGAGGATGCTGGGAGTGCGGTCTACATCAGCGGCGCCCGCATCTTCATCTACCGGCGCTCCCACTATGATGGCGGTGGCACGGGTGAAATCGTCAATGGCGTCCTCGTCCAGGATGACGAAGCGCATCTCGATCTTGTTCTCGATGACTTTGCCATCTTCCGTCACGCCGGGGAAAAGCACCGGCCACCAGACGAGGGTTTCGGAAATAACCTTGAACATGAAATGATCCTTCAACTGGGTGGAAAGGACCGTTGTCGCGGCAGTGCCCTTCCCGTTATCCGGCTCTTCCCCGCCAGCCCGGACGCCAGCGGGGCGTCAAAGCCCCCTCGGGTGTTATTTCGCGGTAATGGTGAGGTCGGCCGATCCGCCCTCGACCGTGTGCGTCATCGCCACCGTCCACATGAGGGTGTCGTCCTCATTGCTTTCGGTGATGTCCGTGATCTGGACCTTGGCGCTCTCCAGCCCGATGATGTTTCCAGCCGTCACGCCATGGTCCAGCGACCATGGCAGCAGCGATCCCGTGCGAAGCGACTGGATGAAGTCCTTCGTCTGGATGTCGGGCGCTTCGATCACGGCGGTCGACGTGAAGCTGTGATTGCCGCGCCGCACATAACGCTTGCCGACAAGATTGCGCATCGCGGTCGTGACGCCCGCATCCGCCCGCCATGATCGCACGATGCAGCTATGCCCATCGAGCAGCATTTCGCTATTGTCGATGTTGACCTCGACCGCCTGTTGCCAGCGGCTGACATCGACCGCACCGGGCGCGCTCTTGTCGAACGGCGTGGCGGCCGGGACCAGGCCCATCCAATTGAAGCCGAAGAAGGGGTAGGCCCCGGCCGTGAAATCCATGGTGAAATTGCCCACCACGCCCACGGCCTTGCGGCGCTGATCGCTCATGAAATCATATTGGCTGATGGACGAGCCGACGGTGCCGGGTGCGGCAAAATCCTGCACCGCATCCACGTCGGCGGTGACGACCGGCGCAGCCATGCCGCAGGCTTCCAGCAACTCCATCCACGCGGGCGCGGTCCCGGCATCGCCAGACCCCGCGATCTCCACCTCATAGCTGACCGTGCGCCGCTCGTTGCTGGGAACGCTCGCCAGCGCACCGAAGACACGCTGATCAAGATTGCGCTCGATCCGGTCCATATCCACCGGCTTGCCCGAATAATTGCGGGTCAGGATGCCATTGGCTGCGACCGTCGGCGCACTATCGACGCCGTAGGTTACTTCCTTCTTGGCGAGAACGACAGCCACCCAATCAACCATTATTCTTCTCCGTCACGACGCCCGGCGCGACCGGGGCGGCCTGCGCCGCTCCGGCACCAGCAGAGGACCTGGCCTCCGGCGCACCATTCGATTTGCCCTTGCCCATCGACAGCCTGCCCTCATCCGACGGCTCCGGCGTCCAGGCGGCGGGATTGATGTTCGGATCGGGCTTGCCCAGTTTACGCAAATGACGAACGCGGGCCGGGCCGCTGAAGGGCAGGCCCCATTGATCCAACTGACGACCGGCCGCGTCCACCGGGCGCGGATTCGTCGGCTTGTCCTGTGTGCTGCTGGCTGTCCGGCCGCTCATTGACTTTCCTTCCTGATGTGACGAGAAGCCGTAAAGGACAGCGCCCAGATCACCTGCTGTCCCTCCACGGACACCAAGCGGCCGCCGCTGAATTCGCATGGCCCCGACGCTTCGGGATGACGCCACCCGACCAATGCATCGACAACCTGATCGGCACTGCGCTTCAACCCCTCAGAAACCGTCTCTGCCCGCCGAGCGGAACCGATGATCATCACCACGGAGAAGGTCTCCGTCACCTTCTGGTCGATCACGCCGCTCATGCGGTTGGGCTGCGCCGCCTCGCGCTCGGGCACCACGAAATAGCTGGGGGTGACGCGCGGCGCTTCCGTCAGCCCTGCAAATTCCAGCGCGCCTTCCACCGGCTTCAGGCCCGACTGCTTCAAGCGGTCGACAATAGGTTGTTGCGCCATCATGCCGCAGGCTTCCCGAACAGATCGCGGACAAAGTCGGTCAGAATTTCCATGACCGAACGCCGCTCCGCATCGCCGAAACCGACATATTGGCGCTTCGGCATGACCACCTGCGAAACAATCCGCCCGCCAAAGGAAAGCGCCCCGGCCTTGCGCGGCCGGATCGTCCCGCCCTCATTATGAATGCGGGCATAGCGAGCGGGGCCAGCCGTCTTCTGGACGCCGATCTGCGCGAAGTCCGATCCGAATTCGGGCACTATGACCCGCTCCAGATCACCCGTCAGATGCAGGAGCTTGCGGCTGGCATCTTTCACATTGATCGGCGCATTGGGATCGAGGCGGCGTTTCATCCACGGAACACCCATGGGATCGCGTTCTTCCTGAAAACGGGCACGGACATGTTCCAGCCATTCTTCGGCAATCTCGCCCATGGGCCGCCGCAGGTCCGCACCATCCTTGATGGCCTGCGACAGCGCCGCGTCCAGCGCCGCGTCGTCCAACTGGACGGAGAGATCGAAACCCGCGCCCATCAGTAGCCTTTCAGCCCGTCGGGATAGGCGCGATAGCCCGGAGAAATCAGGACCGGATTGTCGCTCAGCGCGTCGGCCGGGGGCGTTCCGGCCGGGATCGGCATCGCGCCGGACTGGATGCGCTCCAGCATGCGCAGCGATTGCTTCGCCTGGTCGGAAACGCCATCCGGCGCACCGCGCGGATACAGTTCGGCCCGCGCCAGATCGCCCACGATCTTCTTGACGATCAGCGGGATATCCTGAAGCGGCACGGCATAACGCGCGGCAATATGCGCATCCGCGACGGACTGCCCGCTGACCAGGGCAGCCACCAACAACGCCCGATCGATTCGGCCGCGTCCGTCGCCATCGGTCATCGCCACGACTTCCGGCAGGCCGAAGCGGTCGACGAATTCGGCAATGGTGAGATAGGGTGCGCCCCCGTCCGGCATCGCCCAGGCCGCGTCTATGACGACGATCTCCAGCTCCGTTTCCGCCCGCGCGCCTTCCGCGTCGTCGGCAATGGCTGTGACAAGGTAACGCTCGCCATCCGTCCCCCCGGATATGGCGAGCGTCAGTGCACCGGCAAACAGCGTGGGCGTGACATCCAGCGCTGCGGCACCGGAGACCATCCCCCTGGCCTCCGCCTCGACCGAATGCAGCGCCGTGATCGTCGACACCCCATTGAAGGTGACCGACCGGCGCAGCGTTTCGGAAGGCTGTTTCAGGATCGTTTCAAGCGGCATGAAACCTACTTGCCCGCCGTCTTGCCCTTGCGGGTCGATGCAGGCGCGGCCTTGGAGGGGGCGGGATCAGACACGGCCGGGGTGCCGCTATCCGTCCCCTCTGCGCCATCCTGTCCCGACTGGATTGTCTCACCAGCAGGCGGCGCAACCTGTTGATCGTCAACGGCAGGCCGCGCAAAACGCAAAAGCACATCGTCCAGCGTCAGACGCCCCTCACCGATGCGGACATCCAATTCGACGAACAGATCATCATTGGAAAAATCGACCAGCGCCTGCGCGGCAAGATCAGGCAAGCCAGAGCCGGGGAAGAAAACGATACCGCCCAAATCCGCGATCGCGGTCAGGAGCGCATCGCGATCATTGACAGCAACCAAAGGGATGCCGGTGCCAGGGTCGTAATGGTCCCTGGGAAAAATGTCATCCGCCTCTTCCAGATCGACCGTTGCGGACAGATCGGTGGCTTCGAGCGCCCCGATCTCCACGAGACGAACCACGAATCGCGGATCAGCCGTGAATACTTCACCAGCCCTGATCGGCTTTTCCCGCAGACCACGGACCTGCGATTTCGTGAGATAATTTTGCATGATGGACTCCAGCAAAGGAAATGGGCGGGAGCAGTGCAGCGCCCCCGCCCGAAAAGGCGCTCTGATCAGAGAGCGTCCTGAAACAGGAAGCCCGCGTCGGCGCCGACGAGCTCGGCCGAGAATTCGTCGAGGCAGTCGTTCTTCCAGCTACGGATATCGGCGTCGAAGCGCGCCTGCTCGACCAGGGGATGGCCCTGAAGCTGATAGGTGTAGCCATAGCTGGGAAGCGGCATCTGGCGCTGACCGGCCGGAGCCACCCATGCCAGGATCGCATCACCGCCCCAGACATCGACCGTGGTTCCATCGGCCTGGTCGTAGATCGCATCGCCTGACACGACGCTCTCCACGTCGAAATAGGAGGCCAGCATCGCCAGCGAGATCGCGGCGGCATTGGTCGGCCGGAAATGCGCGGTGATGAGCGGGTGCTTGCCCAGCGCGCTGGTGAGGCCACCGCCAAGCACCAACGTATTGGGACGGCGACCAATGCGCTTGCGGATCACTTCCTTCGCATCATAGACCTGCGCTTTGGGATCACTGTCGGGATCGGACCATTTTTCCGCGCCAGCGAGCGCATCCTTGTTCGTCGCAGCATAGCTGGCAGCATTGCGCGCGACTTCCGCCTGCTGGATTTCCTTTTCCATCGCGATGACGGCCAGCACGGTATCGACGCCGACCTGCTGAAGGTCGATGCCAGGCACAGCCCCCGCTTCCTGCTGATGCTCGATCGGCGTGACGGCCGAAAGGGCTTCTTGATGCAGGGCAACCGGCTTCCCTTCATAGCCGAATTCCAGCGCGGCGATGGGCGCGCCGGGCGCGCGGCGGGTGCGGCGGCGACGGAAGGACGAGCGGTCAAACTCGATCCGCTTGGCGGCGCGGGTAGGCATGGTGACCACAGGAAAGAGCGCATGGCCGACAAATTCGGCGTTGGTATAGCCGCGCGCGTGCTGAGTAAGAATCGGATCGAGGACGCGCGCCTGGGCACTGTTCATGGACATGGAAATAAACCTTTCGTTGAAGCGGTTGGGAGGCCGTTGCGCCGCCTGGACGTCAGGCCGCCTCCCATGGGCAGTGCTCGGGCGGCCGTCATCGCCGCCCGCTCGTTATAGAGTGAGGAGAATTTCGATCTTCTGCCCGTCGGCCGTCGCGGCCGTGACCGCATACCCAAGGATTTCACCAGCACCGGCCTGAGCGATGGCCTTGCCGTTAGCATCGGATTTGACCGGCCCCTTGGCGGCGATCGCGCCACCGGCTTCGACGATCGTCGTACCCAGCACGTCGACGGCGAACGCCTCGCCGCTCGCGGCCGCATATTGGGAAACGCCAAGCGCCTTGGCAGCGGCCGCACAATGCGCGCCGGTCAGCATGCCCACGAAGCGCGCCGTCGCGACGGCCGCCGTGGCGATCTGCGACATGGAAAAAATGACGGTTTTCTGCATATTTCACCTAGTGGAAAGAGTGCGTAGGAGCGAAGATCAGCCCGCCTGGGCGCGGGCCACGGCCTGCATCCAGCTCAATTCAGGATGCTCCTGCTGGATGCGGGTGGCGCGGGCATGAAGATCGGCCTTGTCGGGGTCGACCTCATAACCATCGGGCGCGGCGAAGCTGACATAGGGCTGCTGCTCGGCAGGCTTTTTGCCGCGCTCGCCAAGATCGAGAAGTGGGGCCGCCGAAGACAGCAGCTTCTTGAGCGCACCCGCAGGCGTCATATCGCCTGCCTCGCCGAAACTGACGACGCCAGTCGTATCCAGATGGTCAAGGACGCCGACCAGCAATCCCCTTCCGGCCGGAGCCAGCTTCAGGTCGGCAACCATGCCCTCGGCAAAGCTGACATTGCCTTCATGCAGCGCCTTGGTGGCTGCGACGCGCTGTGCCTCCTCCCGCTGTCCGATGTTCTGCTCGCGCTCATTGAGCGTCCGCTCGCGCTCGCCAAGCGCGGTTTCGCGCTCGGCAAAGCTCGCCTCAAGGGCGTCTTTGTTCATGGATGCATCCTTGCTGTTGGAAAATTCAAAAGTGGCGACGCCCTGATCATCGCCTTCGGAGAAGGCGACGGTGCCCAGTCCCTTAATGCCGGGCGCATGTGCGCCCAGGAACCCGATATGCTTGAGATACCAAGTGCCGGGCTTGGGGTTGCCGGGATGGCCCGGCGTATAAAAACGGGGCGAAACCTTGGCGTATCGGCGCTTGCGGACGGCTTCGGCAAAGCTCGGCTCGATGTCCGACGGCGTGGCGATCAGTTCGCCATCCTCGACCGTCAGGCTCTCCACCCAGCCATAGGCCGGATGATCCAGTTGCGGATGGCCGATGACGAGCGGGGCCGGATCGGATGCCGGATCATAGGCGGCGGCGATCTCAGCCAGTTTCGACGGGCCAAAATGCACATCGACACCCTCATTCGATTTGAAGGTGCCCGTTCGCGCTATGCGGATGGAAGGGGGTGTCTGATCCATGCCCCACCGGATAGCGGGGCGGCCGGAACGCGATTGATGTCCCTGCAGGGACACGCATGGCTATTGGCTGCGGCCTATTCGCCAGATCGCAGCACAGGAACGATATTGCAAGGCCACTTCACCAAATCAGGCCGACAAGGCCGCTCAGTCCGGCCAGCAGGAAAATCAAGGTGCCGATAGAGACGATCGCGATGATGGAACCATCCGCCATCCGCGCCCAGGGCGAGGCTGGTGCATCCGGTTGCCGATCCGACCATTCATTGAGCATCGCCAAGCCTCTTTCGCCTCTCGCGCATGTTGGCACGGAAGAGGCGGAAGGGAATAGCCCCTAATTGCCCGTGGGCACGATGCCCATGGGGGTTGACGCCGTTTGAGGCATCAACCCCGCCCACGGGCCAATCGTGCGCCATACGGCCTTAAAATCGCCTCACATTTCTCGACGCGGCGGTGGGGCCGCCAACATATTATGGGCCGAACGCGGCGGACCAGCCGGATCAGGCTCGTCGGCTCCCCATCGCCCCGGCGCTCCATGAGCATTTATGGGGTCAGCACAGATCACCATGAAGCTGCCGTTATCAATCAGAGCCGCAAGCCGGGAGGCGACCTGATTGGCGCGCTGGCCGACCGCCAGCAACTCGCGCGAATGCCTTGTTCTGAACTCTGGCTCCTCCCGCAAGGCGCTGACAAACCGTTCCAGCAATTCCTGTCGCGGCATCCGGCGCATCAATAGGACAACCATTCCAGCTCCGCGTCCTCAAGGGCGCAATGCATGTCGGGGTCCGCCTCCAGCTTGTTCAGCCTGGTGCCGACGTCAGCGACGCACCCTTCGATCGGAAATCTTGGATCGCGGCGCGCGGCCTTCGCCAGTTCGCCGATCTGGTCGTCTCTCTTCTGCTGCGCCAGCAACCACCTCGCGAAATTGGGCCTGGCTGTAGTTGCATCGGGCTTGAAATGTTTCATCATCTTTCTCCTGATCCAATCGCCCGAAAGGATCGCAGATGACATTGGCGGGCACCGTCAGAAAATGACGGTCCCACTGGTCGATCTGCACATGCCCGGCCCTTGAGGCATCAGCCCACGCAGCCGACTGGCTGTTCCGCCGCGGCCCCGCAGGCTGATTGAACATGCGAAATTGCCAACGCACCAGATGCCTCCATCCGCGACTCGGTCGATGGAGAACATATAGAACAAAAGAGGAACATATGACAGGATTCAGTTTCCGATGATGTTCTCGATAATTGCATTGCTGGTGTTCGCGCCAACGGCCTCATATTCCGTTGAGACAGCCTGTCGTTTGTATTCACCATAGGAAACGACAACGCCAAGCAGCAGGAGCATCCCCCCAATGATCAGAAAAGCAGTGCGGAAATTCATCGGCCGCCCCGGCTCTTCCGAAAGGATCGTGGGTTGCTCGCCATCCTCCCCCAGCGGCTGGAGGCCATTGCTCACCAAAACAGCATCATCGCGACCGGGAAGAAACCAAATCGCACGGATGATCCACCCCGCCAAAAACAGGAAGAAAGATATGGTGATCATTGCGCCGCCAACATAGATCATCATCCATTTGGCCGCCAAATCCGCTAAATCAATGCTAGGATAAGTGCTTACATCTCTGAATATACCGACCACAGAAACGAGCATGCCTAGCAGCAATAGCACCCATGCTCCGGTAATCTGCCCAGAACCATCTGGTCGTGCCTTGGTCATTTACCCCCCTCGTCGTTAGATCGCCTTGCCTGCCCACACCACGCGGCCGATCAATTTAAATCCATCCCTCGTCGCACCGTTTTCGAGATCGATCATGCGGTCCCACCGTTCATAATCCCGGTTGTCACTCGTCACCAGGATGCGTCGAGCAGTCGGGAAAAGCACCCGCTTGACCATCAACTGCTCATCGAGCCGCAAAACGAAAATCCCGTCGACAGGTTCGCGTCGGGACAGGTCGATCATCACCAGATCGCCATCCCCCAGCGTGGGAAACATGCTGTCGCCCTTAACCTGAACCACGCGAAGATTTTGGGGATCGCCAAATTGTCGACGGAGCCATCCGCTTGGGAAACCGAGATGCTCCGGCGACTCGCCAGCTTCGACGGCGCTTGCGCCATAACCGGCCGACACCAGCACGTCATGAAGCGGAACGAAAGCCATGTTGCCATGCTCTGTCCTTAGGGCCGCTCCCTGCACAATATCGTCTTCCTTGACGCCCAGCACTCGGCAGAGGCTTTCCAGCGTCTGGTTGGTGGGTACGGAGCGCGCCGCCAAAATCTCTACCAGTGAAGGCCGCGAAAGCCCGGCCATTTCCGCGACAGACGCCTGACTTCCAAAGGATTTGACCGCCTGCTTAAGGCGCAAAGCGGCGTCGGGAGACCAGCCGACAACACGAGACCTATCATTTTTCTCTTGACCTGTCATTTTACCTGTCATTATGCATGTCAACAGACAGCCAGAGAGAGAAGTGACGTGCAATCAAGCGACATGCACCCCGAGGACATAAAGGCAGCGGTTCGCAAGGCTGGGTCCACCCTAGCAGCGCTGGGCCGCTGCAACGGCATGTCGCGCCAGCAAATGTCGCTCGCTCTCCACGCGCGCGTGTCAGCCAAAGCTGAGAAGATCATTGCGGACTTCCTCGGCACACATCCCAAAACCATCTGGCCCTCGCGTTACGGAAAGACAGGCACACGCCTGTCAATGACAAGCCGGAGCGACGCGGCATGATCGCTGCCTATCATACGCGCCGGGCCGAGTCTTGTTTGCTCTACGTTCGCCCCCGAAAAAATGAACGCCGGACCAAAATGGCACGGTTTTCAGCGCCTTCCGTTCAACATCAATCCGACATCAATCCCGGAGGCGGTTCATGACGGTCATCGGGGGGCCAGCCGCATATCTGAGCGCGCAGGAAATCGCCGACCTCCGCCTGCCCGGTCTTCCGACCACGAAAAGGGGCGTCCTGATCCGCGCCGACCTTGAAGGCTGGGCATATGAGACACGGGTGGTGCGTGGGGGCGAGGCTCGCTTCTTCAGCATATTGCACCTGCCCAAATCCGCTCAGGATGGACTCCGCGACGGGACTGCGCCCGCCAACCTTTCCGTCACCCGTTCCGTCGGCCGCCCCAAGGGCGACTGGTTCGACCGTCACCCCGACGTCGCGGACGCCGTCCTGGTCATCCTCGCCGACCACAAGCATGCATCCACGCGCGTCATGGAACTTTTGCAAGCCGAGTTCGCAAATCTTCCGTCCCTCCCAACGCTGAAGCGCTACATGCGTCGCGTCGAGAAAGAACATAAAGTCCTGCTCACGGCAGAACGCGATCCGGACAAATTCAAGTCCATGTATCGCCCGGCGCTCGGCCGCATGGATGCGACCGTCTCCTACGCCCACGAAATGTGGGAGATCGACACGACCAAGGCGGACGTGATGTGCACCGACGGCCGCAAGGCCATCCTCGGCATCATCGACCGCTGGTCGCGCCGCGCCCGGTTCATGGTGGTGGAAAGCGAAAGCGCCCAGTCCGTGCGCCAGATGCTGGTGACAACCATGCTGGCATGGGGGGCGATGCCTGCGATCCTCAAGGTCGATCACGGCTCCGGCTTCATCAACGCGTCCATCATCGCGTCGCTGGACGCGGTCGGCATCAAACTGGACCCCTGCCTCCCCGGCCACCCGGAGGACAAGCCGCATATCGAGCGGGTGTTCGGCACGTTCAACCGCGAGCGCGCCTCCATGCTCAAGGGCTTCCTTGGTCATAACGTCGCGCAGGCGCAGCAACTTCGCGCCCGTGCGAAGAAGGAGAAGGGCCGGGCCGTCATAGAGGCCGGGATCGACAGCGCCGAGCTGCAACGCATTCTGGATGCGTGGGTAGACGGCACCTATCACCAGCGCAGGCACAGCATGATCGGCATGCCGCCGATGGAAAAATGGCAGCGCTCCCCCGAACCGGCGCGCTCCGCCCCGCCTGAAAGCATCCTCAAGATCGCCTTCAGCGCGGTGATCGGCCCGTCCATGGTGACCAAGCGCGGCGTTCGGTGGAAGAATGGCCGCTATTGGGCCGACACGCTGGTTCCGTTCATGGGCAAACAGGTCATGCTGCGCTGGGACGAGGGCGACCTTGGCGCGCTCTACGTCTTTGACGAAGCGGGCGAATATATCGACACCGCCGTGAACGTCGAGCGCGCGGGCTTCTCCCAGCGGGAAATGGCACTCGCCGCCCGCCGCGAAATGGCCAACCTCATCAACGCCCAGCGCGTCGAGCTTCGCAAGAAAAAGGCATCCTTCTCCGTCGAGAAGGCCATGGACACCGTGCTGCGGGACGAGGCGGAGCGGGCGGGCAAGCTGGCTCATCTGCCGATGCCATCGCGCCCCGCATCCACGCCCGCCATGGACAGCATCGCCACCGCGCCATCGCCTTCGGTGCCGGATCAGGCGCGGCTGGAAGAGGCGCTGGCCCGGACGGCCACGGCACCTTCCCGCGCCACGAGAACGCCCGCCGAGAAGATGGCGGAAGCCGACGCGCTCATCTTCGCGGCCGAGCGCGGCGAAACGGTCGATCCGGAAGCCCTTCGTCGGGCGCGCCTCTATGCCACCACGTCCGAATATCGGGCGGAGAAAATGATTGCCGCCGATTTCGGCGCACCGTCGCCCGCCCCGGCCCAGCGCCGCCGGGGGTTCGCATGACAACCGCCTTTCAACAGCCATTCACAACGGAGGAAACGCCGATGAACCACTTTGCCACCCAGCCACGGCTTGATTTGGGAGATACGCCCGCCGGGCGCGCCCAGTTGACCAATATGGCGCTGGCGCTCCGCACCATGCTGGACTGTCAGGACGCCGGGCAGGAAGCCCCCCGCATGGGCCTGTTCTATGGCTTTTCCGGATACGGCAAGACGGTCGCGGCCGCCTTCACGGCGGCGCGCACCGGGGCGGCCTATGTCGTCGCCCAGTCTGTCTGGTCGCAACGCTCATTGCTCGAAGCCCTGGCTGAAGAACTGGGCATCACCCGCCCGGAACGAACCGTGGCCCGGTTGCTGCGGCAGGTCATAGACCAACTCAACCACGAACCGCGCCCCATCATCATCGACGAAATGGACCATCTGGTCCAGAAACGCTCGGTCGAGATCATCCGCGACATTCACGACGCGACGTCGATCCCCATCCTGATGATCGGGGAAGAAGCGCTGCCGGTGAAGCTGAAGGAATGGGAGCGGTTCGATAACCGCATCCTGATCGCCACCCCCGCACAACCGGCCTCCCCGGCCGACACTCTCAAGTTGAGGGACCATTATTGCACAAGGGTGGCCGTCGCCGACGATCTTGCCGACATGTTCCGGCAGCGCTGCAAGGGCATCACCCGCCGCATCGTCACGAACCTGCGCGCGGCCCAGCGCCTCGCCGCTGAAGAAGGCGTGGCCGAAGTCGACGCCGCATGGTGGGGCAGCCGCCCGGTGGCGAATGGCGACGTTCCCGTCCGTCGGAGGGAAATCGCATGACGGCCCGGTTTCCCAACCCGATGCAGCCGCCGGTCAAGGCAAAGCTCGAACGCGACCTGGGCAAGGCTCTTCGTGAAGCCGAGCAACGCGGCGAAGAAATCTTCGCCCTGATACTGAGCCGCGAAGACATGACGATCCTGCATCGCAAGATCGCAGGCGAGGCGCTCCATCTCTGCGGACGCGCCATGCACGGAACGGCCTCACCCGATGAGGTCCGAGAAAAGGATCGGATGGTCCACATCGCGGGTGAGCTGGCTCATGCGCTGGATCGCGGGGGCCGTCCGTGAACTTCGTCACCGTCACGCGCATGCACAATCCGAAACTGGCGGCCTGGACCCTGCTTCGCTTCGCCCAGGCTCCTCTGTCCATCGCTGACATTGTGTGCAGCGACGGCCCGACATTGCCGCTCGGCGACATTCTTGAACTGCTCAATCGCTGGCGCGGGGCCGGTCTGATTGAGCGGATCGACAAACCGGAGAGCTATATCATGCATCAGAAGGCGAAAGCCTTCCGCAACCCGCCGACCGTGGGGGCGGTCCCGCGCGAACCGAAACCGCGCTCGACGCGGCAGCGCATCTGGTCGGCCATCCGCGTGATGCGATCATTTGACCTTGTCGAACTCTGCATGGCCGCCAGCGTCGATCGCAGACCCGCACGGAACTTCCTCAACCAGCTCACGCGCGCTGGCTATCTCGTCCGCACAGATCGCGGCGATGGCGAACAGCCGCACTGGAGGCTGGGCCGTCCATCCGGCTCGAAACACCCATCGGTCGAATATGACCGCCGCCGCACCGTGGTGGCCCTCATCGACCGCAACAGCGGTGAACGCTTCCCCCTGTCTCCGACCCAAAAATTTTTAGCCGCGGAGATTCACCATGTCTCTTAATGTTAGCGCAACGAACCTCGAACGCGCGGCCGTCGCGTGGGGCGAGGATATGCCCGCATGGGTGCGCCTGCTGGCCAGCGCCTGCGACACCGACAACCAGCGCGTCGTCGGCGAGCGACTGGGCAAATCCAGCGGCTACATCAGCCGCATCATCAACCGCAGCTATGCGGGCAGCTATCCAGAGGCCGAGCGGCTGGTTCGCGCCACCTACGGCGCGGAAGACGTCACCTGTCCGCTGTTCGGCCCGATCCCGCTCTCCAGTTGCATGCGGAACCGCCGCCGCAAGGGACCGCCGCGCAATCAGATCCATCATCAATATGCCGCCGCCTGCCCGGCCTGCCCCAACAACAGCGATGGAGGCGACGCATGATGTCCCGCCTCTACGCGCTCGCGCACCGCTGGTTTTCCGACAGCGAGGTGCAGATCGGCACGGTCGAAATGGACATCGTCCTGCGCCAGGCGGCGCTGATCTTCGTCCCGCTGCTCGTGCTGGGCATCGGCATCATGGCGGTGCTGCCATGACGCCGCCCCGCACCGATTATCGCGCGCTGCCCGGCGAGCGCGGCCATGTGGTCCTCTATCGCCAGACCGAAACCAACACCTGCCCCGGCTGCGGCGGCAGCAACTGGCTGGTCGGCCGGATCATGGCCGAATGCGCCCGTTGTCAGACAGCCATCCCCCTCATGTCGCCACTCACACCCGGCATTACCACGGAAGGAAACCACTAATGGCAAGGAAGAAGGCTCCCGCATTGGAAGCCCCGCAGACCGTAGAGGAAGCGGTCGCGGTCATCGCCGAATATCGCGATCTGCTCGACAAGCTGGATGAGCTGCGGCTCGATGGCGAAAGTTCCATTGCCCGGATCAAGGCCGCGCATGACGAATTCGCCGCCCCGCTCAATCAGCGGATGAAAGACCTGTTCATCCGGCTGCGCGCATGGTGGGCGGTCGCCGCACCTTCCATGACGGACGGGAAAACCAAGTCGGTGGCACTGGCGGGCTGCAAGATCGGCAACCGCATGTCGACGCCCTCGCTCAAGCATGACGGGCTGAAGGCAGAGCAACTGGTCGAACAACTGGCGGACCTCGGCATGGCCGAACTACTCCGCATCACCACGAAGCTCGACAAACAGGCATGCATCGCCGCGATCAGCAAGGGCGATGAACTGGGGCAGCTTCTGCTCTGGCTGGGTGCCCGCAACCATCAGACCGAAGAATTCTTTATCGACCGCGCGGAAAAGAAAGCCGTCGATCCGGAACTGGTATCTGTCGAGGAGGCTGCGGAATGACGCCCACGATGCGCGCCCGGCTTCAGGATGCAATGGCCTTTGTCCTGGAAGAGATCAGAAACGGTTCGGATGCGGCGGACATCATTGCCGCGCTGGTTGGCAATCACCGCGCCCATTTCCGGCGCGGCGACCCCAACACCTTGCGCGTGGCGGGCATCACGGCAAGCTGCTCCTATTCGGCTGGCGCTGTCCTGCTCGACCGCTGGCGGGGCAATGCCACTGTCAAACTCATGGAGGCGGCGCAGTGAAACCAGCCATCCTCTTGCGACGTATCGACGAGATCGAGGCGAAATCCGGTGAGCGCAGCCTCACCGGCGAGGAACTCGACGAATATGGCCGGCTCCTCAAGCAGCGGACCCTTCGTCGCCACCGCCTGCCTTATCAAATCCGGAACTGCGAACAGAAGCTCGCACGGCTCCACGCCGAACTGGCGGCAATGTCATGATGCGGGCCGAACGATGCAGTTGCGGGCGGGTGCCTGTCATCCGCGCGCGCGAAACGCGGGAGGGCACGGTCATCACGCAGGTGACCTGCGCCCGTGTCGCCTGCGGCGCGCAAGGTCTGGCGATCGAAGATTTCGAACGGAATGACGCCGTCGCCATCGAACAATGGAACCGCCACGGGGGAAGGAAGGTCGCATGACGCTGCTGGAGGAAATCCATGCCTTCCTCGCCCGCTCCGGCATGAGCCGGGGGGCATTTGGCGAAACTGTCGCCAGAGATTCCGGGTTCCTTGGCAAATGGCAGAAGGGAGCGCTTCGCCCCAGCGCGCGCAGGCAGGCGCAAATCCGCGTCTGGCTCCACGACAACCGCGACATGGTGATCCAGTCGCCGTCCCGGCACTATGACGTCGCGCCCAGCGGCATCAACGTCGCCGCCAATCCCGATCTGTGGGTCGACGACGCACAGATCGCATCGGCAAACCTGCTGGCGGCTCTGTCGGCGCACCATCCCGAAAGGTGCGGTCGATCATGATCCGCGTCTACATCATAGCGGCCGACACGCCCCAGCCGATCCGCTTCGCCATGACGACAGCGCGCGACCAGACCCGCCCCGTCGAAGCGCTGCAGGAAGTCCTCGACATTCCCGACCTCGCCGATCCGCAGCGCATGCGTGAACTCGCCGTCCATTTTCACAAGCATTTCCAAGGACAACCGCATGACTAAACCTATGAAGCAGATAATTGCGAGCGGCTTCGAGACGAAAGTGGGCACAGCCCTCGCGCCACAGGGCCAAAGCGGTATCGCCTTTTCCGCCGACGAAGGCTCGTTGACCATCGCCATCACACGCGACGGTGAAGGCCTATGCGTCCGCCTAGATGGCGACGAGATCGACTATGTCGCGGGACTGCTTGCCGACATGGTTCATGCCGCAACGCTGCAGGATCAACCCGTCGCCAGGAGCATCCAGTGATGGGCGACGACTCCTATTTCATCTCGGCGGACCGCCCGCACACGAAGGTCAAATCCTTCGCCACGGTCTCGCGCCCGAAAAGCACCATCGTGAAGGTGGAATTCGAGGTCTCCAATAGCTGGGCGCTGAATGATCTTCTGCGCCAGCTTCATGCGGCCAAGAACCCTGGACAGGACGAAATCATATGACCCCGGAAATGCACCGGACCCTGACCTTCATTCAGGAATATTACGCGCAACATGGCATCGCGCCCACCATGCGGGAAATCATGGTGGCCCTGGGCGGCAAATCCACTGGTCCCGTCCATAATCGCATCCACCGGCTGATCGATCGCGGGCACCTCGTCCGCTTGCCGGGTCGGGATCGTGCCATTGCACCGGCGTCCGCTGCGATCGACCTTTCGGCCGTCCCGACCGAAAAGCTGTTGGGCGAGTTGGAGAAGCGGAGGGCGCTCCATGGCTGAAGTCCGTCGGCTTCATTCCGAACAGCCACGTCGCCAGGGCAAACCCGAATATGGCTGCCAGCGCCTGATCATCGCCGTCCGCGCCGCCTGCAAGCGGCAGGGGATCGACGACGACATGCGCAAGGACATTCAGGTCAAACTGGTCGGCAAGGCCAGCATGTCGGATATGTCGATCGGCGATCTCGGCCGGATGCTCGACCATTTCAACAAGGGCTGGAAAGGCCCGATGGGGCACCGCGCCCATATCGGCAAGATCAAGGCGCTGTGGTGGTCCCTCTACTGGTTGGGAGCGATAGATGAACCGGGCGACCGCGCCATCTCGGCCTTCGTCGAGCGCCAGACGGGCGTGTCGGCACTGAAGTTCCTCGACCATCGCAAGGCCGCCAGCGTGATCGAAGCCCTCAAGGGCTGGCTGTCGCGTTGCGGCGTCGAATGGCCCACGGCTGAGGAGGTGGGCACGATTTCCGATCACACGCCGGGTTACAGCGATCTCCACGCGGACCGCCATGCCGTGCTGAATGCACTGGCCGAGCCGCTGCTCGCCGATCGCGTCATCCGTGGTCACCACAGCCATTATCTTCAGGTGGCGCTGGAGCTGATCCCGAACAGCCATATGTGGACGACCGCCGAACTGGACACGGCGATCCGCCTGCTGGGCCGGAAGCTCCGCCGCCACCGTGGGAAGGAGGTTCGCGACTGATGGCGCGCGCTCGCACTCTCCATATCCACGACCTCCCCATCCCGGCAGATGTGCAGGCCGATGCTGCGTGGCCGCCGATCATGCTGGAAATGGCTGCTCATATCGGCGCTTACGAAACCTTGTGCATCGTCGACGCCTTTGCAGGGCAGGACGTCTATGTCCCGGTCGATCCGCACCGGAACCCGTTCCTGGACATCATAGGTGCGGATAAGGCTGCAACTTTCACGCATGCCTTCCAGCGCGAGCGGTTGCCCATCCCTGCTGGCAGAAGGCCGCTTGAAAAGGCGCGGCGGGCTGGTGTTGTGGCAGCGGTGCGCGCTAAGCGGATGACAGTTGTGGAAGGCGCGGCTATCCTGCGCATGCCGCGCCGCCACCTTTCGCGCTTGATCAGCAAGACGGATGAAGGCAGCAAGGCCACGCCTTTCGTCTTTCCTGCGCGCCCGCGCGATCCCGCGCAACTCGACATGTTCGACACCGCGCCGGGTCAATAGAGCGCCCTCGCGTCCCCCGAGGGACACCATGACCCCAAGCGATATTCAGCCATCGTGAACCGGCATTTCAACGCCGTTTCATGGGGGCACCGTGTCCAATTGCGATCATCGCCAGTCGGGGGTTTATTGTGCCTGACTGGATTCAGCTTATCATTGACCTCTGGCCGATCGCATCCACGATCACGCCTCTTATCCTGCTCGCCGGGTTTCTTTGGCTGCGGCAGAAATTTCCGTCGAAGGACGATTTCGACGCGCTGAAGCTCACCGTCGACAAGCTCAAGGTCGATCAGGTCGCGACGACCAACGCCATAAAGGATTTGAAGGACGAGCGGGACGATCCGCCGACGCGCGTCCAGCTTATGGCGGAAATGGGTGATCTGGCTGAGCGGGTCAGTGCGATGGAGGCATCCTTCAAGGGGCTTTCCACCCATCTTGAGACGACCAACGATTATCTGAAAATCCTTGTCGACCGGGGGCTGCGGCCATGATCCCCGAAGCGATCCTGCCCCTTGTGCGGCGCGCCATCCTCGATCTGCTGAACGACATCGGCGGCGAGGAAAATGACGATGTCCTGACCGTGTTGTTGACCGGACTGGGCCATCGTTTCCCCCGCCCGGCCGTGGCCGAACAGATGCGCTGGCTCGCCCAGCATGACCTGAACCTTGTCGAGGTGACGGACTGCGGCCCCTATGTGGTCGCATCGATCCTGCCGAACGGTTGCGAGGTGGCCGAAGGTCGCCTTCGCGTCGAGGATATCTGGCGTCACAAGACGGGCAAGCGGTGACATGGGGCGCAAATCGTCGCTCAAAACGCTGCCGCACGGTGTCCAGGCCGCCGTCCTTCAGGCGATGGAGGCAGGTGCCACAATTGACGACATCGTGGGGAGGCTGGCCGAACTAGGCCATAAGCGGTCGCGTTCTGCCGTCGGCCGCTATGCCAAGCAATATTCGGAACTGGCTTCCCGCCAGCGCGACGTGCGTTCGGTCGCGGAGGCGTTCGCATCGGAATTTGGCGGCACCGACAATGCCGAGGGCAAGTTGATGGTGCACATGCTGACCAGCATCGGCACCCGGATGGTCCTGCCCATGGCGTCGGAGGAAGACCCCGACGTCAGCGCCAAGGATTTCCATCTGCTGGCCAAGGCCACGAAGGAACTGCTTTCCTCGGCGAAGATCGACGCGGAACGCGATGCCCGCATCCGCGAGGAAGCGGCCAAGGAAGCTCGGCGCAAGGCCGCCGACGATGCGGTGGAAGCCGCACGGGACGCCGGGGCATCCGAAGCCGCCATCGACCGCATCAAGGCCAAGCTGCTGGGGTTGGCGGCGTGACGGATTTGTTCGCCGCCCTGGACAGGTTCGCCGAAACGCCGATCGCGGGCTTCAGCGCCGACGCGGTGCCGCCGCGCCGCCTGAAGGCTGCCCTGGATTATCTCGCTCGTGCTGGCGTCAGGGTGCAGCAGTTCCGGTTGGGGGACAGCCCCATCCCCCGCTATCAGGTGGGCGGCTATACGGGATCGGCACTCGCCTGTCAGGTCGTCGGCATCGCCCGGCTGAAAGGCATGGGTCTGTGACCATGCTTCGCCTCGTAACCGGATGCGGAGCGGGCAAACCAGCCGCAACGCCCACCGACATCCTCAATCTGGCGCTCAAGCTGGGCGAGGCGGCGGCAGACTGCCGCCTGACGCTGGTATGCATCCGCGCGAGCCGTAATCCCGGCTCCTGCTCGCGCTATATTCACCTTTCCGACCGCGCGGATCGGCCCTGGCTCATCCGGATTTCCAACCACCGGATGCCAGCCAAGAACTGGCAGGCCGTGCCGCACCTCGATCTTGTGTCGCTGGATGGCCAATCTGGCTTTCGCGAGGCGGCGGAATTTCTCCAGCGCGTTGGCCGGGGCGAGGCCGAATGGTTCGATCCGTGCGATCGCGATGAGCGCGCTGCAGTGCGATCACGCCGGTCGCGGAAGGTGCGCCGAAAATGACCAGCGCCCTGTCCGATATCAAGCTGCTCCTGCCCTACCAGGCATCGGCGATTGCGCTGAGCGCCCAGCATCAGCTGCTGGTCATTGAAAAATCACGACGCACCGGCATCACCTATGGTTTCGCCGCCGATGCCGTGCTGACAGCCGCGCCCGCCTTTCGCCCGCAGAACGTCTATTACATCGCCTATAATCTCGACATGACGCGGGAGTTCATCGGCTATGTCGGCGACTTCGCGAAGGCTTTTGACGAGGTCGCCACCGGCTCGTCCGAATTCCTGTTCGACGATGGGTCGGAAAACGGGATCAAGGCGCTCCGCGTGGACTTCCCGTCAGGCAAGGCCGTTATCGCCCTGTCCTCCAAGCCGCGCTCGCTTCGCGGCATGCAGGGCAAGGTTCTGATCGACGAAGCCGCGTTCCACGACGATCTGGACGAATTGCTGAAGGCGGCGATGGCGCTCACCATGTGGGGCAGTCATGTCGTTGTCATTTCCACCCATGACGGGGCGGATAATCCCTTCAACCTGCTGATCGAAGAAATTCGGGAGGGAAAGAAGGAGGGGCACGTCATGCGCATCACGCTGGCCGAAGCACTGGCGGACGGCCTGTTCAAACGCATCTGCCTGCGAAATGGCGAGGAATGGTCGGCGGAGAAGGAAAAGGCGTGGGAAGCGTCCCTCCGCAAGCGCTATGGCGATGCAGCCGAGGAGGAACTGGACGTCATTCCGTCGCGCGGCTCCGGTGTCTATCTATCCCGCGCCACCATCATAGCCGCCATGTCGCCGGAACTGCCCGTCATCCGCCTGACATGCCCCGATGGCTTCGAGCAACAGTCCGACGAATATCGGCAGGAATTCGTGCGCGAGTTTCTGGAAGATGAGGTCGGGCCGTGGCTGCGCGACTTCGACCCATTGCGCCGGTCGTTCTTCGGTCAGGACTTCGCCCGCAATGGCGACGTCTCGCCGATCGCAGCGGGCCAGCTCGATCAGCACCTCAATCTGATCTGCCGATTCATCCTCGAAATGCGGAACGTGCCCTTCCGCGAGCAGGAATTCGTGCTCAACTGGATCGTGTCGCGGATGCCGAACTTCTGTTCCGGCAAGATGGACGCGCGCGGCAACGGCTCGGCGCTGGCGGAATATGCCCAGCAGAAATGGGGAGCGAACCGCATTGAAGCGGTGATGGCCAGCGACAAGAGCTATCTCGCCTTCATGCCCAAGCTCAAGGCCGGGCTGGAAGATCGGACCTTCATCATCCCCAAGGACGAAGGAACGCTCAACGACCTGCGGATGGTCAAGCTGGTCAAGGGCGTCCCGAAAATTCCCGACGGCTCCATCCAGTCGAAGGCCGATGGAGCGAAGGGCAAGCGCCATGGCGACAACGCGATCGCGCTCATGCACCTGCGCGCGGCTGCTGACGAGGACGTCGGCCCGATGGACGTTCATGTCCTCAACCAGACCCGTTCCTCCGCCGCTGAAACCGTCATCACCACCACCGGCTTCGGCACTGTCGGCCGCCGGTCAACCGGATTGTCCTTCTAATGGCCCAACGTCCTGCGCCCTACCGCTCATTCGGCCGAACGACTGCCGTTCCCCGACCGTCGCCCGATCTGACGACAGAGATCGCCACCACTCGCGACGGCCGCGATATCACCCAGCCATGGGTGCGCGGCCTGCGCGAAGCCAAAGACCCCAAGCTGGCCACCGCCATCGACTGGGGCGCCTATGATGTCGTGTTCAACGATGACCAGGTCTTTTCGACGATGCAACAGCGCATCGGCGCAGTCGTCGCGCGCGATTGGAATGTGATCGCCGGGGACGATGATGATCCGCGCGCCGAAAAGGCGGCGGAAGCGTTCGACCGGACGCTCAAGCGCCTGCCCTGGGATCGCATCACCCGCAAGATGCTGATGGCTTCTTTCTACGGCTACAGCGTGGCCGAACTGATGTGGGGCCAGCGCGACGGGCTGTTCGACATCGTCGGCATGAAGGTGCGCCATGCCCGCCGCTTCAGGTTCGATGATGAGGATCAGCTGCGGATGCTCACGCCCACGAGCATGCAGGGCGAGATCATGCCCGAACGCAAGTTCTGGGTGCACAGCGTGGGCGCAGCCGACGACGATCAGCCCTATGGCCACGGCCTTGCCCATTGGCTTTACTGGCCCACCCTGTTCAAGCGGAACGGCATCCGCTTCTGGAATATCTTCCTCGATAAATTCGGCACCCCGACGGCGAAGGGCACCTATCCGCGCGGCTCCAGCAGCGATGACATCAACAAGCTGCTGATGGCGCTTCAGGCCATTGCGACGGATAGCGGATTTGTCGTTCCCGAAGGCATGGCGGTGGAACTGCTGACCGCCGCCCGTTCCGGCATGGGCGATTATCATCAGCTCTGCCTCTATATGGACGCGGCCATCGCCAAGATCGTGCTGTCGCAGACGATGACCACGGACAACGGCTCTTCGCGCTCACAGGGTGAGGTCCATGCCGACGTCAAGCTGGAGGTCGTTAAGACCGACGCGGACGATCTGACCGACAGTTTCACCGCACAGGTGGCGCGCTGGTGGACCGACTGGAATTTTGGCCCCGATGTCGCGGCACCCATCGTGCGCCGTATCGTCGAGGAGGAGGAAGACACCAAGGCCAACGCGGAAACGGACGCGATCCATGCCAGCAATGGCTGGGTCCGCACGGAAGACAGCTTCCGTGACACCTATGGCGAAGGCTTCGTGCGCCGTGATGATCCCGATGCTCCATCCAGCGCCGCCCCCCAGTGGGCCGAAGACAAGCAAAACGGCCAGTTTGACAAATTGCGCAAGTCGCCAATCCCTGAAAATGGCAAGGATGTTGTCAGCTTCGCGGCAGACGATCCACGCCCGCTTTATGTTTATCGCCAGCTTCTCAATGCCAGCGAAGTGCTGGACTGGGCGCGGTCGCAGGGTTTCACCTCTACGCTTCCGGCCGACGATCTGCATGTCACGGTCACCTATTCCAAACGGCCGGTGAACTGGTTTGCCATGGGGCAATTCGGCTCCAACACCGGGGAGGTCATTGTCGGCCCCGGTGGCCCGCGCCTGGTCGAACGGCTGGGCGATGACGGGGCCGTTGCATTGCTGTTTCAATCCGTCGACCTGCAATGGCGACACCGCGAAATGCGGGACGCGGGCGCTAGCTGGGATCATCCCTCCTATCTGCCTCACGTCACCCTGACCTATGAGGCGGACAATCTCGATCTGGCGAAGGTCGCCCCTTATCAGGGCCGTCTTGTTTTCGGGCCAGAACGCTTCGAGGCAATCCGAAGTGACTGGCATGAAACGGTGGCGGAAGTCCCATCCGCTGCCAGCTTTGCCGAACTGGATGACGACGGCCACGACGACGCCGACGGCATCGTGGACCGCATGATCGCGGAGGACGGCTATCGCGTCGCCAACGCGATGACGGGCAACATTGTCGATCGGCTGCTTGCGGCCGACAGCGAAACCGAAGCGCGCGCCATCCTGTCCGACGCCCTCGGCGCTATGGACGATCAGCCCCTTGTCCAGGCGCTCGAACGGGCGGGCTTCGCCGTCCAGCTCGACGCCGCGATCCAACTTGCTACTCAGGGAGAAAATTGATGTCCGAAGGTAACGTGGCCGCCGAACAGTTGCGCCTCTTGATCGAGCGTATTGAGCGCCTGGAAGAAGAGAAAAGGGCCATCGCTGACGATATCAAGGATATCTATCTGGAGGCCAAGGCCAATGGCTATGACGTGGCAACGATGCGGGCGATCATCCGGCTGCGGAAACTGGAACGCAATTCCCGCATGGAAGCGGAAGCGTTGCTGGAGACCTACAAGAACGCACTGGGTCTCGAATAATGTCGGACGACCGCCACGTACTGCTCTCGAAGATCAGGAAATGCCTCGCCCTGGCTAAATCCTCCAACGAGCATGAGGCCGCCGCCGCGCTGGCGAAAGCCCGTGCGCTAATGGATGAGCATGACTTGTCCATGGATGACATTGCGCTGTCGGAAATCGGCGAAGCGAAGGCAAAGGGCACGGCGACACAGCGCCCGCCGCTATGGGAAACGGCGCTATGCATGACTGTCCGCCACGCGCTGGGCTGCAAGGTCATCATCGACGCGGACCTGCATCGGATTTACATCGGACCCGGCCCAGTCCCCGAAATCGCCGGTTTCGCTTTCACCGTTCTGTTTCGCCAGTTGAAGGCGGCACGGCAGGAATATATCCGCGTCCATCTCAAGCGCTGCCGCCCCGGACGCAAGCGTCAGCGCGCGGATGTGTTCTGCGAGGCTTGGGCCAGAGCGGTTTATAGCAAGGTCAAGGCTCTGATGCCGCCCGTCGCCGCCAACTTGCTTGTCGACCAATATATCGCCAAGCGCTTCGGCGGCGATCTGGCGACGGTCGACAATCGCAGCGCGTCCACGAAAGGCGGCCGACTCGAAAATGACTACTGGCGCGGTCATCAGGCCGGACGGAAAGTCGATCTCTCTAAGGGCGTGGGAGGCAGCGCCGAGCGCCTGCAACTGGCATGAACTGTCGCATCGGAACATCGGACATAGACCCGCTTCCCGCCGATTTCGGCGATGATGATGAATACCGCCGTTATCTGGGCCTCCCCGATACTGAACATGGATGGGCAATGCTCCGCGGACTGCCGATCGAAGAACGCCACATCGCGGCCCAGATGCGCGCCGTCGAACGTGAGCTTGCAGCAGGACGCATTCCACGCGGCGTGATGGCCTGTGACCGAAGGAGGCGGTGATGGCTGACAACCTCGGCTATTCCATCTTCCTGAAGCCTGATGATGTCGTTCGCGCCTTCGAAGCGCGCGATGCATTGCAGCCGACCGTCCGCTGGTCGGAAATGATGCACGAAAATCATGCTGTCGCCTTCACGGTCGCCAAGGTCGCGAAGCTCGATCTGCTGCGCTCGATGCGCACGTCGATCGACGACGTGATCCGCAACGGCGGCACGTTCGAAGAATGGAAGTCGGGCATCATGCCCGAACTGCGAAAGACAGGCTGGTGGGGCGCGGTATCCAACGCCGAACTGACCGGCACGGACGAGACTATCATCGTCAACAACCGCCGCCTGCGGACGATCTACAACACCAACGTTCGCATGAGCATGGCGTCGGGCCACTGGACCCGCATCCAGCGCCAGAAGGACGTTTACCCCTATCTGCGCTATCTGCCCTCGACGTCAGAGCATAAGCGCCCGCTCCACATGACATGGTATGGCATTCTCCTGCCGGTCGATCATCCCTTCTGGCAGACACACTTTCCGCCCAATGGCTGGGGCTGCAAATGCCATTTCGAGCAGGTCAGCGAACGGCGCATGAAGCGGATGGGCTGGGCCATCACGCCCGAACACAACCTTCCCCAGGGCGCGCGCATGTTCATCCCGGCGACCGGCCAACCTATCATGGTTCCCGACGGGATCGATCCCGGCTTCAGCTACAATCCCGGCACCGCCCATCTGCGGGCCGTCGCCACAAAAACCGTTGCCTCGCTCCGCGCCGCCACCGATGCGGGTATGGACGCGGCGGCGGATGCCACCCTGCGGGAAATCATCCGCGATCCCGCCTTTGACCAGTTTCTGGCGCGGCCCAGCGGCGCTTTTCCTGTTGCGATCCTCGATCCGGCCCAACAGGAGGCGATACAGGCAAATGCCCGTGTGGTGGTCATGCCAGAAGGCGTCTATCGCAAGCAGCGAGGCGACCAGCCCGACGTGTCGCGTGGTCACCCAGAGCTAGGGCCGGACGCTTATCGGCTTCTGCCTGACATTGTGTCCCGCGCCCTAGTCATCGCCCAGCAGGGTTCCGATCGGCTGATCTTCTTCGCCGACGAGGCGGGCAACGTGTGGAAGGCTGTCGTGCGTCAGGATGCTGGCGACGAACTACCCATCGTCGTCAGCTTCCATCGGAGCCGTGTGCGCAACATCGCGGCCGAGACGCGTCATCTCACGATCCTGATGGATAGGCGGCAATGAGGGGAGAAGCGATGCGTGGCAGGGACTTCCTGTCCCCTGCTAAGCGGTCGACGGCCAGTAGCCTCGCGCTACGGAGGGAAGAATTCACCGCGTCGCGCGCATCGCTCCCCTTACATAGCGCCGAAATCTCTAATTTTCAATTCACCGCCCGTGGGCGGGGGATGGGGCGCGCCAACGCCCCAAGCCGACGGACTCGACCCGTCATGATCCGGCTGGCCAAAGCCGAAACCATCCCGCCATCCAACGCTGGACGGGACGAACACATAGAGAACATCGTGACAGAGTCGAGTCCCTTTTCCATGCCGCTTCATGCGGCTGACAATGACGTTTCAACGCCCTTGCAATCTGTCGATCCTGTGCGTCCGGTCGCGCCCTATATCGGCGGCAAGCGCAATCTCGCAAAGCGGGTGATCGGCCGCATCAATGCGATACCGCATCATACCTACGCGGAGGTGTTTGTGGGCATGGGAGGCGTCTTTCTGCGCCGCGATCTGCGCCCCAAGGCAGAGGTCATCAATGACTGGTCGGAGGATGTCTCCACCTTCTTCCGCGTCCTGCAACATCATTATGTCGCCTTCCTGGACATGATCCGCTTTCAGATCGCGTCGCGGGCCGGTTTCGAGAAGCTGTTGCGCCTCGATCCGTCCTCCCTGACGGACATGCAACGTGCCGCGCGCTTCCTGTATCTGCAACGGTTGGCCTTTGGCGGAAAGGTCACCACCCGCTCTTTCGGCGTGACGCCGTTCAATCCCAGCCGCTTCGATTTGACCAAGCTCGCGCCCATGCTGGAAGCGCTGCATGAGCGCCTCGCGCCAGTGACGATCGAAAGGTTGCGATGGCAGGATTTCCTCACCCGCTACGACCGGCCGGGCATATTGTTCTACCTCGATCCCCCATATTTCAACTGCGAGGGAGACTATGGTGCTGGCATGTTCGGCCAGCCCGAATTTGAGGAAATGGCGGAGCGGCTGGGGAGCCTGCAAGGCCGGTTCCTGCTCAGCCTCAATGATCATCCGACAGTGCGAAAACTGTTCGCCGGATTTGACATCGAGGAGGAAGAAACCACCTACCATGTGGGCGGCGGCAAAGCCGTCAAATCAGTCCGCGAACTGATCATCAGCGGACGCGCCTGATGTCCATTTCCGCTTCCCACTTTACTTCACACTTTGATGTCCCCCAAAGGACACGTTCTGGCGGCGCAATGCCGCAGAAAACCGGGCAAAATTGGAAGTGGGAAGCGGATTTTACGAAAAGTGTGAAGCGCCCACGGATTTCCGCCGTTTTTCAGGCTTCAGGAGCGCCCGTTGATCTGCCAAACCCCGAAACGCGCCAAAAATTCCTCGCGTCATTTCGACGCACCGCGAAACCCGCGAAAGCCCGTTTTTCCGGGCATCCCATCCCGATACGTCCCGGAAAAGCCCCCAATATCCCGCCCAACTGGGAAGTGGGAAATATTTGGCGCGGCACATTCGGACCAGATTTTGGGTCGCGAAGCCATGATCCATGCTTGTCATATGCTGGCGCTCCTGCGATATGTGTTCATGAAATGTTCTATTCTTCGCGTCACCCGTTGGCCCGGTTCGCGGCCTCTGCGCAGGTCGAAGACCAGCCGGGGATCGCGCGCGCATTCGCGTCCGAAGCGAGTCGGCGGAATGTCATTTTCTCGCAGGAATTTTTCGATCGCGCGCAAAATCATCGTCTTCAATCTCCTCCTCCAGTTCGACTCGCCCTTGGCAAATCAGTAGGTTTATTCCTATCTCATGATGTATTTCCTACTTGTCTAGGAAAATTCCTTTCATTATGGATGAAACATGATCGGTAATGGAGAAGATCCCCGCGACGTGCTGGACCGGCTGATTGCCGAGCGGGGGGAGAATTACGCCGATCTTTCCCGCCTGCTCAAACGCAACTCCGCCTATATCCAGCAGTTCATCAAGCGCGGGACGCCCCGCAAACTCGACGAGGAGGACCGGCGCGTCCTCGCCCGCTATTTCGGCGTGTCCGAAGAGATGCTGGGCGGACGCGTCCCGTCTTTGTCAGGTACGCCTTCGCGTTTGCGTTCCATTCCCGCGATCGTCGCGGTGCCGCGTCTGGCGCTGGGCGCTTCGGCGGGGGCCGGAACGCTGGACGAGGATGAGCGGGCGGCGGGCGTCATGGCCTTCGACGCAAGCTGGCTGCGTCATATCGGCGTCCGCCCGCAGCGCGTTTCCATCATCCGCGTCGATGGCGAATCCATGGCGCCGACCCTCAGCGACGGGGATGAGATCATGGTCAACCATGAAGACGGGGCCGAGCGGCTGCGCGACGGCGTCTATGTGTTGCGGCTTGACGGCGTGCTGATGGTGAAGCGGGTGGCGCTGGGGCTGCGCCGGAGTGCGATCAACGTGCTGAGCGACAATGCTCATTATCCCGATTGGAATGATATCGACCCGGTGCTGGTGGATATTGTCGGCCGCGTCGTATGGACGGGACGGCGGCTGGTCTGATCCGGGTTTCGCATGGGATTGTCGATCCGACCTAACCGTCGATCAACAGCATTTCCCGCCATTCTTGCCGCCATAGCGCGCTTCCTGCCGTTCGCGGAACAGTTGCGCCTCGCTCAGCGGCGGGGCGCCGGGATGATGTTCCTGCATATGGCGCAGATAGGCATCATAATCGGGTGCGCCGACCATGGCCCGCGCGATCTGCCGCAGGCGGAGGAAGAGCCTCCTCATTCCGCCGCCACCACCGCCGGAATTTCCTGCGCGGTTGGCCGATCCGCGCGCCGCGCCGCGATGCAGGTGCGGATGGTGAAGAACAGTAGCGACAGCACCACCGCCAGGAAGATCGCGCACAAGGCGGCGTCGATCCGGTCGTTGAAGACGATCTGCTCCATTTCCGCCATGGATTTGGCGGGGGACAGCACTTCGCCTCGCGCCGCCGCTTCGGAAAATTTCGCCGCATGGGCGAGGAACCCGATCGCGGGATCGGCGGAGAACAGCTTCAACCATCCCGCGCTCACCGTGCAGATCAGCAGCCAGGCCGTCGGAACCATCGTCACCCAGGCGTAGCGGTCCCGCTTCATGCGGAACAGCACCGTGGTCCCCAGCATCAGCGCGATGGCGGCGAGCATCTGGTTGGAAATGCCGAACACCGGCCAGAGCGTGTTCACCCCGCCCAGCGGATCGGTGACCCCCTGATGCAGGAAGAAGCCCCAGGCCGCGACGCACAATCCCGTCGCGACGATGCCGGGCAGGGGGCTGCTCGTGTCCTTGAAGCCCGGCACCGCCAGTCCGATCAGATCCTGCAACATGAAGCGGCCCGCGCGCGTCCCCGCGTCCACGGCGGTCAGGATGAACAGCGCTTCGAACAGGATCGCGAAATGATACCAGAAGGCCTTCATCGCCGGGCCGCCGACGACATGGGAGAATATCTCCGCCATCGCCACCGCCAGCGTCGGCGCGCCGCCCGCGCGGGAGATGATGCTGTGTTCGCCCACATCCTTCGCCGTCTGGAGGATGAGGCCCGGTTCGATCGGGAAGCCCATGGCCGTCACCGCCGCCGCCGCGCTCGCCGCATCCGTGCCGATGACGGCGGCGGGACTGTTCATCGTGAAGTAGATGCCCGGATCGAGGATCGACGCGCCGACCAGCGCCATGATCGCGACGAACGCCTCCATCAGCATCGCGCCATAGCCGATGATCGGCGCATGCCCTTCGCTGGCGATCAGCTTGGGCGTCGTGCCGCTGGCGATCAGGGCGTGGAAACCCGACACCGCTCCGCAGGCGATGGTGATGAAGAGGAAGGGAAACAGCCCTCCCGACCAGACCGGCCCGCCGCCATGCACGAACTGCGTGACCGCGTGCATCTTGAGCGGCGGGGCCATGATGACGATGCCGACGGCCAACGCTGCGATCGCCCCGATCTTGAGGAAGGTGGACAGGTAATCGCGCGGCGCGAGCAGCAGCCACACCGGCAGCACGGAGGCCACCGCGCCATAGCCGATCAATATCCAGCAAAGCTGCACCGGCGTGAAGGTGAAGGCCGGACCCCAGACCGGCGACTGGGCGATGTCTTGCCCATAGACGATGGCGGCCAGCAGCCCGACCAGCCCCAGCAGCGACACTTCGCCGATCCGCCCCGGCCTGATCCATCGCGTATAGACGCCCATGAAGATCGCGAGCGGCACCGTCGCGGCCACGGTGAACATGCCCCACGGGCTTTCCGCCAGCGCCTTCACCACGATCAGCGCCAGCACGGCAAGGATGATGACCATGATGATGAAAGCCCCGAACAGCGCGATGGTCCCCGCTGCCTGCCCCATCTCCATGCGGATCAGTTCGCCCAGCGACTTGCCGTCCCGCCGCATGGAGATGAACAGGACCATGAAATCCTGCACCGCGCCTGCCAGCACCACGCCCGCGATGATCCACAGGGTTCCGGGCAGATAGCCCATCTGCGCCGCCAGCACCGGCCCCACCAGCGGCCCCGCGCCGGCAATGGCGGCGAAATGGTGGCCGAACAGCACCGTCCGGTCGGTCGCGACATAATCCATGCCGTCCGCGCGCCGAATGGCAGGCGTCGGCCGCGCCGGATCGAGCCGCATCACATGCCGCGCGATGTAGAGCGCATAATAGCGGTAGGCGACAAGGAAACTGCTGACCGCCGCCACCACGATCCACAGCGCGTTCACGGCCTCACCCCGCGACACCGCTACCACGCTCAATGACACCGCGCCCACAATCGCGATCAATATCCAGGGAATATGACGCGCCATCGCTTTTCTCTTGCCCGTTCGTTGCTGCTTTGGCCGCACAGTAAGGGCGCGTGATCGAAAGACAATCACCTCCTTTTCAGGAGAGGCGAACCTTTTGGCGGAAGCACCGTTCATTCATGACACCGGCCGGAGGATGAACGCTGGCGAAGCAGCGGCAATGGTCGCGGGATGTGACCGAACATAGCGACGCGCTCGATCTGGAGCGGGACGTTTTTACCCTGCACGATCCTCGAAAGATCGCCGCCTCCCTCAAACGATCGGCCGAGGCAAGCCATCGCCGCAAGAGCGGCCCCTTCCGTTCGGCCATGTCCATGCTGACCTTCTACATCAACCGTGGGGGGGGGAAGGATTGGACGCGAGACAGCGTGAGATATTGGAACAGGCCAAGGATGAACTCCGCGCCGCCTTCGGAAAACCGCGCAAGACTTAAAGGCGTGTATCGGCCGTACGCATCATGAAGAACCGGGGCGCCGGCCGCGCAAGGGCGGGGCGCAGCTCAGTCTGTCCTGACGGCGGTGTTCACCGTTTGCGAACGAACTCCGCGCGCAGCACCAGCCCCCTGATCCCTTCATAGCGGCAGTCGATCTCTTGCGGATCGCCGGTCAGCCGGATGGATTTGATCAGCGTCCCGCGCTTCAAAGTCTGCCCCGCGCCCTTGACCACCAGATCCTTGATCAGCGTCACCTGATCGCCATCGGCCAGCAGATTGCCGACCGCGTCACGCACTTCCACGCCGTCGCTGGCCTGCCCCTTCGCCGCGGCTTCCGCCGCGCTGATCCATTCGCCGCTGGCTTCGTCATAGACATAATCATCGTCGCTCATGCGGTCCGTTCCCTTATCCCTGAGTGACGCTTTCTAGCACCGCAGCGCGCAGTTCCGGCAGTCCCATCCCCTTTTCGCTCGACGTGGCGATGATGTCGGGATGGGCGGCGGGGCGCTTGCGGATCGCCTGCGCGGTGTTCTCGATGACTTGCGCCAGATGGCTGGCCTTCACCTTGTCCGCCTTGGTCAGCACGATGCGATAGCTGACCGCCGCCGCGTCCAGCATGTCCAGCATGTCCGCATCGACATCCTTGACGCCATGGCGGCTGTCGATCAGCACCAGCGTCCGCTTGAGCTTCGCCCGCCCGCGCAGATAGTCGTTCACCAGGAACCGCCATTTGCGCACCATATCCTTGGGCGCGCGGGCATAGCCATAACCGGGCATGTCGACGAGCCGGAAGCGCAGCGGCTCCCCCACGTCAAAGAAGTTCAACTCCTGCGTCCGCCCCGGCGTATTGGACGTGCGCGCCAGGCCGTTGCGTCCGGTCAACGCATTGAGCAGCGAGGATTTGCCGACGTTCGACCGGCCCGCGAACGCCACTTCATTCACCGCCATGTCAGGCAGGAATTTGAGGTCCGGCGCGGATTTGAGGAAGGTGATCGGCCCAGCAAAGACCTTGCGCGCTTCCTCGATCCATTCGGCCAAATCCTGCCCGGTGCTTTCCTGTTCATTCACGCCGGGCAGCCTATTTCGCTTCCGCCGCGCTTAGCTGCGGATGGCGTTTGTAGAGCCACCATTGCTGCGCCATCGACAGGCAGTTGTTGGTGATCCAGTAGACCAGCAGGCCCGCTGCAAAGGGCGCCATGATGAACATCATGACCCAGGGCATGATCGCGAACACCTGCTGCTGCATCGGGTCCATCTGCGCGGGGTTCAGCTTGAACTGGAAATACATGCTGATGCCCAGCAGCAGCGCCAGCACGCCGATGCCCAGGAAGGCGGGCGGCGTGAAGGGCAACAGGCCGAACAGATTGAGGATATGCAGCGGATCGGGCGCGGAGAGATCCTTGATCCACAGGACGAAGGGCTGATGCCGCATTTCGATGGTGAGCTGCAACACCTTGTAAAGCGCGAAGAAGATCGGAATCTGGATGAAGATCGGCAGGCAGCCCGCCAGTGGATTGACCTTCTCCCGCTTGTAAAGCTCCATCATCTCCTGCTGGAGCTTCGGCTTGTCGTCCTTATGCTTTTCCTGCAGCGCCTTCATTTTCGGCTGCACGGCGCGCATCGCGGCCATGCTGGCGAACTGGCGCTGGGCGACCGGGTACATCAGCGCGCGGACGACGAAGGTCAGACAGATGATCGCCACGCCGAAATTGCCGATCTGCTGGAACAGCCAGTGGAGCAGGCCGAAGATCGGTTTTTCGAACCAGTAGAACCAGCCCCAGTCGATCGCCCGGTCGAACAGCGGAACGCCCGCGTCCTGATAGGCTTCCAGCGTCTTCACTTCCTTGGCGCCGACGAACAGGCGCGCGGTCTGGGTGATCGCCTTGCCCGGAGCGAGCATCACGGGATTGAGGCTATAATCGGCCTGATATTGCGTCCCGGCGCCCTTGCGGAACTGCCCCGCAAAGGCTTCCTTCTGATCGGGCACCAGCGCGGAGAGCCAATATTTGTCGGTGAAGCCCAGCCAGCCGCCGGTCGACTGGAAGCTCTGGGTCGCCGGCCCCTTGTCCAGATCCTTGTAGTTGACATCGTAATTGGCCGCGCCGTTGAACACGCCCATCGGCCCGATATGGATGGTCCATGTGTCGGGATCGTGGGGGATGCCGGTGCGGCTGACATAGCCATAGCTCTTGACGCCGATCGCGCCCGCGCCGCTGTTCGATACCTTCTGCTGCGCGGTGATCATGTAATTCTGATCGACGGAATAGCGGATTTCGAAATTCTGGCCCGCGCCATTGGTCCAGCGCAGCGTGACCGGACTGGTGGGCGTCAGTTCCGTGCCTTCCGCTGTCCAGACCGTGTTGTTGTCGGGCGTCTGGAACCCTTCGCCCTGCCAGCCGAAGCCCGCGAAGAACGCATCCTGCGTCCCGCTGGGCGAAAAGAGGCGGATGGCGGGCGAATCCTTGGCGAGGGTTTCGCTGTAGGTCGGCAGCACGATATCGTCGATGCGCGCGCCCTTGAGGTTGATCGAGCCAGTGAGCCGGGGCGTGCGGATGGGCAAGCGCGGCCCTTCCTTCAGCACCAGCGCACGGTCGCGGATTGCGCCCGGCGAATCCGCCGCGGGATCGGCGCCCGGCTGCGTGACAGGCGTTTCCTTGCCGCCTTCCACCTGGGTCGCGGGCGGATTGGCCGCCGGGAAGAAATGATTGGCGATATAGGGCCAGCCGAACAGGATCAGCGCGGTCAGGATGACCGCCAACACGATGTTCTTCTTGTTGTCCACTTATCTCGGCTCCGCCGTAATCGTTATTCTGATGGGTCAGGGAACCGGGTCATAGCCCGACCCGCCCCATGGGTGGCACCGCATTAGCCGCTTCGCCGCCAGCCAGCTACCCTTGATCGGCCCATATTTGCCGATCGCCTGAATCGCATATTCGGAGCAGGAGGGGGCATAGCGGCAGGAGGGCGGCAAAATCCGCGAAGGGCCAAGCTGCCAGCCACGCGCGATGAGGATGAGGATGCGGGACATCATGGCGCTTCGCGCGGCGGCACGGCAAGGCGCCCGGTGCGGATATCGCGGGCCGCCACAGCTTCTGATCGCGTCGCGTCTTTGGACCTGCCCGCTTTCGCCACTTTCCGCAGCGCCTTTTCCAGCTCCTGTCGCAACTTGTCGAAATCGCGCTCTATGCCGTCCGAGCGGCCGATCAGCACATGGTCCGCGCCTGTCACGCCATGCACGGGCAGCAGTTCGCGCGCCAATACGCGAAAACGGCGCTTCATCCGATTCCGGACGACAGCGCCGCCAATCTTTTTCGTCACCGTGATGCCAAGGCGCATCGCCGGATCGCCATCCCCGCGTTCGCGCACCAGCAGGACGAAGCCCGGCATCGGTGCGCGCCGCCCGCGATTCGCCGCCAGGAAATCCGCGCGCCTGCCCATCACGACAGGCGCGGGAACCAGCGCCGATTCGCGCGTCGCCTGGTTCAGGCGCTCAGGCTCTTGCGGCCGCGGGCACGACGCGCGCGCAGCACGTTGCGGCCGCCGGGGGTCGCCATGCGGGCGCGGAAACCGTGACGGCGCTTCCGAACCAGATTGCTCGGCTGATAGGTGCGCTTCATCGTTCATTCCTCAAAAAAACAGATCAAGAATCAGGCGACAAAAAAGGGCCGCCGGTGGGCGACCGCATGTCAGGGGGGTGCCGATAGGGAAAAGGCCCGGCGAAGTCAATGGCGCAAGGACATGGTTGGTGGTTTGCGCTCCCCCTGGGGCAGGCTCAGGGGACGGGTTTGAGGGCGGTCCCTCACTTCCCCCGTGCCGCCGCGACCGCTTTCTTCAGCGCCTCATGCCCGACCGCGCCGTTCAGCACCTGCTTGCCGATCACGAAGGTCGGCGTGCCGCTGGCCTGCAATTTCTGGGCAAGCGCGATGTTGGAGGCGATTTCGGCGTCATATTTATGCGACGCGATGGCCGCTTCGGCGTCGGCCCTGCCGATCCCCACCTTCGCGGCGGAAGCGAGGATCGTATCCCGCGTCACCCGGCCCGCATCGTAAAGCGCGCGGTGGAACGGCATATATTGTCCGCGCTCTGCCGCCAGCAGCGACACCTTGGCCGCGTCGCTGCTTTCCTCCGACAGGATCGGCAGTTCGCGATAGACGACCTTCAGCTTGCTGTCCTGACTCACCAGCTTTGCAAGGTCCGCCAGCGAGGCCCGGCAATAGCCGCAGGCATAATCGAAGAATTCGACGATGGTGACATCGCCCTTGGCCGCGCCTTCCCATGCTCCTGCATAAGGCGTTTCCAGCGCGCTGCGGCTGGCTTCCAAGGTGCTTTCCATCCGCTTCGATTGCAGCTTTTCGATCGCCTGCGGAATGATTTCTGGATGTTCGAGAATATAATCATGCACGATCTGCTCGATCGCGGCCTTGTCGCCTGCATTCACGCCGCCGCCCGTCTGCATGGCGAGGGCAGCGCCGGTGGCTGCGGCGGCAAAGGCGAAAACGCCAAGGGTCATCTGAATGGTCCTGTTGGAAAGGGCCGCGCGGAAGCCCGGCCGGTTGGAGTCCGTCATTTCTTTTTCCGTTTCCGCTCCACCACGGCGCGCGATGTCATCGCGATATCCTGCGCGCGCAGATAGTCAACCGTGCCCGGCTTCAATCCCTGCATGGCGGCGTCCGCGCTACGGACGGCCATCGCGTCCTGGCCCATCATCGAATAGCGTTCCGCCGTCGCCAGCGCCGCGCGCGCGCTGTCCCCGCGGCGCTCGTAAACCACGCCCAACTGATACCATGCGAAGGGATTTTCCCGGTCCCGCGCCACCGCGTTGCGCAGCACCTGTTCAGCCTCCGCGAAATGGGCGTCGTCCTCCGTCGCGATCAGCGCATGGCCCAGCAGCGTGGCGATCAGCGGCTGGTTGGTCAGCTTCACCGCCTCGCGCAAGGGGGCGATGGCGTCGGCGGGCTTGCCGCTTTCCAGCAGGATCTGCCCCTTCAACTCCAGAAAATAGGGATCGTCCGGCATGGCGGCGAGCAGCGCATCGGCCTCCGCCAGCGCCTTTTGCGGATAGGCGCTTTTGTGCCAGGCATAGGCCCGCGCATAATGGGCCGGGATGGTCTGGTCGCTTTCGGGATATTTGCGCATCGTCTGCGTGGGTTCGGACACGAAGCCGATCAGCTTCGCCTTGATCCGCTCGAACCGCGCCTCAAGCTGCGGGTCGGGCGGCTTGTTCCATGCCGGATCGACCGTATAGACCTCGCGCAGCACATTGATCCGTTCGCCTGACAGCGGGTGAGTGCGGCCGTAGCTGTCCTCCTGCGGGATGGCGAGGCGATATTCGAGATTCTGGAGCTTCTTGAAGAATTCCAGGCTGCCCTTGCCCGACACCCCCGCCTTGCTCAGATACCGCGCGCCGGCAAGGTCGGCGGAACTTTCCTGCGCGCGGGAAAAGGCGAGGAACTTGCCCATCGCCGCCTGCTGCCCCGCGCCCAATATCCCCATGCCCGCTTCCGCGCCGCCCGCCGCGATGGCGGCCGCGCCCAGCACCAGGCTGAGCAGCGTGATGCCCGTCGCTTCCTTGATCCCCTCGGCCGACCGGATGATGTGCCCGCCCTCGATATGGCCCAGCTCATGCGCGACCACGCCCTGCAACTGGCCCACATTGTCGGCCTGCGCGATGAGGCCGCTGTGCACCCACACATATTGCCCGCCCGCGACGAAGGCGTTGATTTCAGGATCGTTGATGACGAAGACCTGCACATTGCGCGGTTCCATCCCCGCCGCCCTGACGAGCGGCGCGGACATGTCGGCCATGAAGGCTTCGGTTTCCGCATCACGCAGAATCTGCTGCGCCAGCACAGGTCGCGCCAGCAATGCGACGGCAGCCAGCAGCACGGCAAGCAAGCGGAGAAATCGGCCCGTCATGATGCGTGACCGGGCGGGGGACAGGGGAACAGGCATCGGCGTCATTGTGGCATGCCGCCGCTGAATACACAATGAAGACCCGCCCCGTGAAAACGGAAACGCCGCCCCGCTCCGGCATGGGCCGGGCACGGGACGGCGTTGTTCAGACCGGCAATAGAGCTTATTGACCGAAGGTGCGCTGCCACCAGCCGCGGCGGGGCGAGCCATTATCCTCACCCTCTTCAGCGGTTTCCGCGCCTTCGGCTTCAACCGCCGCCGTTTCGGAAGCCACGGGCGCGGCGACCGGCTCGGTTACTTCCACGGCGGCTTCCGGCGCAATCGCGGCAGGCGCTTCCACAGCGGCGGCATCAGGCCCTTCGGTCTCGCTCGCGGCGGGTTTCCTGCGGCGCGGGGCGCGCTTGGGCTTGGGCTTCGCGTCGGCGTCCGGCTCCGCTGCTGGCGCTTCCGCCATGGCGGGCGCTTCGGCAACGACGGGCGCATCGGTTGCCTCGGTTTCGCTCGCGACGGGCTTTTTGCGGCGCGGAGCGCGCTTGGGCTTGACGGGCGCTTCTTCGGCAGCGGGAGCGGGTTCGCCCGCACCCGGCTCCGCTGCGCGCGCTTCCGCAACCGGTTCGGCAGCTTCGACCGCCGCCGGTTCCGCCACGGCTTCCTGCGCCTTGCGAGCGCGGGGACGGCGGCGCGTCTTGGGTGCTTCCTCGGCAACATGTTCTGCAGGTTCTGCGGCGGTTTCCGCTTCGGACGCTGCCACCGGCTCTGCGGCGGATGCTTCCTCGACCGGCTCTGTCGCTTCGACGGTTTCGCTCACAGTCTCTTCAGCGCCACCCTCGCGACGACGGCGACCGCCACGGCGACCACGACGGCCACGCTTGCGAACGGCCTCGCCTTCCTCGGATGTTTCCGCATCGACGGCTTCGACCATGTCCTCGCCAGCCTCTGTCTCTGCCTCTGCATCGGTGTCCGCTTCGTCGTCTTCGCCAGTTTCGGCAGCCGATGGCTCGCCGCCATCCTCGCGCTGGCCACCCCGACGGCGACGGCGACGGCGACGGCGACGTCCGCCTTCGCGTTCTTCGTCACGTTCCTCGCGTTCGGACGAGGTTTCTTCCAGCTCGGCCTCTTCCTCTTCCTCCTCGATCACGTCGAAGTCGTCTTCCTCCTCGGCGAGCGGGGCATAGGTCACGACGCGCTCGGGGCGCGGTCCGCTCGGCTCGACCGACATGCGCGCGCCTTCGACTTCACCGTCCGGCAGGATGACGATGGTGACGCCGTAGCGCTGCTCGATCTCGTCCAGTTCGCGCCGCTTGTTGTTGAGGACGTAGAAGGCCGCTTCCTGACTGGCGCGCAGGGTGACGACATTGCCGCGCCCGCGCGCCGCTTCCTCTTCCAGCATCCGCAGCGCGCTGAGGCCCGCCGACGACGCCGTGCGGACCAGGCCCGTGCCCTCGCAATGCGGGCACTGACGGGTCGACGCTTCCAGCACGCCGGTGCGCAGCCGCTGGCGGCTCATTTCCATCAGGCCAAAGCCCGAAATCCGGCCGACCTGGATGCGGGCGCGATCGTCCTTCAAGGCCTCCTTCATCGCCTTTTCGACCTTGCGGATGTTGGAGTTCATCTCCATGTCGATGAAGTCGATGACGACCAGCCCCGCCATGTCGCGCAGGCGAAGCTGCCGGGCGATTTCGCGCGCGGCTTCAAGGTTCGTGGCGACGGCGGTCTGTTCGATGCCATGTTCGCGCGTGGACCGGCCCGAGTTGATGTCGATCGACACCAGCGCTTCGGTCGGGTTGATGACCAGATAGCCGCCCGACTTCAACTGCACGACCGGATTATACATGGCCGCCAACTGATCCTCGACGCTCGCCCGCTGGAACAGCGACACCGCGTCGGCATATTGCTTCACCCGCCGCGCATGGCTGGGCATCAGCAGCTTCATGAAGTCCTTGGCGGCTCGATAACCATGTTCGCCCTCGACGATGACTTCCTCGATATCCTTGTTGTAGATATCGCGGATCGCGCGTTTGATGAGATCGCTGTCATTGTGGATCAGCGCGGGGGCGGCGGATTTCAGGGTAGCTTCGCGAATTTCGTCCCACAGGCGCGCCAGATAATCGAAGTCGCGCTTGATCTCGGTCTTGGTGCGCTGAAGCCCAGCCGTGCGGACGATGCAGCCCATGGTGGAGGGCAGGTTCATGTCGGAGATGATGGTTTTCAGTCGCTTGCGATCGGCGGCGTTGCTGATCTTGCGCGAAATGCCGCCGCCATGCGACGTGTTCGGCATCAACACGCAGTAACGGCCCGCGAGGCTGAGATAAGTGGTCAGCGCCGCGCCCTTGTTGCCGCGTTCTTCCTTGACGACCTGCACCAGCAGCACCTGACGGCGCTTGATGACGTCCTGAATCTTGTAGCGGCGGCGCAGCGCCATGCGCTTGCGGCGCAGTTCGTCGGCGGCATCGTCGCCGCCCCGGCCCCGGCCGCGCCCACGGCGTCCGGGTTTTGCGCCTCCCTCGCCGTCGCCTTCGCCAATGTCCGCGTCCTCGCCGCCTTCCTCATCTTCATGATGGGTCGCGACGACGACTTCCACGCCGTCCTCGCCGGTCAGGCTTTCGTCATCCTCGTCGACCTCGGCGCGCAGCGCGGCCTCTTCCTCGGCATGGGCGCGTTCCTCGCGCAGCAAGGCTTCGCGGTCTTCGCGCGGGATCTGGTAATAATCCGGGTGGATTTCCGAAAAGGCCAGGAAGCCGTGGCGGTTGCCGCCATAATCCACGAACGCCGCCTGTAGCGACGGCTCCACGCGGGTGACTTTGGCGAGATAGATATTGCCCTTGAGCTGCTTGTGCTCGGTGGACTCGAAATCAAACTCCTCGATCCGGTTTCCCTTGACGACCGCGACCCGGGTTTCTTCCCGGTGGCGCGCATCGATCAGCATACGCATTGTCATTTATGAGTCTCCGGCGTCGGCGGCCTGCGGCTGTGGGCCGGGCCGCCACGCGATAGTGAAGGGACGGCAGATTGCGCGCCGAAAAGGGCGCGGGGTGCTGCATCGTCCGGTTTTGAAGGAAATCATGTGCTTCTGCTGCGTTGGCATGGCCGGACAATATGCCGGACGGGTCCATCCGCGCCGCATCGCCCGTCGCCGGGTTCAGCGGGGAATGGAAAACATGCCTCATGCAGCGTCAACCTGTTCGACCATCGGATCGCGCGGAACAGCGCGTCGATGGGTGCAAAAAATGTCCCAAAGGGAGGAGCTGTATATGGCGCTCCTTTCGGGAATTTGAATGGGTAGCAGTCAATGCGCCACTGGGCAACGGCTGCCGGAAATATTCTCGCTCTGGCAAATATTTCGGCTTCGTCACTACCGTCATCATGCTGAAGAAGCCGTTAACCGTCTCATTCTACGGCGGGACAAGGCGTGATGCTTCCTGCCCGATCCAGCCTGGGAATGCTCTGGACGGATGATCGTCATGATATTTGGCTGGACGGCCAACGTCGCTGCGTTGCACAAGCGGCGCATGTTGCACAGCCTTGCCCTGGCGAGCGCGATCCTCGCGCCGGTCCCCGGTTTCACGGGGGGCATTTCCGCGGTCGATGGGCGGGCGGGGGTGCGGTTCGACGCCCCTGCGCATATGAGCGCCCGGCCCCGCCCGCGCGCCCACAGCATCACCGTGCCGATCCCGCCCGCCGCAAAAGGGCTGGCGCTGCCGCCGGTCGAAGGGGCGCGCGATGGCGCTCGCCCGCTGGTGGTGATCGACGCGGGCCATGGGGGGCATGATCCGGGCGCGATCAATCCGCAGACCGGCAAGCGGGAGAAGGATGTGACGCTGGCCATCGCGCAGGCGATCCGCGACGAACTGGTGAAGGCGGGCCGGGTGCGGGTGGCGCTGACCCGCGACGACGACCGCTTTCTGGTGCTGCAGGAACGTTATGGCATCGCGCGCGCGATGAATGCGGACCTCTTCATTTCCGTCCATGCCGATTCGGCGGAAAACGACATGGCGCGGGGCGCGACCGTCTATACCCTGTCGGAAACCGCCTCCGACCGCGAAGCCGCCCGTCTCGCCGCGCGGGAGAATAAGGCGGACATCATCAATGGCGTCAATCTGGGCGGGCAGAGCAGCGATGTCTCCTCGATCCTGATCGACCTGACGCAGCGCGAATCCATGAATATTTCGTCCGATTTCGCGCGGCTGCTGCAACGCGAGGCGTCACCCTATGTCCCGTTCCGCAGCGCCTATCACCGCTTCGCTTCGCTGATGGTGCTGAAGGCGCCGGACACGCCGTCGGTGTTGTTCGAAACCGGCTATATCAGCAATGCGCAGGACGCCGCGTTCCTGTCCTCGAAGGATGGGCAAAGCCGCATCGCCAAGGGCGTCGCCCGCGCCATAGAAGTGCATTTCGCCCGCAAGCTCGCCCTGCACGGCGGCGGGGGCGGGGGATAGATGCTGCGCGATATCCGCCGATCGGTGCTGGCGTTGCGCGCATTTTGACCGTAGAGCCTGCTCCATCATGGAAGAGGCTCGCCCCGAAACCGCCGCACCGTCGTCCTTCGCCCATCGCCTGCGCCGTGGAGCGGGCGGCATCGGGGACCGTCTTCGCCCGCTTTGGGGCCGTCGCCTGTTCCGCTGGGGCGCGATCCTGCTGGGTGGCCTGCTGCTGGCGATCGTCCTCTTCTGGCTGATCTTTGCGCGCGGGTTGCCCGACGCGTCGACCCTGCTGGAATATGAGCCGCCGCTGCCCACCATCGTGCGCGACATCAATGGCCAGCCGGTGCACAGCTACGCCCGCGAGCGGCGTGTGCAATTGCAATATAGCGATTACCCGCCGCTGCTCATCCGCGCCTATCTGGCGGCGGAGGACAAGACCTTCTTCGAGCATCATGGTGTCGATATTCCCGGTTTTGCGGGCGCGGTGGTGGACTATGCGAGCAAGCTCGGGTCGGGGCAGCGCGCCCGCGGCGGCTCCACCATCACGCAGCAGGTGGCGAAGAACCTGCTCATCGGCGACGAATATTCCCCCACGCGCAAGGTGAAGGAAATGATCCTCGCCTATCGCATTGAAAATGTGCTTTCGAAGCAGCAGATTCTGGAACTCTACCTCAACCAGATATTCCTCGGCCGCAACGCCTATGGCGTGCAGGCGGCGTCCCGCGCCTATTTCGACAAGGACGTGGCCGACCTGACGCTGCCGGAAATGGCCTATCTCGCCATCCTGCCCAAAGGCCCGGCCAATTACCGCCCGGAAAGCCCGACCGGCCATGAGCGCGCGCTGGAACGGCGCAACTGGGCGCTGGGGGAAATGCGAAACAACGGCTGGATCACCGCCGCGCAGCGTGACGCGGCCCGCGCCGCGCCGCTGGGCGCCGTCGCCTCGCGCGGCGCCAGTTTCGAGGAGCGCGCCGGCGGCTATTATATGGAGGAAATCCGCCGTCGCCTGATCCAGCAGTTTGGCGAGAAGGCGCAGGACGGCCCCAACAGCGTCTATGCAGGCGGCCTGTGGGTTCGCAGCCCCTATGATCCGGTGATTCAGGAAAGCACGACGACAGCGCTTCGCAACGGTCTGTTGCGCTTCGATGCGGGGAAGGGCTGGTCCGGCCCGGTGGGCGAGGTCAAGATCGAAAATGGCTGGGAGCGGGAACTCGCGGCCAGCTATGTCGGCGTGGACTATGAAGGCTGGCGCGTCGCCGTCGTCATCAGCCGTTCCGCTTCGTCCGCGCAGATCGGCTTTGCCGACGGCGCCACCGGCACCTTGCCCGCGGGCATGGCGCAGCTTCCCTATCGCAAAACCGGCGGCCCGGCCTTTTCCGCGATGAAACCGGGCGACCTGATCGTCGTCGCGCGCAACGGGGCCGACTGGGCGCTCCGCAACGTGCCAGAAGTGTCGGGCGGCATGGTGGTCGAGGAAACCCATTCTGGCCGCATCCGCGCCTTGCAGGGCGGCTTCGATTCCCGCCTCTCATCCTATAACCGCGCGACGCAGGCGATGCGCCAGCCGGGGTCGACCATCAAGCCTTTCGTCTATGCCGCCGCGCTGGACGGGGGCATGACGCCGGCCTCGATCATCGTCGATGGGCCGCTGTGCGTCTATCAGGGCGCGGGGCTGGGACAGAAATGCTTCCGCAACTTTTCCGGTGGCAGCGCCGGGGCGCAGACGTTGCGCTGGGGCGTCGAACAGTCGCGCAATCTGATGACCGTGCGGGCCGCCAGCCAGACCGGCATGGATCGCGTCGTCCGCACGATCAAGGCGATGGGGATCGGCGATTACCAGCCCTATCTTTCCTTCGCGCTGGGCGCGGGCGAAACCACGGTCGAGCGGCTGGTGAACGCCTATGCGATGCTCGCCAATCATGGGCGGCAGCTTGATCCCAGGGTCATGGATTATGTGCAGGACCGGCGCGGCAAGGTGATCTGGCCGCTGCGCTGGCGGGCTTGCGACGGGTGCAACCTGCCCAATTGGGACGGCAAGCCGATGCCGCGCTTCGGCTTTGAAGGAAAGCAGGTCATGAACCCCATGACTGCCTATCAGGTCGTCCATATCGCCGAGGGCGTGATCCAGCGCGGCACCGCCACGGTCCTGCGCGACCTTGATCGCCCGCTGTTCGGCAAGACCGGCACGACCAACGGCCCGACCGATGTCTGGTTCGTAGGCGGATCGCCCGATTTGGTAGCGGGCGTTTATCTGGGCTATGATCAGCCGCGCAGCCTGGGCGGCTGGGCGCAGGGCGGGCGCGTCGCCGCGCCGATCTGGAAGGCCGCGATGGCCCCGATTTTGGAAAAGATGCCCAAGACGCCCTTCGTCGCGCCGGCAGGCGTCCGCATGGTGACGATCGACCGGCGATCGGGCAAGCGCGTCTATGGCGCATGGCCGACCGACGAACCCAAGGCGTCGGTGATCTGGGAAGCCTTCAAGCCCGAATCCGAACCGCGCCGCTCGATCCGCAAGGAGGAAGTGGAAGCGCAGGACAAGGCGGCCGCCAGCGCCGCTTCCGGCCCGCGGCGCCAGCGCACGGATGCCGATTTCCTTCAGGATCAGGGCGGCATATATTGATTTGCGGCTGGCCTCGTGCCCTTTTCCAAAAAGGGAAGCTTCGTGGTCGCATTTTCGAATCGAATGACTATTCCATAGTCATTCTGAAAATGCTCTAGGGGCCGCCGCCAAGGATTTTTGGAGAACAGACCATGCGCGCCGAAGCGCAGCAACATATCGACCGCATCGACGCCGCGCTGGACCTGTTGCGCCGCTTTCTCGACTGGGACCGCGCGTTGCGGCGGCTGGACGAACTGAACGCCCGCGTCGAAGATCCGACGTTGTGGGACAATCAGAAGATGGCGCAGGAGGTGATGCGGGAACGCACCCGCCTCGACGCCGCCATCGGCGCGACCCGCGCCATCGAGCAGGACAAGACCGACACCGCCGAACTCATCGAAATGGCCGATGCGGAAGGCGACGAGGATATGGTGAACGAAGCCATCGCCTCGCTGAAGGCGCTGGCCGACCGCGCGGACGAGGACAAGATCAAGGCGCTGCTCGCGGGCGAGGCGGACGCCAGCGACACCTATCTGGAAATCCATGCGGGCGCGGGCGGCACGGAAAGTCAGGACTGGGCGGAAATGCTCAGCCGCATGTATCGCCGCTGGGCCGAACGGCGCGGCTATAAGGTGGAACTGGTCGACTATCAGGCGGGCGACCAGGCGGGCATCAAATCCGCGACCTTCCTCATCAAGGGCGAGAATGCCTATGGCTATGCCAAGACCGAGAGCGGCGTGCATCGGCTGGTGCGGATCAGCCCCTATGACAGTTCGGCGCGGCGGCACACCAGCTTCTCGTCCGTCTGGGTCTATCCGGTGATCGACGACGATATCGACATAGAGATCAAGGAAAGCGACCTCAAGATCGACACCTATCGCGCGTCGGGCGCGGGCGGGCAGCACGTCAACACGACCGATTCCGCCGTCCGCATCACCCACGTCCCATCGGGCATCATCGTCGCGTCGCAGAACGACCGCTCGCAGCACAAGAACCGCGCGACGGCCATGAACATGCTGAAGGCGCGTCTTTATGAAGCCGAATTGCAGAAGCGCGAAGCCGTCACGTCCGGCGAATATCAGGCGAAGACGGAAATCGGCTGGGGTCACCAGATCCGCTCCTATGTGCTTCAGCCCTATCAACTGGTGAAGGATCTGCGCACCGGCGTCACCTCCACCGCGCCCGACGATGTGCTGGACGGCGCGCTTGATCCCTTCATGGCGGCTGCCCTCTCGCAAAAGGTGACGGGCGAGAAGGTCGACGTGGAGGATGTAGACTGATGCAGCGGGCGGCGTGGGGAGGGGCATTGCTGTTCCTGCTGGCCGCCTGCGACCTGTTTTCGCCGGGCAAGGACGACCGCTCGCCCGCCGCCCGGCCATTTCCGCGCGCCGACCGCCCGGTCGCGCCCATCGTTTCGACTCGCTGGTCGAGCGAGGAAGCCCGCGACCGCGTGCGCGAGGCGGACGACATCATGGACCGGGCCGGGATCAAACCGGGCATGACCATCGCCGATATCGGCGCGGGAGAGGGCTATTACACCGTCCGCCTCGCCAAGCGGGTAGGGGACAGGGGCCGGGTGCTGGCCGAGGACATCATGCCTGAGGTGATCGAGGCCCTGTCCCGCCGCATCACGCGGGAGGACTGGAAGAATGTCAGCGTGAAGCTGGGCGCGCCGGAAGACCCGCGCCTGCCCGAAAACAGCTTCGATCGCATCTTCATGGTCCATATGTATCATGAGATCGCGGAGCCTTATGCCTTCCTCTGGCACCTCAGCCCCGCGCTCAAGCCTGACGGCGAAATCATCGTGGTGGACGCCAACCGCCCGACCGAGGAGCATGGCACGCCGCCGCGCCTTCTCTCCTGCGAGTTCGCGGCCATGGGTTTCCGCATGGAGGAACTGATCCCCAAGCCCACGGCGGGCGGTTATGTCGCCCGCTTCAAGCGCATCGCCGCGCGTCCCGATCCGGCTAGCATCGTCCCCTGCACCTATCAGGTGAAGGGATGAGGACGCGTTAAGGCCGCCGCCGCCATCTGCGGAACAGCGAAAAGCCGACAAATCCTCCCCCCACCAGCGCCGCGATGGCGCCGCCCGCCGAAGCCAGCGCCCAGGCTCCCGCCGCCAGCAGGCCGGTCAGGAAATCGACGATGATGAGGGTAAGGTGGATCATCCCGTCAGGAAAGCGGGGACTACTCCCCCAGTTCCTTCGCTTCCTGATATTTGAGTTCGAGGAAGCGGTTCTGCGTCGCCAGCTTGTCGAGGTCGCCGCTGGCCAGAGTCTCGCTCATCCGCGCGATTTCGGCGTCGATGACGGAGAGACCCTCGATCAACTGCTTCTCCGGCACGCGGCCATTGCGTTCCTCGCGGCGCAGCGGTTCGGGGATGGACTGATAGCCCGTCACCAGTTCGGGGAGGTGATCGGCGAGCAGCTTGCGGACTTCCTGCGCGGCGGGTTCCTGCGGGTTCAGCCGTTCCAGTTGCGGAGCGAGCATCTCCAGCTTCACGCCGATGCTGTCGACCAAAGTCACCGCCGGGGCGGGCAGGGCCTTGCGCTGGTTCTCCAGCCAGATCTCGGTCTGGAGAGGGAGGGCGGAGAGGGTGGTTTGCGCCAGCGCCTCCGTCCGCACCCGCGTTTCGCCGGGGATCAGCGCGATCAGCAGCAGCGCGGCGATCATGACGCCCAGCGCCACCATCACCCCGGTCGTGCCCAGCGGCGTCACGAAGCCCGCGCCCGCGCCCGCCACCAGTATCGCGACGATGGCCCAGAAGGCATATTTCACTTTCCGCATCAGCCCTGCATTGCGCCTCTGCCGCGCGCGGGCCGACAGGCTTTGCCCGCGCTCGCTATGACGGCGCAGCACGGCTTCGGCATCGGCAAGAACACGGTCGGAGCGGGTCATGAACCTGTCATCCCTCGATCGCGCTCAACAGCGGATTTTCGCTTCGCGCTTCCTGCGCCGCCTGCGCCTGTCCCTCCGCACGGGCGATATAGCCCTTGGACTTTTCCACCTCGTTCGACAGCGTGTTCACCGTCGTCTTCATATTCTCCAGCGCCTTGAGCTTGAACGTGTCGATGCTGTCCATCGTGTCGTAGATATTCTGGAAGGCGCGTTGCAGCGTTTCGATGGGGATGGTGCTGGACGCCGCCTGCTCGTGAATCCGGGCGGTCTGGCTCTTGAGCAACTCGCCGGTCGAATCGATCATGTTCGCGGTGGTGGTGTTGAGCGCCGTGATCTGTTCCAGCACAAGGCGTTGCCCGACCAGCGCCTGCGCCACCGTCACCGCCGTCCGCAGCGCCGCGACGGTGGTGGTGCTGGCGCGGTCCACGCCCTTCACCAGCTCGACATTGTTCTTCTTGACGAGGTCGAGCGCCAGATAGCCCTGCACCGTCACCGCCATCTGCGTCAGCAAATCCTGCGTGCGCTGGCGGATGTAGAAAAGCGCGCTTTCCCGCACCGCCTTCGCCTTGGCCGGATCGGTCGAATCCAGTTCCAGCGCCCTGGTCTCCAGCCGCGAATCCAGCGTCTTGCTGATATGGATCATCTGTTCCAGACGACCCATGGTCTGCCACATATTCTGCCGTTCCACGTCGATGGCGGCATTGTCCTTGATCAGCACGTCCTTGCCGCTGGCAAGGCTGCCCAGGATCGAATTGATGTGGCCCTGCGCGCTTTTATAGCCGTCGAAATAGTCGCGCATCCTGTTGCCGAAGGGGATGATCCCGAACAGCTTCTTGCGCGTCATCAGATTGCCGCGCTTGCCTGGATCGAGGTCTTCCACCGTCCGGCGCAGTTCGGCGAGGTCCGCGCCGACCTTGTTGTCGCTGTCCATCGCGCGCACCGGCCGGTCGAGGAAGCGATTGCTGTGCCCGGCCGCTTCCGCGATTTCCTTGCGGCCCATATTGGTGAGCTGATCGACCCGCTTGCCGAATTCCGGCGAAGCGGCGTCCTGCGCCACCAGATCGTCGATGAAGGCGTCCACCTTCTCGTCCAGCTTCGATTTCTGTCCTTCGTCCAGAGGCACCAGCCCCGCCGCCTTTTCGGGTGAGACGGGCGGCACCGCATCGGGCGGCGTCAGGTTCAGCGGTTCGGCGGTCGTCGTGGTGGTCGCGGTGCTGGCCATATCATCTCCTGTCGGTGTCATATGAGAATAGAACACCGATGCTGCAAGGTCGACTGGCGTCAGGATAGGGGCTTCCCTTCCCCGCGACAACAGCAGCATCTTGTCGCACCGCATCATTTCCTGTAAGGGCGCGCCCCAAAGCCCTGTGCGGCGATCCTGCCGGCCGGGAACCGCATCCTAAGGCGTCCTTATTCATGTCCTTGCGTAATATCGCGATCATCGCGCACGTCGACCACGGCAAAACCACGCTGGTCGACCAGCTTTTCCGTCAGTCCGGCACCTTCCGTGACAACCAGCGCGTCGAAGAGCGCGTGATGGATTCGAACGATCTGGAAAGGGAGCGCGGCATCACCATCCTGGCGAAGCCGACCTCCATCGAGTGGAACGGAACCCGCATCAATATCGTCGACACGCCCGGCCACGCCGATTTCGGCGGCGAGGTGGAGCGCATCCTGTCGATGGTCGACGGCGTCATCCTGCTGGTCGATTCGTCCGAAGGGGCGATGCCGCAGACCAAGTTCGTGACCGGCAAGGCTTTGGCGCTGGGCTTGCGCCCCATCGTCGTCGTCAACAAGGTGGACCGCCCCGACGAACGCATCCAGGAAGTGCTGGACGAAGTGTTCGACCTGTTCGTGACGCTCGAAGCGACCGACGAGCAGCTCGACTTCCCTGTCCTCTACGCGTCGGGCCGTAACGGCTATGCCAGCGAAGACCCCGGCCGCCGCGAAGGGACGCTGGAGCCGCTGTTCCAGAAGATCGTCGACCATGTGCCCCCCCCCTCGCTGGATCAGGACGCGCCGTTCAGCTTCCTGGTGACGCTGCTGGATCGCGACAATTTCCTGGGGCGTATCCTGACCGGCCGCGTCCAGTCGGGCGTGGTGAAGGTCAATCAGCCGATCCATGCGCTCGATGGCGAGGGCCATGTGATCGAAACCGGCCGCGCGTCGAAGATCATGTCGTTCCGTGGCCTCGACCGGGTGCCGGTGGACGAAGCAAAGGCGGGCGACATTATTTCGCTGGCGGGCCTCACCGTCGCGACCGTCGCCAACACCATTGCCGATACCTCGGTCAGCGAGCCGATCCAGGCGCAGCCGATCGACCCGCCGACGCTGTCCATGCGTTTCGCGGTGAACGATTCGCCCATGGCGGGCCGTGAGGGCAGCAAGGTGACGAGTCGCATGATCCGCGACCGCCTGATGCGGGAAGCCGAATCCAACGTCGCGATCAAGGTGACCGAAGCGGCCGACAAGGACAGTTTCGAAGTCGCGGGCCGGGGCGAATTGCAATTGGGCGTGCTGATCGAAACCATGCGCCGCGAAGGCTTCGAACTCGGCATTTCGCGCCCGCGCGTGCTGTTCGGCGAAGATGAGGCGGGCCACAAGACCGAGCCTTATGAGACCGTCGTGATCGACGTGGACGATGAATTTTCCAGCACGGTCGTCGACAAGATGAACCAGCGCAAGGCGGAACTGACCGACATGCGCCCGTCGGGTGGCGGCAAGACCCGCATCACCTTCTCCGCGCCCTCGCGCGGGTTGATCGGCTATCATGGCGAGTTCCTGTCCGACACGCGCGGCACCGGCATTATGAACCGGCTGTTCGAGAAATATGGTCCCCACAAGGGCAATATCGAAGGGCGCAAGAATGGCGTGCTGATCTCCAACGGCGCGGGCGAGGCGGTGGCCTATGCCCTTGGCCCGCTGGAAGAACGCGGCATCCTGATGGTCGGCGTGGGCGAGGCGCTCTATGAAGGCATGATCATCGGGCAGAACGCCAAGCCCGACGACCTGGAAGTCAATCCGATGAAGTCGAAGGCGCTGACCAACTTCCGCGCTTCGGGCAAGGACGACAGCATCCGCCTGACCCCGCCGTGGAAGATGACGCTGGAGCAGGCCATCGCCTATATCGACGATGATGAAATGGTCGAAGTCACGCCCAAGACCATCCGCCTGCGCAAGCGGTATCTCGATCCCAACGAGCGCAAGCGCATGTCGCGCGCCAAGGCGGCCTGATTATTTGGGGGGCGGCCTGAGTCGCTCCCCCTTATTCCTGGCCGGATCGCATGTCGTTTTGTTCTCGTAACGATGACTCTATCGCGCAAGGCTTGATGGGGTTATGGTTAATCCATGGGGGCAAGACATTTTCTGCTGGCCGTGATGGCCTGCGCGGTTTCTGCATCTGCGAGTGCGCAGACGCCCAAACCCGGATCGCTGGAAACCTATAAGGACTGGACGATCGGCTGCGACAATCGCGGCCGGTGCGAGGCCGTGTCCCTGCTGGCGGAAGGCGCGAACTGGCCGGACAATCCGGTGATGGTCGGCATTCGCCGCGATGCCGGGCCCGATGCGGAGCCAGAGGTCTGGGTCGGCCGCGATACGACGGAACCGGCGGAACTCTCCTTCTTCATCGACGGACGCAGGATCGCCGGCGCGATCGGCACGGATGGCGAAACGAAGATCGGCGGGTCGCAGGCGGCGGCGCTGGCGGTGGCCATGGCGCGGGGCTTTTCGCTGGAAATCCGCTCCGGGGCGAAGCTGCTCGGCCGTCCATCGCTGGCGGGATCGGGCGCGGCGCTTCGTTATATGGACGCGCAGCAGGGGCGGGCGGGCACGACGACCGCGCTGATCGCGATGGGGCCGTTGCGAGCCACTGCCGTCCGGCAAGCGCCGGCCGCGCCGACTGTCACGCGCGTCCCGATCGCGTCAGCGCCTGCGCCCGCTGCCTTCTGGCGCGAGGAACTGACGGCGCTGGGCAGCTTGACCGGCTGCGCGGAAGAAATGCGGAGCGCGCCGCCGCCGGAACAGCATCGGCTGGCGAAGGGCGAGGAACTGGTGCTCGTCCCTTGCGGGGCGGGCGCGTATAATTTCACCGCCGTCCCCGTGATCGCCACGGGCGTGGCGGGCCGCCGCGCCTTCCGCTTCGCGGCGTTCGATTATCTGCCCGGCTGGAGCGAGGATGCCGCGCATCCCATGCTGGTCAACGCAAGCTGGTCGCCGGAGCAATCCCGCCTCGAAAGCCATGCCAAGGGGCGCGGCCTCGGCGATTGCGGCGGCAGCGAGGCCTATGTCTGGGACGGCGTCCGTTTCCGGCTGGTCGAGGCGGCTGCCATGGGCGAATGCCGCGGCGCGTGGCACTGGATCACCACATGGTCGGCGCGGGTGGTCGAGAAGGCGGAGCGTTAAGCTCCGTCATGCCAGGAACGCCAGCGCCCTCAATCCCTTGGTCAGCGTGACGCGCCCGGCACCCACTTCACATCGCTCGCGCCGTTGCCGTTCAGGCGGCGCGCCATCACGAACAGCAGGTCCGACAGCCGGTTGAGATAGGCCAGCGCCTGCGGGTTGAGCGCGACCTCGGCGGCGGCGGCCGTGGCGCTGCGTTCGGCCCGGCGCGCGACCGCGCGGGCCAGATGCACGGCAGCGGCGGCGGCCGACCCGCCCGGCAGGATGAAGCTGTCCAGCGGCTTGAGTTCCGCGTTCATCAGGTCGATTTCCGTCTCCAGCCGCTTCACCTGGTTCTCGATGATCCGCAGCGCCCAGGGGGCATCCTCGCCGCCCTCCGGCATCGGCGTGGCCAGGTCCGCGCCCAGATCGAACAGGTCGTTCTGGATCACCGTCAGCCAGCGCGCTTCCTGCGCGTCTCCGATGGCGAGGATCGCAAGGCCGATGGCGCTGTTGGCTTCGTCCACATCGCCGACGGCCTGCATGCGCGGCGCATGTTTGGGCAGGCGCGATCCGTCGACAAGGCCGGTCGTTCCCGCATCGCCTGTGCGGGTGTAGATCTTGTTCAGCTTGACCATGGCGTCAACCGGTGCCCTTCATCAACAGCAGCAAAGCGACGATGATGACCGCCGCCGCCTGAAACAGGATGCGGTTCATCATCATCTTGTTCTGTTTCAGACTCGACTGGCTGGGTCCCTGGGAGGAATTGAGTTCCTCTTTGCTGGTCTGAAGGAAGGCGACGATGCCCCGGATCAGCGCGAACAGGGTCGCGGCCATGGCAAGGATCAGGGCGATGACAAGCAGGCTATTCATGATCGGAGTCTAGGCTTCTCCCAGGGAAAATCCAACCGGAAAGCGTCCCGCCCGCAGATCGGCGGCGAGTTGCGCGGGATCGGCCCCTTGCGCCCGCAGGTCCGCCAACCCGATTGCCCCGTCCCGCTTGGCGAGCCGCTTGCCGTCCGGCCCCAGCAGCAGCGGATGGTGCAGATAGGCAGGCGTCGGCAGGTCCAGCAACGCCTGCAACAGCCGATGGATATGAGTCGCGGCGAACAGGTCATGGCCGCGCAGCACATGAGTCGCGCCCATGGCCGCATCGTCCAGCGTGCAGGACAGGTGATAGCTCGCCGGGGCATCCTTGCGCGCCAGAACGACATCGCCTGCGGCCAGCGGATCGGCGGCGATCGTGGCGGCCGGACCCATGCCAGGTGAAAAGGGCAGGGCGGTCCAGTGCAGCGGCCCCATCCGCGCCACGGCTCGCGCCATGTCGATCCGCCATGCAAGAGGATCGCCCGCTTCGATCCGCCGCGCCCTTTCGGTTTCGGAGAGGGAGCGGCACGTTCCGGGATAGATCGCGCCTTCCGGCCCATGCGGCGCGCTGACGCTGGCAGCCCATTGCGCCTGAATGTCGGCGCGGGTGCAGAAGCAGGGATAGAGCAGTTCCATCGTCCGCAACCGCTCCAGCGCCGCATCATATCGGTCCAGCCGCTCAGACTGGAAAACGATCGCGCCGTCCCATTCCACGCCAAGCCATCGCAGATCCGCGATAATCCCCGCCACATGCTCCGGGCGGCTGCGCGTGCCGTCGATGTCCTCGATCCGCAGGCGGAACGCGCCTCCCGCCGCGCGCGCCATGTCCATCGCCATCAACGCCGACCAGCCATGCCCTATATGCAGCCGCCCAGTGGGGCTGGGGGCGAAGCGAGACACCATATGCAGTGGTGCGAAAGATTGAGTCATACTGGCTCTTGACGCGGGCAAGTGGTTAATGTTGTCATGCGCCCGTCACGTTTCTGGTCGATCAGCGGGGGCGGAAAGCGGGACAAAAAGGGGTAGAAGGCTCTATATGTACCATCCCGACCTGATACGGCATCCGGAAAATCGCCCGGCGCTGGTCCTTAACGCGGATTACACGCCGCTCAGCTATTATCCCCTGAGCCTCTGGCCCTGGCAGACCGCGATCAAGGCGGTTTTTCTGGAACGGGTGGACATTGTCGCGAGCTATGAGCGCGAAGTCCACAGCCCCAGCCTCGACATGAAAATTCCATCGGTCATCGCGCTCAAGCAATATGTGCGCCCGTCCGAACATCCCGCCTTCACGCGCTTCAACCTGTTCCTGCGCGACCGCTTCGCCTGCCAATATTGCGGAACGACCAGCGACCTGACCTTCGATCATGTGGTCCCGCGCCGCGCGGGCGGCCGCACGACATGGGAGAATGTCGCCACCGCCTGTTCGCCCTGCAACCTCAAAAAAGGCGGGCGTACGCCGAAGGAAGCGGGGATGCGCCTGCATATCCAGCCGATCCGCCCGACAAGCTGGCAGTTGCAGGAGCATGGCCGCGCCTTTCCGCCGGGCTATCTGCACGAAAGCTGGCGCGACTGGCTTTACTGGGATGTCGAACTGCTCGCCTGAAACGTCACGACAAGGTTGGCAGCCAGTCCAGATCCATATGCTTCTGCCGGTTGGTATAGTGGCCGATTTCCTCCAGCCGCGCCATGTCGATCAGCGTGATGCGTCCGTTGCAGCGGCTGATCAGTCCTTCCTGTTCCATCTGCCGGATCATCCGGTTCACATGGACGGAGGTGAGGCCGATCGCATCGCCGATCTCTTCCTGCGTCAGCTTGAGGTCGAAGCTGTCGGTGATCGCGTCGTCGGCCAGCCGCAGCCGGTCGAGCATGTCGAGCAGGAAGGAAGCGACCCGCGCCTTCGCCGATGTCCGCCCCAGCGAGGCGAGCCGGTCCGTCATCGCCACCCGTTCGCTGTTGGACAGCAGGAACAGCAGCGCCGCGACCCGCGGATATTCCTCCAGCAGGCGGCGCAGGGCATGTTTGTCGAAAGGACAGATCACCGCGTCCGAAATGGCGACCAGCGATTCGGGCGCCTTGTTGTAGATCGTGCTCGCCGATCCGATGAAATCGCCGGGGAAATAGACGCGCAGAATCTGCCGGCTGCCATCGGGCAGGATCACGAAACTCATCACCCGGCCTTCGCGCAGCACGAACAATTCCGTCACCGGCTCATTGACGCGCTGGATCATCGCGCCACGCCTCACTTTGCGCGGATTTTCCTCCAGCCGGGCCAGCGCCGTTTTTTCTGCCTCCGACAGCGGTACATGCTTTCCGACCTGATCCGCGAAACAGCTTGTCACCACCAATAATACCTTTTTGTTCAATTTGTCGTTACGATGGCAAAACGCCCAGCGGCTCCTTTTGGCTGCATTTTCGTTCCGTGCACTAAACTCGATTAAGGTTCCTTCTATCGTCGCGCGATTATCCGGCGGCGTGGTTTTACCGCCTGTCTGCGCGGCGATCTGCGCTCCATGCGCCTTGCGCCTTGCGCATTTGGCGTTATGAACCGATGGCAATGGACCGCATTCACATCCGCGGCGGCAAGACGCTCAATGGCCGCCTTCCCATCTCTGGCGCGAAGAATGCGGCGTTGACGCTGCTTCCCTGCGCGCTGCTGACCGACGAGCCGGTGACGCTCCGCAACCTGCCGCGTCTGGCCGATGTCGACAGCTTCGGCCATCTGCTCAATCAGCTTGGCGTGTCGACAACGATCGAAGGCGCGAGGCCGGAGGATTTCGGTCGCGTCATGACGATGCGCGCGGGGCGGGTCACTTCGACCGAGGCGCCCTATGACATCGTGCGCAAGATGCGCGCGTCGATCCTGGTGCTGGGGCCGCTGCTGGCGCGCGCGGGCGAGGCGCGGGTGTCGTTGCCGGGCGGCTGCGCCATCGGCAATCGCCCGATCGACCTGCATCTCAAGGCACTGGAAGCCTTTGGCGCGCAGATAGAACTGACGGCGGGCTATGTCCGCGCCAGCGCGCCGGACGGGGGCCTGCCGGGCGGCATCTATACCTTTCCGGTGGTATCGGTCGGCGCGACGGAAAACGCGCTGATGGCGGCGGTGCTCGCCAAGGGGATCTGCACGCTGGAAAACGCCGCGCGGGAGCCGGAGATCGTGGACCTGTGCAACCTCCTCACCGCCATGGGCGCGGAGATCGAGGGCGTGGGCAGCGACAAGCTGGTGGTGCATGGCCGCGACCGGCTGCACGGCGCGACCTATCGCGTGATGCCGGACCGGATCGAGGCGGGCAGCTATGCCTGCGCGGTGGCGATCACCGGCGGCACGCTGGACCTGATCGGCGCCAGTGCGGAGGATATGCACGCGATCCTGGCCGCGCTGCGCGATGCGGGCGTCCAGGTGGACGTGACGAAGGAGGGCATCCGCGTCGCTTCCGACGGAAAGCTCAAGCCGCTCAATATTTCCACCGCGCCTTTCCCGGCCTTCCCCACCGACATGCAGGCGCAGTTCATGGCGATGCTGACGCTGGCGGACGGCGCGTCGGTGCTGACGGAAACGATCTTCGAAAACCGCTATATGCACGTGCCCGAACTGGCGCGCATGGGGGCGGACATCGCCGTCAACGGCCGCACCGCCGTGGTGCGCGGCGTCGATCGGCTGGTGGGCGCGCCTGTGATGGCGACGGACCTGCGCGCGTCGATGAGCCTGATCCTCGCGGGGCTGGCGGCGGAAGGGGAAACGCAGGTCAACCGCGTCTATCACCTCGACCGCGGCTATGAGCGGCTGGAGGAAAAGCTCTCCGCCGTCGGCGCGGATATAGAACGGGTCAGCGACGGCTGACTGGCGCGGTGTTGAGACGGGCCGCGCCGTCTGTCCCGTTCGTTTCCTTTTTTTATTCCGGCCTTTTTTATTCCGGCTGGTCCGGCTCGCTGCTCCAGAGCGTCTCGAAGCTGGTGCCGTCCATCAGCAGGACGGAGGCCGGATAGCCCGCCGTTTCCGCCTTTTTCGCGGTATCGGTCGCCATGTCGACCGCGGCCTGCTGTGTCGCGAAGGGGCCGTAATAACGATTGTCGATATTGATCTTCCACTCGCCGTCATGGTTGATGACGATGTAACGGGCATGGGGCAGGGCCATCGGGTTACAGAACCTCCGTATTATAATGGTGCCAGGCCATGATCGCCGCCGCGCCGCGGTGCGGGCGCCAGCGTTCGGCCAGTTGCCGCATCATTTTCTCGCCCGGCCGTTCGGGCAGGCCCAATATGCGGCCGATCGCGATCTGCACCGCCAGATCGCCTGCGGGCCAGATGTCGGGACGTCCTTCGGCAAAGAGCAGGTAGATTTCCGCCGACCAGCGCCCGATGCCCTTGATTCGTACCAGTTTCGCGATCGCTTCCTCATCATCGACGGGCAGCGCGCGGAGGTCCAGTTCCCCGCTCGTCACCAGTTCGGCGAGGCTGCGGGCATAGCCCTGTTTCTGCCGCGAAAGGCCACAGGCGCGCAACGCGTCATGATCGCTGGCCAATAAGGCGGCGGGGTCGCAGCCTTCGCCCAGTTCGGCTTCCAGCCTGCGCCATACCGCCGCCGCCGATGCGACGCTCACCTGCTGGCCCACTATGGTGCGGAGCAGCGTTTCGTAACCGACCGGGCGCATGCGCGTCCCCGGATAGCCTATGGCGCGAAGCACCTGCGCGAAACCCGGCTCCAATGCGGCTATCGCGTCGATGCTTTCGTGCAACTGTTCGGTGGTCGCCACCATGGTTTCGTTATCCGGCTCTTGATTTCCTGCCGGCCCTTCGTAAGAGCGGCTATAATTTTTCCGAGGGGTTCAGGTATATGGCGAAGCTGATTGTGGTCAACCGCGAGGGCGAGGAAAAGGCCGTTGAAGGCGATTCCGGCCTGTCGGTGATGGAAATCATCCGTGACAATGGCTTCGACGAACTGCTGGCGCTGTGCGGCGGTTGCTGTTCCTGCGCGACCTGCCACGTCTTTGTCGACCCGGCTTTCGCGGACCAGTTGCCCGCCATCAGCGAGGATGAGAACGACCTGCTCGACAGTTCGGATCACCGCAATGACCAGAGCCGCCTGTCCTGCCAGCTCAAATTTTCCGAAGAACTGGACGGCCTGCGCGTGACCATCGCGCCGGAAGACTGATTTCCGGCGGGAAGCGAGGCGCGTCGCAATGTTCGCGCCTGCTTCCTTACGGCTTCATCCGCAATGTCGCACTGGGCGCGTCGGCGGTCATCGGCGTCACCTTCCAGACGATCCGCCTGCCCTGCGGCGTGTCCTGCGCGCCGTCTTCCTGATTCTGCGCCACGATCTCCGCATCGGTCGTCAACGTGAAGGTGCCGTCGAGCGCCTTGGCCGCGTCGTCGCCGGAACCACCCAGGGCCGGTCCCTGGCTCTTGTCATAGCTGGTGGAAAAGCCCGGCGCCTTCACCCGCACCCGATCCGCCCCGCGCAGTTCCACCGCGACGAAGGGCAATATGATCTGCGCGTCCGTGTTGAACGGAAAGAGGAAGGCATGGTCCAGCGTGCCGCTGATCGCATAGTCGATCTCGAACTTTTGATTGCCCATGTAGCGGGCGGCGCGAAAGCCCTTTTCCTTTGCCAGAGCCTGTGCCAGCGCCTGCATCTTGACGTCGTCGCCCGCATCCTTGCGGTTGGAGAAGGATGGTTCCCGGCCCTCCTCCCTGACCCGCAAAAGCTGGGCCTTGTGATAGACGCTGTCTTGCGTCGTGGGCGCGGCGTCCTCGCCCGGTTCGTCGCCCAGACGGTCCGGTCCGGGAAAGTCCTTGCCCATGTCCGAAGCGATGATTTCGCCCTTATAGGTGAAAGTGAAATTGCGGTCGGCGCGGATGTCGAGCGTCGAATCGAACTTGCCTGGCGTCACCAGACAGGCGGACAACAGCAATGCGGCGGACAGCGCCGTCACGGCGCGCGTCAGAACGGACATGGTCAAAACCCCTGTTTCTGTCCCGCCGCTACCGGCTGGCGGCAGCATAAAGGGCAATCGCCGCGGCGTTAGAAACGTTGAGGCTCTCCATCCGCGGGCTGATCGGCAGTTTAGCCAAAATATCGCAATGCGCCATGCTGTTATGGCGCAGGCCTTCGCCCTCGGCCCCCAGCACCAGCGCCACCCGCGATTCGCCGATAGCTTCGCCCAGCGTGGTGTGGGCCTCTCCGTCGAGGCCGATGCGCCAGTAACCGGCCTCCGCGATCTCATCCAGCGCACGGGCAAGGTTTACGACGCGCACCCACGGCATGATCTCCAGCGCGCCCGAAGCCGCCCGCGCCAGCACACCCGATTCGGGCGGCGCGTGCCGGTCCTGCGTTACGATGCAGAGCGCGTCGAAGGCCGCCGCCGAGCGCAGGATCGCGCCCACATTATGCGGGTCCGTCACCTGATCCAGCACCAGCACGGGGCGCCTGTCGTTCTGTCCTGCCTCCAGCGCGTCGCCCAGCCAGACGTCGTCCAGCGGATCGACTTCGGCCACGACGCCCTGATGCGGCGCGTCGGACGGCACCATCCGCCCCAGGTCCGCCACGTCGGCATAGACGATGGGCAGCACCGGCGGCAGGTCCAGCGCGCCCAGCGCCTCCCGCGTGCCCCAGATCTTGCGCACCACGCGGTCGGGATTGGCCAGCGCCGCGATGACGGCGTGGCGCCCGTAGAAGCGCGGATAGTTGCCCTTGTGCCCTGTCGGGCGATGACCTCTTTTCTTCATGACGCGCTCTTTTCACGGGAAGCATTGACAGGCAAGCCTCCTTTCGTCATTGAGCGCCCTCCAACCGGGCCGGGGGCATCCTTCGGAACGGCCAGGCGACTGGACAGGTGGCCGAGTGGTTAAAGGCAGCAGACTGTAAATCTGCCCGGGTTTCCCGTACGCTGGTTCGAATCCAGCCCTGTCCACCATCGCATCCCGGCGCGCCGCCTCTTTCGGGTTTCCGGCCCGCGCTTCCCCTTTTCGAGCCTGTGGACAAGCAGAAGGACGCTTCCTCATGGCGTGGCTGATTCTCGGCATCGCGGTCGTCACCGAAATCATCTGGGCGCTGAGCCTCAAATGGGCGGCCACGGTCGGCCATTGGCAGGCGTCGCTGGTGCCGATCACGCTCAGCTTCGTGAACATGGGCCTGCTGGCGCTTGCGATGAGGGGGCTGCCCGCCGGAACCGCCTATGCGATCTGGACCGGTCTCGGCGCGGTGGGCGTTATCATCGGCGGAGTGATCCTTTTCGGGGACAAGGTGACGCCGGTGCAGGCCGCTTTCATGGCGCTGACCGTGGTCGGCGTGGTAGGGACCAAGCTGTTCGCCTCGGCATGACGCGCTGTAACATAGGGTGCGGCGCATGCGTTGGGCGGACAAGCTGCATTCATATGGACCCTGTTACACCCCGCTTCGATGAGCCTTGATCGCCGTTCCCTTCTTGCCGCATCGCTTGCGGCTTTCCTGACCTTGCCCTTGCCGCGCCGCGCTTTTGCTCTGGCGGCGAATGACGTGGCGCGGGTCGATGATCTGATCGCCCGCATGACGCTGGAGGAGAAGGCGGGGCAGATGACCTGTCTGGCCGACAGCTTCCGCCCGTTCAACCCGCCCAATCCGCAGGTCGGCATCCAGGATGAAAAGCGTCTGGCCGCCGAGATCCGCAAGGGACGCGTCGGCTGCCTGTTCAACGGCATCGGCGTGGCGGGCGCCCGCCGCGCGCAGGATATCGCGGTCAAGGACAGTCGCCTCGGCATCCCGCTGCTCTTCGCGGGCGATGTGATCCATGGTCTCAAGACGATCTTCCCCGTGCCGCTGGGCGAAGCGGCCAGTTTCGACCCGCGCCTTGCCGAGCGCACTGCCCGCGCCATGGCGCAGGAGGCGACGGCGGCGGGCCTGCATCTGACCTTCGCGCCGATGGTGGACGTGGCGCGCGATCAACGCTGGGGTCGCGTGGTCGAGGGAGCGGGGGAGGATGTGGTTCTCACCAGCCTGTTCGCCGCTGCCCGCGTGCGCGGTTTTCAGGGGCGCGACCTGCGCCGCGACGACAGCCTGCTCGCCTGTCCCAAGCATTTCGCGGCCTATGGCGCGGTGGCGGCGGGCCTTGAATATGGCAATGTCGACATTTCCGACGCGACGCTGCGGGAAACGCATATTCCGCCCTTTGGATCGGCCTTTGCGGCGGGGGCGCTCACGACCATGGCCGCCTTCAATGAGATCAACGGGGTTCCCGCCACCGCCGATCGCGAGCTCCTGACTGATATCCTTCGGGGAGAGATGGGTTTCCGGGGTTTCGTCTTTTCCGACTATACGGCGGACGAGGAACTGGTCGCCCATGGTTTTGCGCAGGACGACAGGGATGCGGCCCGGCTTGCGGTGCTGGCGGGCGTGGACATGTCGATGCAGAGCGGGCTCTTCATCCAATATCTGCCCGATCTGGTGAAGAGCGGCGCGGTGCCGCTGGGGACGATCGACGTGGCTGTCCGTCGCATCCTTTATGTGAAGATGGCGATCGGCCTGTTCGACAATCCCTATCGTTCGTTGGACGAAGCGGCGGAAAAGAGCCGCATCGCGACCTCCGCCCATCGCGCTCTCGCCCGCGAATCCGCGACCCGCTCGGTCGTGCTGCTCCAGAATGACGGCACCCTTCCACTCGACCCGGCCAAGCGGCAGAAGATTGCCCTGATCGGTCCCTTTGGCGAGGACAAGGCGAACCTCTATGGCCCATGGGCTTTCTATGGCGATCCGGACAAGGGCGTGGACATCGCTTCGGGTCTGCGCGCCGCCATGCCGGACCCGTCGCTGCTGACAGTCGTCAAAGGCAGCGACGTTCGCAAACCGATAGAGGGGGGCGTCGCCAGGGCCGTCGAAGCCGCGAAAGCCGCCGACATCGTCCTTCTCGCCATCGGCGAATCGCAGGATATGTCGGGCGAGGCGCAATCGCGCACGGTCATCGAAATCCCGCCGGCGCAACAGGCGCTGGCCGATGCGGTCGCCGCGACGGGCAAGCCGGTGGTCGTCCTCCTTCGCCATGGCCGGGCGCTGGCGCTGCACGATGGCGTGGCAAGCGCGCAGGCGATCCTGGCAACATGGTTCCTTGGCTCCGAAACCGGCCACGCCATCGCCGACCTGCTCTTCGGGCGGGCGGACCCTTCGGGCAAGCTGCCGGTCAGCTTCCCGTGGGAATCTGGGCAGGAGCCATTTTTTTACGACCGCAAATCGACCGGCCGCCCCGTCACCGGGAATGGCGGGACGGAATATAAGGCGCGTTATGCGACCACGGACAACAGCGCCCGCTATCCGTTCGGCCACGGCCTTTCCTATACCAGGTTCGTGCTGGAGGATATGAAGCTTTCCGACACTGCGCTGCGCTGGGATCGCGCCATCGAAGTGACGGCTCGCGTCTGCAACGGCGGCGACCGGCCCGGCAGCGAAGTGGTGCAACTCTATACCCGCGACCGCGTGGCGAGCCGCACCCGCCCGATCCGGGAATTGAAGCGCATCGAACGCGTGACGCTGAATCCCGGCGAGAGCAAGCTGGTCCGTTTCTCCCTGTCGCGCGCTGATCTGGAGTTCGTTGGCGCGGGCAACAGGCGGATCGCCGAACCCGGCCTGTTCGACCTGTGGCTGGGCCAGTCGTCGCTGGGCGGTCTCCACGCCCAGTTCACGCTTTATGCAGAGCAACCGGCGAAGGGGTAGATAGTTTACTGCTGCCTTTCCTCTCGCTGCCAAAATAGGCTAGGGGGCCGCCATGCTTAACTTGAACGGTATCACCGTGCGCCTGGGCGGACGCACCATCCTCGACCGCGCCAGCGCCGCGCTGCCGCCGCGCAGCCGTGTGGGTCTGATCGGCCGCAATGGCGCGGGCAAGTCCACGCTGATGAAGGTGATGATCGGCCAGCTCGACCCGGATGAAGGCAGTTGCGACATGCCGCGCGACATGCGCCTTGGCTATATCGCGCAGGAAGCGCCCGCGGGCACCGTCACGCCCTTCGAAACGGTCCTTGCCGCCGACAAGGAGCGCGCGGCGCTGATGGGGGAGGCGGAACATACGGAAGATCCCGACCGCCTCGGCCATATCTATGAGCGGCTCAACGCCATCGACGCCTATACCGCGCCTGCCCGCGCGGCGCGCATCCTCGTGGGTCTTGGCTTCGACGAGGAGATGCAGGGCCGTCCGCTCGACAGCTATTCGGGCGGCTGGAAGATGCGCGTGGCGCTCGCCGCCTTGCTGTTTTCCGAGCCGGAATTGCTCTTGCTCGACGAACCTTCCAACCATCTCGACCTCGAAGCGACGATGTGGCTGGAGAGCTTCCTCAAAAATTATCGCGGCACCGTGGTCGTCATCAGCCATGAACGCGACCTTTTGAACAATGTGGTCGACCATATCCTCCATCTGGAGGGCGGCAAGGTCACGCTTTACCCCGGCGGTTACGACGCGTTCGAACGTCAGCGCGCCGAACGGCTGGCCCAGCAGGAAGCAGCCCGTACCAAGCAGCAGGCGGAGCGCGAGAAGCTGACGGACTATATCGCCCGCAACTCGGCCCGCGCCTCCACCGCGAAGCAGGCCCAGTCGCGCGCCAAGGCGCTGGCGCGGATGCAGCCCATCGCGGCGGCCATCGAAGACCCGACGCTGGCCTTCACCTTCCCCAGTCCCCCGGAACTCCGTCCGCCGCTCATCACCATGGACATGGCGGCGGTGGGCTATGGCGACACGCCGGTGCTGCGGCGCGTGAACCTGCGTATCGACCCGGACGACCGGGTGGCGCTGCTGGGACGCAACGGCAATGGCAAGACCACGCTCGCCCGCCTGATGGCCGCGCAGCTTGCGCCGATGGAAGGGGCGATGAACGCTTCGTCCAAGATGAATGTCGGTTACTTCACCCAATATCAGGTGGAGGAACTGGACGTCACCGACACGCCGCTCGACCATATGACCCGCGTGATGAAGGGCGCGACGCCCGGCGCGGTGCGCGCGCAGTTGGGCCGCTTCGGCTTTTCCGGCGTGCGGGCCACGCAGAAGGTCGGCTCCATGTCGGGCGGGGAGAAAGCGCGCCTCGCTCTCGCGCTCATCACCCGCGATGCGCCGCATCTGCTGATCCTCGACGAGCCGACCAACCATCTCGACGTCGACAGCCGCGAGGCGCTGGTGCAGGCGCTCAACGAATATTCGGGCGCGGTGGTGATCGTCAGCCATGACCGGCACATGATCGAACTGGCCGCCGACCGGCTTGTGCTGGTCGATGGCGGCACGGCGCAGGAATTTTCCGGCAGCCTGGAGGATTATACCGATATCGTGCTTCGCAAGGCGGACGGGAACGGGTCGGGCAGCGACGCGCCCAAAGCCGACCGCAAGGCTGAAAGGCGCAACGCCGCCGAATGGCGCGAGAAGCAGAAGAGCCTCAAGGCCGCGGTCAGCAAGGCGGAAAGGGAAATGGCGGCGCTGGGTTCCGAACGCGGCCGCATCGACCAGGCGCTGTTCGATCCCAAGGCCGCGACCGGCGCGGAGGCGAAGATGACCATGACCGACCTCATGGTCCGCCGCGCCGCCGTCGAAAAGAAACTGGAAACCGCCGAGGAAATCTGGATCGAGGCGAGCGCGGCGCTGGAGGCGCTCTGACCGCTTACTCCGTCTCGTCGGCCAATGGCCCTTCCATGCCGCCGGGCCGCCGCATCCGCGTGACGATGTTCCATGTCGCGATGAAGAGGGACGCGATCACCGGCCCGATGATGATGCCGTTCACGCCGAACAGTTCGATGCCGCCCAGCGTGGTGATGAGCACGAGATAATCGGGTATCCGCGTTTCCCGTCCGACCAGGATCGGGCGCAGCACATTGTCGACCATGCCGATCACGAAGAGGCCGCAAAAGACGAGGATCACCCCTTTCGCAAGGGCGCCTGTCGCCAGCAGATAGATCGCCACCGGCACCCAGACGAGGCCCGTGCCTACCGCGGGCAGCAGCGACGCGCACCCCATCAGGACGCCCCACAGCAATGCGCCCGGTATCCCCAGCGCCCAGAAGGCGATGCCGCCGATCAGCCCCTGCACGATGGCGACGACCAGACTGCCCTTGATCGTGGCGCGCACGACGATGACGAATTGCCGCATCAGCGCATGGCGCGGCGTGGCGCGCAGGGGCGCGGCACGGTCCAGCATCGCGACCAGATCGCTGCCGTCGCGCAGCAGGAAGAAGGTGAGATAGAGCATCACGCCCAGCGCCAGCAGGAAGCCCATGGCGCTTTGCCCGATCGATAGGGCCTGACCGGCGAGTGTCTGGAAGCTTGACGCGATGCCGTCGGTCAGCATGTCCCGCACCGTGACGAAATTCGTGATGCCCAGCCGTTCCAGCCACGCCGAAGCCCAATCGGGCAGGCTGGCCTGAAAGCGATCGAACATATCCGCGACATTGATCGCGCCCGACTGGATGAGGCCGTAAAAATAGCTCGCTTCCTGCACCAGCGCCATGGCGAGCACGATCGCGGGCACGATGACGATGAGCAGGATGAGCAGCAGCGTCAGCAGCGCCGCGCCGTTGCGCCGCCCCGGCATCGCCGCCAGGATCTGCTGGTTCACCGGCGCGAAGAGGATCGCCACGATCACGCCCCACAGGATCGCGGCGGCAAAGGGTTCGATCACCCAGGCGAAGGCGATGGTCACAAGCAGGACGAGGCCCAGAAAGACCCCGTCCTCGATCCTCGTGCCCTGCGGTTTGTCAGCGCTCATGGATCAGCCAATGCCATGCTTTTCAGTGCGAATCCATGGCCAGGCAGCGTCATTGCCGGATGGCGGAAAAGCTGAAATCCACCGAGACCCTGGGGTCCAGCCCGGTGCTGCTGCCGCCGCTCCCCACGCCGAAGGGCGCGCGGACGATGGTCGCGGAGCCTGCGATCTTCCGCGTCCCGCCGCTGCCAGACAGGGTGAAGCGGATGCTTTGCGGGCGGCTGACGCCCTTCAGCGTCAGGGTGCCGGACGCGCGATAGCTGTTCGCGCCCGTCTTTTCCGCCCCCTTGGCGACGAAGCGGGCGGAGGGGTGCGCCGCCACGCCGAAAAATTCGTCTGTCAGCAGCATCCCGTCCTGATAGGCGTCGCCGACACTGGCGCTCGCCAGATCTATGTCGACGCGGATGTCGGCGCTGTCGGGATGGTCAGGGTCCATCGCGATCTTCGCCGTCCATTTCGCAAAATCGCCGCGGATCATTTCGCCGTCATTACCGACGGAAAAGCCGATTCGCCCTCCCGGCTGCACATTCCATGCGGGTGGCGGCCCGACCGGCTTTTGCTCTTCCGGCGCAGCGGCATTGCCAGCCTGCGCCGCCGCATTGTCCGCCGCCGCTTCCACAGCCGCTTCCATCTGGTTTTCGACTGGAGCAGGGGTGTCCTCCTCCGCCTCCATGACGTTCGCCGCCGCCGGTTGCGCGGCCTCCGCCTGGGGTGGGGGAACGGGAAGGATCGCCTTGCCCAGCGCCAGCCCGCCCAGCATCAGCGCGGGCAGCAGGATCAGCCAGAAGGACGAGCGCGCGGGCATCATCCGCCAGATCAGCCCATCCCTCAGCAGCAGGTGATGCCGCAAGGCCCCCGCCACATGCAGCAGGAACAGCGCGACGCCGATCCATGCGAACAGTTCGTGCCCGCCCTCCGTCCATTCATGCATATCCATCGGCAGCGGCAGGTGAGGCAGGGGAATGACGCCGAAGATCAGTGTCGGCACCTTCACCTTGGCGGTCGACACCAGCGCCCAGCCGGTCAGTGGCGCACCCAGCATGAAGAGATAGAGGCCGCCATGCACACTCTTGGCCAGCGCCCCCTGCCAGCCGCCCTCGGCAGGAGCGGGACGCGGCTTCCAGTAGCGCGCCGCGATCCGCGCCAGCGTCAGCAGCAATATGGTGATGCCGATCGACTTGTGCAGTTGAAACAGCGCGAAGCCGCGCGCGCCCAGATCATGCAGCGCCCATCCGACACTGATCTGGAAGGCGAGCAGGACGGCGATGGTCCAGTGGAGGAAAATGGCGGCAAGGCTGTATCGCTGCATCGGCGCGCTCCGGGCAAAGGGAAGCGCACGCTAGAAAGGCCCGGCCATGAAGTCCATCGCCCCCTGTGGAAACGGATCGTTGCCTCGCTGTGTCAAAAAGGTCGCAGTTTCCCCGATAATATGCCCGCCGCGATTGCATCGGCGGCCTGCGCGAGTATGACGAAAAAGGATCACGCAGCGGAAAGCAGCAGATGGCAAAACCCGATAACTGGCGCTTCAGTCCCGACGCCTATAATTTCGTCACTAGCACCGACACACGGTTTCAGGACATCGACACGATGGGTCACATCAACAATGTGGCGATATCGGGCATCTTCGAAACGGCGCGCATCCGGTTCCATCATCATCTGGGCCGCCATCCGCAGGAACAGGGGGTGCGCTGGCTGGTCGCGGCGGTTTCGCTCAATTTCATCGAGGAAGCGCATTTCCCTTATCCCTTCGAAGTCCGCTGCGCCATCGGTCATATCGGCCGCACGAGCTGGACCGTCAGTTCCGCCGGTTTCCAGAAGGGCGTCTGTGTCGCCACCTGCGACACCACGGTCGTCACTCACGGCCCGGAGGGGCGGCGCGTGATCGACGGCACGTTGCGGGAAGCGATGGAGCGGAATTTCCTGCGCAAGCCCGACTGACCCGATGTCGGCCGCGCGGGCGGTCAGGGGAAGCCATGCATCCTGCGCGACCACTGGAACGCGATGACGGCGCCCTTGACCGGCTGAATCAGCAGGATGCACAGCATCAGCGCAAGGCAGGGCCAGATCGCGGCCTGCCACCCCAGCGGGATCGAGAAGCGGGCGTTCACCTCGATCATCAGGGGCACCATTATGTGCCCCAGCAGCAGGATGACGATATAGGCGGGAAAGTCGTCCGCCTGATGCACGTCCCAACGCTGCCCGCAACCGCCGCAACTTTGGACCGGCTGCAAATAGCGCGCGAACATCCGCCCTTCGGCGCAAGCGGGGCAGCGTCCCCGGATGGCGCGCGTGAAGGCGGGGCCGAAAGGGCGTTCGTTCGGCCGGGTTGTCCGTCGGTCGTTCATGACCGTTGGCTAGGCGGTTTCCTTGTGCGCCGCAACAAGGATCGCTCTTCGCGCTAACGCCTTCCGCGCTGGCCAAAGCCTGTTAAGAGGACGCTATGCGCTTGCCCGGCCCTCATGAAGTCTTTGCCCTGTTCGATGACGCGCGCGTGCATGGCGCTGCCCCTGCGCGGCTTTATCGCGATCCGGTGGCGACGATCGTGGCGCGGCGTCAGGCTGAAGTGCAGCCCGCGCTCGACCGGCTGGCCGACGCGCGGGAACAGGGACTCCATGCGGCCGGGTTTCTGAGCTACGAAGCCGGTCTGGCGCTGGAAGACCGCCTCCATCCCATCGGTCTGCGCCGCGAGGAACAGGCGCTGCCCGGCGCGCCGCCCTTGCTCTGGTTCGGCCTGTTCGAAGGGTGCCGGCTGATCGCGCCCGGCGATCTTCCGGACCTGTTGCCCGCCCCTTCGCGCGCGACGATCCCCGCGCCCCGACCCCTGATCGACGAAGCCGCCTATCGCGCCGCTTTCGACCGGGTGCAGGAATATATCCGCGCCGGGGACATTTATCAGGCGAACCTCACTTTTCCCTGCGACGTGCGTGTGGCCGGCGATCCGCTGGCCTTTTACGCCGCCGTCCGCCCCCGCGCGGCGGCGGGCTATGGCGGCGTCATGCGCACGGAGCAGCACAGCATCCTGTCCTTTTCGCCCGAACTGTTCTTCACGCAGATTCGCGGACAACTCACCGCGCGACCCATGAAGGGCACCGCGCGGCGCGATGCGGACCCTGATCGCGACGCCGCCCTCGCGCAATGGCTGGAGCAGGACGCCAAGCAGCGCGCGGAAAATCTGATGATCGTCGACCTGCTCCGCAACGACCTGTCGCGCGTGTCGCGGGCGGGCAGCGTGACCGTCCCCGAACTCTTCCGCGTCGAAAGCTTTCCCACCGTGCATCAGATGATCTCCACCGTGCGCGCCCGCATTCTGCCGGGCCTGTCGCCGGTGGATGTGCTGCGCATTCTCTTCCCCTGCGGCTCCATCACCGGCGCGCCCAAGATGCGGGCGATGGAGGTCATCGACGCGGTCGAACCCTTTGCGCGAGGCGTCTATACCGGGGCGATGGGATGGATCAATCCGGAGGGAGACGCCGCCTTCAATGTTGCTATCCGCACCATTTGCGTTGAAGAAGGCAGTGCTATGGGGCGTCTGGGATTGGGGTCCGGCATTGTCGCGGATTCCGATGTGGCGTCGGAATGGGCGGAGTGCCTGGCCAAGGGGCGTTTTCTGGCGAATACTTGACTTCTGCCATTTCTGAGAGTTTGCAATGATGGCAATGGCATTGGCTGACGAACGCTTCGACCTGTTGGAAACCATGGCTTTTGATCCTGTCGAGGGCATCAGGCTGCTGGAACTGCATCTGGAAAGGATGAAAGTCAGCGCGCAGACGCTCGGCTTCGCTTTCGACCGGCATGAAGTCCGTAACGAATTGCAGGCGGCGACCTTCCGCCTGCGGGAAAAGAGCCGCCTGCGCCTGTTGGCGTCCCGGCTGGGTTCCATCGCGATCGAGGTGCGGGAGCATTGCACCTGGCCGGAAGCGATCATGCATGTCGCCATCGTCTCCCGCAACGCGTCCGGCGATGACCTGCGCCTCCGGCACAAGACGACGGAACGCTCCATCTATCGCGATGCGCTCCGCCGTGGCGGCACATATGAAGTGTTGATGACCGACGCGCAGGGCTTCCTCACCGAAGGCTGTTTTTCCACCATCTTCGTGGAGCGCGACGACAAGTTGCTGACGCCGCCGCTGCGGCGCGGGCTGCTCCCCGGCATATTGCGCCAGAGCCTGATCGACATGGGGGAAGCGGTAGAGGCGGATCTGCGCCCGATTGATCTGGAAGACGGCTTTTTCATCGGCAATGCGGCGCGCGGCATGGTGGCGGCCTCGCTGAAGCTGTAGCTTTCCCGACCGAACCGGCAACACATGGTTGCCCCTGCGTCCGTTGCCGATTAAGGGACGCCCCGTCCGCCCTTCCCGCGGGCCGAGGACGAATCGACATTCAGCCCATGCGGGCCTGCAAAGTGCGATTTCCTGTGCTTCGATGCTCACGGACCTGCCAGTCCGCTGCGCTTCGATGCTCGAAAATCACGCTTTTCGGCTCCGCCCGGACGGAATGGCGCTCCGCCCCAGGGGATTTTTGAGAAAGATTGTTGTCATGAGCCAGACTTCCGCCGCCCTCGGTCGTATCCAGCCTTCCGCCACGCTCGCCATGAGCGCGCGGGTCAACGCGCTGAAAGCCGAAGGCGTGGACGTGATTGGCCTGTCGGCGGGCGAACCCGATTTCGACACGCCCGATTTCGTCAAGGAAGCGGGCATCGCGGCAATTCGCAACAACCTTACCCGCTACACCGACGTGGACGGCACCGCCGACCTCAAGGACGCGGTCGCCTTCAAGTTCAAGCGCGACAACGGCCTGATCTACAAGCGCAGCCAGATCAGCGTGAATTCCGGCGGCAAGCACACCTTGTTCAACGCGCTGATCGCGACTGTGGACGCAGGCGATGAGGTCATCATCCCCGCGCCCTATTGGGTCAGCTATCCCGACATCGTCAACTTCGCGGGCGGCACGCCGGTTTTCATCGAAGCCCCTGCTACGCAGGGCTACAAGATCACCGCCGCCCAACTGGATGCAGCGATCACGCCTCGCACCAAATGGGTGCTGCTCAACTCGCCTTCCAACCCGTCCGGCGCGGCTTATTCGGCGGATGAACTGAAGGCGCTGGGCGAAGTGCTGTTGCGCCACCCGCATGTGCTGGTGATGACCGACGACATGTATGAGCATGTCTGGTACGCGCCCACGCCCTTCGCGACCGTCGCGCAGGTTTGCCCGGATCTTTACGAGCGCACGCTGACGGTCAACGGTTGCTCCAAGGCTTTCTCCATGACCGGCTGGCGCATCGGGTTCGCGGGCGGCCCGGAATGGATCATCAAGGCGATGGGCAAGCTCCAGTCGCAGTCGACCTCCAACCCCTGCTCGATCAGCCAGGCGGCGGCGACTGCCGCGCTGACCGGCGATCAGGATTTTCTCGAAGAACGCAACGCTGCCTTCAAGAAGCGCCGCGACGTGGTCGTTGCCATGCTGAACGATGCGCCGGGCCTGGATTGCCCGACGCCGGAAGGCGCTTTCTACGTCTATCCCGACGCCAGCGGCGTGATCGGCAAGACCACGCCTAAGGGACAGTTGATCGACAGTGACGAAGCGCTGATCGGCTATTTCCTCGACGAAGCCCGCGTCGCGGCGGTGCACGGGGCGGCCTTCGGCCTGTCGCCTGCTTTCCGCATCAGCTATGCGACCTCAGAGGAAGTGCTCAAGAAGGCGTGCACCCGGATTCAGGAAGCCTGCGCCGCGCTCAAATAAGAGCGAAAACGGAAACGGATTTTTTCCCGCCGCGTCGTCTTGCGATTGACGCGGCGGGCCTTATATCGCGTTTCGAAACGAAACCTGATTTTGCATACGGCTGTTGCTGATCGCCTGATCCGTGGGTGTTCTCGAACATTTGGGGACGGGGCTTGTTGGCGGCGCAAGACAACCCATTGCAAAGCCGTTCCGCCGCTGCGCGGGGGCTGTCCGAGGACAAGACGTCATGAAGGCCTTTTTGAAATCCGACCTGTTTTTCCGCTTTCTGGGCGGATTTGTCCTAGGCACGGTCGGCATGTTCGCCTTCCATCAGGACGAACCTTCCGTCATCGCGCCCTCTGCCATCGCCGCCTCGGCGGTGGATGTGGCCGCGCGCTGAAAAACCGGACTGCGCGATCGCCTTGCTGTGTTCTGGAGGGCAGCGGGCGATATAGTTCCAGACCGTTCGTCCTGAAAGCCAACGGGCGGCATCTGTTTCCAGACCCCGCCCAATCGCATGTCACCTTGCCGGAAAGGGGGGCGCTTATTTCGGCGCGAGCACCATCAGCATCTGGCGGCCTTCCATGCGCGGATAGGCTTCGACCTTGGCGATTTCCGCTACATTTTCCGCGACGCGCTGAAGAAGCTGCATGCCCAGTTGCTGGTGCGACAATTCGCGGCCACGGAACCGCAGGGTGATCTTCACCTTGTCGCCATCGCCGATGAAATCGTGAACCTTCTTCATCTTCGTATCATAGTCATGATCGTCGATGTTCGGACGCATCTTGATCTCTTTAAGTTCCTGCGTCTTCTGGGTCTTGCGGGCGATGTTCGCCTTTTTCTGGGCTTCGTATTTGAATTTGCCGATGTCCAGAAACTTGCAGACCGGCGGATCGGCGGTCGGCGATACTTCGACGAGATCGAGACCGATCTCATAGGCGCGCTCCATCGCCTCCTGTGTAATCATCACGCCCAGATTTTCGCCTTCGTCGTCGATCACCCGCACCTTGGGCACGGTGATGAACTCATTATAACGGGGACCGGACTTCGGCGGCGGCGCCATTGGACGGCGCATCGTTGGGGGACGTATAGCAGTATCTCCTATGATCGTTCAAAAATATCGATGAATGCGCCTTTAGCGCAAAGCCGAAAGGGGCGGCAAGTCCGCAATTGCCGAATCCCGGCCCCTCTGTGGCACGGCTGCCTCACCGCATATCGGGCGGCAGGGCCTTTTTTTCAAGACGGGCGATGATGTCGTCGAGCGAAAGGACGCTCTGCCCCTCCTTGCCCAGTTCGCGCAGGGCCACCGTGCCTTCCTCCGCCTCGCGCCGTCCGACGACCAGCAGATTGGGCACTTTGGCAAGACTATGCTCACGCACCTTATAGTTGATCTTCTCGTTCCGCACATCCATTTCGGCGCGGATACCGGCGGCGCGCAGCTTTTCCACCACTTCCTGCGCGTAAGGATCGGCGTCCGACACGATGGTCGCCACCACCGCCTGCACCGGCGCGAGCCAGAGCGGGAAGCGGCCCGCATAATGTTCGATCAATATGCCGATGAAGCGTTCATAGCTGCCGAAAATCGCCCGGTGGAGCATGACCGGCCGGTGCCGCTCGCCATCCTCGGCGATATAGGAGGCGTCGAGTCGCTCCGGCAGGACGCGGTCCGACTGGATGGTGCCGACCTGCCAGGTGCGGCCGATGGCGTCGGTCAGATGCCATTCCAGCTTGGGCGCGTAGAAAGCGCCTTCGCCCGGCAATTCTTCCCAGCCATATTCGGCCGTGTTGAGGCCCGCCGCAGCCACCGCGTCGCGCAGTTCATTTTCGGCCTGATCCCACATCTCTTCGCTGCCGAAACGATTTTCCGGCCGCAGCGCCAGTTTGATCGAGTAAGTGAAGCCGAAATCCTTGTAGATCCGGTCGGCCAGCGCGCAGAAGGAGCGAACCTCCTCGACGATCTGGTCTTCGCGGCAGAAGATATGGGCGTCGTCCTGCGTGAACTGGCGCACGCGCATCAGGCCGTGCAGCGCGCCATGCGGTTCGTTGCGGTGGCAGCAGCCATTTTCATACAGGCGCAGCGGCAGGTCGCGATAGCTCTTGATCCCCTGGCGGAAGATCAGGACATGCGCCGGGCAATTCATGGGCTTCAAGGCCATCCAGTCGGCGCCGTCCGACACCAGCGGGCCTTCATCCTCGACATTGGGTACTTCGTCGGGGATGACGAACATATTCTCGCGATATTTGCCCCAATGGCCGGACTGTTCCCATTGGCGCGCGTCCATGACCTGCGGCGTCTTGACCTCGCGATAGCCGGTCTCGTCAATGGCGCGGCGCATATAGGCTTCAAGCTGGCGCCAGATGATATAGCCCTTGGGATGCCAGAAGACCGACCCATGCGCTTCCTGCTGAAGGTGGAACAGGTCCATCTCAGTGCCCAGCTTGCGATGGTCGCGCTTGGCCGCTTCCTCCAGCTTGTGGAGATGCGCTTCCAGTTGCTTCCTGTTCAGCCAGCCGGTGCCATAGATGCGTGAAAGCATCGCATTCTTCTGATCGCCGCGCCAGTAGGCGCCCGACACGCGGGTCAGCTTGAACGCCGCCGGATCGAGCTTGCCCGTCGAGGCCAGATGCGGCCCCCGGCACATGTCGAGCCATTCATGGCCCGACCAGTAGACCGTCAGTTCCTCGCCTTGCGGAAGTTCGGCGGCCCATTCGGCCTTGAATGTCTCGCCCTCCGCCTTCCAGCGGGCGATCAGTTCCTCGCGGCTCCACACCTCGCGGCGGAGCGGTTTGTCGGCGCGGATCAGTTCCCGCATCTTCTCTTCGATGACCGGCAGGTCTTCTTCGGTGAAGGGCCGGTCTTTGGGCGCGAAGTCGTAATAAAAGCCATCGTCCGTCGCGGGACCAAAGGTGATCTGCGTGCCGGGGAAGAGCGCCTGCACCGCTTCGGCGAGCAGGTGCGCAAAGTCGTGGCGCGCCAGTTCCAGCGCGTCGGCTTCGTCCTTCGCCGTCACCAGCGCGAGCGCCGCGTCAGCCTCCAGCGGGCGCATGATGTCGCGCAATTCGCCATCCACGCGCGCGGCGATGGCGGCTTTGGCGAGGCCCGGTCCGATCGCCGCCGCGATGTCCGCCGGCGTAGTGCCGGGCGCGACTTCACGCACGGAACCATCGGGCAGAGTGATCTTGAGCATGGCGGACACGGGGGTGACTTTCCTTGGAGGAATGGGTACGCGGACGCAAAGACCGCGCTTTCCCCATAAATGGGCGCTCCGGCCTGTCAATAGAAGGGCTGCGATCTCCCGGTCAGGCGAAGAGGATGCGGGCGTCGTCGCCAGTCTGTTGAAGGAAGGCGACAGGACCGCTCACCTCCGCGCCGGAGGGCAGGTCGGCCGCGCTCATGCCGGACAGGGCCAGCCCGCTCTGGCAGGCGAGGATAACGACTCCCAGCGCAAGGGCGTCGTCCAGCAGCAGCGCCAGCGTCGGCAGACCCGCCGCCTCATGTGCTTCGTCCAGCCGTGCGCCGATGGGCGCACGCAGCAGGGCCACCGCGTCGAGTTGCAGGAAGACCGCCGCCTTGCCGCCCAGCGCCGCCTGCGCCGAGGCCGTCACCAGCGCGGCGCGCAGGCGTTCTGAATCCTGGGACGCGACGATGATCCTCAGTTCGCGCACAGTTCCACCGCGCAGCCGGGGCAGGCCGGATCCCTGGGCACCGACAATGTGCGGAAACGCATCGACAGCAGGTCGCAAAGCAGCAATTTGCCCGCGCTATCCTCGCCAAAGGGGACGAGCGCGCGGATCGTCTCCAGCGCTGCGAGGCTGCCCATCACGCCCGTGAGCGCGCCGATGACGCCGGTTTCCGCGCAATTGCGCTCCGGCGCGTCCTCGGGCGCGCCGACGAGGCAACGATAGCAGGGCTTGTCCCTCTCCCACCCGCGATAGGTGGCGAGCTGCCCTTCGAACGGTCCCACCGCCGCCGACACCAGCGGGATGCGGAGCGTCTGCGTCGCATCCGCCACCGCCAGCCGTGTCGCGAAGCTGTCGCAGCCGTCCAACACGGCATCCGCCTCGCGCAGCATCAGTGCGGCATTGCCGGCGTCGATGCGGGCGTTGATCGGGATCAGTTTCACATCGGGGTTGAGTTTGGCGACGGCCGCCATCGCAGCCTCCGCCTTGGGCGTGTCGATGTCGGCGGTGCCGAACAATATCTGCCGCTGGAGGTTGGACAGCGCCACGTTGTCATCGTCGATCACCCGGATCGTGCCGACACCCGCCGCGGCCAGATAAAGGATCGCCGGACTGCCGATCCCGCCCGCGCCGATCACCGCCACGTCCGCCGACAACAGCCGTGCCTGCCCCGCGCCGCCGATCTCCTTGAGGACGATGTGGCGCGCATAGCGATCGAGCTGGTCGTCGGTCAGCGTCATGACGTGCTGATGCCTGTAGAACCGAAACCTCCTGAACCCCGCGCGGTGTCGTCCAGTTCCGCGACTTCGGCGAAGCGCGCCATTTGCACCGGCGCGGCCACAAGCTGCGCGATGCGGTCGCCGCGCGCGACGACGAAGGGCGCATCGCCAAGGTTGATGAGGATGACCTTCAATTCGCCGCGATAGTCCGCGTCGATGGTGCCGGGCGTGTTGGGCAGGCTGATGCCGTGCTTGAGGGCGAGGCCGGAACGCGGGCGCACCTGCACTTCATAGCCTTGGGGGATCGCCATGGCAAAGCCGGTCGCGACGGCATAGCGGCCGCCGGGCGCGAGGGTCACGTCCTCCGCCGATACCACGTCCATGCCTGCCGCATGTTCGGTCGCATAGGCGGGAGCGGGCAGCCCCTCGCCATGGGGCAGGCGCTTCAATTGGATTTCAATCGAGGTGAGCGGAGAGGGCATGGGCGACCTTTTCGATGAGGCGGGCGGCGACGACATCCTTGGGCAGATCGTCCCAGCTTTCGATGCCATCGGCGGTGACGATGTGGATGCTGTTGCGCTCCCCGCCCATCACGCTGGATCCGGGTGGGCCGGACACGTCATTGGCGACGATCCAGTCCGCGCCCTTCTTCGCCAGTTTGGCGCGGGCATGGTCGGCGACTTTCTCCGTCTCGGCGGCGAATCCGATCAAGAGGGCAGGGCGCTGGACATGATGCCCCAGCGTCGCGAGAATATCGGGATTTTCGACCAGGGCAAGCGGCGCGGGCTTGCCCGATCCGTCCTTCTTGAGCTTCTGGTCGGCGGTATCGGCGGCGCGCCAGTCGGCGACGGCGGCGACCATGATCGCGGCATCGGCGGGAAGACCCGCTTCGACCGCCGCCATCATCTCCCGCGCGGTTTCCACGTCGATGCGCTCCACGCCCGGCGGCGTCGGCAGGTGGACCGGCCCGGCGACCAGCGTCACCCGCGCGCCAGCCCGCGCGGCGGCGGCGGCGATGGCGAAACCCTGCTTCCCCGACGAGCGATTGGCGATGTAGCGCACCGGGTCGATCGGCTCATGCGTCGGGCCTGCGGAAATGAGGATATGCCTGCCCGAAAGCGGCAGGGCAGGCCCTTCGAAATCGGGCTGGCCCGCGAGCGGATCGGCAGGCGGGGGAAGGGCGATCAGCCGCGCGATCTCCGCTGCGATCCGTTCCGGTTCGGGCAGGCGGCCTTTGCCATATTCGCCGCAGGCCATCTCGCCGCTGTCCGGCTCCATGACGTGCACGCCATCCTCGCGCAGTTGGGCGAGGTTCCTTTGCGTGGCGGCATGATGCCACATGCGGACGTTCATCGCGGGCACGGCCAGCACCGGCTTGTCCGTGGCGAGCAGCAGCGTGGTGGCAAGATCGTCGGCGATCCCCGCCGCCATCTTCGCCAATATGTCGGCGGTGGCAGGCGCGACCACGACCAGATCGGCCTGGCGGCTAAGCTGGATATGCCCGATCTCGCGTTCTTCCTTGAGGTCGAACATGTCGCCATAGACATGATCCTCGGTCAGCACGCCCAGGCTGAGCGGCGTCACGAATTTCTCCGCCGCCGCCGTCAGCACCGCGCGCACGGCAATGCCGCGCTTTCGCAGCAGTCGCACCAGTTCCAGCGACTTGTAGGCCGCGATGCCGCCAGAGATGATGAGAAGGACGCGAGGCTGGGTCATATCTGCAGATGTAGCAGCGCCGTCGCGATTGCTCCAGCCGCCGCGGCCATCGCCGCGACCACCGCATAACGCCAGCCGCCGCCGACGCGGATCAGCCTGATTTCGCTGAGCGGCGGCGGAGGCGGCGCGCCGCCCTTTTCGGGGAAGGCATCCTCGATCCGGCGCACCAACCCCGGCAGGCGCTGCAATGTGCGCCAATTCTCGATCAGCGTGTCGGCCGCCTTGGCTTCGGGACCAAGTTCGTTCCGCAGCCATTCCTTCACATAGGGGCCGCTGGTTTCCCACAGGTTGATGTCGGGATCGAGCGCGGTCGCCACGCCCTCCACCATCACCATCGTCTTTTGCAGCAACAGCAGATGCGGCTGCGTCTGCATGTCGAAATCGCGGGTGATGGCGAACAGGCCGTCCAGCATCCCCCCGACCGACAGTTCGCGCACCGGCTTGCCGCGCATCGGCTCGCCCACGGCGCGGAGCGCGGTCGCGAATTCCGCCACGTCATGATGGGCGGGCACATATTGCGCCTCGAAATGGATTTCCGCCACGCGGCGATAGTTGCCGGTGATGAGGCCGTACAGAATCTCCGCCAGCCACAGGCGCGCGCGCCGGTCGATCCGGCCCATGATGCCGAAGTCGATGGCGACGATGTCGCCGTTCGCCGTCACGAACAGGTTCCCCTGATGCATGTCGGCGTGGAAGAAGCCTTCCGCGATCGCCTGCCGCAGGAAAGCATTGACGAGCCGCGCCGCGATGTCCTTCACGTCATGCCCGGCGGCGATCAGCGCATCGCGGTCGGAGATCTTGAGGCCGTCGATCCACTCCATCGTCATGACCTTGCCGGTCGTGCGGTCCCAGTCGATGGCGGGGATGCGGTATCCCGGCATCGCCTCCATCGCCTCGGCGAGTTCGGAGGCGGAGGCGGCCTCGCGCCGCAGGTCGAGTTCGCGCGCGGTCCACCGCTTCATGTTCGCGATGACGAGGCGCGGGCGCAGGCGCGCGGCTTCCCCGCCCAGCATCTCCAGATGCGCCGCGCCCCATTCATAGGTCTGGATATCGCGGTTGAAGCGGTCGATCACGCCGGGGCGGATCACCTTCACCGCCACGTCTCGGCCGTCGGTGGTGACAGCGCGATGCACCTGCGCGATGGAGGCCGCGCCCACCGGCGTCTCATCGAACTGGCTGTAGACCGATTCCAGCGGTCGCCCGAAGCTCTGCTCGATTTGCGCGCGGATCGTCGCGATGGGTACGGGGGGCAGCGCATCCTGCAGGCGCAGCAGGTCGTTCGCCGCTTCATCGCCCACCAGATCGGGCCGGGTGGCGAGCGTTTGCCCCAGCTTGATCGCGGCGGGGCCGATGGCCTGGAAGGCGTCGGCATAGCGCGGCTGTTTCGGCACGCGCGCGCCGAACCGGGCCAGCCGCACCAGCCGCCGTACCGGCGCTGGCGTCAGCGGATCGCGCTCGATGCCGCGCAGCGCGCCATGCCGCGCCAGTGTGCGGCCCCATTTCAGCAGCCGCCAGATATGCGTCACGTGGGATGGCATGAGGCGTCAGATTTTCCAGCCGCTATGGATCGCGACCAGTCCGCCCAAGATCGGTTCGACCCTGGTGTTCACGAAACCGGCCTCGCGGATCATCCCTTCGAACTTGGGCATGGGCGGGAAGCGGCGGATCGATTCGATCAGATAGCGATAGCTCTCCTCGTCCCCGGCGAACAGCTTGCCCAGCCTGGGCACCAGCCGATGCGAATAGGCGTCATAGACATCGGCGAAACCGGGCCATGTCGTCGTCGAGAACTCCAGGCAGAAAAAGCGCCCGCCAAATTTCAGCACGCGATGTGCTTCCCGCAGGGCCTGGTCGACATGCGTCACGTTGCGGATGCCGAAGGCGATCGTATAGGCGTCGAACGCGCGGTCGCTAAAGCTCAGTTCCTCGGCATTCTGCTCCGACCAGATCAGGCCTTCATAGCCCTTCTTCTTCGCCCGCTCGACCCCGACGGCCAGCATTTCGGGATTGATGTCGGACACCGTCACCTGCGCGCCGCGCCCGTGCATCCGGAAGGCGATGTCGCCCGTGCCGCCCGCCATGTCGAGAATCTGCTCGCCCGTGCGCGGCTTCACCCGGTTGACGAACTGATCCTTCCAGAGCCGATGCGCGCCGCCCGACATGGCGTCGTTCATCAGGTCGTATTTCGACGCGACATTGGAAAAGACCGCGCGGACCATGCCCTGCTTTTCAGCAGCGTCCACATCGCGATAGCCGAAGGATACGGTGTCGTTCATGGCAAAGCGCTCTAGACGCTGTTCGTCGCGCGCGCCAGCCATTAGACAGGACGCCATGCCTGAACTTCCCGAAGTCGAAACCACCGTCGAGGGCCTGCGCTCCGTGCTGGAAGGCGCGACGCTGACGCGAGTCGAGCCGCGCCGCGCGGACCTGCGCTTTCCGATCCCCGTCGACCTGCGCCAGCGATTGACCGGGGCGACCGTCACCGGCCTGTCCCGCCGCGCCAAATATGGGCTGATTGGAACGGACCGGGGCGACACGCTCATCTTCCATCTCGGCATGTCGGGCCGCTGGCGGATCGACCCGGTGGAGATCGGCGCGCACGACCATCTGCTGATCGAGACGGGGGCGGGGCGGAGGCTTGCGCTCAACGATCCCCGCCGGTTCGGCTCGCTCGATCTGGTGCGGAGCGAGACCTGGGAAAGCCATGGGCCGTTCACCCGCATGGGACCAGAGCCGCTGGGGCCGGATTTCACCCCCGCCGCTCTGGCGCAGGCGCTGGCGGGCAAGGCGACGTCCATCAAAGCCGCGCTGCTCGACCAGAGGATCGTCGCGGGCCTTGGCAATATCTATGTGTGCGAGGCGTTGAACATGGCGGGCATCGCTCCGATTCGCGCGGCAGGCAAGATCGGCCGCCCACGCCTCGCCCTGCTGGTCGAAGCGATTCGCGAGGTTTTGTCCGCCGCCATCGTCGCGGGCGGCTCCACCCTGCGCGATTATGCGCGGCCCGATGGCGAACTGGGCTATTTCTCGAAGCAATGGCGCGTCTACGGCCAGGAGGGCGAAGCCTGCCCATGTGGCGGCACCGTCCGGCGGCGCGTGGACGGCGGGCGATCAACCTTTTACTGCCCGGAATGCCAGAAATAGCGTGACCGCATTGGTTGACGCTGCCCGCCAATCCCTGTAAGGGGCCAGCCTTCATGAGCCGCCGGAGCATTTTCGAGCGGCTCTTTCACGAGATTTGCAAGCCGAGGACAAGAATGGCCAATACGCCGCAAGCCAAGAAGCGCATCCGCCGCAACGCGCGCCGCGCCGAAATCAATGGCGCCCGCATCAGCCGGATCCGCACCCTGGTGAAGAAGGTGGAAGCCGCCATCACCGCTGGCGACAAGACCGCTGCTGCGACCGCGCTCCAGTCGGTTCAGCCCGAGCTCGCCCGTGGCGTGGCCCGTGGCGTGCTGCATAAGAACACCGCCGCTCGCAAGTTCGGCCGCCTGACCAAGGCTGTCAGCGCGCTCGCCTGACCCCGGCTTCGGCCTGAAATGAAACAGCCTGCTCCGGCCAGTCCGGAGTGGGCTTTTTTCTGTAGCTTTTATCTTCCTGTCACATTTCGGGATTGGCGGATTTCCTCCGATTCGACGCGCTGCGGCAAAAGTCTCTCAAAACAAGCTAATGAAATATAACCGAAAATCTGGAATTGCAGGTTTCCGGCGGCTTTGTTGAGTCAATGTCTTTATTTCATTTTTTTGAACCGTCCGGCCCTTGATCCGGCGTCGAAGCCTTGTCTATTTTCCTCTTCCAGCCGCTGATCGAATCATTATCGGCGGCTGTTGCTGGTTGTTGGTGGGAACAGGAGTCGCCCGGGAAACATGGTTTTCCGGAAAGGCTTTCTGCGTCGCTATTTCCAGCAAGCGGGGGCACGTTAAGGGGGCGGCATTTTGATAAAGGATAGTGCAGCGGTGAACGAACGGGAGGGACAGATGGCGGGAAAAGATGCCCGTCTGGAGTCCGCCTGGTCCGCGATCCGCGCCGGACTGCGCCGTGACATTGGCGCGCGCCTTTTCGACCAGTGGCTCAAGCCGGCGCGGCTGGGGGACTATTGCCCTGAGTCGCAGACGCTCGAACTGCTGCTCGCTTCCGATTTCAGCGCGAATTTCGTGTCAGGCCAGTTCGGGGACCGGCTGCGCATGGCGTGGCGGTGCGCCAATGCTGGGGTGCGGGAAGTCCGGCTGCTGCGCGCGCCCGATTCGACCGGGCCGCGCCTGCTCCAGATCGTGCGCGCTTCGGAAGGGGAAGAGGGTGCTGCGGCTTTGTCCGAAGACAGCGCGCCTGCCTCGAATTTCCAGCCGCGCCATAGCTTCGACCAGTTCGTGACCGGCGAAGCCAACCGCCTCGCCTTTTCAGCGGCGCAGGCCATGGCGGCGGAGGAACAGCCGCGCTTCACGCCGCTGTTCCTTCATGGCGGCACCGGGCAGGGCAAGACGCATTTGCTTCATGCGGCGGCGGCAGCCTTTTCCGCCCATTCGCCTTCGGAGCCGGTGCTCTATATGTCGGCCGAACGCTTCATGATGGAATTCGTGAACGCGATGCGCGCCAATGACACGATGGCCTTCAAGGCCCGGCTGCGCGCCGCGCGGCTGCTGCTGATCGACGACATTCAGTTCATCGCGGGCAAAGGGGCGACGCAGGAGGAGTTCCTCCATACGATCAACGATCTGATCGACGCCGATGCGCGCATCATCATCACTGCCGACCGCGCGCCGCAGATGCTGGACGGCATCGACCCGCGCATCCTTTCGCGGCTGGCGGGCGGCCTGGTCGCCGATATCCAGCCCGCCGATCTCGACCTGCGCCTCGCCATATTGGAAGGCAAGCGGGCGGTTGCGGGCGATCCGCCGGTGCCCGATGCGGTGATTGATTTCCTCGCCCGTTCAATTCGCTCCAACGTCCGCGAACTGGAGGGCGCTTTCAACAAGCTGGTCGCCTATGGCCAGCTCACCGGCCGGTCCATCGACCTGGAATTCGCGCAGGGGATGCTGGCCGACGCCGTGCGCGCCAATGTGCGCCGCATCACGGTGGATGAGATCCAGAAGGCCTGCGCCGCCCATTACCGGATCGATCCGGCGGAAATGCGCTCCAGGCGCCGCGCGCGCGCCGTGGCCCGTCCACGTCAGGTCGCCATGTATCTGGCGAAGAAGATGACGCCGCGCTCCTTGCCCGAAATCGGCCGCATCTTTGGCGGGCGCGACCACAGCACCGTCATCCATGCGGTGCGGACCATCGAGGATCTGCGCCAGAGCAACCCCGACATCGACGCCGACATACGCGCCTTGCAGCGGCAGTTGGAAGGCTGAAGGGGGCGGCGGAGCGACCTGCATCGCTCCGCCATCGCCATGGACAGCGTCGTAGCTGGAGCGGGTAGCGTGAAATCTGATTCACCCTGCCCTTATGGACGCATCGCTTTTGGCGCGATGTTCTAGGGTCGTTCCGGTTCTGATTGAACCGGAACGACCCTAAAATTATCTTTTGATTACCGTGATTTCCGGGTCGCCAGATGATTCCATCCGGCTCGAACTCACTCTAGCTGCGCTGCGCGAGCAACCGCGCGCTGATCTTGGGCCAGTCGCCAATGTCCCATGCCGCGGGCGTTTCGCGCGAGACGATCTGGTCGCTTCCGAAGCAGCGGCTCAGGTCGATGACCTCCGCATTCACGAAGGAGCGCGTCTGGAGCGAATAAAAGGGGCGGACCTTGGGCAGCGTCAGATCGTCCGCATTCTGGTCCACCACGATGGCGAGCCGATGGTTGCGCAACCGCACCAGCGATCCGATGGGATAGATGCCGACCGCCTGCTGGAACGCCGCGAAAATGTCCCGGTCGTAGAGCATGTTCGCCTGATCTATGTTGAACAGGGCGTCGGCGGGGTCCTGTCCCTGCCGGTGGATGCGGTCGGATGTCATGGCGTCATATGTGTCGCAGATCGCGGCCATGCGGGAAAAGAGGCTGATCTCTTCCCCCTTCAACCCATGGGGATAGCCGCTGCCATCCATGCGTTCATGGTGATGCAGGCACACGTCCAGCACCGTTTCGGGCATCTCTCCGCCCAAGGTCAGGAATTCATGCGCCAGCGTGGTGTGGCTTTTCACCACATCCCATTCCTCCGGCGTCAGCGGCGCGCCCTTGTCCCATGTCTCCTGCGGCACATGGCCCATGCCGACGTCCATCAGCAGCCCGGCAAGGCCCGCCTGCTGCACCTGATCGGGGCCGAGCCGCAATTGCTGCGCCAGGCTGATCATCAGCGCGCAGACCGACAACGAGTGCATGTAGAGATATTCGCTCGTATTCTTAAGCCGCGTTACCGCCATGAAGGCATGAGGGTTGCGCTGCACCGAACTGGAAATCTCCTCGATCATCGGTTGCAGGCGGTTGAGCTTGATCGCTTTGCCCAGCCGCGCGTCGTCGAACACTTTCCGCATCGCCCGGCTGGCCTTGCGCGCGAGCTTGTTGGCATGGGCCATTTCGGATTGCAGCGGCAGCCGCTCCTTGGACAGCGGATCGAAGGCCTGCGGAGCGGCGGCGGTACGGGGAGGGGGGCGCCGCGCGATCGTCACCCCCTGCGCGCTCGTGCGTCCGAACAGGCGCGCATTCACGTCCTTTTCGGCGGGCGCAAAGGAACGGGGCGCGACTGCCCCGGCAGGCGTCAGGTCGATGCCGCGCGCCGTGTCGATCTGGACCCATTCGACCTTGCTGGCCTTGAGTTCCTCAAGCCGATCGGGGTCGTCCAGCAGCGTCTTGCTGCGCCAGAAGGGATGCGAGAACCATGATCCTTCCATCTTGTGAAGGAACATGCCCAGCTTCACATCCTCCGTTTTGATCCGTTTCAACATGCGTGTGGCCCCCTTTACGACGCATTTCGCCCGGCAACGCTTTCCAATCGGTAAAGAAAAGGGATCGGATCGGCGATTACAAAGGTGCGTGCGGTGGTTTAGGCTCAGGGGCGATATGATTCGATCCATCGCCCTGCTCATCCTCGCCTTCCTTTTCGTCGCGCCCGCCGTGGCGCAGCAGGCTCCCGCCGATGTCCGCGTCGCGCTCGACACCAGCGCGGGGAAGATCGTGATCGCGGTGCATGAAGGGAAGGCGCCCGTCACCGCCGCCAATTTCCTGCGCTATGTCGATCAGAAGCGGCTCGACGGGGCTTCCTTCTATCGCGGTGTCGGGACGGCGGATTACGGTTTCGTGCAGGGCGGCGCGCAGAACGATCCCAAACGCGTGCTTCCGCCCATCCGGCATGAGCCGACCACGCAGACCGGACTCACCCATGATGACGGCGCGCTTTCGATGGCGCGTTACGAACCGGGAAGCGCTACCGGAGATTTCTTCATCGTGCTGGGCCAGATGTCCGCCATGGACGCCCAGCCCGAAGCGCCTGGCGATAATCAGGGCTTCGCCGTCTTCGCCCATGTGGTGGAGGGGATGGACGTGGTGAAGGCCATCCTTGCCTCGGCCAAATCGCCTACCAAAGGGGAAGGCGTGATGAAGGGGCAGATGCTGGAGGCGCCCGTCACCATCCTGACGGCGCGAAGGGTGCAACCGGAATGAACAGGGGAGAGGACATGGCCATCACCGGACCACAGGCAAGGGCGGCAAGGATATTGGTGCAATGGCCCCGCGACCATGTAGCCAGACTGGCGGAACTGGAGTACGAGGTGCTGTCCGCTTTCGAGACGGGTGGCGGGCATCTCGACGCGGAGGCGCTGTTGCGCTTGCAGAAGGCGCTGGAGTCGGGCGGCGCGATATTTCTGATGGACGGCCAAGGAGGCGGAATAGGCGTCCGCCTCAAATTCACCGCCAAGGATGTACGGGCCATCGACCGGATGGAAAATGAAGGCGGCCCCTATGGCAGCGACGATGTGTGAGGCTGGCGGCTAACGGCAGTGAGTTTCTGCGCTATTCCGAAGGCCGCTTCCCCCATGGAGCGAGTGATTAAACCCGGGTCCGCCTTCCCACCCATCACCGCCCCCAAAAAGAAGCCCGGCGATCACAGACCGCCGGGCGAAACGGGCCTTGGCTGGGAGCCGCCCTTATATGGTCGCGCCTAACCCTTTTTTTCGGGTGGCAGGGTGATTTTCATATTCTCGCCGCTCTGTCCCGGAAAGTCGGTGAACATCGCGTCGATCAGGTTCGGCACCAGATAGGTGAGCTTGTTCGACAGCGACTGCGCGCTCGCCTTGCCCTCGAACAGGCGGCGATTGTCCGCCGCGCGGTCGATCTTCATGGTGAGGTCGCTGGTATAGACGGTGTAGCTCGTCACATCGGCATAGCCGCCGCCGGGGCCGAACAGCCACGGATCGTAGAAACCATAGCCCCAGGGCCGCGCCCAGCGCCCGCGCCAGCCCCATCCGCCATAATAGAAAGGATCGGAGAAGCCGGTGGAGCGGACTCGCTCGCGGCCATTGTCGACATCATAGGCGACCCGGACGATCAGGTCCGCGCGCGCAGGATCGCTGGCCTGCACATAGCCGGTCTGCGACAGGCGCTGGCCGACCAGATCGGCATAATGTCCGAACTCCAGCCCACCTGCGAGGCGAGCATCGTCGGCGACGATGGTGAAGCTCTGCCCGGCGGGGGCGGGGAGCTGCTGAAAGCGGGCGACGTCCGCCTTAAACGATGAAGCGCAACCCGAAAGCGCCACCAGCGCCAGAGCGGGCGCCGCAAACATGCCGATCTTCTTGAAACGGATCATTTTCCTGCGTCCTGTACCAGACCGTCATGGCCTGCCGATAGTCTTGCGCCCTGCTCTAGCAAAACGCAACTGAACATCGTTTGAACGCGCCAGCGAGGCAAGCGGGCGCAAACCATGCTCCGTCGATTCCAAGACGACACGGACGGAATGGTTCCGTCATTTTGCGGAATGGGTGAGACGGCTTTCCTGTTACCGCATCAGGCCAATGGCGTCATACGCCGCGCGCAGGGTCGGTTCCGCCGCCGCCGAAGCGTTGGCCGCGCCTTTTTCCAATATCGCGTCCAGCGCGGCGTCGTCCGTCCGCAGTTCAACGAAGCGCTGGCGAATCGGCCGCAGCGTTTCGACCAGCAATTCCCCCAGCGCCGGCTTGAACGCGCCGAACCCCTTGCCCGCGAACTCGGCGCAGACCGAATCCGCGGTCCGGCTGGACAGCGTCGCATAGATGCCGACGAGGTTCCCCGCTTCCGCTCGTCCGGCCAGCCCGTCTGCTGTTTCGGGCAGGGGTTCGGGGTCGGTCCTGGCCTTTTTGACCTTCTGCATGATCGCATCGTCGTCATCGGTCAGGCTGATGCGGCTCATGTCGCTGGGGTCGGATTTGGACATCTTCGCCGTGCCGTCGCGCAGCGACATGATGCGCGCCGATTCCCTGGGGATGATCGGATCGGGAATGGTGAAGAGGTCCACGCCGAAATCGGTGTTGAACTTGTTCGCGATGTCACGCGCCAGTTCCAGATGCTGCTTCTGGTCCTCGCCCACCGGCACATGGGTGGCGTTGTAGACGAGGATGTCGGCCGCCTGCAGCACCGGATAGACGAACAGGCCCACCGAAGCGCCTTCCCGGTCCTTACCCGCCTTGTCCTTGAACTGGGTCATGCGGTTGAGCCAGCCGATCCGCGCCGTGCCATTGAGCAACCAGCACAGTTCCGCATGGGCGGGCACCCGCGCCTGGTTGAAGAGGACGGAGCGATCCGGGTCGATCCCGGCGGCGACCAGCGCGGCAGCCATGTCGCGGACATTGCGGATGCGCTGCTCGCGACCTTCATGGATCGTGATGGAATGCATGTCGGCGAGGAAGAAGAAGCACTGGCTCCCCGGCTCCATCTCATCCTGCATCCGTACCCAGTTGCGGATCGCGCCCAGATAATTGCCAAGGTGCAGATTGCCGGTGGGTTGGATGCCGGAAAGGACGCGCATTGTTTTTTAGCTCGCTTTGGGCGGGCGGCGCAGGGCCGCGCGCAGTTCTGGGATGGTGTAAGCCCTGAAGATCAGGGACGCCGCCCCATAGACCAGACCGCCGATCCCGCACAACAGGCCAAGCGCGACCACGCGCTCCATCAGGCCTTTTGCCATATAGGGATCGAAGAGCGGGTTCATGAACCACAGCGCGACGCCCATTAGCAGGCTCGCCGCGATGATGCGCGCGGCCTTCGCCCGGAACCGCGCATCCATCCGCAACTGGTCGCGCCGGTGCAGCAGCCAGTAAAGCACGATCACATTCACCCAGGCGGCAATCGCGGTGGAGATCGCCACGCCCACATGCCCAAAGGGCCAGATCAGCGTCAGATTGCCCACCAGATTGAACAGCATCGAAAAGACGGCGACCCGCACCGGAGTCTTCGTGTCCTGCCGAGCATAGAAGCCGGGCGTCAGCACCTTGATCAGGACATAGGCCGGAACCCCGACCGCAAAGGCCGCCAGCGCCCCCGCCGCGCCGATGGTGTCGGCGGCGGTGAAGGCGCCATGCTGCAACAGTCCCCGGATCAGCGGCGTCGCCGACACGCAAAGCGCCACGGCGGCAGGCAGCGCCAGAAACAGCGCCAGTTCCATCGCCCGGTTCTGGGTATGGCTCGCCGCCTCCTCATTGCCCGACCCGATCTGGCGGGAGAGGGCAGGGAGGATGGCCGTGCCCACGCCAATCCCGATCAGCCCCAGCGGCAACTGGTTCAGCCGATCCGCGTAATAGAGGTAGCTGACCGCCCCTTGCGGCAGGAAACGCGCGGCAAGGCTGGTGGAGATGAGCAGGTTGAACTGCACCGCCCCCGCGCCCAGCGCCGCCGGACCGATCAGCGCGAGCAGCCGCTTTACCTGTGGAGACAGACGCGGCAGGCCGAGCCTCAGCCTCACCCCCGCCTGACGGCAGGAGATCATCAGCCATGCCAGTTGCATCATGCCGGACACGGTGACGGCGACGGCCTGCGTATAGGCCGTCTCGATCGCCGTATCCCCATGGAAGAACAGGATCGCGACGATCATGCAGATATTGAGCAGCACCGGCGCGGCGGCATTGACCCAGAACCTATCCAGCGAATTGAGGATGCCGCCCAGAAGCGACACGATGCTGATCAGCGCCAGATAGGGAAAGGTGATTTGCGTCAGCCGTACGGCCAGCTTGAATTTCTCCGGCCCGCCATCGGGAAAGCCGCCGGTCATCGCCCAGACCACTGGTCCCGCCAGCAGAATCATCAGCAGGGTGAAGACCACCAGCACCGGAAACAGCACCGACAGCACCTGCCCGGCAAAGGCGACCGCCGCCGCCTTGCCGCTGCCCGGATCGTCGCGGTCATGCTCCGCCATGGTTCGGTTGAACATCGGCACGAAGACGGCGGAAAAAGCCCCTTCCGCAAAAAGGGCGCGGAAGAGATTGGGTAGCCGCCACGCGATCAGGAAGGCGTCCGACGCCAGCCCCGCGCCCAGAAACCGGGCCACCAGCATGTCGCGCACCATGCCCAGCACGCGGCTCACCAGCGTCAGTCCGCCGATGGTGGAGGTGGCTCGGATCAGGCCCATGAAAGGCAGCCGCCCTTCACCCGAAGGAAAGGGCGCACCCGGTTCAGGCGTGGCCCGCCGGTTCGCCAGCGGTCTGCGCCATGGCTTGCGCCTGTTGCAGGTAGAGACTGCCGAAATCAATAGGGTCGAGCAGCAGCGGCGGGAAACCGCCGTCGCGGATCGCATCGGCCAGCACGCGGCGCGCGAAGGGGAAGAGCAGGCGCGGCGCTTCGGCCAGCAGGAAAGGCTGGGCCTGATCCTCCGGCACGTTCCGCATCCCGAAAAGCCCGGCATAGAGCAGTTCGACGGCAAAGGCAGCGCCCTGCGGCGCGGCGGCCTTCACTTCGATCTTGAGCGACACTTCGACGACTTCCTCGCCCACCTTGTCCGCGCCGATGTTGAACTGCACGTCGATCTGCGGCTGGTCGGGCCATTGATAAACGGCGGGCGCGTTCGGGTTTTCGAAGGACAGGTCCTTGATATACTGGCTGATGAGCGCGATCTGCGGCCCGTTGTCCGCGCCGTTGGGCTGGTTGTTGTCGATGATGTCGGCGTCTTCGGCCATATGCTGTCCCCGCTGGATGATGGAGTGCCGGACGCGCCTGCGCGCGCTCGTGCGAACCCTTGACCCGCGCGCTTAGCAGGGGGCGAGGGGCAGGGCAATGGCGGCGCGCGCGGCGCATGGCGCTGCGGTATTTGAAGTTGCGACCAAACATGCCTATGTAGGTGGAACCGTTATTGCCAAAAAGGGTATTTGACCCCGTGTATGTGATTGTCATCCTTGCCCTGATCGCCGGTTTTCTGGCGCTGCGGCTCTATTCCGTGCTGGGTAAGCGCACGGGCCATGAGCAGGAGCCGGCGCTGCGCCCGGCGGAAGAGCGCGCCAAGGTGACGATCCTGCAACCCCGGCCCGTGTCGGAAACGGGCGGTGATTCGGTCCGCCTGTCCGAAGGGCTGCTCGCGCCCGGCGCCGAAAATGGCGTGCGCGCCCTGATCGCCGCCGATCGCAGCTTCGATGTTCCCCAGTTCGTCGAAGGGGCCAGGAGCGCCTACAAGATGGTGCTCGAAGCCTTCTGGCGCGGCGACCGCGACGAACTGGCGTGGCTCTGCGACAGCGACGTGCTCGCCTCCTTCCAGGAAGCGATCGCCGCGCGCGAGGCGGAAGGGCATGTGCTCGACAACCGTCTGGTCCGCATCGAGAAGGCGCAGATCGTCGAAGCCTCCGTCAATGGCCGCACCGCCGAAGTCGCCCTGCGCTTCGAAGCGGACATCGCCGCCGTCACCCGCGACAAGGATGGCCATGTCGTCGCCGGGTCGCTGACCGACGCGGTCGGCACAAACGACATCTGGACCTTCACCCGCGACATCCGCAGCGCGGACCCCAACTGGAAGCTCAGCGAAACCGACGAGGCTGCATGAACCTGCGCCAGTCGGGGGTGGGGCTGGCCGCGGCGCTGCTGCTGTCCGCCTGCGCGGGCGGCCTGATCCCGCCATCTGCTGAACGGCCCGCGCCCGGCGGCCCGGCAACGAGCAGGCCCTCCTCCGCTGGCGAAACGGCAACGAGGCCCCAACCTTCCACGCCGCGCCCGACCCTGCCGGCCTCGCCGCCATCGACTCAGCCCGTGGAACAGCAGGGCACTGCGGTCGCCGCCGGAGTGGCGCGCGGTCCCGACATCGCCAGCCTCCTTCCCTCTGGCGAGCGTTCCCGCTCCGCCCTGCAAGCCTTCCGCATATCCTGCCCGACGCTGATGCGCCGCACGGACCAGAGCGGCCTGACGCGCGGGTCGGACTGGAACAATGCCTGCGCCGCCGCGTCGAGCTGGCCCCAGGCCAGTGCCGCCGAATTTTTCTCCCGCTATTTCGAAGCGGTGCAGGTGGGCGATGGCGCGGCCTTCGTCACCGGCTATTATGAGCCGGAAATATCGGGATCGCGTACCCGCCAGCGCGGCTATGAAGTGCCGATCTACCGCCGCCCTGCTGATTTGATCGACGTCGACCTCGGCCAGTTCAGCGAAGCCCTCAAGGGCAAGTCCATTCGCGGCAAGGTGAACGGCACGAAATTCATCCCCTATGACGAGCGCGCCCGGATCGTCGCGGGATCGCTCGACGGACGCGGGCTGGAACTGGCATGGGCCGCCGATCCGGTGGAATTCTTCTTCCTTCAGGTGCAGGGCAGCGGGCGGCTGTTGTTGCCCGACGGCGGCGTGATGCGGATCGGCTATGACGGGCAGAATGGCCGCGACTATACCGGCATCGGTAAGCTGATGAAGGATCGCGGCCTGATCCAGGCAGGGTCGATGCAGGACATCATGCAATATCTGCGCGCTCATCCCGCCGAAGGCGCGGCGATCATGGACGAGAACAAGAGCTTTGTCTTCTTCCGCGAACTGACCGGCGCCGGGCCGGTCGGCGCGCTGGGCGTCGCGGTGACGCCCGAAGCGACCGTCGCCGCCGATCCCAAATATGTGCCGCTCGGCGCGCCGGTGCTGCTTTCCCTCGACCGCGCGGAACCCAATGGCATCTGGATCGCGCAGGACACCGGCGGCGCGATCAAGGGCGCGAACCGTTTCGACAGCTTCTGGGGGGCGGGCGCACAGGCGCGCAGCATCGCGGGCGGCATGTCGGCGCGGGGCAGCGCGCTGCTGCTGTTGCCGATCGGTTCCTATGCGCGGCTGAGCGGCCAATGATCGCGCATGGCACGCCGTTCGCTTTCTCCTGAAGAGCAGGCGCTCTGGGCGGCGCTCACCCGGTCGGTAAAGCCCATCCGCGCCGTGCCTCGCCTGCCGTTGCCCGCCGCCGTTCCGGTGAAGCAGCCGGTCGAGCAAAAACGGTTAACGCCTTCGCCTGCGCGTCCCGCCGTCGCGCTACCGCCACGCACCCCCGCGACTATTCTCGATTCCGGCTGGGAGCGCCGAATCCGTAGCGGAAATCTGGCGCCCGACATGACCATCGACCTGCACGGCCATACGCTGGCCTCGGCCCATGCCCGGCTGGGACAGGCGATCGCGCTGGGGCTGGCGCAGGGTGCGCGCATACTCCTCGTCATCACGGGAAAACCGCCGAAAACAGCGGCTTCAGGCAAGGCGACGCGGCGCGGCGCGATCCGGGGGGAGATTGGCCATTGGCTTGAAACCGGCGCCCATGCCGACCGCATCGCCAGCGTCCGCGCCGCCCATCCGCGCCATGGCGGCGAGGGCGCGCTCTACGTGATCCTGCGCCGGTCCCGGTAACGCTTTTTCGTTCCTGCACTGACCATTTCTTAACCACCGTCCTTCATATCCGGGTGATACATCCGCTCATTCCGGGCGCAACAGGACAGGGAGGGACATGCAGGGCGTGACGATGACCAGCCGCGCGACGGCCTTTGCCTGTGCCGCGGGGGCGTTGGTCTTTATCCTCTCGCTGCTGTCGGGGCCGGACCGGAAGATCGCCGATATCGGCCGTTCGCTCATCGTCGCCATCATGTGCGGCACGCTGAGCTGGGCGTCGGCGCGCCGCAGCGTCGCGACCATAGCCACGGCCCTCGACCGCGCCACCGACCGCCTGCTCGCCGCCGCCCATGGCGACCTGCAATCGCCCGTGCCGCCCGAAGCGGGCAAGGAGTTGCCGGACCTGTCGGTGGCGATGGAAAGCCTGTTCAGCCAGGTCCGCACTAATCTGGATCATGTGCAGACTCTGGCGCTGTTCGATCAGGTGACGGGTCTTGCCAACCGCGCCAGCTTTTGCCGTCAGGTGGAACGGCTGCTGGTCGAACGCCCGGACGGCGATGTAGCCGCCCTGTTCTTCATCGACCTCGACGGCTTCAAGAATGTGAACGATACGCTCGGCCATGCGGCGGGCGATCAGTTGCTGGCGCGCGTCGCGGGGCGGCTGCGCGAAGTCGTGATGGCGCAGGTCAGCGCCGGGATCGGCGACGCGGTGATCGGCCGTCTGGCAGGCGACGAATTCACGCTGTTCTTCCCCAGCCTGGCCGGTCGCGAGTCCGCGCTGAAGGTCGCCCGCGCCGTCCAGTTCGCGCTGGGCGAGCGGTTCAACCTGGGCAGTCAGCATGTCGATCTGGGCGCGTCCATCGGCATCGCCTGCTGCCCGGGTGACGGCGACACGCTGCCCGCCCTGCTGCGCGCCGCCGACATCGCCATGTATCATGCGAAGGGCGAAGGGCGCGGACGGACCGAGATGTTCACCGCCGAACTGGCGCTCAAGGCCGCGGACCGCGCCGAACTGGAGCGCGACCTGCTCCGCGCGCTGGAGCGGGAAGAGTTCCTGCTGGAATTCCAGCCACAGATCGACGCGCCAAGCGGTCAGGCCGTCGCCGCCGAGGCATTGGTCCGGTGGGCGCATCCACAGCGTCAACTCGTCATGCCGACGCTGTTCGTCCCTGTGGCGGAGGAAAGCGGGGTCATCGTCGCGCTGGGCGACTGGGTGATGGACCGGGTTTGCGAAACCGCGTCGCGCTGGGCGCGGGCCGGATTGGGACAGCGCATCGCGATCAACATCTCCAGCCGCGAACTGGAGCAGGCCGATTTCTTCCTGCGCCTGCGCCACGCCATGACGGTCCACGACACGCCGCCCGACATGCTGGAACTGGAGATCAGCGAATCGCTGGCGATGGACATGGACGTCCGCCTGCTGGAACAATTGGCCGCGCTGCGCCGTGAAGGCGTCCGCATGGCGATCGGCGGTTTCGGCACCGGCTATTCCAACCTGTCGCGGCTCAAGGATTTGCCCGTCGACCACATCAAGATCGACCGCAGCCTGGTGCGCGACATCGCCATATCAGCCGAAGCACGGACGATATGCAGCGCCATTGTCGGCCTGATCCAGGGACTGGGGCTTGAGGTGGTGGTCGAGGGCGTGGAAAATCAGGCGCAGATGGACATGCTGCGCGTCATCGGCTGCACCCTGTTCCAGGGCTATCATTTGGACCGTCCGATGGGGGAGGAGGCCTATATCGCCCGCTATGCGCCGCAGCCCCTATTGGGGCACGGCGCAGTCTGACGTCGGCCCCAATGACGGCAGTCCCTGGCTATCCCGCCAGCGCGCGCCGGACGATCAGCGCATAAATCCGCGCCAGATCGAGAAGGTCCGTCAGGCCGACCGCCTCGTCCAGCTTGTGCATCGTGCCGTTGTTGAGACCGAATTCCACCACCGGGCACAACCGCGAGAGGAAGCGCGCATCCGATGTTCCACCGCTCGTCGAAAGCTCCGGCTCCAGTCCCGTGACCTCGTGGATGGCCTCGCTCACCAGTCCCGACAGCGCGCCCGGCTGCGTCAGGAAAGGTTCGCCGCTGATCTTCGCTTCCACGGTGCCGCCTTCCGTGGCCGCGATGGCCTTGATCCGTTCGATCAGGGACGCGCCGCTGTGCCGGTCGTTGAAACGGATGGAGATGCGGGCGGTCGCCGCGCCGGGGATCACATTATGGGCGGGGTTGCCGACTTCCAGATCGGTGATCTCGATATTGCTGGGCTGGAACCAGTCCGTCCCTTCATCCAGCATTTCCGCTTCGATGACGGACAGGATGCGGACAAGGCGCGGGATCGGATTGTCGGCCAGATGGGGATAGGCCACATGGCCCTGCGCCCCCGCCACGCGAATCCACATGTTGACCGAACCGCGCCGCCCGATCTTCATCACGTCGCCCAGCCGGCGGGTGGAGGTCGGTTCGCCCACAAGGCACATGTCCGGCCGCAACTCCCGCGCCGCCATCCGCTCCATCAACGCCAGCGTGCCATAGACCGCCGGGCCTTCCTCATCGCCGGTGATGATGAGGCTGATCGTGCCCGGCAGGTCGTCGGGCAGGTCGCGCAGGGCCGCGACGAACGCCCCGATCGCGCCCTTCATGTCCACCGCGCCCCGTCCATAGAGCAGGTCGCCGCGCACTTCGGGCGCAAAGGGGTCGCTGGTCCAGCCATGGCCCGGCGGCACCACGTCCAGATGCCCGGCGAAGGCGAAATGCGGTCCCGGCCCGGTCGTGCGCCACGCCAGCAGATTTTCCACCGGCCCATCGGGCGCTTCCCCCACGACGAAGCGGTCGACGGTGAAGCCGAGGGGCGCGAGCATCTCCTCCAGCGCGGCGAACACATCGCCGCTCGCGGGTGTTACGGATGGGCAGGCGATCAGGCGCCGGGTCAGGGCCACCGCGTCGGCATTGGGGCTGGTCATGCTCATGCCGCTGCGTTAGCGAAAGCCTTGTCGCTTGACCAGCAGCAGGAGGAGGAAGGCAGGCCATGCCCGGAATCGACCTCACCATGATTCAGCCGAGCAACGCCACCGGCTTTCCCGCGCCCTATGAGGACGAATTTGTCGTCATCCTCGCCGGACAGGCCGTGCTGTGGGAGGATGGCGGGCGGACCCTGATGCAGGCAGGTGACATGGCGGCCTTTCCGAAAGGCGAGCCGAACGGCCACCATCTGTCGAACGAAAGCGACGGGGACTGCGAATTTCTCGCTTTCGGCCGCCCGCCTCCTGGCGACGCTCATTATTCGGACATCGACCTGCGTCGGGCAGGCAGAAGCTATGTTCACCGGGACGGGAGCCGCTATTGACCATCGCATTCGACCGCCGCGCGCTGATGACGGCCATGGGCGGCGCGCTTGTCGCGGCCAAGGCTCCCGCCATGAGCGAGGCCGCCGCCGCATCCTCCCTCATAAAGCCGCCCCGCCTGCGCCCCGGCGATACCGTAGGGCTGATCGAACCGGCGGGCTTCACCAACGATGCCTTCGACCTCGATCTGGTCAAGGAGACCATCGCCGCCATGGGCCTCAAGCCAAAGCCCGCCGGGCATCTGGCGGAGCGCTATGGCTATCTGGCGGGGAAGGACGCGGATCGCGCGGCGGATGTGAACGCGCTCTATGCCGATCCCGACGTGCGCGCCATCTTCGCCGTGCGCGGCGGCTGGGGCTGCGCGCGCATCCTGCCCTTCCTCGATTTCCAGACGATCCGTGCCCATCCCAAGCTGTTGATCGGCTTCAGCGACATCACCGCGCTGCACCTCGCCTTCGCGGCGCGCGCGGGCTTTACCACCATCCACGGCCCCAATGCCTCGGCAAGATGGCCGGGCTTTTCCTGGGACGCTTTCCGCGCCATCGCTTTCGACGGCGCGACGCCTACGCTGGTCAATCCGGCGGGGCGGGAGGATCGCCTCGTCCAGCGCACCGGCCGCATCCGCACCTTCCGCTCCGGCACGGCGAGCGGGCGATTGCTGGGCGGCAACCTCACCGTACTCGCGGCGCTGATGGGGACGCCATGGCTGCCCGACTTCACCGGCGCGATCCTCTTTCTGGAGGACACCAACGAAGCGCCATACCGCATCGACCGGATGCTGACCCAATTGGCGCTTGGCGGTGTACTCGGCAAGCTGGCGGGCGTGGTGTTCGGACAATGCACGGGCTGCGCCGCCGAGGGGCCGTCCTATGGCGGCTTCACCTTGTCCGAAGTGTTGCAGCAGCATCTGGCGCCGCTTGGCATCCCCGCCTTTCAGGGCGCGCAATTCGGTCATGTCGCCAGCCAGTTCAGCCTGCCGGTCGGCGTGAACGCGCAGATCGACGCGGACGCGGGCAGCATCCGCCTGCTGGAACCGGCCGTCGCCTGAATCAGCCTAACCCAACCTCGCGAGCGGCACGATGTCCACCGGCCTGCCGTTGCGGCGCAGTTCCACCGTGACCATGGGCCGTCCCGTGCCCGCCACGCCCACGGGATCACCCTGCCGCACGGCTTCGCCAACCGTGGCCGTCACGCGATGCAGCCCGGTGATGAGCGTCGTCCATCCCTGCCCATGGTCGATGATGAGGATCTGGCCATAGCCGCGATACGGCCCGGCAAAGGCGATGCGGCCCGCTGTGGGCGCCACGGCCTGCGCCCCCGCCTGCGCCGCGATGGTGAGGCCGCGCGAACGGACGCCGCTGTCGCTCACTTCGCCCATGCCGGTCACGAGCTGGCCGATGACGGGCAGGCGATAGGGCGGGGGCGCGCTGCTGGCCCTGTCCTGCTGCGGCGCGGGGGCTTGCGCCTGATCGGGGCGAGCCGGGCGCGGCAGCGGCCCTGGCAGCCGCGCCAGCCGATCGCGCAGGCCGCCCGCTTCCTCCAGCCGGTCCATCAGATCGACGATGTCGCGCGCCTTTTCACCCAGCGCCAGCGCTCGTTCGCTCTCCAGCCCGGCATGGGAGCGATAATCCCGCGCCGCCAGCCTTTTTTGCGCCTCCAGTTGCTCCAGCGCCACCTGCCGCTGCTTGAGGTTCGTCCGGCCCTGCGCCAGCGCGTCCGCCGCTTGCTGCGCCGTCGCGCGGAGCGACCGGCTGCGTTCCAGTTCGGCGCGCAAGCCAGCCGTCCGCTCCCGGATCGCGGGCAGCACATTGCCCAGCACCGCGCGCATGTGCACCGCGTCCGTCGTCGATCCCGGCTGCACCAGCGTCAGCGCCAGCGGCCGCCGTGCCATCATCTGCAAGGCGGCGGTCAGCTTCATCACCGGCTCCTGCCGCGCCGCCAGCCGCGCCGCCTGTTCCCGTTGCAGCCGGGCGATGATGGCGATGCGGGCCTGCGCCGCTTGAACGTCGGCTTCCGATTCCTGTATCCGCGCGGCCATGGCGGCGGCGCGCCGGCGGGCCTGGTCCGCCTCGTCGCGGGCCATCGTCGCCTGTTGCTCCAGCCGCTGCGATCGGTCGCGGGCCTCCTCCGACTGCCGCCGCGCCGCCTTGAGCGCGACCTGTTCCTGCTCCAGCGTGGTGCCTGCCGTGCCGGGGAGGATGATTGCGCCGCCGTCCGCCGCGGGCAGGCGCGTGGCCGCCATGGCGAGAGCGCCCGCCATCGCCGCCGCGATGCTCCATTTCCCGATGCCAGAACCCCCGCCCGTCATGTACGCCAGACTAGGCGGAAAGAACGCCCACTGTCGAGCGACACGCGCCCTCATCCCTCGCGATGATAAGGATGGCCCGCCAATATGCTGCACGCTCGCCAGAGTTGCTCCGCCAGCATCGCCCGCGCCATCATGTGCGGCCATGTCATCGCGCCGAAAGCGATCAGCAGGTCGGCCCCGGTTCGTTCCGCATCGTCGAAGCCGTCCGCCGCGCCGATCAGGAAGCGGCACTCCCGCACCCCCGCATCGCGCCATCCCTCGATGCGTTTCGCGAAATCCATGGAAGAAAGCTGCCTGCCCTTTTCGTCCAGCATCACTGTGACAGTGCCGGGCGGGGCAGGGGGCAGCTTCCCGCCCCGGTCCGGCATTTCGGTGATCTTGTGCGGCATGGTGAGCCGTTTCATGTAACGCTCGACCAGTTCCCCTTCGGCCGAGCGCCCGATCTTTCCGCGCGCGATGATGTGGAGCAGCATGGCCGCTCCCCTAAAGCGTTTCCGCCGCGATCGGAAACGCTCTTTTATTTTGAGGTCGCATGTTGCGGGCCGTTGACCGTAAACGGTCAGCTCGAAAATGCACCGACGCGCCCCGCTTGTCGAACGTCAGGCGGTGCCGGCCGTCGGCGCGTCGACAAAGCCCCACATCCGCTCCAGATTGTAGAAGCTGCGGACTTCCGGGCGGAACAGGTGGATGATCACGTCGCCCGCGTCGATCAGCACCCAGTCGGCGACCGGCAGCCCTTCCACGCGCGCGGAACGCCCGGTGGTCTGCTTGATCCGCTCGGCGAGCTTCTGCGCCATCGACGCGACCTGACGGGATGAACGCCCGCTGGCGATCACCATATGGTCGGCAATGCTGCTCTTGCCCTGAAGGGGGATGGAGATGGTTTCCTGCGCCTGGTCGTCGTCGAGCGACTGGAGGACAAGGTCATGCAGGGCGGCAACGCTATCGGCATCGGGGGCCGTGTCGTTGGCGGGCTTGGGTCTGGACAAACAAACTCCTTTTCAGACAATCATCCGGCGCGTGAGCGGGTCGCGCACACGCGTCTGTTCATATTCGCGATGCCAGAGAGGGTCCGCCTGCCTAAGCAGGGTCGCCGATCTTGGATCAGGGCGAAAGCGCAACAGCACAAGCGCCGGCGGTCTCCAATCCGTCCAGTCTGCACTCTGGCGCGCGGGCCGGACGAAACGCCGCAGCCATGCCATGGCTTCAGAGCCATAAGCGGCGTCATCATAACCCGGACGAGCGATCACGGCAATGGGCATCTGCCGCGCAATGCCGCGCCAGTCCTTCCACCGGGCGAATTGCGCCAGATTGTCCGCCCCCATCAGCCAGATGAAGCGATGTCGCGGATAGCGCCGCCGGATCGCCCGCAGCGTGTCGACGGTATAGCGCGTATCGAGTTCGCGCTCGATTGCGGTGGCCCGGATCGGCGCCAGCCGCGCCACCGCCCGCGCCCGCGCGAGCCGGGCGGGGAGGGGCGCCATCCCCGCTTGCGGTTTCAGCGGATTGCCCGGCGACACCAGCCACCAGACCTCATCCAGCCCCAGCGCTTCCGCCGCGAACAGCGAAATCGCCCGATGCCCGCCATGCGCCGGGTTGAAGGAACCGCCAAGAAGGCCGATGCGTGCCATGCCCAGCGCCATGCCAGTTGCACGACGCGGGGGCAATCACGGGCTTGGTTTGTGTTGGGGAAGTGATGCTGGGGAAACGGTCATGACCGGGCGCAGTTGGATGAAGGGGTAGGCGAGGGTGCGTTAGCCGGAACACAGCTTCCCCCTCACCCGGTTCCGATCAAGGCAGCAAGCTGGCCAAGTCTTCGCAACCCTCTCCCCTATGGGGTGAAAGATTAAACTTATGTCCGCCTCCTCACCCGAACCCGCCTTTGCGCTCCGCTATTCCGCTGCATCCGGCAGCGCGCGAATGCTCTCTTCCGCCTGCGAATCGCGGACCAGCGCTTCGAGCGGCTCGACGACGTCGATGTCCCTGCCGCCGGTTTCCACGTCGAGGTCGCGAAACCGCCGTCCCGCCGGGAGCACGCTTCGGTCGAAGCTGCCGACGAATTTGTTGTAATTGTCGACCGCGCTGGTGAGGCCGGAGCCGACGCGCTTCAGATGTCCCGCTGCAACCGCCAGCCGTTCGTAAAGCTCCTTGCCGAGTTGCCCGACCTGCCGCGCCTGATCCTGCATCCGTGCCTGCCGCCAATGGCCCGCCAGGGTGCGCGCCAGCGGCAGGAAGGTAGCGGGACCGCAGATGATGACGCGGTTCTTGGCCGCGCGCTCCCACAATTCCATGTCCGCTTCCAGCGCGGCGGTGACGAAATTGTCGCCCGGCACATACATGATGACGAAATCGGGCGCCTTTTCGAACTGCTCCCAATAAGCCTTGCGTCCCAGCGCATCGGCATGGGTCCGCACCGCGCGCGCATGGTCGCTCATATAGCGGTCGCGCGCTGCCGGATCGACCTGTTCCACGGCGTTCAGATAGGCTTCCAGCGAGCATTTGACGTCGACCACCAACTGCTGGTCGCCCGGCAGGCGGATGACGAAATCGGGCCGCAAACGGCCTTCTTCGACCGTGACCGACACTTCCTCGCGAAAATCGACGAAGGGGGAAAGGCCCGCCGTCTCGATCAGGTTCTTGAACTGCTGCTCGCCCCAGCGGCCCCGCGTCTTAGGCGCTGCGCGCAGGGCGTTGACCAGCTTCGCCGTCTCCTCGCGCACCTGCCCCTGGCCCAGTTGCACCTGCTGCACCGCCTCGCGCAATTCGGCATAGCTGCCCACGCGATCCTTCTCGACCCGCGCCAGCCCTTCCTCATAGCGTTTGAGCGTCGTTTCGACCGGATTAAGCAGGCTCTTGAGTTGCGCCTCGCTCTTTTCATGCGCTTGCGCCAGCCGTTGATCGGCGCGCTCAAGGAACTGGCTCTGCGCATGATGGAGCAGCTTGCCGCCGATTTCGCTGAACTGGGCGGAAAGCTGTTCCTTCGCCTCTTTCAGCGCCGTGATCTGCGCCTCGAACGCTTCGGCCCGCGCCTGCGCGTCGGATTGCAGCGCCGCCAGTTCCCGCGCCGCTTCCTCCCGCGCCGCCCGCTCGGCATCGAGCCGCTGCGTCAGAGCCTCTGCCTCCGCTACCCGCTCGGTTGCCCGGCGCTCGAAAGCCGCCACGCGCTCCTGCGCCCCGGCCAGTTCGGCAATAGCCCCGTTGCGCTGCTGGCTCGCCGCCTCCAGCTTGGCCGCGAGGTTCGTCCGTTCCGCGTCCAGCGCCGCCGTCGCCTTGCCGCGCAGCAGCCAGCCCAGGCCCAGTCCGGCCAGCAACGCAATCACGGCAATCAATATCGGCAGGCTATCCATCCGGCTTCCCTCAAAAGGAACGAAAGGAGAACCTAGCGGGCTGTTCCGCTCTCCGCAAGCAGGCTTTGGCGAAAGCGCGCCAGCCGGTCCACCGCCGCGTCGATCACCCCGTCCGCCTTGGAGAAGCAGAGCCGGACCAGGCTCGTCACCGTCCGGTCGGGATAGAAGGCGGAGACCGGTATCGCCGCCACGCCCGCTTCCTCGACGATCCGCTCGCAGAAGGTCATGTCGTCCATGTCGATGCCCGACGCGGGCAGGTCGATGGACAGGAACCATGTCGCCGCGCTCGGCTGCACCGCATAGCCCGCCGCCTCCAGCCCTTCGGCGAGGCGGTCGCGCGACGCCTGATAGTCCGCCCGCATTTGCGCGAACCACGCCTCCGGCTTGTCCAGCCCCTCGGTCACCGCCCATTGCAGGTTGGGCGCGGTGGTGAAGGTCAGGAACTGGTGCGCCCGCCCCAGCAGCGCCGCCAGCGCGGGCGCCGCGCACATCCAGCCGACTTTCCAGCCGGTGACGGAGAAGATCTTGCCCGCCGACCCGATCTTGACCGTGCGCTCCCGCATCCCTGGAAAAGCCATCAGCGGCCGGTGCCCGATGCCGTCGAAGGTCACATGCTCCCACACTTCGTCACAGATCGCGATCAGGTCGCGCTCGACGCAGAAGCGGGCGATCAGCGCCAGTTCCTCATCCCGCATGACGACGGCGGTGGGATTGGTCGGGCTGTTGATCAGCATGAGGCGCGTGCGCCCGCTCGCCGCTGCTTCCAGCGCTTGCCCCGTGATCCGCCATTCCGGCGGGGTCAGCGTCACCACCTTCGCCACACCGCCCGCCCGCTCGATCAGCGGGACATAGGCGTCGTAGAGCGGCGCCAGCACCAGCACCTCATCGCCCGGAGCCACCAGCGCCATCAGGCTGGCGGCCAGAGCCTCGGTCGCGCCCGAGGTGACGATGACCTCCTCCGGGATCAGGTCCAGCCCCTGATGCCGCGCATAATGCGCCGCGACGGCGGAGCGCAGTTCAGGAAGGCCCGCCATCGGTGGATATTGATTGGACTTGGTGAGCAGCGCATCCGCCGCCGCCTCCAGCACCTCATGCGGCCCCGGCCCATCGGGAAAGCCCTGGCCCATATTGATCGCGCCCAGTTCGCGGGCGCGGCTCGACATCTTCTCGAAAATGGTCGTTGGCATATCCCGAAACAGGGGATGGCCGACTGGGCGCGTGGTTTCGTTCATGACGCGGGATTAGGCGCTTCGGCGCGAAAGATACAGAGCGATAGCTTCGCGGCAATCAATTGATCACGAGCGAACGCCCCATCACTCCCACTTATTGTAAACAAGACATTTTTATCTTTTATATTCAATGGCTTATTTTCCTGCTAATTGGTAATACCATGAAAAATACCATGCTCAGAAAAGGCTTAACAATATTTTGAAAAATTGCCTACTGAGCGCTGCCGCACAGCTCCATAGGCCGCTTTCCTGGCTTTGCTTCCAGATGTATGCTCTTCTGCTCCTGCAGCTAATGGATCACCGCAAACAGGTTACTCGCCTGGGGATTCCCTTTCGACCCGAGCATCCGTATGAGACTCATGCTCGATTATTATTATTATAGAAGCCCCCATGAATAAATCGCTCATCATTTTCGGCATCGTCAACATAACCTCGGACAGTTTCTCCGATGGAGGCCGGTATCTGGCGCCAGACGCAGCCATTGCGCAGGCGCGTAAGCTGATGGCCGAGGGGGCAGATGTGATCGACCTCGGTCCGGCATCCAGCAATCCCGACGCCGCGCCTGTTTCGTCCGACACAGAAATCGCGCGTATCGCGCCGGTGCTGGACGCGCTCAAGGCAGATGGCATTCCCGTCTCGCTCGACAGTTATCAACCCGCGACGCAAGCCTATGCCTTGTCGCGTGGTGTGGCCTATCTCAATGATATTCGCGGTTTTCCAGACGCTGCGTTCTATCCGCAATTGGCGAAATCATCTGCCAAACTCGTCGTTATGCATTCGGTGCAAGACGGGCAGGCAGATCGGCGCGAGGCACCCGCTGGCGACATCATGGATCACATTGCGGCGTTCTTTGACGCGCGCATCGCGGCGCTGACGGGTGCCGGTATCAAACGCAACCGCCTTGTCCTTGATCCCGGCATGGGGTTTTTTCTGGGGGCTGCTCCCGAAACCTCGCTCTCGGTGCTGGCGCGGTTCGATGAATTGCGGCTGCGCTTCGATTTGCCGGTGCTTCTGTCTGTTTCGCGCAAATCCTTTCTGCGCGCGCTCACAGGCCGTGGTCCGGGGGATGTCGGGGCCGCGACACTCGCTGCAGAGCTTGCCGCCGCCGCAGGTGGAGCTGACTTCATCCGCACACACGAGCCGCGCCCCTTGCGCGACGGGCTGGCGGTATTGGCGGCGCTGAAAGAAACCGCAAGAATTCGTTAACTGCACATTCGGGATATTTCTCTATATTCGCGGTTCAGCAGGCATGTCCCCTTTGAGGGCGACCCGACGACAGGATAATCGACCTTATGGTGCGCAAATATTTCGGCACAGACGGTATTCGTGGCAAAGCCAACGAAGGCGCGATGACGGCGGAAACCGCCTTGCGCGTCGGCATGGCGGCTGGCCGTGTCTTTCGTCGCGGTGACCACCGCCATCGTGTCGTGATCGGCAAGGATACGCGCCTGTCGGGCTATATGCTTGAACCCGCGCTCACAGCCGGTTTCACCTCGATGGGCATGGACGTATTCCTTTTTGGCCCGCTGCCGACAACGTATAGGAAGAATAAACGCCCTTTTCACCCAAGTCCAACAGCTTTGGACCGCAGTTGACTCTTTCGACACCCCTGCGATGCAACCCAATCCGGCTGACGGGGAGCCAGCAACGCTGAAAATTTACCCTCCTCTTTCCCACTAGCGGCTCCTTTTCCGACAACCAGCACGGCGGATCCCTGCCGCGGCGCTGTGAACGCAGCATTTTGATTGGTATCGTTGGCCTTCAGGCTCGTCAGTCAAACAGACCCAGGAGCAGCTCAGCCGGTGGCGCCCGGCTTTCGGGTAACGCCCTGGTCCCGCTGGTTTCGGCTTTGTGCTTCAGGTGATCAAGGATCTGCTTGATCACTATAGGGTCTTCAATGCAGGCGATGACTTTCATGGCGCCGCCGCAGCCGCTGCAGGTCTCGATGTCGATATTGAAAACACGCTTGAGCCGTTGCGCCCATGTCATCGACGCTCGCCGTTGTGCTGGTGTTGCCGGTTCATCAGCCACCCTGACCTTGTTGCCCCTGCCCCGTTTTGCCGGCGTGACCAACGCCCGGTGCCGACTGTTGGGTGCGAACACCCCGTGGAAGCGGGTTAGGTTGACTCTGGGCTTCGGTACCAGGGCGGCCAGCCTTGCAATGAAATCCAATGGTTCGAAAATGACGTGCGTGGTGCCGTCCCGGTACGGCGTCTTGAGCTGGTAGCGCACGTTGCCGCCTCGTGTTAACGACAGCCGCTTCTCGGATACCGCCGGGCGGCTGATGTACCGGCACAGCCGTTCGAGCTTCTTGCGTTCATCGGCCCTGGCCGCCACGCCGGCGTGCAGGCTGGACCCGGCTACCTTGCCAATCCCGTCACCGAACGGATCACCACTGGTCGGCAGAGTTTGCAAAGTGAACACCTTTCGCCCCGCCTGTGAACCGACAGCGATACGGTAAGTGATCGAGTGCCCCAGCAGGGGTGTCATCGGGTCGTCATCCACCGCATCCGAGGCCAGATAGCTGTTTTCGACATCCCGTTCCAGCAGGCCTTGCCGTTCCAGATAGCGACCCACCCGGTGGGCGATGGTGTGCGTCAGCTGGGTGAGCTCTGGGCTGGTCGGCGCCTTGACCCAGCGGAAACGCGCTGAGCCGTGGGATTGCTCGACATACACACCGTCGAGAAACAGCATGTGGAAGTGAACATTCAGATTGAGCGCCGATCCAAAACGCTGGATCAGGGTGACCGCGCCCGTCTTGGCCACTTGGTGGGTATGGCCCGCTTTCTTGACCAGGTGCGTGGCAATGACGCGGTAAACGATGCCCAGCACCCACCCCATGATCTCGGGCCGGCTGGCAAACAGGAAACGCAGCTGAAACGGGAAGCTCAACACCCACTGACGCATGGGTTGTTCAGGCAGTACTTCATCAACCAGCAAGGCGGCACTTTCGGCCATCCGCCGCGCCCCACAGCTCGGGCAGAAACCGCGACGCTTACAGCTGAAAGCGACCAGGTGCTCGGCGTGGCAAGACTCGCAGCGAACCCGTAGAAAGCCATGCTCCAGCCGCCCGCATTGGAGAAATTCTTCAAATTCCCGTTGCACATAGCCCGGCAATTCCTTTCCCTGCTCTGCCATAAGCGCAGCGAATGCCGGGTAATACTCGTCAACGATCTGATAGAGAAGGGTTTGCTCGGGTCGGTGGCTCTGGTAACGACCAGTATCCCGATCCCGGCTGGCCGTCCTGGCCGCCACATGAGGCATGTTCCGCGTCCTTGCAATACTGTGTTTACATACAGTCTATCGCTTAGCGGAAAGTTCTTTTACCCTCAGCCGAAATGCCTGCCGTTGCTAGACATTGCCAGCCAGTGCCCGTCACTCCCACTCGATTGTAAACAAGCACACAAAACCCTTTAGTGACAACAATTTGCAAGAACTATCAGGCTCAGTGCCATGAAAAATACCATGACCAGATCATGAGGTTGAACACGGCTTGCGCCGGCAGCGTTCACGCTCCTGGTCGGCGATCTCGCCCGGCTGCAATGCTAGCTCAGCATCGGTCATGCGCTCCAGCACGTCGCGTAGGCGGATGGTGCAAGGAATGGGCGGCAGCTCGAACTCATAGCCGCCGGCGATCATTTCGGCCGCAATCTCCTCGGTGATGAAAAACGGCTCGTCGTCTTGGTTCGGCTTCTTCATGCCCTTTCCTCCTGGCGCTCATCCTGGCCGACAGCGGCCAGGGCATCGGCTTCCGTCAATGCGTCCTCCACGAACGCGCCGTGCTGCTTCGCTTCGGCCTGGCTGACCTCGGCCCATATCCGTTTCACCTGGGCCGCACTGTACCCGGCCAGCTCGGCGGTCTTGTTGATGCTGTAGCCGGACTTGCGCAGCGCGACAACTTGGGCGCGGCGCTTCGGATCAGCACGGCGGCCCTTGTACCGCCCGGCCTGGCGGGCCAACTCAATGCCTTGGCGCTGGCGTTCGCGCCTGTCCTCGTAGTCGTCGCGGGCCATCTGCAAGGCCAGGCGAAAAAGCATGATCTGCACGGCTTCCAGCACGATCTTGGCGACGCCCTGGGCCTCGGCCGCCAGGTCGGATAGATCGACCACGCCAGGGACGGCCAGGCGTGCGCCTTTGGCCTGTATCGAGGCCACCAGGCGCTCGGCCTCGGGCAAAGGTAGGCGGCTGATGCGGTCGATCTTCTCGGCAATGACCACCTCGCCGGGCTGTAGGTCGCCGATCATGCGCAGCAGCTCAGGCCGGTCGGCGCGTGCGCCGGATGCCTTCTCACGGTAGATGCCGGCGACGTAGTAGCCGGCGGCCTTCGCGGCCGTAGTGATCGCCTCTTGGCGTTCCAAGTCCTGCGCGTCGGTGCTGACGCGCAGATAGACCCGCGCCACCATCGGCGCGGCTACTGGCTTCGTCCTGCGCATACTTGCGGGCTCCTTTGGGCATACTCAAATGCACCCATCTTAAACTGGCAGGCCAATTTATCACATATCGATCTAAATGCGCCTAGCTCATTTTTACAGCTTAAATGAGCTATTGAGCACACTCCATATTTCGACTATTATTGAAACATGGAAACGATAAATGCTGTAGCCGCCCTGGCGGCCATCGCTCAAGAATCGCGCCTCGCGGTGTTCCGGCTTCTCGTCCAGGCCGGCCCCGCCGGCATGGCCGCCGGAAAAATCAGCGAAGCGGCCGGCATCCCGCCGTCTTCGCTATCCTTCCACCTGAAAGAGCTGGCACACGCCGGCATGGTCACGTCGCGGCAAGAAGGCCGATTTGTGATCTACGAGGCGAACTTTTCGACGGCCACTAACCTGGTGGCCTTTCTCACGGAAAACTGCTGCGGCGGCCAGGTGTGCAACCTGTCTTGCACCACGGAAGCCGGGAAGGTGTTGGCATGAGACTTCGCCATCTTTCCGACCCCGATTCTTTGCCCGCTTTGGACAAATCCTTTGCCATCGAGCGCCCGGCGCTCGGGCTGGCACCCGACGCCCCGCCGGTGCGTATCCTGCTGCTGTATGGCTCGCTGCGCGCCCGCTCGTTCTCACGGCTGGCCGTCGAGGAAGCGGCCCGGCTGCTGCAATTCTTTGGCGCAGAAACACGCATCTTCGACCCGTCCGATTTGCCGTTGCCCGATCAAGTGCAAAGCGACGATCACCCGGCCGTCAAGGAGCTGCGCGCCCTGTCCGAGTGGTCAGAGGGACAAGTCTGGTGCAGCCCGGAACGCCACGGTCAGATTACCAGTGTCATGAAGGCGCAGATTGACCATCTGCCGCTTGAAATGGCCGGCATCCGGCCGACCCAAGGCCGCACCCTGGCCGTGATGCAGGTATCCGGCGGCTCGCAGAGCTTCAACGCCGTGAACACCTTGCGTCTGCTCGGCCGCTGGATGCGAATGTTCACCATTCCGAACCAGTCGAGTATCGCCAAAGCGTTCCAAGAGTTCGACGCGGCGGGCCGCATGAAGCCCTCGCCGTACTACGACCGAATAGCCGATGTGATGGAAGAACTGGTGCGCTTCACGGCGCTGGTACGGCCGCACCGTGAAGCACTGACAGACCGCTATTCCGAACGGAAAGCGGCCGGCCACGTCATCGACGAGGCCACCGATCTTTCATCCATCGCCATTGCTCCCCAGCCACTACCAGAAAGCGAAACATCATGACCGAAAGAATCTATAACGTCCTCATCCTCTGCACCGGCAATTCGGCGCGCAGCATCATGGCCGAAGCTCTCATCAACACGATGGGGCAAGGGCGCTTCCGCGCCTACAGCGCCGGCAGTCACCCAACCGGCAAGGTCAATCCCTTCGCCGTCGAAAAGGTGGAGTCGGTGAATTACCCGACCGAGAATCTGCGCAGCAAGAGCTGGGACGAGTACGCCACGCCCGACGCACCGAAGATGGACTTCATCATCACCGTCTGCGACAACGCCGCCGGCGAAATGTGTCCGGTGTGGCCTGGTCAGCCGATCTCGGCGCATTGGGGATTTGAAGACCCGGCCGCCGTCGAAGGCACTGACGCCGAGAAGCGCCGGGCCTTCGAACAAACCTTCCGGCACATGATGAACCGCGTCCGCCTGTTCGTGAATCTGCCTCTCAAAATGCTTGACCAGACGGCCATCAAGCGCGAGCTGGCGAACATCGGCAAGACCGAGCAGGAAGCATGAGCGCCGGCGCACAGGCCATCGCCGCGAAGCCGCGCCAGGCCCCGATGAGCGGCTTCGAGCGTTACCTGACGCTGTGGGTGGCCCTGTGCATCGTCGCCGGTGTTGCGCTCGGCCAGGGCCTTCCTGACGTGTTCCAGGCCATAGGCCGCATGGAAGTGGCCCAGGTCAATTTGCCGGTGGGCCTGCTGATTTGGGTAATGATCGTCCCGATGCTGGTCAAGATCGACTTCGGGGCGCTGCACCAGGTCAAAGAGCATTGGCGCGGCATCGGCGTCACGCTGTTCGTGAATTGGGCCGTCAAGCCATTCTCGATGGCCCTGCTGGGGTGGCTGTTCATCCGACAAGTGTTCGCTCCGTTCCTGCCGGCCGATCAACTGGACAGCTACATCGCGGGCTTGATCTTGCTGGCCGCCGCGCCCTGCACGGCAATGGTGTTCGTGTGGAGCCGCCTTACCAACGGCGACCCGCTTTTCACGCTCTCGCAAGTGGCTCTGAACGACGCCATCATGATCGTGGCCTTCGCGCCCATCGTCGGCCTGCTGCTGGGCATGTCCTCGATCTCGGTGCCTTGGGACACGCTGCTGATTTCGGTCGTGCTCTACATCATCGTGCCGGTGATCCTGGCGCAGCTCTTGCGGCGGCATCTGCTCAAGCAAGGACAGGCCGCCTTTGAACGGGCCATGCAGAAGATCGGGCCGTGGTCGATGGCCGCGCTGCTGCTGACGTTGGTTCTACTGTTCGCCTTCCAGGGCGAGGCCATCATCCGGCAGCCGTTAGTGATCGCCATGCTAGCCGTGCCGATCTTGATTCAAGTGTTCTTCAATTCCGGGTTAGCCTACTGGCTGAACAAGCGGGCGGGGGAAAAGCACTCTGTCGCCTGTCCTTCGGCCCTGATCGGTGCCAGCAACTTCTTCGAGCTGGCCGTGGCGGCCGCCATCAGCTTGTTCGGTCTGCACTCCGGCGCTGCATTGGCAACCGTGGTCGGCGTCCTGGTCGAAGTGCCGGTGATGCTGCTGGTCGTGCGCGTGGTGAATCGCTCGAAGAGCTGGTACGAACGAGGTTGAACATGAGTAGGAAAAAACTGAGGAAATGATTGCAGATTGCCGCGCCGGCCGCTTCCTGGCGCATTCGATCACTGACCTGGAACACCTAGTATCCATGCTTGCTGAGGTCGCCCGATGACAGACCCAAAGAACCTAGAGAACAGGCTGCATGAGAAGGCCGACCCGGCCCGCGCCGTTTCCACTGGTCGGGTGCGCTACACACTGGCCGAACTACTGGCCGACGCGGAAGCATCCGGGGCTTACCCGCTGCCGCCGGAGGAACGCGAATGGATGGATGCGCCGTCTGTGGGTCGGGAATGGCCAAACAGTGAAGATTGAAAAAGGCGGCCAGTTCGAGTGGCCGCCCTTTCGTCATTAGCTGCACGCTTGGCGCAAGGCGTTCATTGCTTCTTGAAAATCAGCCTGTGTCGCCCGGCCCGTTTCAGCTTGGTAGTACACCACCATAAAAGCATTAGCGACGGCTTCGGCCAATGGCCCAAGGCTCCGCGCTTCCGCTTGGTTGATGTACTCCAAAGAAGAAAGAATAGCCGCTGCTTGATGCACTGCTTGCCCTGGTTCGATAATATGTTGTGTTGTCATAATTCACCTCTCCAGTAGGTGTTGATTGAAAGTGCCGGGCTGGTTGTGGCCAGCCCGGTGCGCCTACAGGTACAGCCCCGCCGCCTCCGCGAATGCTGACCGCTCATTCCTGCCGCCATTAACCTCAATACTTATCGGCTTAGTTTCGCTCTCTCTCATAGGGTCTGGCCGTGATACAAAAGCGGCTGTTTCTGTCTCTGCATCGACCTCGGTCGATTGATCACCCAGCGGCGAAATAAATACCTGGCTGACTTCTTCCCTTGGCGCTTCATCCAGGGCCGCCAATGCGGCCATGTATGTTGATGTCGTCATCGTGCTAACTCCTGACTTCGTTACTATCTGGGCCAGAATCGGCGCCCAAGCTATTGCCCTCGAACTGGCCAGATTGGCTTGCTTCTTTCGGCTCCATGCTTTCGCGTATCGAAGCAGCCAGTTTTCCGCCTGTGGTTTCGCTCACTCGCTCCTGGAATCCCTGCTTCACTTGAGAGCCGACACCCTTGGCTAACTCGGAGGCCGTGCCTGTGGCCAGCTTCGCGGCCTTGGCAAAGCCGCCACCGCTTGAGCTACTGCCGCTGTCACCAAAGCCAGCCGCTTGGGCGAATGGGCTACTGCCAGCAGTACCCGCTTCACCACCACCGTTTCCGCCACTGCTGACAACTGACCCCATGCTGGACATGTCACCGCCGGTTTCCATACTCGCTGATGCTTTCTGAAAAGCCGCTTGGAGTGCACTTGCACCTCCGGCTGCACCGGCTGCGGCACCCATAACCGCTTTACCTGCCAGGGCAGCGCCGCCAGTTGCCATACTGGCCGCCGTCACCGCCGCCCCAACTGCCGCACCCGCACCGAAGTTTCCAATTCCACCGGCTGCGCCAATACCACCACCAGACACAAGACCAGAAATCATCGGCGGAACTTTGTTGACCAAGAAAAGCAAGATGACCGATATAACCAACATCACGGCCAGTTCCTGGGATGCCATGTTCTCGCTGATTTGCGTGTAGTAGTGATTGATGAACTCTTTGCCAATCGCAACCAGAAGCACCATTGCCATAAGCTGTGCGGCCAGGCCCAGCACGGTCTTGTAGTAATTGATCGCCATGTCGGAAGTCCAACGACTTCCACCAAAGCCAAGGAAGAACACACCGGCATACAACAGAATCCAGGCTGATGCGAGCAACAGCAACAGGTTGACCGCAATCAACGCCAGGACAAACAAAACAGCCAGGGCCATTAGCTCCATGACCAGAGCAGTTGCCATCTGCCGCCATCCCAGCTCCGAGGTGGCCTGTACTGTGCGGTTGTATAACTCGAAACCAAGATCAAGGATGCTGGAGGGCCCAAGATTGCTATTGGAAAGTCCCCCCGCCTGCGCGCCCAGAGTTTGCAATGACTGAACAATCGTACCGGCGATATTCATGCCCTGGTTCGCATTCGTCAGCAACCACCAGAAAAAGCCGGTGAAGATCGTGAAGCGAACGAACTCCGCGAAGAACTCGCCAATGTCGGCCTTGCGCAAAGCCATCATGCCGAATGTCCAGACCATCGAAATCACAACCAGCGTCCAGAACAAACGCGATGCAGCGGACTCAATAGCTGGCCCCCATGTTGCGGCAGCATCATGAAAACGCTTGAGCACATCATTCATAACACCGCTGCTACTTAGCTCCTGCGCCATTGCAGGTTCAGCCAGCACCATTGTGGCGACCATCATCAAGCCACCTAGAGCAATTTTCTTTCTCATGGCGACCACCTCAATAATCATCTTTAGGGCTGGGCTTGAACTCCCACTGACGCATCTGCTTGGCCTTCTGGAATGCTCTGCATTCCTCGGTAAAGGCCTCTCGGTTCGCTTCGCTGCGCATTTCATTCAGTGCTGCCTGGAACGCATCGGGGGCACACGTCGCCGCATTTGGTTCGGGCATCCTTTCCTGTTCACATCCAGCCAACAACAGCAACGTAGCCGCGGTAGTAAAAAAGATTTTTTTCATCTCACCGCCTCCCTAGTAGTTGTCTGCCGGACTCGGGCGAAACGTCCAGGTACGCATTTGCTCGGCCCTGGCATCACCTCGCGCCTCGGCATCGAGTTCTGCTGCAATCCGGGCTGCCTCCGCGTTGTGTTGGGCGGTCAACATGGTGCGAATCTGCAAGAGCTGATTGGCCTGCTGGCTGGCGAGCTGGTTGGCGTAGCCGATGGCCTGTAGCTGGCCAGTTGCACCCTGGGCCGCGCCTTGCAGCCGCTCCAGGGTACGGGCGTCATCCTTCAAAGCCTTTTGCTGGTCGGCAACGGTCTGGAACAGGGCATCGTTGGCCTTCTTTTGCGACTCTGACGCCAGGCGGCGGTTCTCTTCCATCGCTGCCTTTTCGGCCGGCGTGCATCCGCCGCTGCCGTTGAAGCATGGCGAGCTGCGGTAATAGGCCACGTCCTGAAACTTGGCCAGGTAACGATCCAGGCTGCCTAGCTGGTTCTCGTAATAGGCCAGCGTGTTTTGCGCGGCAATCAGCCGGTTGATCGTAGTCTGCGCCTGATCCCAGATATACGCGGCTGGGGCCATCGTGTTCTGGAGCTGATTTTCGTACTGCTGCAACTGGGTCTGGTACTGCTCAATCTGCTTGAGCGTCTGCGCCACCGACTCGATGGCCGTCATGATGTTCTGGGCCAGGTTGCCGCCGTCGATGACGGGGATACCAGCTTGCACAGGGGCGGTGGTAGTGGTGATAAAGCCGGTTGCGAGTGCAACGGCTAGAGCGGTTTTTTTAGCCGCTAAAATTTTGGACTTCATGGTCGTACTCCGTCGATGAAAAGAAGGCATTGCCTTGACCAAGCGTTGTGCTTGTTCTCGGCAACGTTTCATCGAAGAGCTACGCCACTAGCTGATCGGTATTGCCCTTGGCGCTGAGGCCCGGACTTACAAACGTAAAACTACTCTGTTTTTTTATCGCTTTCGGACAAGCCAACTTCCCGGCCAATCTCTTCAAGCTCTAGCGGCTGTACTGCCGCCGTCAGTATTTCGCGTATTTCCGCGTCGGTGCTCCTATCGTTGAGCGCTGCTCGAACTTTCAACGCACGGTGCACCTCGGCGGGTAAATTCCTGATAAGCACATTTGCCATATCAATACCCTTTTGGTGTACCCGACAACCATGCTATCAAAGATATTAAAAATAGCAAGACCTATACTCTTGCAACCGGCGGTAGCCGATCAGCCCCGCAGGGCAGGATTCCCGTTGAGTGCCCCCGGCGCGAATAAGGGACAGTGAAGATAGATAACCGGCTTGCCGGTTAGCTAACTTCACCCATCCTGCCCGCATTTCACCCACTATTGAAAATCTAGCGCATATCGAACGTAAAGCGTTTTATCGTCAAACAAACACCGATTCTTGGCAACATAACCGTAATCGTCACCAAATCGGCCTGCAATCGACATAGTCGCTTCAAAATCGCTGCTCAATCGGCTTTAAATCGGAACCTAAAATGCCAACAATCGACACAAACCATTCGCCCCGATGGGGCGAGTTGGACGCCAAAAAAGAAGGGCATAACCCGCCCCTCAAGTGTCAATGAACACAAGAAATTTGCCTCCCCTCCCGTCATACCACTAAGGCGACGTATTGATACTTGAGGGGCAACCTTTCCTGATGTTGACACCTTCACGCAGGTTACTGGTTATGGGCGTCCAACACACACGGCTCATTCCTGCTTGGTAATAATAAGAATAATAATCTTCTTATTATTCTTACCGAACGAATGGGCACTGCTTAGCCATTTCACGTTTCGAGCCAAGGTTTCAGTACAGATAACTACAAGTGCACACAGCGGCCCTCCAGCACCGTTAGACGCAGATTCTGCTTCAGCTCATGGAATAAGGGACTCCGGGTTGTTTTCCCCTCTCACAAGGCGTTTCAGCGGCCACTGAAGCCGCCTTCTCTTCTTGGCGTTAAACCATCGGCCTATGGCCGATTGATAAAGCCCGCCAGGGCTTTATTGGCAAGGTCAGAACGCGCCCTCAAGGCGCGAGCTGCACCGCGCATGATGGATTATCTTTAGATAATCTTGGATGGATTTCCCAAACTGCCCGCAAAGCAGCGCACCGTCTGGGTTTTCCAAATTGGGACGGGGAACGTTACGACGGCAGAAGGGGAGCGTTACGACGGTAACAAGGGAACGTTACGACGGTAAACGGGTGCAGTTGCCGTGGGGCCAGGCCTCTTGATCTCCCATTTTCCCTTGGCGTATTCGTTCACTACCCAACCCACGGCGGCAAGTTCGGCCAGTGCCTTCCGGGCAGTCTGACGGCGTTTTTTCATAGCTTCGGCATTGGCTTCATCTGGCCAGACATAGCCGCAAAGCGTGTCCAGTTCCACGCGCCCGGATTTGCCGGGGTCGATCCAGCCGCATAGCCGTTGGTGCATCAGCCGTGCCGGATCAGTCTGTAGCACCCGCACTTCCGCCATGTCGATACGGGCATATGGACGATGCCCCAGGATCGCTTCGGCAATACGCGGATTCAGGGCAACCCATAGCCTGCCGTCCGTCTCGTCAAAAGCATGACTCATCAGGTGGAACGCGGCTTGCCGCCGTCCCTTCGTCACAAGGATGGTGACGTTCGACATGCGCAGCAGGCTGGCTTTGAGCGCCTTGATGTTGTCGCCGCTATCCGTCATGCCCGTTTCTGAGAGCAGTTTGGTCAGGCTCTCACGAACCACCAAGCCGTCTTGCTCAATGGCTTCGAAACGGGGTTCAAGGAATAGCCGTAGCTGTCGCCCCGTCTCACTGGTCGGTTCCGGGGTTAGCAAGATGCCGTTCGGGCCGCCAAGGGCCACGATGCCTTGCAAAAGACGCATATCATCGGCCCCGAGAGGTTCGAATCCGACGAAACGCATGGATTCGTCCTCGCCAAAGGTGTAGGTCACGTCCAGCTTGCAGCGTTTGCGATCGCCACGCTTGAGGCTGCGGAACAGGCCAGGTGCCAAACAGTGCGCGGGATCATGTCGGACGTGGGTCAGGTCATGCTTAGGCTTCTTCACGCTGTCTCCTTTTCACCTTGCACTGCCGCTCCAGTACAGCAGGCTTCAACACGCCGCCGTCGTGCCGTCTAAACCAGAGTTCTTGAAAAGGTGCGCCATAGTTGGCCTTGCTGACGCCAAAGCGGACAAAATACCCACGCTGACAATCATCGACCCCCAGTATCTCGGCCTCGCCTTGCGTCATGCCGGATAGGTACGATTGCCAACGGATGTTATCAACCAGTACGGACGATCCACGACTGGCCTGCTGTTGATCGCCCGACCCCATCATGGCTGCGCTTTTACTCGCGTGGTGCAGAAACACAATGGAGCAGCCTGTATCAGCGGCTATGGCCTCCATGTGCCCAACAACCTGCGCCATCGGCCCGCTAGCGTTCTCCTCCTCAATGTGGAAGCGCCGCAAAGTGTCCAAGATCATCAAGCGACGACCTTCAGCGGCTCGTTTGAGAGCATCGAACCAGCTAGCAGCCATGATGTTTGGGCATTTACCGATCAAGGGTTCAATGAGCAAACCATCAGCCACGGCTTGCCGTTCCGCTGCGCTGAGGTGTGCCCCAAGGGCGTGCAGACGATGGTGAATAGCGGCCGGTGGATCTTCAGCAGGCAGATAGACCACTTGCCCGGTGGGAAACTCGCCTATTTCAAGTAAATCAGGCCCGCCTGCAATCTGTGCAGCCAATTGAAGGGCCAACATGGATTTACCAGCCCCACCAGGCGACACAAGAGCACCAACAGTGCCAGCAACCATATTAGGCAGAACATAATCAATGGGTGGCGGCAATTCCGTGAAAGCCGCCATAAGATCAAGAGCCATATAACTAGCCCTCTATAGGGCCAGGTCGCGCAGCTTGATCACCCGATGATTTACGTGCCTCAATCCACTCTTCGACCTCTGACAAATCCCAGGCGACATTTCTACTGGTTAACGCGATACGGCGTGGAAAATCCCCTCGCTGCTCCAGGTTATAAATTGTTCGTGTCGAAAGCGGGATCATCTCCAGGAGCTTCTTCCTGTTGATGAGGGTCTTTATATTTTGCATGGGTCAATACCTCTCAAATGAATAGTTGCTATTCATCGAGTAGCTGCGCGAAGCAGCTAATCGGTAATTGACCTGCCCGATGCCAATGGCGGCCTTATTTATAAATTCACGGCATCAACTTCAATGCTATCAAAGATAGCAAAAACATCAACCCTTACTGCCTCCCGAAGTCCACTCATCAATCATATCGGCCCAATCCTGCAACATCGCCGCCCGCTGCTCGCGGTACTCAGCCTTGTTGTAGACAGCCCTCACGCCCTTCTGCTCGTGCGCCAGGCACTTCTCGATCCAGTCGGTGTTGTAGCCGGCCTCATGCAACAGCGTGCTGGCTGTGCGCCGCAAATCATGCGGTCCGAACTTGGTAAGTGACTTCCCATCTTTCTGCGCCGCCTTGTAAGTCAGCGTCAGCACCTGGTTAAGTGTGGCAGCGCTCATCGGCGCATCCGAGTCGTACCGTGATGGCAAAACGAAGTCGGAACCACCGGCAAAGGTTTTCATGGCAATGAAAATATCCAGAGCCTGCTGGGACAGAAATACCAGGTGCGGGTTACGGCGTTTCATCCGCTCCTTTGGAATCGTCCACAACGCTTCGCTGAAATTGATCTCGCTCCAGGTCGCATTGGTCAGCTCGCTCTTGCGCACCATCGTCAGCAATAACAGCTTGGCCGCCGCACGGTTTGTTGGGCTTGTGCCCACTCGCTCCATGTACTGGTACATCAGCCCAATTTCTTCTGGCGTCAACGCTCGGTCACGTGGCTCGAATCGAGCGATGCTTGTTGGGCGCACCAGTTCTGCCGGGTTTTCGACCTTCTGCCCACGCTCGATGGCCCAGCGAAATACCTGCAACACGATTTCACGCACATGAACGGCGGTGGCCGGTGCGCCTCGCTCAACAATGGCATCAGCCAGCGCCCGCAAGTCTTCGTGGGTGATCTCCACCAGCTTCTGATTGCTGAATTTCGGCTTCAGCTCACGCTCATAAACCGAGCGGCGCATATCGCGGGTGGAGTCGGCCATCTGGTAGCCACGCAGCCACTTCTCCGCCCAGGCACCGAACGTCTCTGCATCTTTCACCCGCGCCTTGTCTCGGGCTTTCTCCTTGGCCGGCGACTTGCCCGCCGCAACCATCTTCTTGGCGTCACCCAACAGCTCGCGGGCTTCGGCCAGGGTGATGCCACCGACACCATAACGCCCAAAGGTGATGGTCTCCTGCCGACCGTTGATTGAGTAGTTGTAACGGAACGAGATGGAGCCGGCTGGAGTCACTGCCACATAGAGACCTTCCCGGTCATTCACTTTGTAGAGTTTGTCCCTGGGCTTGAGATTGCGCAGCTTGGTATCGGTCAGCATGTACCTTGTCCTTCTTCGTCTCCGATACCATGCTGAAAAAATCTCGAATTTATCGTATTTTTTCTTACGAAACAGTAACTTATAGAATATTAATACCATGAACACACAAAAGAACGCAGCATGGTATCGGCATCAATCATGGCATCGCCAAACCATAATACCAGCTTTAATGCCATGCTCAAACGGTGCTTGGCGCTTCCTCCCGTTGCCAGATCGTGCCAAACACAAACAAAAAAAAGCCCGCAATTACGCGGGCTTAGCGGCATTTCATGCCATCAGGTGCCTGGCTGTGCCAGACGCGGAATCATTCCCACTCTATGGTGCCGGGTGGCTTGCTGGTATAGTCGTAGACGACCCGATTGATGCCCTTCACCTCGTTGATGATGCGCGTTGCCACGCGGCTCAGGAACGCGGCATCGAAGGGATAGATGTCCGCCGTCATGCCATCGGTCGATGTCACGGCGCGCAGCGCGCAGACGCTGTCATAGGTGCGATGGTCGCCCATCACGCCCACCGTCCGCACCGGGAGCAGCACCGCGAAAGCCTGCCAGATCGCGTCATAGAGACCCGCATTACGGATTTCCTCCAGATAGATCGCGTCCGCCTTGCGCAATATGTCGCAGCGTTCCTTGGTTACCTCGCCCGGAATGCGGATGGCGAGGCCGGGACCGGGGAAGGGGTGGCGGCCGACGAAAATCTCCGGCAGGCCCAGTTCCCGGCCCAGCACGCGCACCTCGTCCTTGAACAGTTCGCGCAGGGGTTCGACCAACTTCATGTTCATGCGTTCGGGCAGGCCGCCGACATTATGGTGGCTCTTGATCGTGACGCTTGGCCCGCCGGTGAAGCTGACGCTTTCGATCACGTCGGGATAGAGCGTCCCTTGCGCCAGGAATTCCGCCCCGCCGATGGCCTTCGCCTCTTCCTCGAACACCGCGATGAACTCGCCGCCGATGAACTTGCGTTTCTTTTCGGGGTCGGTCAGGCCCGCCAGGCCGCCGAGGAACCGCGCTTCCACATTCACATGCACCAGCTTGATGCCATAATGCTCGCGGAACAGGCTGACGACCTGTTCCGCCTCGCCCAGCCGCATCAGGCCATGGTCGACGAACACGCAGGTCAACCGGTCGCCGATCGCCTCATGGATCAGCACCGCTGCGACCGCGCTGTCGACGCCGCCCGAAAGCCCGCAGATCACCCGGCCTTCACCGACCTGCGCGCGGATTTCCGCGATCTTGGTCGCGCGGAACTCCGCCATGGTCCAGTCGCCCGCAAGGCCGCAGACATGGCGCACGAAATTGGCGAGCAGCTTCGCGCCATCGGGCGTATGCACGACTTCAGGGTGGAATTGGGTGGCGTAGAAACGCTTTTCCTCATTCGCCGTGATGGCGTAGGGCGCGCCTTCGCTGACCGCCACGACCTCGAATCCCGGCGCAAGCTGCGTCACCTTGTCGCCATGGCTCATCCACACCTGATGCCGCTCGCCTTGCGTCCACAGGCCGTCGAACAGCGCGCAGCCCTTCTTCACCTCGATAAAGGCGCGGCCGAACTCGCCGCTCTCGCCGCCTTCGACGGTGCCGCCCAACTGGTGCATCATCGTCTGCTGGCCATAGCAGATGCCGAGCACGGGCACGCCCGCGTCAAAGAAATGCTGCGGCGCGCGCGGGCTGTCCTCCCACATCACCGAAGATGGCCCGCCCGACAGGATGATGCCCTTGGGCTTCAGCCGTTCGAACGCTTGCGCGGCGCTGTTGAAGGGCGCGATCTCCGAATAGACGCCCGCCTCGCGCACCCGCCGCGCGATGAGCTGCGTCACCTGGCTGCCGAAGTCCACGATGAGGATGGAATCCTGAAGGGGCAGCGTCATCGAATCGCCTTTGCTTGACCGAAGAAATGGGATGCCGCGCGGTTAGTGCGCTATGCCGCCCTTGTCCAGCAAAGGCGCATCGGCGTTGCGTCCCGCCAGCCACCCCATCACCGCCGCGCCGCCCAGTACCGCCGCCCCGATGACAAAGGCGCTGCCGATGAAGGGCAAAACAGGCTGTGGCCCGATCGACACCGAATAGACCCAGCCGAAGAACAGCGGCGATGCGATGCCTGCAATCGCCCCGACACTGTTGTTCGCGCCCTGAAGCTGTCCCTGTTCGGTTTCCGACACGCGCCGCGTCATCAGCGACTGGATGGTCGGCATGGCCAGACCCCACAGCGCATTGGGGAACATCGCGGCGATGAACAGCCAGCCATTATTGGCCAGCCCCATCGCCAATATGCCGACAGCGCCGAAAGAAAGGCCGATCACCATGGTCGTCCGGTCGCCCAGCTTCTTCACCACCGGCCCGACCAGCATCCCCTGGACGCCCATGTCGAGCAGCCCGACCAGCGCGAGCAGCGTCCCGACCTGCCACGCACTCCAGCCATAGCGGTCGCCCGCATAGAGCACGAACACCGCCGAAAAGAGGTGATGCGCGAAATAAAGCAGGAAGTTGACGATGGCGAGGCTCGACAGTTCCGGGTGCGACCGCAACAGTTTGAGCGCGCCGAACGGGTTGGCCCGCTTCCACGAAAAAGCCATGCGCTTTTCTGCGGGCAGCGATTCCGGCAGCACGAACAGGCCGTAGAAGAACGCCATGGCCGACAGCGCCGCCGCCGCCCAGAAGGGCGCGCGCAGCGACACCTCGCCCAGCACCCCGCCGATCAGCGGTCCGGCGACGAAGCCCGCGCTGAACGCCGCGCCGATCAGGCCATAGCCCCGCGCGCGTTCCTGCGGCGGCGTGATGTCCGCCATATAGGCGAAGGTGGAGGTGAAACTGGAGGATGTCACGCCCGCCAATATCCGCCCCAGCGCCAGCCACCACAGGTCCGGCGCCAACGCCATCAGCACATAGTCGATCGCCAGCCCGGCGACGGAAATCAGGATCACCGGCCGCCGCCCGAAACGGTCGGAGAGCGACCCGATCACCGGCGAGCAGAGAAATTGCATCGCTGCCCATAGCGCCACGAACACGCCGTTCCACAGGCTCGCCTCGCTGGTCGATCCGGTCAGCGTCTCGATCAGTTGCGGCAGCACCGGGATGACGATCCCCATCGACATCACGTCGAGCAGCGCCGTCAGCAATATGAAGGCGATGGCGGCTTTATGACGAGGGGCAGGAACAACGGACATGCCCGACGGCTCCTAAGTCGAACAGGCCCTCAAGCCAAGCGTGAAGCGGCAGGCACCGGCCCCATGCGAAAGCTCCACCCCAGCAGCAGCGCGGAAAAGGCGCAGGCGATCCACAGCGCGGCGAGGTCCATGACCGGGAACAGCGCGGCCCCCGCGACCGCGCCTGACACCAGCCCCAGCCACAGCAGCAGATAGGGCATCCAGCCCAGACGCGCGCCGCCGCCCAGCGCCGCCGCCAGCGCCTGACCCAGCTTCACCAATGTGCCGGTCATATAGGTGACGCCGACGCTCACTTCGCCGTCGCGCTGGAACACATTGTTCACCACGCCCATCGCGCCCGCCATCAACAGCGTCAGGCCACCGCCCGCATGGTCCACCGCCGTCAGCATCCCGCCGATTCCCAGCAACAGCGTGACCAGTCCCAGCACGGCCTGCTTGCGCCATCGTCCCGCCGCCTGCGCCAGCATCGCGCCCATCATGACGCCGCCGACAAAAGCCCCGATCAGTCCCGCGGCCGTCATCGCCACGCTGGTTCCGCTGGCAAGGCCGACCGCCAGCCGCGTCGAATTGCCGCTCATGAAGGATATGAACAGTCCACCCAGTTTCAGGAATCCCAGCGCGTCGATGAATCCCGCCAGCGCCGCAAGGCCCATCGCCAACAGATGCCGGGGAAAATCATAGCGTCGCATGACCGCTTCTTAAGCCATGCGCGCGTTGAAAGGGAATGGGCCGCTTAGCGTGCCGCCACTTCGCGGCTCAGATAGACCTCCGCCACGCGCCCGTCGCGCATCGCGCAGGTGAAGCGACGAGTGGCGCCGCCGCTCGTGCTCCAGCTTGCGCGTGTTTCGACATCGCCGTCGATATTATAGCCGTCGCGCGTGGTACGCGGCGCGTCCATATGCCGCACCTCGGCATAGCCGCCCTGCGCCTGCGCCTCGTCCCGCGCGGCAAGAGCGCAGGCGTCGGTCATCTGCGCATCATCCTGCCGGTTCGCGTCGGCGATGTCGGAAGAATCCCCGCTCTGCCGGTCCGCGCCATAATCCGTGCCGTTGGCGGGTGGCGGCGCGTCATAATCGCCATCATCATAAGTTCGTCCGTCACCAGGGCCGGAAGCCTTCGCCGCCTTCCTGTCTTTGGACATGGAGGAGGCCACGACCGCCACCGCGCCGATCAACGCCGCCACGCCGATCGCGTCTCCCACGCCAAAGCCGTTGTCATGCCGATGACGCCAGCGGTCGCCGTGCCCGCCGCCATGGCCCCATCCTCCCTGACCCCATCCTCCCTGACCATAGCGCGGCCGCGCCTCGGCCGGGGACATGCTTGCTCCGACCAGCGCCAGACCGGCCAGCGATCCCATCACCCACCGACTCGTCTTCATGCCCTTGGACCTTCTGCTGCAATGCGCCGTTCCCTATCAGCGGCAGGCTGTCGCAAGGCTGAACATAGTGGCCGTCGCGACGGCTCGATATTGACAGCTCCGGCCCGACTCGCTAGAGCGCGCGGACCCCGACACGCTGGTGAGCGGCAGTGCAGAAGCACTGGCCGTCTTTTTTGCGTCTCGGGGTGTAACATGGCCATCGCTCCCCGGCCAGGGGAGTTCCCGGCCCGGACGCTTTGAGATGGGGCGGCGCCACCGCCCCGTGGAGCAGGAGACAGATTACCATGGCACGTATTGCGGGTGTCAACATCCCGACCAACAAGCGCGTGATCATCGCGCTCACCTACATCCACGGCATCGGCCGCAAGACCGCCGTCGACATCGCCGACAAGCTGGGCATCGACCACAGCCGCCGCGTTCAGGACCTGTCGGACGCCGAAGTCCTCCAGATCCGCGAAACCATCGACGCCGATCACACGGTGGAAGGCGACCTGCGCCGCGACACCGCGATGAACATCAAGCGCCTGATGGACCTGGCCTGCTATCGCGGCCTGCGTCATCGCAAGGGCCTGCCGGTTCGCGGCCAGCGCACGCACACCAATGCGCGCACCCGCAAGGGCAAGGCGAAGCCGATTGCCGGCAAGAAGAAGTAATCGTTGACGGGTCTGCCTCGCAGACCCTCCGATGCTTCTCTGTTAAACGATTTCAGTAGGATAGAGCAAAAATGGCACGCGAACCCCAGCGCATCAAACGGCGTGAGCGCAAGAACATCTCGGCGGGCGTGGCGCACGTCAACGCCAGCTTCAACAACACCATGATCACCATCACCGACGCGCAGGGCAATGCGATCAGCTGGTCCTCGGCGGGCATGATGGGCTTCAAAGGCAGCCGCAAGTCGACCCCTTACGCCGCACAGGTCTGCGCAGAAGATGCCGGTCGCAAGGCCGCCGAACACGGCGTCCGCACGCTTGAAGTCGAAGTCAAGGGCCCCGGTTCGGGCCGCGAATCGGCTCTGCGCGCGTTGCAGGCCGTCGGCTTCCACATCACCTCCATCCGTGACGTCACGCCGATCCCGCACAACGGCGTCCGTCCGTCCAAGCGCCGCCGCGTCTAACAGCGCGCGACGGTTTGTCGGCGGGCGGCGGACGCGCCGCCCGTTTGCCCATTTGCATCGGCCGGAACGTCCTGTTGGGTCCAGGATTGAGCGTTTCGGCCCCATCCCCAGGGGAATTACATGACTGTCAACATGAAGAACTGGCAGGAATTGAAGAAGCCCAACATGCTGGAGATCAAGGCTTCCGGCGACGGCAAGCGCAAGGCGATCTTTATCGCCGAGCCGCTTGAGCGCGGTTTCGGCCTGACGCTCGGCAACGCGCTGCGGCGGGTTCTTCTTTCCTCGCTCCAGGGCGCGGCGGTCACTTCGATCAAGATCGAAAATGTCCTGCATGAATTCTCCTCGCTCGCGGGCGTGCGTGAAGACGTGACGGACATCGTCCTGAACGTGAAGCAGATCGCGCTGAAGATGGAAGGCGACGGTCCCAAGCGGCTCCAGCTTTCCGCCACCGGCCCCGGCGAAGTGAAGGCGGGCGACATCGCGGTCGTCGGCGACATCGAAGTGATGAATCCCGATCTGATCATCTGCCATCTCGATCAGGGCGCGACGCTCAACATGGAACTGACCGCGGACGTCGGCAAGGGCTATGTCCCCGCCGTCGCCAACCGTCCGGCTGACGCGCCCATCGGCCTGATCCCGATCGACGCGCTCTATTCGCCCGTCCGTCAGGTCGCCTACAAGGTCGACAACACCCGCGTCGGGCAGGAACTGGACTATGACAAGCTGTCGCTGACCGTCGAAACCGACGGCACCGTCACGCCCGAAGACGCGGTGGCTTATGCCGCCCGTATCCTTCAGGATCAGTTCCAGCTCTTCGTCCATTTCGAAGATGCGCTGCCCACCGCCGCTCCGGCTGCCGGTTCGGCTGCCGCCGCTTCGGGCGAGGGCGAAAGTGACGCGAACCAGATCAATCGCTATCTGCTCAAGAAGGTGGACGAACTGGAATTGTCGGTCCGTTCGGCCAACTGCCTCAAGAACGACAACATCATCTATATCGGCGATCTGGTCCAGAAGACCGAGGCCGAGATGCTGCGCACCCCCAATTTCGGCCGCAAGTCGCTGAACGAAATCAAGGAAGTGCTGTCGTCCATGGGTCTGCGTCTGGGTATGGACATTCCCGGCTGGCCGCCGGAAAATATCGAGGAAATGGCCAAGAAGCTCGAACAGGAGCTGCTGGGCTGATCCTTTGCCGTTCGGATCGGGCGAAGCGTTTTTCGACTTCGCTTGAAACGAACGGAGCAAGGTGAATGGGCACGACCTTGAACAGTGCCTGGTCTGGGGTACCTGAAACGGCCCCTTAACGAACGAAGGAAGAAGACATGCGTCACAAGGTTGGTCATCGCAAATTGCAGCGCAGCTCCGGGCATCGCACCGCGCTGCTGCGCAACCTCGCCGCTTCGCTCATCAAGCATGAGCAGATCCTGACGACCACGCCCAAGGCGAAGGAACTGCGTCCCTACGTTGAAAAGCTGATCACCCTCGCCAAGAAGGGTGGTCTGTCGAATCGCCGTCTGGCCCATGCCCGCCTGCAGGACGATGCGCAGCTCACCAAGCTGTTCGAGGTTCTGGCCGAGCGGTACAAGGGACGCAATGGCGGCTACACCCGCGTCATCAAGGCCGGTTTCCGCGCTTCGGACGCCGCGCCGATGGCGATCATCGAACTGGTCGACCGCGACGTCGACGCCAAGGGCAAGGACTCCGGTCCGGTCCAGGATGTCGACGCGGACGAGCTGGAAGCCGCATAATATCGCGCCGCTTTCCAGCGGCATGAGATAGCGTTACGGACGGGCCGTGGCTTCGCGATGAAGCCGCGGCCTGTTCCTTATGTGATCCGAGTCGAGAGGATGTTTCCCTTCCACGCCGCCAAGCATGTTCCGCCGCACCGTCAGGGCGCGGCGGCGGTCCCGTTTGCTATCAGCCGCGCTTTTGTGGACGCGCTCCAGCGAGACGAGGGGTTCGCGACCGGACAGCCGCGCCGCCCGTTCCCGCCTCCCGCACTGGCTTGCGCCGCCCTTCGTGTCACGGGGGCAGCTTTCCTTTTCACTGTCCTCTCGTTCCTCCTCCTCGCCGCCATTCCCCTGCGCGCCGATCCCGGCCCCGCGACCTTCGACGCCGGCGCGCGGGGCCTGACTTATCCCGCCGCCGCGCGGCAGCCTCTGGTGGAGGATCATTTCGGCGTGAAGGTCGCCGACCCCTATCGCTGGCTGGAGAATGACCTGCGCGCCGACCCCGCCGTCCGCGACTGGGTCGCTCGTGAAAATGCGCTTGCCCGCCGCTATCTCGACGCGCTTCCGGCCCGCGACATCCTGCGCGAGCGTATGGCGGCGCTCTTCGCCCATGGCCGCTACACGGTCCCGCGCAAGGCGGGTGGCCTGTATTTCTACGGCTATAACAAGGGCCTCCAGAACCAGACGCCGCTCTATGTCCGCGAAGGGCTGACCGGCAGGGAACGCCTCCTTCTCGACCCCAATGACTGGGCGAAGGACGGCGCCAGCGCGCTTGCCGAATGGCAGCCTTCGCCCGACGGCCGCTGGCTGCTCTACGCCGTGCAGGAGGCGGGCAGCGACTGGCGCACACTCAAGATCCTCGATGTCGCCACCGGAAAGCCGCTCCCCGACAGCGTCCCCTGGGTCAAATTCTCCCAACTGGCATGGGATGGGCGGGGCGAAGGCTTCTTCTACTCCTGCTTCGCCGCGCCAAAGGATGGCCAGGCCTATCGTTCGTCCAACGAAAATCAGCAGGTCCGCTATCACCGCCTCGGCACCGATCCCGCGCAGGACCAGATCGTTTTCTCCACGCCCGCCCGCCCGACGCTCAGCCATCACGCGCAGGTGACGAGCGACGGCCAATGGCTGATCGTCAGTTCCTTTCAGGGCATGGATTCCCGCCGCGAACTGCATGTGGCCGCGCTCGACGGCGGCCCGCCGAAGCTGCGCCCGATGATCCGGGGGATGAGCAATGACTGGCGGCTGATCGGCAGCCGGGGACCGCTGCTCTACTTCCTCACCGACAACCGCGCGCGGCATTTCCGCATCGTGACCCTTGACGCCCGCCGACCCCGCAGCGGCCCCCGCGAAGTCATCGCCGAAAGGAGCGATACGCTGGCGGGCGGGACGCTGGTCGGCAACCGCCTGATCCTCGCCTATCTTCATGACGGACAGAGCGCGGCGGAGATGGTGGAGCTGGACGGCCGCCGCGTCGGCGACGTGCCGCTCCCCGGCATGGGCACGGCAGCGGGCTTTTCCGGGCGGGACGGCGACCCGGAGACCTTCTTCAGCTTCTCCGGCTTCACCCGTCCGGCCGGTATCTACCGCTTCGACACGGCCACGCTCCAGACCCAGCCCTTCGCGCTGCCCGACCTCCCCTTCGATCCCGACGATTATGGCGTCGAACAACGCAGCTACCCTTCCCGGGATGGCACGCTGATCCCCCTCACCATCATTCGCAAAAAGGCGCTGGCCGACCGGGCCATCGCCGCGCCGACCATCCTCTACGGCTATGGCGGCTTCAACATCACGTTGACGCCGGGCTATTCCGCGACGCGCATGGCGTGGCTGGAGCAGGGCGGGGCCTATGCCATCGCCGCGCTGCGGGGCGGGGGCGAATATGGCAAGGCGTGGCACGATGCGGGCCGCCTCGCCAACAAACAGAACGCCTTCGACGATTTCATCGCCGCGGCCGAATATCTGAAAGCGAACGGCTTCACGCCACGGGACGGCCTCGCGATCGAAGGGCGCTCCAATGGCGGTCTTCTGGTCGGCGCGGTGGTGAACCAGCGGCCCGATCTGTTCGAAGCCGCGCTGCCCGCCGTGGGCGTGATGGACATGCTCCGCTTCGACCGCTTCACGGCGGGCCGCTATTGGGTGGACGATTATGGATCGCCGGCAAACGAGGCGGATTTCCACCTGCTCTACGGCTATTCGCCCTATCATAACATCCGGTCCGGTAAGGATTATCCGGCCATATTGGTGACGACGGCGGACACGGACGACCGCGTCGTGCCCGCGCACAGCTTCAAATATGCTGCCGCGTTGCAAGCCGCCGATCTGGGCGTCAGGCCCCGCCTGCTGCGCGTCGAAAGCCGGGCTGGCCACGGCATGGGCAAGCCGGTCGACAAGCTGATCGACGAATATGCCGACAGCTATGCCTTCGCCGCGCGGTTCGCGGGGTTGAGGATCAGCGCCGACCCGAAATGAGGGGAGGGGGCGGGGCGATTCAGGGCGGCCGGATGGGGAGGGGCAGGCCATGCCCGCTTCTAGCCATGGCGCCCGTCAATCGCCATCCCGCTCCGGCCGCACATAAGCGCCCCGGCCCAGTTCCTCGCCGGGGATCAGCCGCCCACCTTCCTGTCGCAGCGTCATCGTCTCGAATGCCGGTTCGGGCACGGCCTCGCTCGGCTCGGAGGTGAGGATGACGGAGCCGTCCTTCGCCTCCCAACGTCCCTCCGCGAACAGGTCGAGCGCGCCCACGACCAGATACCACTGGAACCGCCCGTCGGGCCGCAACAGCATTTCCGACCCCGTCTCCATCACGCCTTGCAGATAATAATGCCCCGCCCATGCCGCGGCTTTGCTCTTCGCGGCGGGAGAGGCGGCATCGGCCCCGCCCTCGCGCGCTGATCCGGCGAGGGGCATGGCCATCATCGCAAGGAGGGAGATGGCGAAGCACGATTTTCCATATATCATATAGTTATCAATGCCTTAAGGTTTTCTCATACGCTAACGGGACCCATTCTGACCAAAAAACCGTTTCCCGTCGCTATTTCCCTCAATAATTCCCCGACCTCTGCTAATTCCGGGCAATGATGATCGACCCCTTGCTGTTGTTGCAGGCTTATGCCCTGGGTGTCTTCCCCATGTCGGACGACCGCCATGCGCAGGATATCTATTGGGTGGAACCGAAGAAGCGGGCGATTCTGCCGCTGCACGCATTCCACCTGTCGCGCTCGCTGGCCAGGACCATTCGCAGCGACCGTTTCCGCGTGACCGCCAACCGCGCCTTTCCCGCTATCGTCGCCCTGTGCGCGCAGGCCGCCGTCGACCGCCCTTCGACATGGATCAACGGCCCCATCGAGCAGGCCTATCGCCATCTTCGCGAGTTGCGCTTCGCCCATTCGGTCGAAGTGTGGGAAGGGGAGGAACTGGTCGGCGGCCTCTATGGCGTGGCGCTAGGCCGCGCCTTCTTCGGCGAGAGCATGGTATCCCGCCGCACCGACGCGTCGAAGGTGGCGCTGGCCTGGCTGGTGGCGCGGATGCGCTTTGGCGGTTTCGCGCTGCTGGATTGCCAGTTCATGACCGATCATCTGCGCTCATTGGGCGCGGTCGAAATCAGCCAGCGCGACTATCTTCAGTTATTGGGCGAAGCGGTGGCCGACGTGCCGCTCGGCGCGGGACGGGCCATATTGTCCGCCGGTTCGGGCGCGGCGGCGGAGCTGGCGTTCGATCCATTGTCCGGCGCTCGGGAAGCGGCGGGAGCGGAAGGCTCGCCCTTCACTCCGGTCTTGACGGTGTCCGGTCCCGTTTCGGGCCATTCCATCGCGCAGCTTTTGACCCAGACGTCATAGATGGGGTGCTGCACCACATTGCGGTCGGGGCGCTCGCGGAACAGCCAGCCCGAAAAGGCGCGCCGCCATTTGCCGTCCGCGCTGCTCCGCACGTCAAGCTGAACGAAGGCCCCGGTTTCCTGCACATTCTCCCACGGCGCGGTCGTCTCGCACGCCTGGAGCCGCACGATGGCGTCGCCTGCGCGCAAGGCTTCGCCCGGCTTCATCTGAAGGTCGCGGGTCAGGCCGTTGCGTTTGTTGAGCAAGCCGACCACCGCGACCCGCTCCGCCATGGGCGTGCCGGGGAGAGATGACGAATCGCCGCTGCGGATCGGGCTGTTCTCTATCTTGACCGGGCCGGACTGATTGGCGGCCGGCATATTATCGCCGCCGCATCCGGCCAGCGCCAGGGCGCAAGCGAGCAAGGGCGCGACGGTCAGGATCGGCAGGATACCCCCTGCCGGGCGAGGGGTCATGATGCTTCGGGGCTCCATGCCTCATAATCGCCGGTCGCCTTCTGGCGAAGGCCGCCCTTTTCCAGCGCGCCGGACGGGCGATAGGCGTTGACGGTGCCGGTCGCATTGGGCGTGGAGTCGCGTTCCCAGATGCGCGGCGGCGGCAGGAAGCTCTCCGGCGCGCCCTCGATCGAACGATGCAGCCAGCCATGCCATTCGGACGGCACGCGGCTCGCATCGTTATTGCCGTTGTAGATCACCCAGCGGCGGGCGTGGCCATGCACGTCGGCGCCGCCTTCATAATAGATATTGCCCTGATGGTCCTCGCCGACCTTTGTCCCCTTGCGGGTTGTGAAGAGCGAGGTGCCTATGGTGGCGCCGTTCCACCAGGTGAAGATCTTGCCCAGGATTCCCATGGGCTGCGCTTAGCCGCTGGGGCGGCCGTTTGGCAAGGCGCTTATGCGGCTCGGATCAGGAGGCGGGACAGAAATTCAGGGCGTCCCGCGCTTCGTCCGCCGGGGCTTGGGGGGTGGCGCAAGGACCCCAGTTCACGCGATCCCCTTCGCCGATGCCCAGCTCCGCCACGCGCCCGCCGGCCAGTTCGAGCACGGCGGCCACCGGGACGCCCGCCGATACCGGGTCACGCGAATAGGGCTGCGCGTTTGCCTTGATGAAGGCGATGGTGCCATCGGTATGGATGAACAGCATGTCCAGCGGGATCAGCGTGTCCTTCATCCAGAAGCTCGCGGTGCGGGGCGGGGCCATGGGGAACAGCATCCCGGAGTCCGGGGGCAGCGACTTGCGGAACATGAGACCCTGCGCCTGATCCTGCGGCGTCAAGGCGACTTCCACGTCGAAGCGATGCTCGCCTTTGGCAGTGCGGATGACGAGGGGGAGGAGGGCGCTCTTCGCAGTGGCGGCTTCGCTCCCGTCCCCCGCCTTGGGAACGGCGTGGGACGAGCAGGCGGCCAGCAGCAGGGCGGCAAGGAGGAAGGAACGGCGCATGGCCCTGTCTACCGCGAATGGGGCGGCAGGGGGAGCGGATTAACCTTCATCCCGTTCCGGCGGCTCCCCGGGCGGCGCGTCCACCCAGCGGCGGGCGAGCGCGTGGCCATGGCCCGCGCGCAGGAAAGCGGCGATCCATTTTTCGCGCAGTTTCGGATCGGGCCGCTCCGCCGCGAAGGGACCGATGCGTTTGCGCCGGGCAAAGCGTTCGGCCGATGCCCAGCCCTGCGCCGCTGTTTGGGCGTCCGCCTCCGTCCGGTCGGCCTCGGCTATGCCTGCCGCGCGCAGGCTTTCGTCCACCCGTCTCGCGCCATAGCCGCGCCGCACGAGAGCGGCGCTTTTCATCACCGCATAGCTACCGTCGTCCACATAGCCCAGTTCGGCCAGCCGCTCGACCAGCGCCTGCGGGTTCGCGGGATCTTCGCCGCCCCAGCCCCGCTCCCCGACCTTGCGCCGCAGATAGTCGAGTAATTTCGCCCGACTGGTGGCGAAACGGCCGACATAGCGCAGCGCCATGTCGCGCAGGGCGTCGTCATCGAGCGGTGGGCGGGGGCGTTTGCCGGTCATGCTGCAACATCATGCGACAAGCGCCATGTTTATGCCACAGTCGGGCCGGAATTTTACCGCCCCTTATGCGCTAGAAGCACAGGCTGGAAAGAAACTATCCGGTGCAACATCGCGTCAAAGCTGATAGCGGACGCCCGGATATGACAAACATGACATTGGGTGACACCAATATGACGGGTTCGCAAAGCATGATGGCACCGACGCCGACGACCGATGATCTGCCCCGCCGCTTCTCGGATTTCGAGACGCTGGGCGAGGCGTTGGACTATGCGGCGCGGGGCAGGCGCGGCATGAATTTTCATGATGCGCGCGGCAATCTGGCGCGGCCCTATCCGTTCAGCGAATTGCGCGAGGACGCCATCGCCTGCGCCCACCGCCTGATCGCCCACGGCGTCAAGCCGCAGGATCGCGTGGCGCTGGTGGCCGAGACGGGCGAGGATTTCGCGCAGCTTTTCTTCGGCATCGTCTATGCGGGCGCCTGGCCTGTTCCGCTGCCGCTGCCGACCAGCTTCGGCGGCAAGGAAAGCTATATCGACCAGTTGAACGTCCAACTGATCAGTTGCGACCCGATGCTGTTCCTCTTCCCTCGGGAACTGGAGGATATGGCGGGAGAGGCGGGGCGTCAGCGTTCGGTGGAAAGCATCGCCTTTGAAGATTTCATCGCGCGCGAAGCCGTGCCCGGCGATCTGCCGCGGGCGAAAGGCGACGAAATCTGCTATCTGCAATATTCGAGCGGCTCGACCCGCTTCCCGCACGGCGTCGCGGTGACGCATCATGCGTTGCTCAGCAATCTGGCGTCGCACAGCCACGGCATGGAACTGATCGGAAGCGACCGCTGCATCAGTTGGCTGCCCTGGTATCATGACATGGGACTGGTCGGCTGTTTCCTGTCGATCGTCGCCAATCAGGTATCGACCGACTATATGAAGACCGAGGATTTCGCCCGCCGTCCGCTGGCGTGGCTGGACCTCATCAGCCGCAATGAAGGCACGTCGATCAGCTATTCGCCGACTTTCGGCTATGACATCTGCGCGCGCCGCATGTCGAGCCAGACCAAGGCTGCCGACCGCTTCGACCTGTCGCGCTGGCGGCTGGCGGGGAACGGCGCGGACATGATCCGGCCCGATGTGATGCAGAGCTTCGTCGATGCCTTCGCCGATGCGGGCTTTAGTCCCAAAGCGTTCCTGCCGAGCTACGGCCTTGCCGAAGCGACGCTGGCCGTCACCATCATGCCGCCGGGCGAAGGGATCATCGTCGAACTGGTCGAGGAAACCGACCTGTCGGGCGGCGACGCGGCGGAAGGCCGTCCGCAGCGTTTCCGCTCCATCGTCAATTGCGGCAAGCCTGCGCGCGACATGGTCGTGGAAATCCGCGACGAGGACGGCGCCATGTTGAACGAGCGGCAGATCGGCAAGGTATGGACCACGGGCCCGTCGCTGATGGTCGGCTATTTCCGCGATCAGGAAGCGACCGACGCCTGCATGGCCGATGGCTGGCTGGACACGGGCGACATGGGCTATCTGAGCGATGGCTATCTTTACATCGTCGGCCGCGCCAAGGACATGATCATCATCAACGGCAAGAACCACTGGCCGCAGGATATCGAATGGGCGGTGGAGCAGCTTCCCGGCTTCAAGCAGGGCGATATCGCGGCCTTCGCGATCACCACGCCCGGCGGCGAGGAGGCGCCCGCCGTGCTGGTCCATTGCCGCACGTCCGACAATGAGGAGCGTTCGCGTCTGCGCGACCAGATCCGCGAGCGGGTCCGCGCCATCACCGGCATGAACTGCGTGGTCGAACTGGTGCCCCCGCGCACGCTGCCGCGCACCAGTTCCGGCAAGCTCAGCCGGTCGAAGGCGCGCAATCTCTATCTGGCCGGGGAAATCCGTCCTTACGATATAGCGGCCTGAACCTCGCAGCGCCCGAATCCCGTCGGCGATATCGGTGCGAGAGCCCGGTCACTGCGATCGGAGCTGCCGTTCGACCATGGTCCAGAGCGTCGTAAATTCCCTGGCCGCGGGCGAGGACGGAGCGAACGCGCCGAGCGGTTTGCGCCGCACGGCCATTTGTTCGATCATGCTCGCCATGGGGATGGCCGGCCAGTCGGGCTGTTCCTCCAGCGCCTTGCGATGCAGGTTGCGGCGGCGGTCGACCATTGAATAGACCGGCAGGATCGGCGCATGGGAACCGCCCCGTTGGACGAGGTAGCGCGCCACTTCCCCCATCGCCCGCTGCGACAGGGGGGAGGGAATGACCGGAATGACGATCAGGTCGGCGGCGCGCAACACCTGCTCGCTGGTTTCGGTGAGGCCCGGGGGGCAATCCAGGATGATCCGGTCATAATCCCTGGCCAGGTTTTCAATGAGCTTCGCCAGCCGCTTCTTCTTGTCCATTTCCCGGAACAGATGGTCCAGCCCGCGCAGCGACGTGTCGGCCGCGATCAGATCCAGCCCCGGCACCGTGGAAGGCTGGATCAGTTTGCGGACCTGGATATCCTTGCTGAAAATCGCCTGCGCGGCGTCCCGGCTCTGCGTATCGGTGGAAACCATCCAGCTCGACGCTGCCTGCGGATCGAGATCCCAGAGCAATGTGCGCCGTTTGGAAACACAGGCGGAAGCCCAGGCCAGATTGATCGCGAAGGTGGTTTTTCCTACCCCGCCCTTGAGGCTGTAGACCGCGATCGTCGCCAATGCCGCTATCCTTTGCTGTGGGAATGGCAGACTAAATCTTCCCTTGCCGCCAAGGCAAGCGCTCAATCATTCCATTGTTACGCGGTCGTGACAGGAGGAAAGAGGGCGTTGACATATGGCAATTGTCGCTGGAAGCCGGGTGCGCAATGGGATAGCGCGGCACCAGGAACATGAGGAGTTTGTTCGTCTATGAAGATCGCGATGATCGGCACGGGATATGTCGGGCTGGTGTCCGGAGCCTGTTTCGCGGATTTCGGGCATGACGTGGTCTGCGTGGACAAGGATGCGGGCAAGATCGCGGCGATAGAGGCGGGGCGGATGCCCATCTATGAGCCGGGACTGGACCAATTGGTCGCGAGCAACGCGGCGGCGGGTCGCCTGACCTTCACCACCGATCTGGCGGCCGGGGTCAAGGGCGCCGACGCGATCTTCATCGCCGTGGGCACGCCGTCGCGCCGGGGGGACGGCCATGCGGACCTGAGCTATGTCCATGCCGCCGCTCAGGAGATCGCCGGGGCGCTCGATGGCCCTGCGGTGATCGTGACCAAGTCCACCGTGCCGGTCGGGACGGGCGATGAAGTGGAGCGGATCGCACGGGAAACCCGCCCCGATCTTGACATCGCGGTGGTCTCCAATCCCGAATTTCTGCGGGAAGGGGCCGCCATTGGCGACTTCAAGCGCCCCGATCGCATCGTGGTGGGCACGACCGGCGACGAACGCGCGATCCAGGTGATGCGGCAGATCTACCGTCCGCTTTATCTCAATCAGGCGCCGCTTCTCTTTACCGGCCGGCGCACCGCGGAACTCATCAAATATGCCGCCAACGCGTTTCTGGCGACCAAGATCACCTTCATCAACGAAATGGCCGATTTGTGCGAGGCGGTCGGCGCGGAGGTGCAGGACGTGGCGCGCGGCATCGGCCTCGACAATCGCATCGGCTCCAAATTCCTCCACGCCGGGCCGGGCTATGGCGGTTCCTGCTTCCCCAAGGATACCCTCGCACTCGTCAAGACCGGGCAGGATTATGAGACGCCGATCCGCATCGTCGAGACGGTCGTGCAGGTGAACGACCTGCGCAAGCGCGCCATGGGTCGCAAGATCGTGAAGGCCATGGGCGGCGATGCGCGGGGCAAGACCGTCGCGCTGCTGGGCCTGACCTTCAAGCCCAATACCGACGACATGCGCGACGCGCCCAGCCTCGCCATCGTTCAGGCGCTGGACGATGCCGGGGCGAAGATCGTCGCCTATGATCCGGAGGGCATGGATGCCGCCGCGGCCCTGATGCCGGGCATAGCGATGGCGACGGACCCCTATAGCGCGGCGGAGGGCGCGGATGCGCTGGTGCTGGTGACGGAATGGGATGCTTTCCGGGCACTGGACCTGAAACGGCTCGCGGCCTCGATGAATGCGCCGGTGCTGGTCGATCTGCGCAATATCTATCCGGCGGCGGACGCGAAGGCGGCGGGCTTTTCCCTGACGCGGATCGGCGACAGGGCCATCGCCTCCTGATGTGGCCATGGGACGAGGGGGAGGCATGGACCAATGCCTTGCCCCGCGCGCATCACTGGCTGTTTGCGGCAATACTCGTCTTTTGCGCCAGCCAGATCGTGCCGATCGTGGCGGGGTTGCTTTAGAGTGATTTCGAGCCAGATGGAATCATCTGGCGACTCGGAAATCACGGTAATCAAAGGATAATTTAGAGGCGTTTCGATTCAATCAGAACCGGAACGACTCTAGTCCGCCATTTTGCGCACGGAGAAGCATCGCCCGCAACAATTCTTCAGAGAACCTCATTCGCCTTTTCCGGCGGGCGGGCGATGACGGCGCCTTTTTCCGTGATCACGATGGGCCGTTCGATCAGGATTGGATGTTCCGCCATGGCATTCAGCGCCGCCGTGTCGTCTTCGGTGTCGAGGCCGATTTCCCGGGCGACGCTTTCGCCCTTGCGAACGGCCTGAGACGGCGCGACGCCCGCTTTTTTCAAGGTGGCTTCGATTTCCGCACGCGAAGGAGGCGTCTTGAGATATTCGACGACCTCGATCTCCACTCCCGGCCTTTCCTCCAGGATCGCCAGCGCCTGCCGCGATTTGGAGCAGCGGGGATTATGCCAGATCGTCGCCTTCATGCCTCGCCCTGCTTCGCCAGCCAGTCTTCCAGCCATTTGATCGTATAATCGCCGTTCAGGAAATCGGGATCGCGCAGCAGCGCCTGATGCAGCGGGATGGTGGTCTTCATCCCTTCGATCACATATTCCTCCAGCGCGCGCTTCAGGCGCATGATGCACCCTTCGCGGGTGCGGCCATAGACGATCAGCTTGCCGATCATGCTGTCATAATAGGGCGGCACCTTATAGCCCTGATACAGGCCGCTATCGACGCGGACATGCATCCCACCTGGGACATGATAGCGGGTGACAGTGCCCGGCGAAGGCGCGAAATTCCGGGGGTCTTCGGCGTTGATGCGACATTCGATGGCGTGGCCGGAAAAGACCAGATCCTTCTGCTCGACCGAGAGGGGCCTCCCTTCAGCGACGCGGATCTGTTCGCGGACGAGGTCGACGCCGGTGATCATCTCGGTCACCGGATGCTCCACCTGAAGGCGCGTGTTCATCTCGATGAAGTAGAATTCGCCGTCTTCCCACAGGAATTCGATGGTGCCCGCGCCGCGATAGCCCATGTCGGCCATCGCCTTGCGGACGACCTCGCCCATGCGGTTGCGCTCGGCCGCAGAAAGAACGGGGGAGGGGGCTTCTTCCAGCACCTTCTGGTGGCGGCGCTGGAGCGAGCAGTCGCGCTCGCCAAGGTGAATGGCGTTGCCCTTGCCGTCGCCGAAGACCTGAAATTCGATATGTCGGGGATTGCCCAGATATTTTTCCATATAGACGGTGTCATCGCCAAACGCCGCCTTGGCTTCCGATCCGGCCTGCTTCATCAGCGTTTCGAGCAGGTCTTCGCTGGGGACGACCTTCATGCCGCGCCCGCCGCCGCCCGATGCGGCCTTGATCAGCACGGGATAGCCGATTTCCGCGGCCACTTCCTTGGCTTCCTCGACGCTGGAAAGCGCGCCGTCCGATCCCGGGACGAGCGGCAGGCCCAATGCGCCCGCCGTCTTCTTCGCTTCCACCTTGTCGCCCATGATGCGGATATGTTCAGGCTTCGGCCCCACAAAGGCGATATTGTGGGTTTCCACGATCTCGGCGAACTGGGCGTTTTCCGACAGGAAGCCATAGCCCGGATGGATCGCGTCCGCACCTGAGATTTCCGCCGCCGAAATAATGGCGGCGATGTTGAGATAGCTGTCCTTCGCGGCGGGCGGGCCGATGCAGATCGCTTCGTCGGCAAGGCGCACATGCATGGCGTCGGCGTCGGCGGTAGAATGGACCGCCACCGTCTTGATGCCCATCTCATGACAGGCGCGATGGATGCGGAGCGCGATTTCGCCCCGGTTCGCGATCAGCAGCTTTTCAATGGCCATGGCGTGCGACGGCCTTATTCGATGACGATCAGCGGCTGGTCATATTCGACCGGCTGACCATTATTGACCAGAACGGCCTTGACCGTGCCCGATGCGGGGGCAGGGATAGCGTTCATGACCTTCATCGCTTCGACGATGAGGAGCGTTTCGCCCTGCTTCACGGTCGAACCGATGGCGGCGAAAGCGGGCGCTTCCGGTTCGGCGGCCAGATAGGCGGTGCCGACGATGGGCGAGCGGACGACCGTGCCCGAAGGCAGCGCGGCTTCGGCGGGAGCGACCGCGAGGGCAGGGGCAGCGGCAACCGGAGCGGCGGCGGCGACCGGCGCGGGCGCGGCGATATAGGCCGGGGCGGCGGCTCCCGCCTTGCGCGCGACGCGGATCTTGCGATCGCCGTCCTCCACCTCGATTTCCGTCAGGTTGGTGTCGTCGAGCAGCGCGGCCAAGTCCCGCACCAACTGCACGTCCACCTGCATCGCGCCCTTTTCCTGCTTGTCGTTCATCTCATGTCCCTGAACGTGAAATTTATCTGTGTCGCCCGCGACTATGACCATTTGCGCCCGAGCGCAACGCTCAAAGCTCCAGCGCCGCCTCCAGCGCGAGCATGTAGGACATCGCGCCAAAGCCCGCGACGGTTCCCTTCGCGGCCATGCCGACATAGCTTTTATGGCGGAATGGCTCGCGCGCATGGGGGTTGGACAGGTGCACTTCGATCACCGGCACGCCGATGCCCTTGATCGCGTCGTGCAGCGCGATGGAAGTGTGGGTGAGGCCGCCCGGATTGAGGATGACGGCATGAACGCCCTCGCCATGGGCTTCCTGAAGCCAGTCGATCAGATGGCCTTCATGATTGGACTGGCGGAAGTCGATTTCCACATGGGCGCGATGGGCGGCGTCCTCCATGCGTTCGGCGATGTCGTCCAGCGTGTCATAGCCGTAAATCTCCGGCTCCCGCGTGCCGAGCATGTTGAGGTTCGGGCCGTTCAGCACGAAGATCTTGCGCGTGTCGGTCATGGCCGTGCCCCCATCGTCGTTTCAAGCCTGTTGCGGGGGCGACGCCCCTGTCCCTATATGCGCCCTCACGGCGTGGGTTCCCTGGGGTCTTCTTAGCCGTTCGCATCCTCTCAAGTCGAGACAGGATGTCAGCAGCGGCAGGAGTTTCGAAAATTGAGCATCGACGGCACCATTTCCATCCACATCAACGGCGAGCATCGCCGCGTGCACGCGGGGTTGACGCTGGCCGAACTGGCGAGCCAACTTGGCTTCGTGCCGGAAAAGGTGGCGGTGGAGCGCAATCTGGAGGTCGTGCCGCGCTCCACGCTGGCGCGGGTGCTGGTCGAGGATGGCGACGAGCTGGAGATCGTGCATTTCGTGGGCGGCGGAGATCATCCGGTCGTCGGCGCGGCGCTGGACGAGGATTGCTGGAGCGTGGCGGGCAGGAGCTTCCGTTCGCGCCTCATCGTCGGCACCGGCAAATATAAGGATTTCGAACAGAATGCCGCCGCTGTCGCCGCATCGGGCGCGGAGATCGTGACGGTGGCGGTGCGGCGCGTGAACGTGTCCGATCCCAAGGCGCCGATGCTGACGGACTATATCGACCCGAAGAAGATCACCTATCTGCCCAACACCGCGGGTTGCTACACGGGCGAGGAAGCGATCCGCACCCTGCGGCTGGCGCGCGAGGCGGGCGGCTGGGATCTGGTGAAGCTGGAAGTGCTGGGCGAAGCGCGGACGCTTTACCCGGATATGGTGGAGACGCTGCGGGCGACGGAAATCCTTGCGAAGGAAGGCTTCAGGCCGATGGTCTATTGCGTCGACGATCCCATCGCCGCCAAGCGGCTGGAAGATGCGGGCGCGGTCGCGATCATGCCGCTGGGCGCGCCGATCGGGTCGGGCCTTGGCATCCAGAATCGCGTGACGATCCGCCTGATCGTGGAGGGCACGTCCCTGCCCGTGCTGGTGGATGCGGGCGTGGGCACGGCGTCCGAAGCCGCCGAAGCGATGGAGTTGGGCTGCACCGGCGTCCTCATGAACACCGCCATTGCGGAAGCGAAGGACCCGGTGCTGATGGCCGCCGCGATGAAGGCAGGCGTGGAGGCCGGTCGCATGGCCTATCGCGCCGGACGCATGGGCAAGCGCCTTTATGCCGATCCGTCCAGCCCGCTGGCCGGTCTTATTTAACGCCTTTTGCGCTTGCAGCAAATTGACCGGCCCCATTCCTGTCCCTATGGCATCGCTATTGGACAGGAAGAGGACGTGCGATGGTGAACAAGCTCTACCCTGATGCTGCGTCGGCGTTGGAGGGCCTTCTTTTCGACGGGATGCATTTGTGCGCGGGCGGCTTTGGCCTTTGCGGCGTCCCTGAACGGCTGATCGACGCGATCCGGGATTCGGGCGTCAGGGATCTGACCATCGCGTCCAACAATGCCGGGATCGACGGCGAAGGGCTGGGCAAGCTGCTTCGCACGCGTCAGGTGAAGAAGATGATCTCCTCCTATGTGGGCGAGAACAAGGAATTCGAGCGGCAATATCTGGCTGGCGAACTGGAGGTGGAGTTCTGCCCGCAGGGAACGCTGGCTGAACGCTGCCGCGCGGGCGGAGCCGGGATTCCCGGTTTCTACACCAAGACGGGCGTCGGCACGGCGGTGGCCGAGGGCAAGGAAGTGAAGAATTTCGACGGGCAGGATTATATCCTCGAACGCGGAATCTTTGCCGATGTGTCCGTCATCAAGGGCTGGAAGGCCGATGAAAGCGGCAACCTTATTTTCCGCAAGACCGCGCGCAACTTCAACGCGCCGATGGCGACCGCCGCGAAGATCTGCGTTGCGGAAGTGGAAGAGGTGGTGCCGGTCGGCAGCCTTGACCCCGACAAGATCCATCTGCCCGGCATTTACGTCAAGCGCCTGATCGTCGGCGCGCCCTATGAAAAGAAGATCGAATTCCGTACCGTTCGCCAGAGGGAGGCCGCATAATGTCCCAGGAAGCCAAAGGCTGGACCCGCGATGAAATGGCGGCGCGCGCCGCGAAGGAACTGCAAGACGGTTTTTACGTGAACCTGGGCATTGGCATCCCTACACTGGTGGCGAACCATATCCCGGCAGGCGTGGAAGTGACGTTGCAGTCGGAAAACGGGATGCTGGGCATCGGCCCATTTCCCTATGAAGGGGATGAGGACGCCGACCTCATCAACGCGGGCAAGCAGACGATCAGCGAACTGCCGCAGTCGGCCTATTTCTCCTCTGCCGACAGTTTCGCGATGATCCGGGGCGGGCATATCGACCTCACCGTGCTGGGCGCGATGGAAGTGGCGGAAAATGGCGACATCGCCAACTGGATGATCCCCGGCAAGATGATCAAGGGCATGGGCGGCGCGATGGACCTTGTCGCGGGCGTCAAGAAGATCATCGTCGTCATGGAGCACACGTCGAAGAATGGCGATCCCAAGTTTATCCCCGCCTGCACCCTGCCGCTCACCGGCCAGAATGTCGTGGACATGATCGTCACCGACCTATGCGTCTTCCAGCGGCCGGACCATGACAGCCCGTTCAGGCTCGTCGAACTGGCGCCGGGCGTGACGGCTGAGGAAGTCGCCGCCAGGACGTCAGCGCATTATCTGAGCTGAAGGATCGCGCGATGAGCCTTGATGGCGTTTATGACGAAGGCAATGTCTTTTCCCTGATCCTTCAGGGCAAACTGCCTTCGACCCGCCTCTATGAGGATGAGCATACGCTGGCTTTCCTCGACATACAGCCGCAGTCGAAAGGGCATTCGCTGGTCATTTCCAAATGGTCGAAGGCGCGCAACATCCTCGAAATGGAGGATGAGGCGCTTTGTCAGGTCATGGAGACGACGAAGAAGGTCGCGAACGCGATCCACAAGGCGCTCAACCCCGACGGCATCCATGTCGCGCAGTTCAATGGCGCGCCCGCCGGGCAGACGGTGTTCCATATGCATGTGCATATCGTGCCGCGCTGGGAAGGCGGGCCGATCGGTTTCAGCGCGCATGCGCAGGGCAATTTCGCCGACCCGGCCGATTTGCAGGCTCTGGCGGAAGACATTCGCGCCCGGCTTTGATCGACCGGCGTCGGACCGGCGCTATCCCGACCGGGCCGGAGGAGGCTCGCTGATATGGCCCTCAAGCCCTTCATCGCTCCTGGCGCCCGCATCGCCCTGCGCAGCAAGCCCGCCAATCCCCGGATGGATGGCGGGCGGGGCGAAGCGGAGATCATCCTCGACATATCCCGCCTCCTGTCGCGCAGCTTCCACCCGGCGCCCACGGGCATCGACCGGGTGGAATATGTCTATGCGCGCGAATTGCTGGAGCGGATACCCGACCGGCTGGCCTTCGCGGCGGTGCATCCGGCGGGCGGCTATTATGGGCGGCTGAACGGTGGCGCGGTGCGTCAGTTTCTGGCGTTCACGGCGGCGCGCTGGCGCAATGCGGGGGAGATGGATCAGAAGGAGGGGCGGGCGGCCATCATCCGGCAGCTTATCGCCCTTCGCCCGCGCCCCGTGCCGCGCGCGACCGGCCCTCGCATCTATTTGCAGGTGTCGCCGCATCATCTGGACGATCATGATCAGGTGGGCGCTATCCTGCGCGCGGAGGGCGCGAAATTCGTGACTCTGGTGCATGATGTCATTCCGCTGAGCCACCCGGAATTCGCCCGGCCGCAAGGCGCGGAGGAACATCGCAAGCGCCTGCGCACGATTGATTCCTTCGCCGACGGCATCATCGGCAACAGCCGGGCGACGATTGACGCGCTGGCCCCGCACCTCACGCGGCCTCTTGGCGAACGGGTCTTGCGCATCGCCCATTTTGGGGCCGATCCGGTGGAAATTGTGGATGGCGACAGGCTGAAGGTGCCGGACAGGCCCTATTTCATCTATATTTCGACCATCGAGCCGCGAAAGAACCACCTGCTGCTGCTCAACATCTGGCGCAGGCTGGTGGAGGAGAGGGGCGACGCCGCGCCGGTGCTGGTGCTGGTGGGACGGCGCGGCTGGGAAAATGAAAATGTCGTCGACATGCTGGAACGCGGCGAAATCCTGCGCGGGCACGTCATCGAAGCCGGGCAGGTGTCGGATAGCGAGATGCAGGCGTTGACCCGCCATGCGCGGGCCATGCTGATGCCGTCTTTCGTCGAAGGTTTCGGGATGCCGGTGGTGGAGGCGCTGGCGGCGGGCGTGCCGGTCATATGCAGCGACATCGTGGCGCATCGGGAAGTGGGCGGAGGCGCGCCGGATTATCTCGACCCGCTCGACGGCATGGGCTGGATGCGGGCGATCCGCGCCTATGGCCGGGAAGGATCGCCGGAGCGCGCCGCGCAGATGGAGCGGGTCGCGGCCTGGTCGCCGCCGACATGGTGTGACTATTTCGACATAGTCGAGGACATGCTCGAAGAGGTGGCGGCGACGGTTTCTTGACCTTGGCGGCCCGCGCGCCCAAGGGTGCGGGCAGACGAGAAAAGACCAACCGTTCAGGGGCATGTGAGAAACCGGGGAATGCTGTGATATTGCCGCCTTTCCTGCGTTCTCCGCCCTTTCCGTCCACCGCGCCCGACATTGCGGCGATCAGCCGGCCTTTGCCTGCGGACGGGCAGCGGGTGGTCGTCCCTGACGCTGTGCTCGACGCCATCGCCGCCGCGCGCGTGGGTGGCGATTTTTGGGGCCATGCGGTTCACGGCGTGAAGCTGGTGGCGCAAGCGGGCGTTCCGATCCCGCCGGAAAGGCTGGGCGGTCTGGAGGCCGGGCAAGCGGCGATCATCGGCGGCGCGCCATCGGCGGCACTGGCCTGCTACGCCAGAAAACTGCCTCAACCCTGCGATCCCTGGGCGCTGGTGGAGCAGGCCGCCTCGGTCCATGCCCATGGGGAGGATGATATCGCCCTTGTCGCGGGCCTGCTGGGCGTGCCGGTGTTCGGCCCCGATCTCCAGCCCATCGACCCGCGGCATCTGAGGGAGGCTGCCCGCGACCGGCTATCGCAAGCCCGTTATCGCAATTGCTTTACGGGCGAGGAAGCGGATGTCGGGCAGGCCGTGCGACAACTGGCGGAGTGGCGGGCGCTTTTCCACGCTAACAGGGGCATCAGTGCCGCGAGCGGCATGGCGTGGTGGAAGCGCGACGTCATGCGCGTCTTCCTGTGGGATGGCTTGCGATCGCCGCCTTTTGTGAACGCGCGGCGGGGACTGGATCAGGCCTTGCGGCAGAAAGGCGCGCTGGCCGTCTGGCCTTCCCGCGTGCCTCCTTCGACCGCCGATGCGGCGGCGGAGCAGGGAGCGCCGCTGATACGGATCGAGGACGGGTTTCTCCGTTCGCGCGGGTTGGGGGCGGCGTTGCACCCGCCCGGCTCGGTCGTGGCGGACCATATGGGCATTTATTATGATGCCCGTGTCGGCAGCGACCTTGAGACGATCCTTGCTACCCATGACTTCTCCACGGAACTGGTGGAGCGGGCAAAGCGGCTGCGGGAGCGGATTTGCGCGGCGGGGGTCACGAAATATGGCGCGGGTCAGGGCGCGATGACAACCTTGCCCAAGGGCAGGAGGACGGTTCTTGCGGTCGGCCAGGTGGATGATGATTTGTCGGTGCATCTGGGCGGGGCAGGGATCGCGGGCAATCTCGATTTCCTGAAGCGCGTCCGTCAGGCGGAGCCGGACGCGTGGATCGTCTACCGGCCGCACCCCGATGTTCAGGCAGGTCATAGGACCGGGCATCTGAGCGACGCCATGGTGCTGGAACATGCCGACAGCATCGACAGCGGCTCGCCCCTCATGCAACTGGTCCGGTCCGTCGATGAAGTGCATGTACTCTCGTCGCTGACAGGGTTCGAGGCGCTGATGCGGGGCAGGTCCGTGACCGTGCATGGCCTGCCCTTTTACGCCGGTTGGGGGCTGACACGTGATCTGGCTGCGCCCAACGGGCGGCGCGGTCGCAAGCTCGGCATAGATCAGCTTGTCGCGGGCGCTCTCATTCTCTATCCACGCTATGTTGATCCGGTAACATATTTGCCTTGCGGCCCCGAAATCATGGTGGACCGGCTGGCGGATGGATCGACGCCGTCTGGGAACTGGCTCATCAGGTTGCGGGTATTGCAGGGGAAGTTACGTCGATTGATGACCTTATCCGCAGAGTTGCTTCATGGCCGCCGCCCAGATTAAGACCTTTTTGTTCCTTCAGGGGCCGCATGGTCCTTATTTCTTCATGCTTGCCGACGCCTTGCGCGCGCGGGGGCACGAGGCGTTGCGTATCAACATCAATGGCGGAGACAGGATCGACTGGCCGGGACCGGGGGCGACCGATTATCGCGGGACGTTCCGGGGGTGGCCGCTCTTCTTCGACGACTTCATCGTCAATCATGGCGTCACCGACCTGATCCTCTTTGGCGATTGCCGTCCCTATCATGCGTCCGCGCACAAGATGGCGCGGCTGCGCGGCATCAAGGTGCATGTGGTGGAGGAAGGTTATATCCGGCCCGACTTCCTGACGCTTCAGAAAGATGGCGTGAACGGCAATTCGACCTTGCCGCTCGACCCGCGATGGTATCGGGAACGGGCACGCGACCTTCCCCCCGAAGAAGAGCAGGAGCGGTCCGTCCCTTCCACCTTCCGGCGGCGCGCGCAGCATACGATGCGTAACGGCCTGTCTGGCGCGCTGATGCGGCCTTTCTACCCCTTTTACCGTACGCACCGGCCGCACAGCTTTGCGCTGGAATCGGTGGGCTGGTTCAACAAGCTGCTGTGGCGGCAGGCGGACCGGCGCCGGTCCACCGAGCATTGGGAAGGACTGGGCGGCCGTCCCTATTTCACCCTGCCGCTTCAGCTCAATTCCGATTATCAGATCCGCATCCATTCCCCCTTTGGCGATATGCGCGCGGCCTTGCGTTTCGTACTCAAGAGCTTTGCCCGCTATGCGCCGGAAGAGGTCGCGCTGGTGGTCAAGCGTCACCCGCTGGACCCAGGCCTTGTCGGCTGGGAAAGGCTGACCCGCAAGCTGGCGAAGCAATATGGCGTGGCCGACCGCATACTCTATCTGGCGGACTGGGATATCGCCAAGGTCGTTCAGCAGTCCCTGGGCGTGGTGACCGTCAACAGCACGGTCGGCACGCTGGCGCTGAACACCGGCAAGCCTGTGATGGTGCTGGGACATGCTGTCTACAAAGTGCCCGGCATTGTGCATGAGGGGACGCTTGACGAGTTCTGGCAGCGGCCGCAGGCGCCGGACAGGGCGCTTTATTCCGCCTTTCGCCGCGTGTTGATCGACCGTTGCCTGATCCGCGGTGGCCTGTTGAGCGACGAAGGATTGCGTATGCTGGTGGACAATGCGGTCGAGCGGTTGCTGGGCGGGGAGGAAAGCGGGGGCCGGCTGGTCTATCTGCCCCCGGCGCAGGGTCGCCGCATCGGCGGCGGCATCTGAGGCGGCCGGACCGATGAGCGAGAGCGATGCAGCCATAGGCGCAAAAGCCCTGATCTATCCGGTCATCCTGTCGGGCGGCGCCGGGACGCGCCTCTGGCCTCTGTCCCGGCCGGACACGCCCAAGCAGTTCCTGACGCTGCTTGGTCCCGGCACGATGATGCAGGAAACCGTGGCGCGCGCGACGGGCCGCGCCGGGTTCGCGCCGCCGCTGGTGGTGTCGGGCGAGCGTCATGTGACGCTTGTGGCGCAGCAGATCCGGGAAGCGGGAAGCGAACCGGCGGCGATCTTCCTTGAACCGGAAGGACGCAATACGGCGGGAGCGATCGCTCTGGCCGCCTATTGGCTGGCGGAGCGGGACGCCGAAGCATTGATGCTCGTCATGCCCTCTGACCATGCGATTGCCGATGTCGAGAGCTTTCATCGCGCCATTGCGGCGGCCCGCCCGGCGGCGCTGGGGGGGCGGTTGGTGACGTTCGGCATCCGTCCGACCCATGCGGAAACCGGCTATGGCTATATTGAGGTGGGCGATGCGCTGGCCGGCATGGCGGGTGTGCATCATGTCGCGGCCTTTGTCGAAAAGCCGCCGCTGGAAACGGCGCGCACCCTGATCGGAACGGGGCGTCATTGTTGGAATGGCGGCATTTTCCTGTTTTCCGCCCGCGCCTACGCGCAGGAACTGGAACGGCTGGCGCCTGAGGTGGCCGACGCCTGCCGGGCGGCGATGCGCGCCGCGCGGGACGATGGCGACTATATCCGGCCGGACGCGGCGGCGTTCGCGGCCTGTCCTGGCATTTCCATCGACTATGCGATCATGGAAAAGACGGATCGCGCCGCGGTGGTGCCGGTCGACATGGGATGGTCGGATGTCGGCTCATGGCAGGCGCTCTGGGCGCTCAAGGACCGCAACGGGCAGGACAGCATCTGTGAAGGCGCGGCCATCGACATGGACGGACATGGCAATCTGATCATCGTCGATGATGGGCCGCCGGTGGGCGCGATGGGGATGCGCGATTGCGTGATCATATCGACGGCGGCGGGCATATTGGTGATGCCGCGTGAGCGCTCCGCCGATATCCGCGCCCTGGCCGACGCGATGCTGAAACGCGCGGAAGAAGGCTGAACGCGATTCAGCGACGTTCCGGCATGGCGATCAGCGCCCGGCCCGCGCTCGTCGCATGGAGTACCTCTCCCGCCTCGAAAATCCAGCACTCCCCGCTTTTCCACGGCGCGCCGGACACCGTGCCCGCGCCCTCCAGCGGTACGAACCAGAAAGCACCCGCGCCCTCCAGAGCGATCTTTTCCCCGGCCCGGAACGCCACATGGCGCAGGTCGAAGGGCGCGTCGCCCGCCTTCAGCAGCTTGCGGCTTTCCCCCGCCGCGATGTGGGGCGCCGGCAGATCGTAGCGCCCCAGCCGGGCGCAGCCGAGCGCCTGTTCGACATGAAGCGGCCGGTCGCGGCCATAATCGTAGAGGCGATAGGTGATGTCGGCATTGCGCTGGACTTCGGCCAGCAGGATATCCGCGCCGATGGCGTGGACCGTGCCCGCCGGAACCATATAGAACTCTCCCGGCGAAACCGGCCGCCAGTCGATCAACTGCTCCAGCGTTTCGTCGGCGATGGCGGCGCGGACGTCAGCCTGCGTCACGGCTTCGCGAAACCCCAGGCCGATTGTCGCACCGGGCTTGCAGTCGAGGATGAGCCAGGCTTCATCCTTGCCATGGGCATGACCGTCATGCTGCGCGGCGGCATCGTCGGGATGCACCTGTATCGAAAGGCGCTCGCTGGTCAGGATATATTTGACCAACAGGGCCTGGCGACCGGACGGCGCGCCGTCGAAGATCACTTCGCCTACGCGGCCGTTTCCCAAATCCCCCAGCCAGTCGGGAAGCCGGTCCCTGCCCCATGGTTTCGTGACGGGATGGGGAAGAAGCTGCTGCATCAATTCTGCCGGGTGCATGGCGCCGGTATAGCGCGCAATGATGAGCAAGCGGTTAAGTGATAAGCCCGGCGCGCGCAATGGGGTGGAGGAGCGATGCCGTCTGGAATGTGGCCGATCGGATGCGCGTTCCCGCAACGATGAGGCAGGTTCCGGGCGACGAACGGCATGCCGGAAGCATCCGGCTTGAGCGCCGGCCGCCATCATCGAAAGTCTGTAGCGCAGGATGCCCGCGACACTCGATCCTTCGATTTTCGCGCGACCTGGTCTAGGGGTTGGCGATGCCCGATGGTTTCCCCCTGCCAGCAACGGACCCGCCATTGCGCTTTCTGGCGCGGGGGGCGAGCGCGCGCCTTTACGCGTTGGGCGAGGGGGAGGTCGTGAAGCTATTCCACCCGGCGGTGTCGGAGGAGATGATCGCACGCGAGGCGTGTGCGTCCCGGCTGGCGGCGGAACTGGGGATGTCCGGGGTCGCGGCGGCGCGCAGGGTCAGGATGGAGGGTGCGCGGGGGCTGGTCTACCCCCGTGTCGAGGGCGTTACCCTGCTCAAGGCCATGCGGCTGCGGCCATGGCGATCGGGCGCGATGATCGACGCCATGGCGCGCTTGCAGGCGCATATGCACGGACAGCCGGAGACGGAGGGGGTGCGGAACCTCAAGGACGTTCTGCGAACCGATATCCTCCATGGACCTGCCCGCGATGCCATCAAAGAAGCGGCGCTGGCGCGGCTGGAGACCATGCCGGACGGCGGGCGGCTGTTGCACGGTGATTTCCATGTGGAAAATGTCATGATCGCGAGGGGCGACCTCAAGGTCATCGACTGGTCCAAGGCGACGTTGGGCGACCCGGCGGCGGATGCCGTGCGGACGGAAATGCTGTTGCGCTTCGGGGCGGGACCGCAGGACAGGCTGACCGTTCTGGCGCGCGAATGGGCCGCGCGCCGCTGGCGGGTCGCCTATCTGCGGGAAAGCGGCATGGCGGCGGAGAGACTCGACCGCTGGCGCGCGGTAGTGGCGGTCGCGTGGCTGCGCGCACGAAAGCCCGTCCGGGAGCGGGCTTTCAGGGGGTATTTGTATGATGCGCTGGACAGAAATTACGGCCGCGTATCCGCATAATTGAGTTGATGCCCGACCATTTGCTTCATTTTTTCTATGTCAATCAGCATGGCATTCTTCTCAGCTCTTTCTTCGGCATGTTGCCGATGCACATAGGGCTGAAAGGATGAGAAATAGGTGTTGTATATACCTTCAAACCTATTGAGTCTAAAGTTTGATAGGTGATCAATGGACGTTATATAATGTGTTGGGACGTTATATGATTTAAAAGAAACCCAATTTTTATTGCAAAAGGATGGTTCAATTTCCCAGAGGAAATCCTCCTTCGGGCTATTATCGTCTATCTTTTCAAAAAAGATAAGCCCCTTTTTATGGCGTGCATAGAAATTATCAGTCAATCTCTTTAAGTGGTAAATAGATTTATCGGGATATGGTCTCTCACATGAGCAAATGTCGCGACCCAGCGCAAAGAAATTTCCTTTTATTTCATTTTTATATGATCTGAGAATCGCAGATATACTAAAATCTTTAGGATTGACCTTATCAAAGCCTCCGCTCAAGCATCCGGCTGAGATATTGTATATTTTGGTATTATTCGCTCTCGCGAGAGACTTTATCTTCTGCTGATATCGAAGATATTCAGTCGGTGGAAGGGCATCCAATATCTGACTGGCGTTTCCTGCATGGCTATTGGGGAAGGCGTCAAAGCCATCCAAACCTGCGACGAATATTTCCTTGATGCCGAGATATATCGCCAAGGGGATGGTTAGATCTGTAATGACAGATCCACCAAAATACACAGTTTCTAAATTTTTATCAAAATCAGATACGTTAAACCATGATTTGTTGAATGGCATATGATATTTAATGCTAAAATCAAATTTTGTATGGTCTACATCTCTGAAGAGGTGATTTTTCTCTCGTAAAACATGCTCCAGAGCAATAATTTTCTTTGCTTTGTCGAAATTATTCGTATCGACCCTTTGACGATCTACGATACACAGGATGTCAGGACGAAATTCTGTCCTATAGATAAAATTCACCCCTATGCAGAGTTCATTTTTCAACTGCTCGGGGTCGAGTTTATTGATGCTTGGCCCCATCCCCAAAATGAAGCAACGATCTGTCCCTAATATTTTCTGTTGCAAATCCACTGGAAAGTTGAATCGCGCGATCCTGTTCTTTCTTTCATCGTGAATGGAAATGGGCATGGAAAATCCGTTTTCTTATTGATTCTGAGAGGCAAACCGCTTTTCCCAAGCGGAACGGTTCGCCATTTCGGTTCGGGACTGGTGATAAAGGGCAGTCAGTTCCTCATATCGCTCCATGAGCGCTTTGACATTGCGTTCAAATTCCGCCCGGTTCGCAAAATAGCGTTCGCGGTCCATTTCGCAGATATAACCCAGTCCCGATGTGGGATCGAATGTGATCGTGCGCTTGCGGCGATAGGAATCCTGCGTGATGGCGCGTACCTCCAGCGGGAAGGTGACGGCCTTGCTGTACAGCATTTTCCGGGGCAGCTTATGGCCGTTGTGGCTCCATTTCCGCATCAGCTTCGCCCAGCGGCTCTGGTGGCGATGGGGGGAATGGGGCGTCGTTTCGTCATGGCTGAAGTGGATGGGCCGGATCTTCTCGTTCACGGTCAGCGCGCCGATCTCCTGCCGCCGCGCGCTCATGTCGAGATTGCTCTCCCAGAAGTCGGGACCACGCATGACATCGGCGATCGCCATGTTGATCGCCTGGGCGGTTTCATAGTGGAAACTCTTGTTATAGCGATGGAAGAACCCTCCCAGCATCTTCTGCATCTCGTCCTTGCTGATGGCGAGGTCGTCGAAAGTCAGATGCTGGACGATGTGGTTGCGAACATCCAGATAAAGCGTCAGCGGCGATTGCTTGATGGAAAAATCATCCTGATGGCTGACGATGCCGGGCGCGGTCAGGATGGAAAAATCATTGGCCAGCGAAAAATAGATATCGTCCCCCCTGACGAAGAAGGGGAAGGCCCATGTCTGGACGGCCTTGACCGGGAAGCAGAAATACCACCACCCGCCATAGCGGTTCTTCATCGAAAAAGGCTGGGCCAGGGCGATGGACAGGACTTCATGGAAAAGCCGCAGGTCGCGGCGGTTGTCGATGGGACGGCAATGCCGGTCGAATATCGCGCTGTTTTCCCACATCTGCCATTTATGCGCTTCGGTGATCATGGCGCCGCTGATGGCCAGTCGGGGATTGTCGGAATAACGGAGGATGGAAATGGTCCGCCGCAGGGATTCAGGAAAGAAGCTCGCGTCGTCGTCCATGAACAGGGCGTGGGTGACGTCCTCGTCCTGCATGGCTTCGAGCAGTCCTCGCGAAAAGCCCCCCGCGCCGCCGTAATTCCTGTTCTTGATGACCCGGCCCCTGGAAAAGCCGATGCTGTCGGTGTCTCCGCCATTGTCGACGACCAGCAGGTTGAAATGGTCGGCCAGATCGGGATTGTCGCCGAAATAGCTTTGCAACCGGGCGGAGGTGCTCTGGACCGCTTCGTCGCGCTTGAAGGTGGTGATGACGCCGGTCAGCTTGACGGCGTTGCGTTCGGGGCCTGTGACGACATAATCGAGCGACTGGATCGTCAGGTCGTCGATGGCGATGAAGCGGGCATAGATCAATCCATCGAGCGGAACATCCGGCAATTCGACGATCTGCGTCCCGCCATCCGCCTCGAAGATCATGTGGACCAGATTTTCCCAGCTTTTGTGATGTCTGGCGAGCATCACTTCGAGGATGCATTTCCCCTCGGCCCTGATATGCAGTTCGATGCGGTTGTCCGATTGGAGATCGAAGAAGCGCGCCGGAAAGACGTTATAATAGCTGTCGAACCGGATTTCGGCTCTCTTCAGCGCATAGAAGCGGCCGCTCTGACCGTCATAGCCGGCATGGCCATCGCGATGGAAAAACAGATCCGCCTCTGAATTGACGGTGGGATCGGGGGTGATCAGCCTCTGGACGACGACGCGGTTTCTGGGCGCGGAGAAATTCTGTTCCTGTTCCGAAACGATATCCTGCATCAAGGCTTTGCTCCGCCGGTAAACATCTGAGGCGGTGCGGGCTTTAACGGATTGGCGGCGGCTTGGGTATAAATTTTTGGGTAAATAATGAGGCTAACGCAATTCAGGCTGAGTTGGAAAGTCTGACTCCACATGTTGGAAGCTGGCCAACCTTGCGTTCTGCCCTTTCTGTTGTAAAGCGGGGTGATGAGAATTTATGCGATCGTGCCGGCTCGTGGTGGATCTACGGGCCTCAAAAATAAGAATATTAGGCTTTTGAATGGGCGTCCTCTGATTGATTATTCAATCGGATTTGCCAAGGCGCTGGGCGTTGAAAGGATTTTCTGCTCAACCGATTCTATGGAATATGCGGAAGTGGCGAAGTCATGTGGTGCGGAAGTTCCTTTTTTGCGTGCTGCTGAAGCCGCGTCCGGCACGGCGATGGAACAGGACATATTGAAAGATCTATACCAAGCCTTCAAGAATCATAATATTCTACAGCCTGATCTGATCGTCTGGCTCCGTCCCACCTTTATATTCCGAAGCCTACCTGATGTGCAGGCATGCATTGATTTGCTAGCGAGCAATCCTGACATGACTGCGGCTCGAACCGTGTGCGAGAGTGAAGCGCGCCTGTATCTGGTTCAGAATGGGATGCTTTTCCCCGATTTTGACGATCAGGGTAAGTCAATGATCCGGCGACAGGATATCGGCAGCCGCTACAAGGTGTTTAGCACGGATGTAATACGAGCTATGGATGAAAATACAGACGATGATTTTCTAGGGCGCAGGGTCGGCGCTATTATTACTGATAAAATTTGCGGCTTGGATATAGACGACGAAACTGATTTTCAGATCGTAGAGGCCGTAGCTGCGATCAACTCTGACCGCATCAGGAAATTGCTTCATTGATAGGAAGCGGCTTCTTTTCGGTTGGTACTCGGAATTGAGACAGTGAATGAATATCGACAATTTACTCCGGGAATGCCTGTCCGCCATAGACTCCATGATGCCTCAAATCATGGAGCGACGTTTTCAGATTCAGTATAAATCGGACGGAAGCCCCGTTACGGAGGCGGATCGATTCATCGAAGAGCGTCTTCACGCCTTGCTGCAATCGCGCCTGCCCGACCTCCATTTCGTGGGCGAGGAAAGCTATGATTTCCAGTCGGGCGGGCAGAGCGGTTATTTCGCCTTGCTGGACCCCATAGATGGTACGGAAAATTTCTGTTCGGGCCTCAAGGAATGGGGCGTGTCGCTCGGCATATGGAAGGACGGCGTCCATCAAGGCAGCCTGCTCATGATGCCGGAACTGGGCGAGCATCTGATGACCGGCGATTCCATTCCCGCGCTGCAATCGCGGATCACCGGCTTTTCCTCGTCCTATCATGATGATATCGCCACCGGCATCCGGGACGCGATTGAGTATCGCGTTACCGGCTGTGCCGTCTATAACATCTACAATGTGGTTCGAGGCAGCTTTGCGCGTTTCGTCAATCCGAAAGGCGCATATGCATGGGATCTCCTGCCGGGTATCATGCTGGCATTGGAACATGGTTGTTTGGTTAGGGTGAATGATGCAGACTATCACGGGCAATTTCTTGAGCCTGATCGAAAATATCGCGTCGACATACGCAACCGACACAATCTACATTCTGGGTAAGGGGCCGTCGGTCGACCTTGTCGATCCGCAGGTCTATGCCAATTCGCTGGTGATCGGTCTGAACGATGCCGAGCGCATTGCGCCTGCGGACATCACCATATTCCATGGTCATTGGGTCGAAGGGGGCCTCAGGGAATCGGGCTATCGCTCGCGCCTCTACCTGACGGCGCAGCCTGGGTTCAGAGCGGGCGACAAGACGGTCGTGGAAGCGCCGCTGATCCATCTGAATCAGGAAACGTCGGAACTGCTGATGCAGCGGATGATGACTGACAGCCTGGAGATCGAGGAAGTGCTGTTCGTCACGGCGCTCAAGCTGTCGCGCCTGATCGCGGGAATCCGTGGGCGGTCCCAGACCGTTTATATGCTGGGGTTCGATTTCAGCGTGGAAAAGGGCCATAGTCGGGCGCTTGCTCACGACTATGCGGACGACAGCGAGGACGAACGCCTGCTGAAGATTTCGGCGCAGGAATTCTATTTCATCAACGCCCTCTATGCGCTGCGCGACAGCCCGCTGGACGTTCGTCACGTCGGTTACCGTTCCTTCAGCGGGATCACGCCGGAAGAACTGAACGGTCACGCCAGCGCGCGGCTGCCCGCACCGGAAGCCCGCGTGGATGTCGTGGCGGAACTGACCACCAATCATTTTGGCGATCGTTTCCGGCTGGAAAAGATGATCCGCGCCAGCAAGGCGGCGGGCGCCAATTACATCAAACTGCAAAAACGCGATGTCGAGAGCTTCTACAGCCGCGAACAATTATCCTCGCCTTACAAGTCCCCATTCGGCAAGACATTTGGCGATTACCGGCATCAGCTTGAACTGAGCCATGAGGATTTCCTGTTCGTGGATGCGCTGTGCCGCGACCTGTCCATCGGCTGGTTCGCATCCGTTCTGGATGAACCCTCCTTTCATGTGATGATGGATATCGGCGTGCCGATGGTCAAACTGCCGTCCACCATTTCCGAGCATAAGAGCTATCTGGAGTTCGTGGCGGAAAATTACCGGGGATCAGTGGTGCTTTCCACGGGCATGACGGACGAAAGCTATGAGCGGTTCGTGACGGAAGCCTTTGGCGGATGCGAAAAAATCTATTTGCTGCAATGCAATTCGGCCTATCCTACGCCGCTGGAGCATTGCAACATCGGTGTGGTGCGTCACTATCATGGCCTGTCCCGGCAGAACCCCCGCATCGTCCCCGGCTATTCCAGCCACGATCATGGCTGGAAGGCTTCGGCGCTTGCCGTGGCGGCTGGTGCGCGAATGCTGGAAAAGCATGTGAAACTGGGCAATACCGAATGGGCGCATTTCGATGCCGTGGCGGTTGATCTGACCACCTCTGATTTTCGGGAATATGTCGATCATATTCGCGAAACCGAACTCATCATGGGGTCGAGCCAGAAGAAGATCAACGAGAGCGAACATCATAAATACCGCAAATAGAGGTCGCATCCAGCGGTTTATGGCGATCGGGAAGTAATGTAATGCTGGCATTGGATGCGAGGCGAGCGCCACGTGTCAACGCCTTGCCGCCCGCCAGAACTGAATGCGGATTCGCCCTAAAACGCTCTTCCAACCGCGACGGCGGGCAGGATCGTCGACGCGATAATGCCGAAGAAGCGCTGGAATTCCGCCACGGGCGAATTGGAGATGTAGACAACATCGCGATTCTGCATCGCGAAATTCTGCATCGCGAAATAGGTCGCGGGGTCCTTCATGTCGATGCGGTAGATGACCGGGATGCGTCCCTTGTCGTCCTGCGCCGCACCCATGACGCCGCCGGGAACGGCTTGCGGGTCTTCCCAGCGGAACAGGAACACGCCCCTGGGATCGGCCCGGCGGTCCTGAAGCCCCGCCATGCGGCCCATCGCCTGCGCCAGAGTGATGCCGCGCGCCTCGAAATTGACTTCCTCGTTGCGGCCCGCCGCGCCCAGAACGGTGAAGCTGTAGGGCTGGAAGATCGCGGTCACGATGTCGCCGGGACGCAGGATGACATTCTGGCGCGGATCGGCGATCACGTCGGCCAGCGGCATTCTTTCCACCTGATCGCCCCGGGTGATCTGGACGGTCATCTTGTCGACCGGCTGCTTCGTGCCGCCCGCTGCGGCGATTGCATCCAGCAGCCTTTCTCCCTTGGGCGAGAGCGGCATGCGCGAACTGGTGGCGACTTCCCCCACGACCGTGACGAGCGACGTCGCATATTGGGCAAGGCGCACCGTGACCTGCGGCATATGGGCCTTGCCCGACAGGCGCGCCACGATGTCGCGCTCCACTTCCGGCAGGGTGCGGCCTTCCGCCCGGATATGCCCCGCATAGGGCACCACGATATCGCCCGCCGGGCCCACCTGCATTTCTGGCAGCGGCGTGGCGGTGGCGGTGTCGAGCGCGGTCATCCGGCCGAGCGAGGCTCCCCCGAACAGCGCGGCGGGCGGCGCTTCCCATATGGTGACGGCCAGAATGTCGCCCCGGCCGATCACCTGCCCGGTCGGCTGCGCGGGGGGAAGGGTGTCGGCGAAACTGGTGCGCACCTGTTGCGCGCTGATCTGCCGCGCGATCTGGTCCGTGACGGTGATGATGCGCACGCCCTGAATCGTTCCGTCAACGGACTTTTTCGTGATCTGCCCCTTGCTTGGCCCGACGGACGTGTCGAACCCCGCGCATCCCGGCAGCAGGAGCAGCAGCGACGATGCGGGGATCAGGGCTTGGGCAAGGGAGGATCGCATGGTTCTGAACTCGTTGCTTCGGTGTGTCGGTAGTGAGCCATGCCGTTATCGGCGGCGCTTGCAAAGCGTTTATCGCATGATAGGCGGCCGGGCCGCTCCAGATAGGCCCGCCAGGAAGCAGGGTTGGAGAGCCGCAATATGCTTTCCGGCTCCAACCGCCGCCGCCAGCGCAGAAAGGCGATGACGCCCAGAGCGCGCGCCGTAAGGGCGACCGCGCTCCTCCACCGATAGGCGCGAAGGCGGCCCGGTTCCTCCGGTTGCCCGCGGATCACGACCGTAGCGGGGCGGCGCGCGACGCCGGGATGCCAATCCCGCGCTTCGACGGCAAGAACGCCCTTTGCCCTGCCGAAGGGCAGGAAAAGGTCGCGCAGGAAGTGCCTGTAGGCGGTGGCGGCAGGCGCGGTGGGCAGGCTTTCGATCCGGGCGGGCGCGGGGTGCGGCGGCGACGGATCGCGTGTCCGTCGAAGCAGCGCGGCATGATCCTCCCCGGTCCAGCGGAGGAGATCTTGCGCGCCCTTGTTGAATGCGCCGATGCCTTCGATCGTGGCGGCCGCGCGGGCATAGTCATAGGTCACGATCGCGTTGATGACGCTGCCCCACGCCGACCGCGCCAGCCGCCGCTGTGAAAACAGGCCATGGGCTTCGCACAGGAACAGCATGTTGCGGCGGTCGTAAAAGGCGTGCCAGGGCTGCGTCTTGAGCGCGAAGGGCATGTGCCACACTGCGATGCCTGCCCAGCCGATCGTGCGGAAACCGGCGCGCGACAGGCGATAGCCGAACTCCACATCGTCGCCCCGGATGAACAGGGGCAGCGGCAGGCCGCATTGCCGGACGGCGTCAACGGGAAAGGCGAAACACCACCAGCCGTTGAAATCCGGCTCATGCTGGCGAGCGATGAAATCGCGACCGGCATCGGTCGTCACGTCGCACGGTTCGGCCGGGGCGATATGGACGATGGCGGGGCGGGAGGGGTGCAAGCGGTCGCCGCAGGTGAAGAGCTTGCCCGGATCGTAAAGGTCCAGCATCGCGCCGCCGATGCAGTCCCGTTCCCCCACATAGCCCAGCACCGTGGCGATCCGGGCCAGCAGCAGCGGATTCGCCTCTATGTCGTCGTCCATCAACAGGACATGGGTGATGTCCGGCTGGTCCAGGCTTTCCAATATGCCGCGCGTGAAGCCGCCCGCGCCGCCCAGATTGGGCTGGTCGATCATCGTGACGGCAGGGAAGGCGCCCGAACGCGCCGCCATCCGCTGCGCGATGCCGGGTTCTCCCTGATTGACTACGAACAGCCGGTGGAAGGGACAGTCCGTTCCTGCGAAGCGGGCGAGGTTGCGGGCGAGCATGTCCTCCCGGCTGAAGGTGCAGATGACCCCGGCCAGCCGCACATCCCGCCGGGGGGGCGTGGCGGCGCACCAGGCGAGATCGCTGATTTGCGCCCCTTGGGACATGTGAAGCTGCGGGATGAGATAGCTGGGGCTTTCCCCGTCCGGCAACGCCACCGTCAGTTCGACGATGTCGCTGTCATCCGCGAAGTCTGACGCCGCGACGATTTCCTCGTCGCCTTTTTCCGCCCATCGCCGCAGGATTTCGATCCGTGCGGTGCCGGAAACGCGAAAGCGCAGCGCGATTTCGGTCAGGCCCGCATGGCGTCGCCAATAGCTTTCGAAAAACAGGTCGAACAGGCGGTCGAGACGGATCGTCAGGGCGTCGCGCGCCTCGATCCGTCCGGCGCCAAGCACCGCCGCATCGCGCGGCATTCCGCCGGGAAACTGCTCCAGCCCCTCCAGCAGGGCGAAGAGGGGAAAGGCGAAACGGTCGCGCTGTGCTGGCGATCCAGTCATCTTTCCCTTAATCCGCCTTCAGGCGGCGGCGCGTTGCTGAAGATAGGCGGCCGCGACGTCCAGCGCGCGGTCGATGGTCACGTCCATGTCCAGATATTGATAAGTGCCCAGCCGCCCGGCGAACGTCACCCGCTTTTCCTGCGCGGCGCGGTCCTGATAGGCTTTCAGCAGGTCCATGCCGCCGACCAGATTGATCGGATAATAGGGAATGTCGTCCGGTCCGCAGGCGCGGCTATATTCGCGGAAGGCGACAGTCTTTTCGAACCCGGCTGCTTCCCATGGCGCGAAATGCTTGTGTTCGGCGATGCGGGTGAAGGGAATGTCGCTGTCGGGATAGTTCATGACCGCTGTTCCCTGATAGTCGCCTGTCGCGCGGATCATCTCGAAATCCAGCGTGCGATAGCTCAGACGCCCCAGATCATAGTGGAAATAGCGGTCGATGGGGCCGGAATAGAAGAGATGATCGAAATCCTCGGTCAGATTCTCATAACGGCATCCGGTGCGCAGCTCGATCAGCGGATGGTCGAGGATCGCCGCGACGATGGGCGTATAGCCGTCGCGCGGCATCCCCTGGAAACGGTGATTGAAATAATTGTCGTCATAGTTGAAGCGCAGCGGCAGGCGCTTGAGGATCGAGGCGGGCAGCATGGCAGGCTCCATGCCCCATTGCTTGCGCGTATAGCCTGCGAAGAACGCTTCATACAGTTCCTCGCCGACGAACTTCATCGCCTGCTCTTCGAAGGTCCGCGGTTCTTCGATGTCCGTGCGGGACTTGGACGCGACAAAGGCGCGCGCCTCGTCGGGCGACATGGCCTTGTCGAAGAACTGGTTGATGGTGTGCAGGTTGACCGGCATCGAATAGACCTTGCCGCCCACCGTCGTCTTGACCCGGTTCACATAAGGTTCGAACGTGCCGAAACGGCGCACATAATCCCATACGCGTTCGCTGTCGGTGTGGAAGATATGCGGGCCGTAGCGATGGACCATCACGCCGGATTCCGCATCGCGCTCCGTGTGGCAATTGCCCGCGACATGGGCGCGTTCATCGACGATCAGCGAGGGGATGCCTGCTTCCGCCAATTCGCGGCCGACGACGGCCCCGGTGAAGCCCGCGCCCACGATGCATATTCTCGACACGTCCGTTCTCCGTTCAGTTCGCCATCATCTTGTTATGCATGGCAATGCCTTCGCTCACATCCTCGAAATGTTCGAGGCGTCCGTCATTCATGACATAGAGCCGGGTGCAGTTGGTTTTGATATAATTCATGTTGTGCGAAACGATGATCATCGCCTTGTGCGCGCGCTTGACGAACAGTTCTTCCTTGCTCTTGGCGTTGAACTTGGCGTCGCCCACGGCCATGACTTCGTCGATGAGCAGGCAATCGAAGTCGATCGCCATGGAAATGGCGAAGGCCAGACGCGCCCTCATGCCCGATGAATAGATCTTGATCGGCTGATCGAGGAAGTCGCCCAGTTCCGAGAATTCCTGCACGAAAGGCAGTTTTTCTGCCGCGTCCTGACCGTAGATGCGGCAGATGAAGCGCAGATTGTCCCGCCCCGTCAGTCCCGCCTGAAATCCGCTGGAAAAGGCGATGGGCCATGAAATGCTCATCGACCGGCCGATGGAGCCGCTGGTCGGCTTTTCCCCGCCGGAGATGAGGCGGATGAGCGTGGATTTCCCCGCGCCGTTGCGTCCGATGATGCCGACTTTCTCGCCCATCGACACCGTCATGTCGACGCCCTTGAGGACCTGAATCGGTCCCCGGATCGAATGATATCGCTTGGTCACCTGTTCAAGGACGATCATCAGCTCAGCCTGTGTTCCACCGTCAGGCGGCTAATTCCCAGGCCGACGATGCACAATCCCATGCACCAGCCGATGAGGTAGGACAGATCATAATGCGCGACGAAATGCGATCCGAAAAAGCCGTCTCGCAACATCTCATTGGCATGGACCAGGGGAATGTAGAGGACGATCTCCTTCATGCCGTGCGGCAGGGACGATACCAGGAACATCGCCCCGGACAGCGGGTAGAGAATATAGATCGCGGGAGGCCAGAATTTGTCCACCAGCGACGACAGTTCGGACAGCGCGCCCAGGGTGATGGACATGCCCATCGAAAACCAGGCCAGCAGGAACCAGGCGAACACCACTTTCAGAATGTCTTCCGGCGGCGAAATCTGCTCGGAAAAGAGCGAAAACACGACGCTCAGGATGAAGAAGGAGGTGGTCGTCCCCGCGATCTCCAGAAACATGCGGGCCAGATAGATATCTAGCATTTTCACGGGGCGGTGCTGGAGCAACGCCTGATTGGGTTCGATGGCGTTGATGCAGCGCCGCGACATGTTGCGCCAAAGCTGGATGGCGGAATAGCCGGTGATCGCGAACGCGACGATGGGAATGTCCGAAAACTGGTTCAGGCCGCGCGCCGTCCATATCCCGGCGACGAGCAGGGTCACGATTGTCGGTTCGACGAACAGCCAGAGGAAGCCGATATTCTGCCGCCCATAGCGGGTCAGCATCTCGCGCATCAGCAGCGCGCCGATCACGCGGCGCTGCACAGCCCATTGTTCGATGAAATTGCCGCCGAGGCCAGGCGGCATCGGCCCGTTCATCAGTTCTGATGCTCCCTGATGCCCGCGATCAGCAGCGACAGGATGCCCCAGGCGACCATGCCGACCACGAAGGTCGCGATGATGCCGCGCATCCGCCGCGGTTCCAGCGCGCTGTCGGGCCGGTTGGGGTTGACGATGCGCTCCACATAGACCTGCTTGCGGCGGGCTTCGTTCTGCGCCTCCTGAAGCGAAGCCATCGCGCCGGCGAGCTGCCGTTCGGCAAAGCTGTTTTCCAGTTGCAGGCGTTGATATTCTACGGCGGCGGCGGCCAGCGACTTGTTGTTGTCGCCCGCCACGCGGCCCGCCTGGTCGTAGATTTCGTCGCTCAGGATCTTGGCGCGCTTTTCCAGCACGGGAATTTGCGGGTTCTGCGGCGTGAAGGCACGAAGCTGGATCAACTGGCTCCTGACGGTGATGAGTTCGTCCTGGAGCTTCGACACCATCTGAAGCTGGATCGCGGCCTGCTGCTGGGGGTCCACGACGCCCTGCCGGTTGCGATAGGCCGCCAGCGCCAGCGCGGCTTCGCGCGACTGCTTCTTCGCCTGCTCCACCTCCGCTTCGGCATATCGGATGAGGTCGCCCCGGCCCCGCGCGTTGAGGCGGTTGACCATTTCTTCGGCCAGTTCGAGCAGGCGCGCGTTCAGCTTGTAGGCGTCCTCGCTGCTATAGGCGCGGACCACCAGCGTGCTGATCGCTGTCCGGGCATCGGCTGACACATGGACGCGGCTGTTATAATATTTGAACAGCTTCTCGAACGAACCGTTCAGGCCGAAGGGGTTGAAGCGGTCGAAGATGGAAACGCCCGGATTGGCATAGGCCGCGATGACGGCGCCATCCTTGTTCAACTGCTGGAGAGCGGTGCGGGACAGGATATATTCCGATGTCGCGTAAATCTCGTCATTGGCGTTGTTGAACCCGGCCGACTGGAGCAGCATGCCCACGCCGTCGCTGGCGGCCTGCTTGGGCGCCTTCACGACGAAACGGGATTCGGAAATATAGACGTCCGACGCGAATATTCCAAAATAGAGGATGGACAATAGCGTCGGGAAAATAACCACCGCAAGAAATAGGCTGCTCTTCTTGCGCAAGATGTCTGTCATGATATTCCGTTAGCTTGCGGCGATGATAAGGTCATTGCACCTAAAGCGGGGTCATGGGCATGTCCACCGATTTTTCCGTGGGGCGCGGTCCGGTGGGAACCCGCCATCATCCGACCATGACGACTTCCGCAGCCAGCCGATGCGCTTCGCCAAGGTCGTGCGTGACATAGAGGATCGGCACCTGGCTGATGTCGGGTATATGGCGAATCATGTCCAGTATCTCCGTCTTGCGGCGGGGATCGACGGAGGAGAGCGGCTCGTCCATCAGCAGCGCGCGCGGATCGGACATGAGGGCGCGGCCGATCGCGACGCGCTGCGCTTCCCCGCCTGACAAGGTGCCGGGCCAGCGGTCCAACAGATGCGCGATTCCCAGAAAATGCGCGAGATCGTCCAGAGCGAGCGAGGAAGGAGGCTTGCAACCATAAAGCAGATTGTCCCGTACCCGCATATGCAGAAAGAGACGGCGATCCTGAAAGACATATCCCAGCCGTCGGCGGGCGGGCGGCAGATCGAGGCGGCGGCCGCTGTCGAAAAGCGGTTCCCCTGCCACGCTGACATGGCCGTGATCGGGTTTGAGCAATCCCGCGATCATGTGGAGGATGCTTGTCTTGCCGATGCCCGATGGGCCGATCAGCGCCACGATCCGTGCCTGCGCGCGATGGCATAGCGCGATCCGGCGCTTGCCGCGCTGGAGGGTGACGTCGACGTCAAAGGACATGGCTGTTGACGCCTGCCCCCGCTCTGCGCGCCAGCAGTTCGGAAATGATCAGCGCGCCCAGCGACAGCAACACCGATATGATCGCCAGGCGGCTGACGGCGGCCTCCGCGCCCGGCATTTGCAGGGCGGAATAAATGGCGATGGGCAGCGTCCGCGTTTCGCCCGGTATGTCGGACACGAAGGTGATGGTCGCGCCGAATTCGCCGATCGCGCGGGCAAAACCCAGCACCGCGCCCGCCAATATGCCCGGCAGCGAAAGGGGCAGGGCGATGGTGCGGAATACCCGGAACCGGCCAGCGCCCAATGTCCGGGCGGCGTCCTCCAGCCTGCGGTCGACGGCTTCGATGGACAGGCGGATCGCGCGCGTCATCAACGGCAGCGCCATGATTCCCGCCGCCAGCGCCGCTCCGGTCCAGCGGAAGAGTAGTGTGACGCCGAACCAGTCGAGCAGCCAGCGGCCCACCGGCCCATTGGCGCCGAACAGCAGCAGCAGCAGCCATCCCGTGACGACCGGAGGGACAACCAGCGGCAGATGCACCAGCGTATCGAGCAGCAATTTGCCCGGAAAGCGCCACCGCGCCAATATCCACGCAAAGGCGAAGGAAATCGGTAGCATCAGCGCCACCGCCGCCATGCTGACCTGGAGTGACAGGCCGATGACGGTCCATTCTTCCGGACTGATGTTCCAAACTGTCACGAACCGGGGGAGCCTTTAAGGAATGATGCGAAATGATTGCCGACAGCGCCTTGCCGTCCTATCGGCATTTCAGCCTGTCCTGCGCAAGAGGGCAATCTTCTTCATGACCCTTATCGGAGCCTCGCTGAAATGAAGGAACTGATCGCCTTCGACCTTGACGGCACTTTGGCGGAAAGCAAGCAGCCCCTGGACGATGCGATGGGGCAGGTGCTTTCGGCTTTGCTCGCCACCGCCCATGTCGCGGTGATTTCGGGCGGCGACTGGCCGCAATTCGACAAGCAGGTGGCGAGCCGCCTTCCCGCCCATGCCGATCTGTCGCGGCTGTGGCTGATGCCGACGACGGGGACCAAGCTTTATACCCATCGCGGCGGCCAATGGTCGCCGGTCTATGCTGAACTGTTCGACGAGGCGCGAAAACAGGCGATATTGACGGCATTCGATGCCGCGCTGGAGGCGACCGGCTTCGTGCCCGAACAGACATGGGGCGAACGGATCGAGGATCGCGGCAGCCAGATCACCTTTTCCGCCCTGGGCCAGCAGGCGCCGATCCATGCCAAGGAAAAATGGGACCCCGATTTCGCCAAGCGCAAGATCATTCAGGCGGATCTGCGCCAGCGGCTGCCGGGCCTGTCGATCAACATGGGCGGGGCGACCTCCATCGACATCACGCGCGAAGGGGTGGACAAGGGCTATGGCCTCCGCAAGCTGTGCGATGCGAGCGGGATCGCGCTGGAAGCGATGCTGTTCATAGGCGACGCCATCTTTCCCGGCGGCAATGACTATCCGGCCAAGGAACTGGGCCTCGACACGGTGCGCGTGCGCGATCCGCTGGAAACGCTGGCAGTGATCGAAACCATCATCGCCTGCCAGAAACAGGCGGCTCAGAAATAGGCGGTTTCAGGGCGCGGTGAAGCCATAACGGGCCAGGATCGCGCGGCCTGTCCCCGACAACAGGAATTGACGGAAACCCTCCGCGTCCCTGTGCGTGCTGACCTTGAGCCGCGCCAGCGGATAGCGGATCGGCGCGTGGCTGCCGGCGGGAAAGCGTCCCACGACGCGCACCTGTTTCGAAGCGCGGGCATCCGTTTCATAGACGACGCCCAGACGCACCGCTCCCCTTTCGACCAGCGCCAGAGCGCCGCGCACATTGTCCGCGCGCGCAACTTTTGCTGAGACGGTGGGCCAGACTCCCAATGCGGTGAGCGCGGCCTTGCCATATTTGCCAGCGGGCACGCTGTCGGGGTCGGCCATCGCCAGCCGCGAATCGCCCAGCGCGCGGGCAATCGGCATGTCGCGCCCGATGCGCAGCCGGACGGGCTGACCGGCGGGCGCGACCAGCACCAGACGGTTCCCCGCCAGATCGGCGCGACTCCCCGGCCGCACGAAGCCCGTCCGTTCGACATCGTTCATCCAGTCCTCGTCAGCCGATATGAAGAGGTCGGCGGGCGCTCCCGCCTTGATCTGCCGGGCCAGCGCCGAAGATCCCGCGAAAGACAGGACCGGGCGCACATGGCCCCTGGCCGCCCATGCGTCGGCGGCGGCGTTCATGGATTCCTGAAGGCTGGCGGCCGCCAGAACCAGCGGCCCCTTTCCCGATGCTGCCATGGTGGGAGGCAGAAAGGTCGTGAACAGCAGGGACAGCCACGCCGCCGCGAACAGTAATTTCCGGGTCATGCCCTGCTTGTGCGCCACCTGTTGCGGCGACACAAGCGGCCCGATCAGTCCGCTCCGCCATGGGCGATGGCTTGCAGATGTTCCAGCAAGGCGTCGCCATTGGCGCCCCATGTGAAGCGCAACGCGGTTTCGCGCACGGCCTCGCGATCGGGCGGGTGATCGAGCAGCGCCTGTATGGCCGCCGCGATCGCTTCCGGCTCACGGTCCACGATCCGTCCGGCTTCGGGCCGGTCCACCAGTTCGCGCGCGCCGCCCACATCGCTGGCGACGATGGGCGTTCCACAGGCCAGCGCCTCCACCCATGCGTTCGCCAATCCTTCGGACGCGGACACCAGCGCCATGACATCGGCGGCGGCGTAGATGCGGGGCAGGCGGTCGTGCGGGATTGAACCCAGATAGCCGATGCGTCGGTCGACCCCCAATTCTTCCGCCAGCTTTTCCAATGTGCGCCGATATTGCCCCTGTCCCGCCATCAGCAAGGTGACATCGGGCAGATGGGGCAGGGCGCGCACCAGCAGATCCTGCCCCTTGCGCGGGATCAGCGCGCCGACGCACAGCACCACCGGCCCTTCGAAGCCCAGCGCCGCCTTGGCCGCCGCGCGATCCCCTATTTCGAAGCGTTCCAGATCGACGCCGGTATAATGAACCCGGATCTTGCCGTCATCGATTCCCATTTTCGCCATGGACCGCTTCATGGCGGCCGATACGGCCAGCAACCCGTCCGCCCGGTCCGCCGCGCGCTTCACCATCTTGCGCGTGCCGGAACGGACGCCCCAATAATGGATGTCCGCGCCCCGCGCCTTTACCGAATAGGGGATGCCCAGCGCCCGCGACAGCCGCTGCGCCACCGGCCCGTCGGGAAAGAAGAAGCTGGCGTCGATCACGTCGAAGGGCTGTTCGGCATGAAGGCGCTTCACCAGCGGCAACAGCGCGCGGGTCATGCTGTAGACGTTGGTCCGCCCGCCGAATTTCGGAATGATCGGGAAGGTGGGGCGATAGACCATCATGTCCTGCCACCGTTCCCGGCGCGGCAAAGCGCGCAGCGAAGCATAGCGCGCCGCTTTGGAAAACGGCCATGGCGGCATCCCGATGGGCGCGACGACAGTGACATGGACATCCGGGCGGCTCGCCAGTTCGCGGGCCTGCCGTTCGACGAAGACGCCGAAATTGGGCCGGCTGATGTCCGGGAAAAGGGTGGAAAGCATGAGGACGTTCAGCGTCATGACCTCTTCCTTACACGCCCATGGTTACTGGATGGTTAGGGAGAAAATACGCTTTTGCCTATAGCTGACGGACAAGCTGCACCGCGACAGCGCCCCAGGGCGGGTCGGTCAGCACCAGTTGGCGCGCATTGGCGCCCAGCGGCAGGATGTGCAGCCGGTCGCCTTCCCGCCCGATCAGCCGCCCAAACAGGAAGCGTCCCGCTGGCCTGGGCAGCAATATGTCGCGATTGAGGGCGCTCGCGAAAGCATCCGGCGTGATCTGGCGACACCAGATGGCGTCCCCGCTGCGATAATCGCCGATGCTGGCGCTGACATGGACGCCAAGCAGCCCTTCGGTCGCCAGCGGCGGCGGGAGCGTCATGGCGCGCGTCGGCGCGCGCGCGCCTTCCGGGCCCAGCAGCGCCGCGACCGGCGCGACGCTTTGTCCCGGCAGGGCGACCAGTTCGGTGGAGCTGACGTCCAGCGCCCGGGCGATCCGGTTCAGCCATTTCACCGAAACGGTGCGGGTGCCGGTTTCCAGCCGCCCGATGGTCTGCGCTGTCGTCGGCGGATCGCAAAGCGCCCCAACCTGTTCCAGCGTCAGGCCCTTGGCCTTGCGAACGGTGCGGATGCGGGTAATCATCTGGTCCCCATATTTACCTATTTGGTTTTTCTCTTTCCTACATTCCCTTCGTCATGGCAAGTCATCTTTCCCATCAGCAGGAGGACAGCATGACCGCCATTCATGTCGAGCAGACGATAGAAGATCCCGCAGGCCGCCCGCAGCGCGTCATGGTCCATCTGGGCGAATCGCCGCTCGCCTGGCTTCACGCGCGGGGGCATCTGAAGGAGCGGCATTATGCGGCGGGGGACATGCTGCGCGCCGATTGGGAGAAAGCGGGACTGGGCGCGCGCGTCACGATGCGCTGGGACGGCGCGCCACGACAGGGGCCGGCCGGCGCGGTGCGGCCCGACTCCTCCATGGCGCAGCTTTCGGCGCGGGATCGGTTCGATGGCGCGATCCGGGCGGCTGGCCCCGGGCTGGCCGACATATTGTGGCGCGTCGCCTGCGCGGGAGAAGGGCTCGTCGCGGCGGAGCGCGCTCTGGGCTGGCCCAGCCGTGCGGGGAAACTGGTCCTGACGCTGGCGCTGGACCGGGTGGCGGACTGGTATCGGGTGCCGGGGTGATGGCGGCGGCCATGCCTCTCCCCTTGAGAGGAGAGGATGGCCGTTTCCGTGAGCGTCCGCCGCTCAGTCAGTCGTTCAGCCGCATGAAAGCGACTGGATGACCATCTTGTCGTCATAGACCACGGTCAGCCGGTCGGGCCGGAAGTCCATGGTCATGGCGGTGTTGGGGCCGCCCCAGCGCAGCGTCTTCGCGCCCGACGCGGCCAGCATCTGCGCGCCCAGTTCCGCCGTGGCGGCCTGCCCCACGAAGCCGGATAGCGATCCGTCCCGGCATGGGCCTTCCACGACCGGGGGGCTATTCGACGGCCCCTCTTCGCCCGCGCCCGCGCAGGCCGCCAGAGGAAGAAGCACCGCCGCCGTCATCGCCATCCGCATCGAATATCTCCTATTCCGCGCGCGTCATCTTGAGCCGGCCATTGTCGACCGCGAAGGCAAGACGCCCTTCGACCAGATCGACGGCATCCCGCCCGAACTGTTCATAACGCCAACCTTCGAGAATCGACAAGCCGTCCCGCACCCCGGCGGCGAGCGCGTCGATGTCGTCGGAGCGCGCGATCAGGCGCGAGGCGACATTGATGTCGCGCGAACGTATCTTGAGCAGCAGCTTCAGGAGGTCGGCGACCAGCGCTCCATCCTTGCCCAGCCCCGGACGGCGCGGTTCGCGGTCGGGCATCTCGTCGCGGGACAGGGGCTGCGCGGCGCTCAATGCCGCCATCAGCCGCCCGCCGATGTCGTTGCTCTTCCATGTCGCGGAAAGCCCGCGCACCTTGCCCAGATCCTCCTGCGCGCGGGGCGGATGGCTGGCGACATCGGCCAGCGTCTCGTCCTTGACGATACGGCCGCGCGGCAGGTTCTTGTCCCGCGCCTCGACCTCGCGCCATGCCGCCAGCGCCTTCAACCGCCCCAGCACATCGGGCTTGCGGCTGGCGATGCGCACGCGCTGCCAGGCTTCCTGCGGATCGTTGTGATAGTTTTCGGGATCGCACACCCGCTCCATCTCCTGATCCAGCCAGCCGCCGCGTCCGGTCTTTTGCAACTCCTCCAGCATCATGGGGAAAATCTGGATCAGGTAAGTGACGTCGCCGATGGCGTAGTCGATCTGCCGCTTGTCCAATGGCCGCCGCGCCCAGTCGGTGAAGCGCGCGCCCTTGTCCAGTTGCACGCCCAGCCACGCATCGACCAGATTGCCGTAACCGATCTGCTCGCCAAGGCCGAGCGCCATCGCCGCGATCTGCGTGTCGAACAGCGGATGCGGCGTCTTGCCGGTCAGGTTGTAGATGATCTCCAGATCCTGCCCGCCTGCGTGAAAGACCTTCAACACCTCCTCATTGTCGACCATCAGGTCGAGCAAGGGGGACAGGTCCAGCCCCGGCGCTTTCGGGTCGATGGCGGCGGCTTCGTTCGAGTCGGCGACCTGCACCAGGCACAGGTCCGGCCAATAACTGTTTTCCCGCATGAACTCGGTATCTATGGCCACATAGGGAGATTTCGCGATGCGGGCGCAGAAATCGGCGAGAGTCTTGCTGTCGGTAATCAGCGGATGGATTTGCATATGGTCTTCGATCTTATTATGGGCAGGCCCGCGCCCCGGCGGGCTGGTCGTTGTTCGACAATCCCGCTCTTAGCGGCGGCGCAGCAATTTGTCATTTCCGTAAAATGCAGCCGAAAGAAACAGACGCCATGCACGCCTATCGCACTCATAAATGCGGCGAACTGACCGCCGCCAACGCTGGCGAAACGGTCCGCGTCTCCGGCTGGGTGCATCGCAAGCGCGATCATGGCGACCTCGTCTTCATCGACCTGCGCGACCATTATGGCATGATCCAGATCGTGACAGAGGTGGACGGCCCTGTCTTTCAGGTGATCGAAAGCCTGCGCGCGGAAAGCGTCGTGACGGTGACGGGGCGCGTCGTCGCCCGCGCGGCCGAGGCGGTGAACCCGAACCTGCCGACCGGCGCGATCGAGATTCGCGCCGATGACGCGGCGGTCCTTTCCGCCGCCGCCGACTTGCCGCTGCCCGTCGCGGGCGAGCAGGAATATCCCGAGGATATCCGCCTGCGCTACCGCTTCCTCGACCTGCGGCGGGAAACGCTGCACGCCAATATCGTCAAGCGTACGAAGATCATATCCGACATGCGCCGCCGGATGGAAGATGCGGGCTTCACCGAATATTCGACGCCCATCCTGACGGCGAGCAGCCCGGAAGGCGCGCGCGACTTCCTCGTCCCCAGCCGCATCCATGCGGGCAAATTCTACGCCCTGCCGCAGGCGCCGCAGCAGTATAAGCAATTGCTGATGGTCGCGGGCTTCGACCGCTATTTCCAGATCGCGCCCTGTTTCCGCGACGAAGACCCGCGCGCCGACCGCCTGCCGGGCGAGTTCTACCAGCTTGACCTCGAAATGAGCTTCGTCACGCAGGAAGATGTGTGGAACACGATGGAGCCGGTCATCGCGCAGGTGTTCGAAGCCTTCGCCGACGGCAAGCCGGTGACCCCCGCAGGCAGCTTCCCGCGTATCCCCCATGCTGAGGCGATGCTGAAATATGGCAGCGACAAGCCGGACCTGCGCAATCCCATCCTCATCTCCGACGTGACCGAACATTTCCATGGGTCGGGCTTCGGCATCTTCGCGTCGCTGGTGGAAAGCGGCAGCGTGATCCGCGCGATCCCGGCCCCCGGCGCAGGGGCGGGCAGCCGCAAATTCTTCGACGACATGAACAACTGGGCGCGGGGCGAAGGTTATTCCGGCCTTGGCTATATCAATATCAAGGATGGCGTCCCCGGCGGTCCCATCGCCAAGAATCATGGCGAGGAAGCGACCGGCAAGCTGATCGCGGCGCTCGGCCTTGGCCCCAATGACGGCGTGTTCTTTGCCGCGGGCAAGGAATCGCAGGCTGCAAAGCTGGCTGGTCTCGCCCGCATTCGCGTGGGCGAGCAGCTCGACTTGATCGACAAGGACCGCTTCGAGCTGTGCTGGATCGTCGACTTCCCCTTCTATGAATATGATGAGGATGAGAAGAAGATTGATTTCGCCCATAACCCTTTCTCCATGCCGCAGGGCGGGCTGGATGCGCTGAACGGGCAGGACCCGCTCACCATCAACGCCTATCAATATGACATGGTCTGCAACGGGTTTGAGATCGCCTCCGGTTCGATCCGCAACCAGTCGCCCGAACTGATGGTGAAGGCATTCGAACTGGTCGGCCTCACCCGGCAGGATGTGGAGGATCGCTTCGGCGGCCTTTACCGCGCGTTTCAATATGGCGCCCCGCCCCATGGCGGCATGGCGGCGGGCGTGGACCGCATCGTCATGCTGCTCTGCGGCGCGCAGAACCTGCGGGAGATCACGCTGTTCCCGATGAACCAGCGGGCCGAAGACCTCCTCATGAGCGCGCCCAGCCCGGCGGAGTTCAAGCAGCTTCGCGAACTCCACATCCGCGTCGTGGAGCCGCAGGCCAAGCCCTGATCCTCCACCCTGCGCGCAGGCTTGCCGAAGCCCTGTTCTTCTTTACAAGGAAGGGCAGGGCTTTGTTTTTGTGAGGCTCGGACGGAGGCAACGCATGGCCATCGACCTGAAGGATTATGAAAACACCCCCAAATTCGCCGGCGATTATGACGTGGCCCTCGCCGAACTCCAACATCGCCTCGCCAAGATTCAGGTCGCCCATATCATCCACGACCGGCGCAGCGTCATCCTGCTGGAAGGATGGGACGCGGCGGGCAAGGGCGGCATCATCAAGCGCATGACCGCCGACTGGGACCCCCGCTATTATCGCGTCCATCCCATCGCCGCTCCCAATGAAGAGGAGCGCGACCATCATTTCCTCTGGCGTTTCTGGACGCGCCTGCCGTCCGGGCGCACCATCGCCCTGTTCGACCGGAGCTGGTATGGCCGCGTTCTGGTGGAGCGGGTGGAGGGCTTCTGCTCGAAAAAGGAGTGGAAGCGCGCCTATGATGAAATCAACGCCTTTGAACGGCAACAGGCGGACGCGGGCAGCAATATCGTGAAGCTGTTCGTCCACATCACGCAGGACACGCAGGACACGCAGCTTGCCGAGCGGCTGGACGTCCCGTGGAAGCGGTGGAAGACCGGCACGGACGATTATCGCAACCGCGCCCGCCGCGCCGATTATCTCGACGCCATGCACGACATGTTTGCGCAGACCGACACGAAACATGCGCCCTGGCACGTGATCGACAACAATCACCGCAAGACGGGCCGCCTCGCCGCGCTGACCTATGTGGCGGACACGCTGGAAAAACTGGTGCCGATGGATTTCCCGGAGGCCGACCCCGAGGTCGTCAAGCTGGCGAAAGAGGCTTTTGGGTACAAGCCGTCAGGAAAAATCGCCTGAAAACAGTGCACTGTCATAAAAGTGTCATCAAATCCTAACGGATGATTTACCATTCTCCGCTTAAGGAAGCGAGCATGTTCATGTCTCGCCTGTCCGAAGCGTCGCCGCCGCGCGCACCCGCATTTCCTCCAATGGAACATCGTGCCGTGATCCGGCTGGGCTGTCCGCTCAGCGAAGCCGTGGATTGTTTTCAGGGCGATCCGGCGCTGCGCCTGCTGCCGGTGCTGGATGAGCGGGATCGGCCGGCCGGCGCCATTTATGAGCGCGACATGCGGCGCATCCTGTTCAATCCTTTCGGTCATGCGCTGCTCCGCAATCCCAGCTTTGGCGGGCGGCTGGACGATCATGTCCAGCCCTGCGCCATGATCGACCGTTCCGCCAGCGTGGAAGCGCTGATCGACCTTTATGCCGCGCAGGGGCAGTCGTTTCACGCACTCACGTAGCAAGCCCATTTCGTGCGACTGAACCTCATATGATATGTCGTCGCCTGCTTTCAGCTTCGCCAGATCAGGCAACCGCTCCTGGGCCTTCGCTGCCCACGGTCTTGACGGTGGTGCCGTCCTCGCCGTCCACTTCAACAATCGTGATGAACCATCCCTGCCGGGTCTGGCTGTCCTTATCGGCATAGGTGTGCCGGGCAACGTCATGGGGACGAAGCTGGGCCATTTCCTCCAGCCGCGCCCCGCTGAACAGCGCCAGCAGCGGGAGCCAATAGGAAGCATCCCCACGCCCGCGAAGGGGCCGTTCGCCATCCGCATGAACGGGACCGGCAAAGATCGCATTCAGGTCGTTCGCGTCGAAGGGTTGGCGCTTGTCCTTGGACTTCTTCGGCACCTTGATGGTGATGCCCTTGGCGGGGTTGGCATCAAGGTGGCCGTTCTCGGCGGCCCAGCCCAGCACGGTGTTGAGACGGCTTAGCCGCGTCTTGATGTTGGCGGGGCTTTGGCCGTCCGCGATCATCGCGGCCTTGTAGGTCAGCACGTCCGCCCGCGTTATCGTCCCCACAGCCTTCGGCCCGGTATGGGCAAGGAACTTGCGCGCTTCGCTGCGGCAACTGTCCACAGCTTTTTGCGAGGGTTTTCGCTCTGCTGCCCAGCCGTCCACAATGTCAGTATCGAGCGCGGCCACGCTGGCAGCAGCGGGGGCCTGCGCGGCGGGATCAAACGCGGCGTCATGGAAGGCGGTGCCGTTTTCGTTTGTCAGCCGCCCGATATGGCGACGGGTGACTTCCACCAAGCCCCGCCGCACGATTTCCGCGAATTGGGCGACAAGCGCGGCGTCAGTCAGGTCCGCCTCGTGGGCGTGGGCAATGCGGTCACTCACCTTCGCCACGAACTCATCTTGCCGTGGGTCGCCCGGATCGGTCAGGATGCCAAGCTGGACTTGGGCATCCTCCACCATGTCAGCCAATTGCCGCTTATCGGCGGGAGGGGACAGCGCAAGCCGTTCCGATGACTTGCGGTCCATCTCTTCCACCGTCTCCCGCACGTAGGCGGTGAGGGCGTCCAGCGACACGGACATGCGCCCGGTGCCGGGCTTGATGCCCTTTTCCGCTTCCCTAAACATTGCTTCGGTGCGGGCGTCCTCCAATGTGCGGCGGCGGCGCGCTTCCTTGGGGCTGTCAGTGCCCAGCGTACGGCGAACAAACTTCTTGCCGACTATATCGACAAGGTGGAGCGGCACGCGCCGATGATAGTGGTAGGTGTCGCCGCGCTTCAGCAGCCGTTGCATATCAGCCATCTTTTCCATGCCTCTTTGTATCACAAAATTGTGACCAGTGAGCATGTCTAAATGTCTGAAATCCGCCGTTCTTGCCCATTTCTGGGACATTTGGCGGGTTATGGTGACCCCTACGGGAATCGAACCCGTGTTTCAGCCGTGAAAGGGCCGCGTCCTAACCGCTAGACGAAGGGGCCAACATGCAGTGCCGCATCGCGGCGCTGTGAAGCGAGGCGGGCATTAGGGGTTGGCTTCGCGCCGGTCAACCCCCTTTGCGCCCTCAAATGCAGCTTTGTTTCAATCGGCCCAGGCCGCGTCTTCCAGATGGAGTTCGGCGGCGGGACGCGCGCCCCAGTCGTCGATCTTCGCCCGGCCCGCCACCCAGAGACGCCGGTCGCGCGGCGCGGCGAGAATGGCCTGGCCCAGTTCCGTTTCAGCCTTGCGGAAGGCGATGGTCTTGATCGAACGGCCGTCGTCGCCCGCCATGATGGCGCGCAAATGGCCGTTGCCGACCACGTCCGCCCGGACGACGCGCATCGGCCCGGCGGCGATGAGCGGCGCGGGCCAGCCTGCGCCATAAGGCCCCCCTTCCTCCATCGCCGCGACGAAATCGGGATTGACCCCGGCGGGCGCAAGCACGGCATCCAGCAGCAGGGCGCGATCGTCGCGGGCGCGGGCCACGGCGGCGGAAAGCCTCTCATCAAGGAAATCGGCCAGCGCGTCGAGGTGGTCCGCCGCGACCGTCAGGCCCGCCGCCATGGCGTGCCCGCCGCCCGCCACCAGCAGGCCGCTGTCCTTCGCCGCCAGCACCGCCGCGCCCAGATCGACGCCGGATATCGAGCGGCCCGATCCCTTGCCGACGCCCTCTTCATCCAGCGCGATGACGATGGCGGGGCGGCCCGCTTTTTCCTTGAGGCGGCCCGCGACGATGCCGATGACGCCGGGGTGCCAGCCCGCGCCGGAAACCAGCGCGACGGCGCGGTTGTCCTGCGCCGCCAGCAGCGCTTCCGCCTGTTCCTGCACCAGCGATTCGATGGCGCGGCGTTCTTCGTTGAGGCGGTCGAGTTCGGCGGCGATGCGAGCAGCTTCCAGCGGGTCGTCGGTGGTGAGGAGGCGCACGCCAAGGTCCGCCTTGCCCACGCGGCCGCCCGCATTGATGCGCGGCCCCAGCGCGAAGCCGAGATCGTGGCAGAGCGGCGCGCGGCTCAGGCGGCTGGCGTCCATCAGCGCGGCGAGGCCGATATTGCGGCGCTTCGCCATGACCTTGAGGCCCTGCGCCACGAAGGCGCGGTTGAGGCCGCGAAGCTGCGCCACATCGGCGACCGTGCCGAGCGCCACGATGTCGAGCAGTTCCATGAGCGGCGGTTCGGCCCGCGCCGCGAACCATCCGCGCGCGCGCAGCGTCCGCACCAGCGCCGCGCCGAGCAGGAATGCCATGCCCACGGCGGCCAGATGGCCATGAGCGGCGGCTTCCTCCCCTTCGTCGAGACGGTTGGGATTGACCAGCGCGAAGGCTTCGGGAAGCGCGGCGGCGCATTTATGGTGATCGACCACCACCACATCGACCCCGGTCTGCTTCGCCATGGCGAGCGCATCGAACGCCTGCGCGCCGCAATCGACGGTGACGATCAGGGTCGCGCCTTCGCCCGCCAGCCGGACCAGCGCCTCGCCGGATGGGCCATAGCCTTCCATCAGGCGGTCGGGGATATAGGGTCTGGCGGGAAGGCCAAGGTCGCGCAGCAGGCGGATCAGCAGCGCCGCGCTGGTCGCGCCGTCCACGTCATAATCGCCGAAGATACGGACATCCTCCTGCCGCTGCACGGCGTCGGCAAGCCTTTGCGCGGCGGCATCCATGTCGCGGAACAGGCTGGGGTCGGGCATGAAATGGCGGATGGTGGGATTACGGTGGGCCTCCACCGCTTCGCGCGGGCAGCCGCGCGCCAGCAGCAATTGCGTCACCAGATCGTCAGGGCGATAGCCCGGATCGCGGGCGTCGGCGCCCTGTCCGCGCCAGCGCCATGGTTGCCCCGACAGGGAGCGGGATATGTTGAGCGCGATCGTCATGCCATGGCTGTAGACCGCTCGCGCCGCCGAGGGAAGCGGGTCGCCCGCCATGACGCTTTCGGAACTGCGCAAGCCGTTGAGCGTATTGTAAATTCGACGCGCCTGTGAAACAGCAGGCATGAAAGGGGCATGGGCTTGACGGGCGACAGACGCAGGAGCGGGAGGGGACATGCCATCGGCATGGCTATGATCGCGGTCTGGCCGCCCTGCCTGATGGCCCAGACGCCGCCCGCCCATCCCGCCAATGTCGAACAGCCTGCGCCGGAACCCGAAAAACCGATCCTGCCGGACGATCAGTTCGAACAACGCCTGCCGCCTTTGGGCGAGGGACAGTCCAATCCCGGCGCGCCGCTGCCGTCGATCGACGATTGGCTGGATCAGCAAATGCCGCAAAGCGCCGATGTCCCCGAAGAATTGCCACCCGCCACGGAACCGCCCGCCGATATGGAACTGGCCCAGCCGCTGCCCCCGCTCGACAGCGTGACGGTGCCCGCGCAGGTCGCGACAAGCGTCCCCGACGAAAAGCTGCCGCCCGTCCATTATGCCGTGTCGGTGGAAGGGTTCGAGGGCACCGGCCTCGACGACACATTCCGCGAGACATCGGCCCTGATTGACGGCAAGGGCAAGGCGGATACCGCCGCCATGGTGCAGGCCCGCGCGCAGCAGGATGAAGCGCTGGCGGTGCGGTTGCTCCATTCGGAGGGCTATTATGACGGGACGGCGCTGTCCTCGCTGGAACAGGCGGGCGGCGGCACGTTGAAGGCGATCGTTTCGGTGACGCCGGGCAAAAGATACAAGATCGGCGAGATCGTCATCAACGCCGGGCCGACCGTGCCGCCGGGCCTGATCCGCGACAGCCTGCCGCTCAAGACGGGCGACGCTATCGTAGCCACCCATGTCGAGGGGGCGGAGGCGAATGTCGCCCTGAAGCTGCCGGAAAATGGCTATCCCTTCGTCAAGCTGGGCGACCGGGACATCTTGCTCGATCCTGCGACGGTGACGGGCGACTATACGCTGCCGGTCGAAACGGGGCCACGCGGTTCCTTCCGCGGCATCACCACCAGCGGGGACAAGCAGGCTTTCGGCGCGGACCATATGAAAGTGATCAGCCGCTTCAAGCCGGGCGAGCTTTATGATAGCCGCAAGCTGGACGATCTGCGCCGGGCGCTGGTCGCGACGGGGCTGTTTTCCAGCATCGCCGTCGATCCGGTGCAGACGGGCGAGCCGGGGCCGGACGGCACGGAATATGTCGACCTGCACGTCGAGCAGGAGGCCGGACCGCCGCGCAGGCTGGCGGGAGAAATCGGCTATGGCACCGGACAGGGATTCCGCGCCGAGGGGACGTGGACGCATCGCAACCTGTTCCCGCCCGAAGGCGCGCTGATCGCGGGCGTGATCGCCGGGACGCAGGAACAGGGCGTGTCGGGCACCTTCCGCCGCTCCAACGCGGGCAAGCGCGACCGGACATTCCAGGCGGGCGTCAGCGTCAATCACCAGAAATATGACGCCTATGAAGCCTTCACGCTGGGCCTCAACGCCAGCATTTCGCGCCAGTCGACGCCGATCTTCCAGAAACGCTGGACATATGCCTATGGCGTCGAAGTGCTGCTTTCGAACGAAAAGACGACCATCGACGAAAGCACCGGCGACGCGAGGCGACTGACCTATTTCATCGGCGCGCTGCCGATGCAGCTTGGTTATGACCGTTCGAACGATCTGCTCGATCCCACCAGGGGCGTCCGCGCCAATCTGCGCGTGTCGCCCGAAGCGTCGCTGCAAGGCAATGTGTCGCCCTATGCGCGGGCGACCTTTGACCTCTCAGGCTATTATCCGGTGTCCGGCAGCCTTGTGATCGCGGCGCGCGCGCGGGTGGGCACCATCACCGGCGCGGCGAGGGACGACATCGCGCCGTCGCGGCGCATCTATGCCGGCGGCGGCGGATCGGTGCGCGGCTATGGCTATCAGGAACTGGGGCCAAAGGATGCGAATGACGATCCGGTCGGCGGACGCTCCGTGAACGAGTTCGCGGTGGAGGGCCGCTATCGCTTCGGCAATTATGGCGTCGTCGCCTTTGTCGATGCGGGGCAGGTCTATGAAAGCTCCATGCCCAAATTCTCCGACATCCGTTATGGCGTGGGCATAGGCGGGCGTTTCTACACCAATTTCGGGCCGTTCCGCGCGGACATCGCCATGCCGATCAACCGGCAGCCGGGCGAATCCAAATTCGCGCTCTATATCGGCATCGGGCAGGCATTCTGAGATGGCGGACGATACTCCTCCCCCGCGCGCCGGACGCCCGCTCTGGGCCAGGATCGCCATCGGCGCGGGCGCCCTTGTCGTGGCGCTGGCGGTGCTGGTCGCGGGGCTGCTGCTGTTCCTCAACACCCAGCCGGGCAAGGCATTCCTGATCCGCCAGATCGCCGCGCTCAAGATGGAATCGGGCATGGCGATCGAGGTCGGCCGGATCGACGGGTCGATCTACAGCGACATGACGATCCGCGACCTCGTGCTGCGCGACCCCAAGGGCGTGTTCGCGGTCAGCCCGGAAGTGCATGTGGTGTGGAGCCCGTTCCGCTACATCAACAACCATATTTCCGTGCGGCTGCTGGAAAGCCCGCTGGTGGTGCTGGCGCGCAGCCCGCAGTTCAACGTGACGCAAAGCGACCCCAACGCGCCGATCCTGCCGGATCTCGACATCGACGTGGACCGGATGAAGCTGGCGCGGTTCATCCTTGCGAAGCCAGTGATCGGGCAGAAGCGGGAAGTCGCCATCGACGGCGTGACGCATATCGCGGACGGGCGGGCGCAGCTTTCGGCCGATGCGGTGGTGGACAGCGGCGACCGCTTGCAGGCGAGCCTCGACGCGGTGCCCGCGCAGAATCGCCTCGCCATGAAGGGCACGCTGACCGCGCCCAGGGGGGGCGTGATCGCGGCGATGGCGGGGTTGACCGACGGGATGACCGCGACGCTGGACGGCAAGGGCACATGGCAGGCCTGGGACGGCCGACTGGTCGCCACCTCGCCCAAGGGTGAGCTGGCCCATATCGCGCTGGCGGCGCGGGACGGGAATTTCACGGCGAAAGGCCCGGTGCGGCCGGGGCTGGTCTTTGCCGGGACGGTGGACCGGCTGACCGCGCCCGCGCTGGACGTGGACCTGTTCGCGGGGCTGAACGAGCGGCGCGTGAACCTGAAAGGCAGCTTGCGTTCGCCCGCGCTGGCGGCGAGCGCGCAGGGGCTGATCGACCTGGGCAAGAGCCGGTTCAGCGCGCTGAAGATCGACGCCGCGCTGCTGACGCCCGGCGCGATCATGGAGAAGGTGAAGGGCAAGGATGTGCGCGCTTCCGTCATTCTCGACGGGCCGATGGCGACTCCCTTCATCGACTATGACATCACGGCGGCGATGCTGGCCTTCGACGCGACGGGGATCGAAGGGTTGAAGGCGAGCGGGCGGGCGGTGATCGACGCCGACCGCATCCGCATTCCCGTCAATGCGACGGCACGGCGGGTGACGGGGCTGAATGCGGCTGCAGGCGGATTGCTCGAAAATCTGCGGGTGAGGGGGGATTTCGCCTATGCTGCGGGCAAGCTCATCAGCGACAACCTCAAGATCGACAGCAACCGGATCGACGCGACCGCGATCGTGCTGGCGGACCTCGACAACGCCATTTATCGCGGGGCGCTGAAAGGACGGGTCAACGATTATAAAGTCGACGGCGTCGGCATCGTGAACCTCACCACCGACATGGAACTTGTGCCGGGGCCAAAGGGCGGCTTTGGCCTGTCGGGCAAGTTCGGGGTGCGGACGGCGCGCTGGGAAAATGTTTCGGTCCGCGATTTCCTGGGCGGCAATGCGGTCGCGAGCGGGCGCATCGGCATGACGCCGGAAGGCAAGTTCACGCTGGCGGGCCTCAAGGGCGCGGCGCCCAATTTCCAGATTCTTTCGGGGTCCGGCAGCTATGATACGGACGGGGCCATTGCCTTCGACGCGGCGGCGGCATCGAAACAATATGGGCCGCTGGCGCTGTCGGTGCGCGGCACGATGGAGCGCCCGCAGGCGGTGCTGCGCGCGGCGCGGCCCCATGTCGGCGTGCAATTGCATGACGTGGTGGCGAAGCTGAACGGCGAGGCGGCGGGATACAGGCTGGAGGCGACGGGCGGGTCGGATTATGGCCCCTTCTTCGCCAATGTGCTGATCCGCACGGCTCAGGGGCCGCTCACCATTGATGTGGCGAGGGCGCGCTTTGCGGGCGTGGACATGGCGGGAACGCTGCGCCAGACGCCCGCGGGGCCGTTTGCGGGCCAGCTTTCGATGAACGGCTCCGGCATCAACGGCGCGCTGAGGCTGGCGGCGGTCGGCAAGGCGCAGGGCGTCGATGTGAACGCTACCGCCAGCAATGCCAAGCTGCCGGGCGACGCGGACATCGTGATCGGGCGGGCCATCGTCACCGCTTCCATGGTGATGGGGGATCAGCCCCGCATACTGGGCGACGTGCAGATGGCGAACGCGGCCTATGGCGATTATGTCGTGCGGAAAGCGCGGGCGAAGATCGACTATCAGGGCGGGCGCGGCCGGGCGCAGCTTGTCGCCGACGGGTCGAGCGGCGTGCCTTTTTCCATCGCGGTCAATGCCGCGCTGCGCCCGACGCTTTACGCCGTGGCGGTGCAGGGCAAGGCGAGCAATGTCGACTTCCGGCTCGACAAACCCGCGATCATCCGCATCGAACAGGGCGGATACCGGCTGGAACCGGCGACGCTGGTGCTGCCGCAGGGGCGGGTCGATCTGGCGGGGCGCTTTGGCGACAACACGGCGTTGCAGGCGCGGTTCAAGGATTTCGACCTCGCCATCGCCAACATGTTCAGCCCCGGCATCGGCATCGGCGGGCGCGCGACGGGAACGCTGGACTATGCGCAGCAGGGCAATGCCTTCCCCACCGCCGCCACGCGCCTAGCGATCAGCGACTTCCGCCGCTCAAGCCTGACCGCCGTGTCCAATCCGGTGGCGATGAATATCGAGGGCAAGCTGTCTTCGGCGGGCGGCGACATGCGCGGGGTGATCCGCAGCGGCAATGCGACGCTGGGCCGCTTCGTCGCGACGCTGGCGCCACCGGGACCGGGGGCAAGCTGGTCCGAGCAGTTGATGGCCGCGCCGCTGGGCGGGGGCATACGCTATGCCGGGCCTGCGGACGTGCTGTTCTCCTTCGCCGGCCTCGCCGACCAGCGGCTGGACGGGCCGATCGCGGTGGCGGCGGACTTTGGCGGGCGGATGAACGCGCCGCGCATCAACGGTCTCGTCCGCGCCAATGCGCTGACCTATGAGAATGAGACGTTCGGCACACGGGTGACGCAGATGCGGCTGGACGGGCGCTTCACCAACGACCGGCTGGAAATCCGCGACTTTTCCGGCCGTGCGGGCGAGGGGACGGTGCAGGCGAGCGGGACGGTCGGTTTTGCGGCGGACAGCGGTTTCCCGATGAACATCGCGGTCAGGATGGACCGTGCCCGCCTCGCCCGCAGCGAGCAGATCACCAGCGTGGTGAGCGGAACGCTCAACATCACCAGCAGCGCGGCCCATGGCGGGCTGATCAAGGGCGACCTGTCGCTGCCCGAAACCCGCTATCGCGTCGCGTGGCAGGGCGGCACGGACATTCGCCAGCTTCAGGGCGTACGGCGCAAGGGCGAAGGCACGGATATACTCGACCAGCGCATCGCGGCGCGGCAGGCGGCGTCGAAACCCGCCAACTGGAAGCTCGATATCCGGGTGCGCGCGGACAATGAAATCTATGTGACCGGCATGGGCCTCGATTCCGAATGGAAGACCGACATGCGCGTCACCGGCACCACCGCCAATCCGCGCGTGGTGGGCAAGATCGAGGTGATCCGGGGCCGCTACAGCTTTTCGGGCCATCAGTTCGAACTGGAGCAGGGCGTCATCACCTTCGACGGGGAGATGATGAACCCGACGCTGGCGATCCGCGCGGAAACGAAGATCGACGCGGTGACGGCGGGCATCGGCGTGACCGGCACGGCGCAGCGGCCGGACATTGCCTTCCTCTCCAACCCGACACTGCCGCAGGACGAGATTCTGGCGCGCATCCTGTTCGGCAGCAATGTCGCTAACCTGTCGGCGATGCAGGTGGTGCAGCTTGCGGTGGCGCTGAACGGGTTGCGGGGCGGCAGCGGCGGGCTTAATCCGCTGGGCAAGTTGCAGGGCGCGTCGGGTGTCGACCGCATCGGCATCGTGAGCGGGGACGAGGCCAGCGGGCGCGGGACTTCCCTGGCGGTGGGGCAGCATATCTCCAATAATGTCTATGTGGAGGTGATCACCGATCCCAAGGGCTTCACCGCCACGCAACTGGAGATCGCCCTGTCCAGGACGCTGAGCCTGCTGTCGAAGACCGGGACCAATGTGGGATCGTCGGCGAACCTGCGCTATTCGAAGGATTATTGAGGGCGACCTTATCCCTCCCTTTGTGGGAATGGCGCGGCACTTCGCCTCCACCCCTCAATGAAAGTCCCGCGATCCGGGGAGGATGCGGACATTGCGGGGGTGGCTGGAGGCGCGGGCGCGGGGTTGGGCGCCGTGGCCGCCGGTCAGGCGGTCGAGTTCGGCGGTGCGGTCGTGGACGCGGGTCGCCATCAGGTGGACGACGCCTTCCTTGCTGCGCTGCACCTCTCCTTCCACCAGCATCAGGCGGGACGCCATGACCGGGCGGCGCTGCATTTCGAACAGGCGCGCCCAGAGCAGGGCGTTGGTGATGCCCGTCTCATCCTCGATAGTGATGAAGACGGCGTTGCCCTTGCCGGGGCGCTGGCGCACCAGCACGACACCGGCGGTGCGGACCCGCGCGCCGTTCTTCGCGGCGCTGACCTGCGCGCAACTAAGGACGCCTTCCGCCGCGAAGACCGGGCGGAGGAATTGCATGGGATGGCCTTTCAGGGACAGGCGCGTCACCTGATAGTCGGTCGCGACATGCTCCGACAGCGGCATGGCGGGCAGCATCGCGTCCGGTTCCTCGCCCAGTTCGCGGGCGGCGGGATCGCGGGTCCGGGCGGCGGCGAACAGGGGCAGTTCGTCCGACGGCGTGCGCCGCGCTTCCCACAGGGCGGCGCGGCGGTCCTGCCCCAGCGAGCGGCAGGCGTCCGCATCGGCCAGCAGGCGCAGGGCGCGGGCGGGAAGACCTGCGCGGCGGGCCAGATCCTCCATGCTGGTGAACAGGCCCCCGGCCCGCGCGCGCGCCAATTGCGCCGCCCAGTCCTCACGAAAACCGTCGACCTGTCGCAGGCCGAGGCGCAGGGCGAGCGCCCTTCCTTCCCCCTCGCCTTTCATGCTGTCGCGGGACCGCAGCAGCGGTTCGAGCGCATTGTCCCATAAGCTCATGTTCACATCGGCGTCATGCACGGTGACGCCATGCTCGCGCGCATCGCGGACGATCTGCGCGGGAGCATAGAAACCCATGGGCTGCGAGTTCAGGAGCGCGCAGGCGAAGATCGCCGGATGATGGCATTTGATCCAGGCGGACACATAGACGAGCCGGGCGAAGGACAGCGCATGGCTTTCCGGGAAGCCATAGCTGCCGAACCCTTCGATCTGCCTGAAGCAGCGCTCGGCAAAGTCGCGTTCATAACCGCGCGCCGTCATGCCGTTGATCATCTTGTCGCGGAAATGATGGATGGTGCCGACATGGCGGAAGGTCGCCATGGCGCGGCGGAGCTGGTTCGCCTCCTCCTTGGTGAAGCGCGCGGCAGTGATGGCGAGCTTCATCGCCTGCTCCTGAAAGAGCGGGACGCCGCAGGTCTTGCCCAATAGCTGTTCCAGTTCGTTCCGGGGGCCTTTTTCGGGTGAAGGGAAAGGATAGGTCACTTTCTCCTCCCCGCAGCGGCGGCGCAGATAGGGGTGGACCATGTCGCCCTCGATGGGACCGGGACGCACGATCGCGACCTGGATGGTGAGGTCATAGAGCGTGCGGGGTTTGAGGCGCGGCAGCATGTTGATCTGGGCGCGGCTTTCCACCTGGAACACGCCGATGCTGTCGCCCTTGCACAGCATGTCGTAGACGGCGGGATCGCTGGAATCGATATCGACGGTCAACTTCGGGTCGCCCAGCTTCTGCTGCCGGATGAGGTCGAACGCCTTGCGGATGCAGGTCAGCATCCCCAGCGCCAGCACATCGACCTTCATCAGGCCCAGCGCGTCGATATCGTCCTTGTCCCATTCGATGAAGGTGCGGTCCTCCATCGCGGCATGGTGGAGCGGCACGGTTTCATCGAGGCGGTTCTGCGTCAGGACGAAGCCGCCGACATGCTGGGAGAGGTGCCGGGGGAAAGGCTTGTCGAGCAACTGGCCGCAGATCGTCCGCAGCCGCGCGATCTGCGGATTGTCGGGCGCGAAGCCGGCCTCTGTCATGCGCGCTTCGCCCATGTCGCTGGAATAGCTACCCCAGACGGTGCCGGCGAGGCGGGCGGAAACGTCTTCGCTCAGGCCCAGCACCTTCGCCACTTCGCGGACGGCGCTGCGGGCGCGGTAATGGATGACGGTCGCGGCGATCCCGGCGCGGTGGCGACCGTAACGCCTGTAGATATATTGCATCACCTCCTCGCGCCGTTCATGTTCGAAATCGACGTCGATGTCGGGCGGCTCCCCCCGCTCCTCCGACACGAAGCGGGAGAAGAGCAGATCATGCTTTTCCGGGTCGATGGAGGTGACGCCCAGCAGGAAACACACCATGGAATTGGCCGCCGATCCGCGCCCCTGGCATAATATGCCCTCCATCCGGGCGAAGGTGACGATGTCGTGGACGGTCAGGAAATAACAGGCATAGTTCCGCCTGTCGATGAGGCCGAGCTCCTCGTCCAGCAGCGCGCGGACCTTGGCCGGGATGCGCGGGCCGTAGCGGGCATGGGCGGCGGTGAAGGTGAGTTCCTCCAGCCATTGCTGCGCGGTCCAGCCTTCGGGCACCGGCTCATGCGGATATTCGTAGCGCAGATGGTCGAGGGTGAAGCCGACGCGGCCGAGGAAGCGGGCGGTTTCCGCCACCGCCTCCGGGCAGGCGCGGAACAGGCGGGCGATGGCGGCGGGGGCGTGGAGGTGGCGCTCCGCATTCGCCTCCAGCCTGCGCCCGACCTGCGCGATGGTGGCGCCTTCCCGGATGCAGCTCAACACGTCCTGAAGCGGTCGCTCGGCGGAGGTGGCGATGAGGACGTCCATCGTGGCGACCAGCGGCACGCCGGCATGGACGGAGAGCGCCTGATATTCCGCCAGCCTGCGCGCGTCGCGGCCGTCACGGCGCAGCGCCGCACCCAGCCAGACCCGCCCCGGCGCGAGGCGGGACAGGCGGGGGAGCAACGCCTCCAGATCGACGGGCGGCGGGGGCGGGAGGAGGCTGAGATGCCCCTGGATGACGGCTTCGGGGGAAGGGCGTTCGTCATGCTCATAGTCCACCGGCTTGCGGTGGGCGGTCTGTTCAGTCGCGGTGGACCATGGCAGGACGATCAGCAGCAGGTCGTCGAGATAGGCGGTCAGATCCTCATAATTCAGGATGCAGTCGCCCTTCACCGAACGCAGATTGCCGACCGTCAGCAATTTGGTGAGTTCGCCCCACCCCCGCCGCGTCGCGGGATAGGCGACGATGTCTGGCGTGCCGTCGGCAAAGACCAGCCGCGCGCCCGTCAGCAGCTTCATGTCGGGTACGCAGGCGGCCTTCTCACTGTCGCCGAGGACGGCGGCGGGGCCTTCGCGGGCGCGCTTGTCGGCCAGCATCGCTTCCCGCGCGTCGGCGATGATGCGCTTCAACGCCGACCAGGCGCGGACCACGCCCGCGACCGTGTTGCGGTCGGCGATGCCCAGTCCCTTGAGGCCCAGCAGGATTGCCTGCCGCACCATGTCCTCGCCATGGGACGCCCCGCGCAGGAAGGAGAAATGCGTGGCGGCGACCAGTTCCGCGAAGGGCGGCGGATCGGGCGGGCGGGCGCTCATGCGAACAGGCCGTGCAGATACCAGCCGGGACGCGCCGCCTCCGTCCCGTAGAGGCCGTGGCGGAAAATCCAGTAGCGGCGGCCGCGCGCATCCTCCACCCGGTAATAGTCGCGGGTGCGTCCGACGCTTTCGCCCGCTACCGCGCCATCGGGAGCCGTCCACCATTCAGGGGCGATGCGCTCTGGCCCTTCATAGCGGGTGACTTCATGGAGCGCCCTGCGCCAACGGAATCGGTGGGGCGGGCCGTCCGGCACCTCCGCGATGACGTCGATGGGCTGGGGCGGGTCGAAGAGGTGGAGGGGACGCATCGGCGGATCGCCCGACGCTTCCTGCCGGGGCCATGGCGCAGGCGCGGGACTTTCCATGGCGGGCAGCGCCAGTTGCGCCTGTTCGGGAATATGACTGTCGCGCGGATGGAGGCGCTGGACCTGCATCCGGCCCGCCCGGATTGAAAGCCGGTCGATCAGGGCGGCGATGCCCTCTTCCCTGCGCGCCTCGCCGCCCTCCAGCGCGAGCTGGGTTGGAGCCATCGGCTCGGCATGGGGTACGGTGAGGCGCAGCATGTCGAAGCCGAAGCCGGGGTCCAGCGGGTCGGAGAGGCCGTCGATCTTCTCCTCGATCAGGCGCAGGATCGCGGGGGCGTCGCGGACGGGCAGGCTGGTTTCGACGCGCAGGGGAAAGGCGAGGCCATCGCTGCGGAAAAAAACCGCTTCGAAGCGGCGGCCGCCCTGCCGCCGTTCGGCGAGACGCTCGCCTGCTTCGCCGATCATGTCGGACAGGACGAAGAGCGCATGGGCCGTGCTGGCCATGGGTTCGGGGAAGCGGCGCTCGACGCGGATGGCAGGGCGCGGGCGGCGCGGCGCGAGGGGGCGCTGGCCCAGACCCAGCAGGCGGTGGAGCGCATCCACCGCCTGCTCTCCGAAGCGAGCGGCGAGCGTGGCGGCGGGACGCGCGGCGAGATCGCCCACGGTCCGCAGCCCGGCGCGGCGCAGGGCGACGGCGCTCTCCTCTTCCAGACGCAGCGCCTCGACGGGCAGGCGGCGCAGGGCGGCCTCTTCATGGGGCGCGGACGCGATGGGAAAACGGGCGAGCGCATGGGCGGCTTCGGGCGTGGACGCCAGGGCATGGCGCACATCCATGCCATGCCGTTCCAGACGGTGGACGACCTCCTGCGCCAAAGCAGCCTCGCCATCCCACAGATGAGCGCAGCCGGTGATGTCAAGCATCAGCCCGGCAGGCGGATCGAGCGCGGCGATGGGGGTATAACGGGCGCAACCGTCGCACAAACGTTCCAGCCAGTCCTGATCGGCATGAGGGTCCGCTTCGAACAGGACCAGATCCGGCTCCCGCGCGCGCGCGTCGGCCAGCGTCATGCCGGGGGCAAGGCCCAGGCGCAGCGCGGCGGCGTCCAGCGCGGCCAGACGCATTGCGCCGCGCACCGGCTCCACCATGGCGCAGGGCGCGCCGTCCGGCCGCGCGGCCCAAAGGTCAGGCCGCGCGACCCGCAACCGGTCGAACGGCAGGAAAGGAAAGTACAGGGCGAGATAGCGGCGCGCCGCCGTCCCGTTCCCGGCCTTGCCATTCATGGTCATCGCGTTCATCGCGCCCGTCTCCAAATTGGCGTCGCTCACTGTCCCAGATCAACCGCCACGCCATGCCGTCCCGCCCGCCGCGATGGCGCAGCAGGGTCAGGTCGAAGGCGCTCATCCCCGGCGCGTTTCCGGGCAAGGGCGCGGAAGGCGCGGCTGCCACCCGCCAGCGCGTGTCGGCGGCGCTGGGTGTCGGATCGGCGTCCATCCGCAGCAGCAGCGCGGTGACGCCCGATTGCTCCGCCGCCAGCGACAGGCGGCGGCTGGCGGTCAGGTCCAGTTGCGGCGCGCGGCCCCGGATTTCGAGCAGCAGCGCGCCAAGGGCGGGGCATCGCAGGGCTTCGACCGCCGCCCGCAGCAGCATCGCCTCGTCCCGCATCGCGCCGACCAGCAGATGCGCCGGGTCGATCCCCAGAGCCGCAAGGCCGGGTCCATAAGGCGCGGCCTGACGCGCGGCTGCGGCGGGACGCAGCCACAGGGTCACGGCGTCCGGCCCGGCAAGGCGCGCGAGGATCAGCGAAAATCCGGTGGCCGCCGCCTCTCCGCCTTCGCCGGCGAAAAATTCATGCACCCGGCCGCGCGCCAATCCTCCGCCCAGCGCCCGGTCGACCAGAGCATGGCCAAGCGGGACATGGGCATGATGCGCCACGCTCCTGCTTTCCAGCGAAGCGATGCGCCGTCGAAGGGCGGTAAGGGTCGCGGCCGACTCGATCATGTCAAATGTTCTTCATTTGTTCTTTTCATGGGCGAGTGAGCTTCTGTCAATCATACCAATAGGGAAGCGGCTTCGATTTGCGTCGAGTGGAAGGCCAAATCCCGGAACAACAATCCGCGTCCATCCGAAACAACCCCCAACGTAAAAGGCCCGCCACGCGCCTTTGCGCGGCGGGCCTTTTCAGTGCGTGAAGCGTGAGACGGGCAGTATCGCGCCGACGGCCTCCGGTTGATCCGGCCGGAAGCCCCGGTCAGCGCTTATTCGCCATCGTCATCCGCTTCGGGTCCGGTCATCATCCCTTCGGCGACTTCTTCGGTCTTGCCGCGGATCGCCCGTTCCAGACGCTCCGCCATTTCGGGATTTTCCTTGAGGAAGGTCTTGGCATTCTCCCGGCCCTGTCCGACGCGGACGGAGTCGTAGGAGAACCATGCGCCCGATTTCTCGACAATGCCCGCCTTGACGCCAAGGTCGAGGATCTCGCCGATCTTGGAGATGCCTTCGCCATACATGATGTCGAATTCAACTTGCTTGAAGGGCGGCGCGACCTTGTTCTTCACCACCTTCACGCGGGTCGCGTTGCCGACGATGTCGTCGCGATCCTTGATCTGGCCGGTGCGGCGGATATCGAGACGGACCGAGGCGTAGAATTTGAGCGCGTTGCCGCCGGTCGTTGTTTCCGGATTGCCGTACATGACGCCGATCTTCATGCGAACCTGATTGATGAAGATGACGATGCAGCGCGAGCGGCTGATCGATCCGGTCAGCTTGCGGAGCGCCTGGCTCATCAGGCGGGCCTGAAGGCCGACATGGCTGTCGCCCATCTCGCCCTCGATTTCCGCGCGCGGCACGAGCGCGGCGACCGAATCCACCACCAGCACGTCGATGGCGTTGGAGCGGACCAGCGTGTCGACGATCTCCAGCGCCTGTTCGCCGGTGTCGGGCTGGGACACGATCAGTTCGTCGATGTCGACGCCCAGTTTCCTGGCATAGACCGGATCGAGCGCATGTTCGGCGTCGACAAAGGCCGCGATGCCGCCGCCCTTCTGGGCTTCGGCGATGGCGTGCAGCGCCAGCGTGGTCTTGCCCGAGCTTTCCGGCCCGTAAATCTCAATGACGCGCCCGCGTGGCAGGCCGCCGATGCCGAGCGCGATGTCGAGGCCCAGCGAGCCGGTCGAAATCGATTCGATCTCTATCTTCTCACGGCTGCCCAGCTTCATCGCCGAGCCTTTGCCAAAGGCGCGGTCGATCTGGGAAAGGGCCGCTTCCAACGCTTTTTGTCTGTCCATTGTGCCTGTCTTCTTGGAATCGATGAGTGAGAGCATTGCGGTCATGGCCCTGTCCCCTGTCAAGCGGAACGCGCCGATTCAGTGGCGCAGGGTCATCATGTATCCCGTTTGTTCTACAAGAACAAGGGGGGAACGGAATTTTCCTATTTCCTCTCCAGCAGCTTGCCCAGAGCGCGTTCCACCGCGCCGATGGTGAAGGGCTTGGCCAAGGCGGGCCGGTCCGCATGGGCAGGCGGCAGATCGTCGGCCGTCCCGCCGGTCGCGAAGACGAAGGGGATGGCGTTTTCGACGAGGATGTCGGCGACAGGCCAGCTTTTCTCGCCCTGCAGATTGCAGTCGAGCAGCGCCGCGTCGAACCCGCCCCGCCGCGCCATCGCGCAGGCTTCCTCCACCGATGCCGCGAGGCCATGCAGCCGGTAACCGAGCGTTTCGAGATAATCCTCCAGCATCATGCCGATCATCGCTTCGTCCTCGACGATCAGGATGGTCTTGCCGTCCGACATGCCTGCCTTCCCTGTTGCGGAACCGCTTCGCTATCGTATCGGGTGCGGCTTGCCCAGTCCTAATGGCCTGATCCAGCGCAAGGTCATTCCGCCATGGGACGCAGGGCCATCGCATCGCGCGCGGCTTCGGCCAGTTGGCTGACGGAAAAAGGCTTGGGCAGGAAGGCGACATTGGCGATGTCGATCGACTTGCGAAGCTGTTCCTCGGCATAGCCCGACATGAAAAGCACCGGCAGGTCGGGGTGTGTCTGCCGCGCGCGGGCGACCATGGAGGGGCCGTCCATATTGGGCATGACCACGTCCGAGATGAGCAGGTCGACGCTTTCGTCCCCGGCCAGGACCTCCAGCCCCTGTTCGCCGTCATGGGCGGTCAGCACCTTATAGCCCTGCCGCACCAGCGCGCGTTCGGCGACGGCGCGGACCATGTCCTCATCCTCCACCAGCAGGATGGTGCCGCTGCCCCATGTCTCGCTGCGGCGGACCGGAGCCTGCGGGCGGACGACCTGATCGACGTCCGCGCCGCGATAGACGGGCAGGTAGATGACGAAGCTGGCGCCGTGCCCCGGGTCCGATTCGGCGAAGATATAACCGCCCGACTGCTTGACGATGCCATAGACGGTGGAGAGGCCAAGGCCGGTGCCCTTGCCCAGTTCCTTGGTGGTGAAAAAGGGTTCGAAGATTTTCGCCAGCACGTCCGGGGCAATGCCAAGGCCGGTGTCGGAAACGCGCAGCGCGGTATAGTCGCCCGCCGGCAGGATCTGATGCCGCATTTCGCGCACGCGCGCGGCGGGCACGGCATAGGTCTGGATGTTGAGCGTCCCCCCCTGCGGCATGGCGTCGCGGGCGTTGACGGCAAGGTTCACGATCACCTGCTCCAACTGGCCGGGATCGGCGCGCACCGCCCCCAGATTGCGGCCATGGCTGACCTCCAGCTTCACGCTTTCGCCCAGCAGGCGCTTGAGCAGGTTGGACACATCGGCGACGATGTCGGGCAACTGGAGGATTTGCGGGCGCAACGTCTGCTGGCGGGAAAAGGCGAGGAGCTGGCGGGTCAGGCCCGCCGCGCGGTTGCTGTTCGACTTGATCTGCTGGATGTCGTCATAATCGCTGTCGCCGGGCGTATGGCGCATCAGCATCAGGTCGCAATGGCCGATGATCGCGGTCAGGATATTGTTGAAATCATGCGCGACGCCGCCCGCAAGCTGGCCGATGGCCTGCATCTTGGTCGCCTGCGCCACCTGCCGCTTGAGCTTGCTTTCCTCGCTATTGTCCTTGAGGCTGAGGAGCACCGCCGCCTCGCCAAGGCCGCGTACGCCCGCGAGGCTGAGCGCGGTCGGTTCATCAGGCTGTTCGCGCAGGCGCACCGCGACGTCGCCCGACATTTGGGGGCCGACCGCGAAACGGCGCACCGCGTCGGCCACCGCCGCCTGATCCTCCCGCACCACCAGATCGCCGGGATAGCTGGTCTTTTCCCCCGGCTTCAGTCCCACCGCGCGGCAGAAGGCGTTGTTGAGGAACAATATGCGCCCGTCGCGATCCGCCATGGCCAGGCCAAAGGGCAGGAGGGACAACAGCGTTTCGATATAGGAAAGCGCGGAGGTTCCCCCGCCGCCGCCCGGCTCGTCGATGAGGAGGAGGAGCATCGGCCCATCCTGCCCGCCGCCCTGACCGATGCTTTGGCCGCCGCTCTGGCCGCCGCCCGGCTGGGTCACGCGGCGCAGCGGCACCTGAAGCAGGCGCAACGGCAGGCCGCCCGTCTGCTCGCGGGCGAGGAACAGCCGCCCCTTGTCGTCCACGCGCATGTGCGAGGCGAAATCGCGGCCGGTGGCGTTGGCGTCGATCCGGCCCACGGCACGCAGCAGGAACGCACCATTGGCAGCCCGGATGCGCCCTTCCCCTCCGATCAACGCCGCCATGACGCCCGCTTCGCCCAACTGCCGCCCCGCCTCGCCCGTCAGCAGGCGATGCACATCGTCCAGCGCGCTGGGCTGGCGCACGGGGGTGAAGCGCCAGAGCAGATAATCCTCCGCCCGGCCCGTGCGGCAAATCTCCACGTCCAGCCGCAGCGCGCCGTGCGCCATGCCGCGCACCGCCGCTTCGCCGTCCTTCCACGCCTTGCGCGCGGCGGCGACAAGCTTTTCCGTGACGACGCCATCCGCGACCACGGCGGGCGGGGCAGGATAGCCCGCGAACCATTCACCGAACAGATCGCTCGCGCAGAGCAGGCGGCCGGTGCGGTCGGTGACGGCGATGGCGACATTGGAGGCGTCGGCGGCGGCGCGGGCCACGGTCCAGTCCGGCACCGCCTCGGTATCGGACGCGGCGGGGGGGTAGAGATGGCGGAACCAGGAAATCAGGGTAGCGATAACCAGCACGGCGGCGCAAAATCCCGCCGCCAGCGCCCAGTCGCCCACGGCATGAAGGACAAGGCCGGCCGACATCAGCGCGGCGGCGATCAGCAACGGCAGCGCAAGGCGCGAGGGCGGTCGCGCCAACCACGCATCATCCTTGCTTTTCAACCGCGTGGCCATGCCGCGCTCCCCCTGCGCCCGCTTCGGAACTGCATCGCGCCCTCCACGATCAGACGGGCGCGACTTCCTCCAATGCGCTGCTTTCGGGCGGCTTGCCAGTCCTCAATTTGCGCGCACGCCATTTCCGGCCCATGCGATGACGCCAGAACCAGTCGGCGAGGAAATAGCCGATAGCGGCGGCGGCGCAGGCAATCAGCGCCAGACCGAAGAGCAACGCGGGCGCGGCTTCCGAAAAGAGCCAGGCGCACCATTGACCGATGCTGGCATGATCGTTGACCAGCGCCATGAAGCCCGACGCGTCCGCGGTGCGGCCCAGCATCCAGTTGCCGATATAGACCGACGCCCAGAGGATGAAGGGCGTGGTCGCCGGATTGGACAGGAACGTCATCGCGGCGGCGGCAGGGATGTTCGCGCGGAAAGGCAGCGCCAGCAGCGCCGCGCCCGCGATCTGGACACCGGGGACCAGCAGGAAGATGCCGACCAGCAGGCCCAGCGCCACGCCGCGCGGCACCGACCGGCGGGTGAAGCGCCAGAGCGAAGGTTCCAGCACGCGATGCGCCACCGGGGCGAGGAAGCGGCTGTTCTCCAGCGATTCACGGGTCGGGGCATTGGCATGCCACCAGCGGGTGAAGCGCCCCATGCTCGCTTTAGGCCCCATCAGCCGTGCGCCTTCATGATGCGCTGCTGATCGCGCTTCCAGTCGCGTTCCTTGATCGTCTCGCGCTTGTCATGGGTCTTCTTGCCGCGCGCCAGCGCCAGTTCGACCTTCGCCTTGCCCCGACTGTTGAAATAGATCGACAGCGGCACCAGCGTCATGCCCTTGCGTTCGACCGCGCCATGCATGCGGGCGATCTCCCGCTCGTGCAGCAACAGCTTGCGGGGGCGTTTGGGTTCGTGATTATAGCGGTTGCCATGGCTGAATTCGGGGATGTTGCTGTTGACCAGCCACACCTGCGCGCCCTTCACCTCGGCATAGCTTTCGGCGATGTTGCCCTCACCAAAGCGCAGCGATTTCACCTCCGTGCCCTGAAGCGCGATCCCGGCTTCGAACACGTCGTCGATGAAATATTCAAAGCGCGCGCGCCGGTTTTCGGCGACGATCTTCTTCTTGTCGAATGTTTCGGGACGGGGACGGGCCATGATTTCCAGAACTAACCTATGCGCTTGCTATATGGGGCCGCCGGCCGGTTAAACCAGACCGGCGATCTCCAGCGCCCGGTCGACGGCGGCACGGCTCGATTCCGACGGCCATGTGATCGGCAGGCGGACGTCGCCGGGCATGTCGGGCCGAACGCGCGTGAGGGCATATTTGACCGGCCCAGGTGAAGAATCGCTGAACAGCGCGTCGTGCAGCGGATAAAGCCGGTCGTGCAGCGCGAGCGCGCCGGTCCAGTCGCCCTTCGCGCAGGCCGCCTGAAATTCGGCGCACAGGCGCGGCGCGACATTGGCGGTGACAGAGATGCATCCCCGGCCACCGGAAGCGTTGAAGGCAAGCGCGGTTTCGTCATTGCCCGAAAGCTGGCAGAAGTCCGGCCCGCAGGCGAGCCGCTGCGCGGTGACCCGCCCCAGATTCCCGGTGGCGTCCTTGATTCCCACGACGGTGCGGAAATCCTGTGCGAGCTGGTGGATCACCGGCACGCCGACATCGGTGATGGTGCGGCTGGGCACATTATAGATGACGATGGGCAGGTCGCAGCGTTCGGCCAGATAGGCATAATGGCGATAGAGGCCGTCCTGATTCGGCTTGTTGTAATAGGGGGCCACCACCAGGGCGGCGTCCGCGCCCGCGGCCTGCGCGGCGAACATATGTTCCAGCGCGATGCGCGTGTCGTTCGATCCGCAGCCTGCGATCACCGGCGCCCGGCCCGCCACCTGATCGACGCAGATCGCGATCACGCGATTATGTTCCGCCACCGTCATGGTGGAGCTTTCCCCTGTGGTGCCGCAGGGGACGAGGCCCTTGCTGCCCTCCGCAATCTGCCAGTCGACAAAGGCGCGGAAGGCCCCTTCATCGACCGCCCCGTCGCGAAAGGGCGTCACAAGAGCCGGTATGGACCCGGAAAACATGATTTTACTCCTTCAATTCTCCGGGATTCCGGGGCATTGTTCTTGAACCGGGCGCTATAGCGCGTCATTCAGGACCTGATAAGGATGCAATTGCGATTATGTCCATAATGCGTTCGCCCTTTTATCCCGATGGCTTGATGGTTCGTATGCCCTTGATCGCCTTTTTGCTCGCCACCGCCAGCGCCAGCGCGCAGGTGAATGCCCCGGCTTCCAGCAATCCCAACTTCCCGCCCGGCGCGGTGGTCCAGCCGCTGCCGTCGCAGGGCAGCCCGCAGAGCAGCGGCAGCCAGTGGAATCAGGTCAGCGGGCGGGTCGGCGTTTCCCCGGACGCTTCGGTCAATGCCGTCATCAGCCAGTGGCGCGCGCTTCAGCAAAGCGACGGTCTTGGCGCTTCCACCTATATGAGCTTCATCACCGCCAACCCCGGCTGGCCGGGCGAGGACAGGATGCGGCGGCTGGCGGAAACCGGGATCAATCCCGACAGCTACGATCCCCGGCAGGTCACGGCCTTCTTCGCCCGCTTCCCGGCGCGCACGGCGGTAGGCCATGCCCGCAACGCGGTCGCGTTGATGCAGTTGGGCCGGATGGACGAAGCCCGCGTCGCGGCGCGCAATGCGTGGATCGGCGGATCGCTGGCGCCCACGGACGAGGCGCGGCTGCTCTCGCTGTTCGGATCGGGCTTCAGCGTCGCCGATCATGACCAGCGCGCCGACATGCTGTTGTGGGGCAATGACGTGATGGGCGCGACGCGGATGCTGGCCTATGTCTCGCCCGCCCGCCGCCCGGTCTATGTCGCGCGGATCGCCTTCCGCCAGAAAGCGCCGGACGCCGCCATGAAGATGCAGGCGGCCGAAGCGACAGGCGCGAGCGACGCGGGCTTCGTCGCGGACAAGGCGATCTGGCTGCGCGATACCGGCAACTGGGTCGCGGCGCGGCAATATCTGGCCAACCGGCCCGCGCTGTCCTACCGGCCCGGCAATGCCGAGAAATTCTACGAGGCGCTGCTCAATCAGGCGCGGGCCTCGGCCAATGACAGCCAGTGGAGCTTCGCTTGGGGCATCGCCAGCAAGATCGACGACGCCTATGCGCCGGGCACCGACGTCAGCACAAGGCCCATCGGCGAGCGGGACGATTATACCAGCCTCGCCTGGCTGGCGGGGACGACGGCTTTCTACAACCTCAACCGGCCCGCCGACGCGGTGAGCATGTTCCGCCGTTATGCCGCCGCCGCCAAATCGCCCCAGACGCAATCCAAGGGCTATTATTGGGCAGGGCGCGCCGCGCTGACCGCTGGCGATGCCGCATCGGCGAACAGCTATTTCCAGCAGGCGGCGGTTTTCCCCGACCAGTTTTACGGACAGCTTTCGCTCGAACGGCTGGGCCGCCCCATACCTGCCCCCACCGTCCATGAACAGGCGGTGGCGATTTCCGCCGCCGAGCGCGCCGCGTTCAACAGCCGCACGGTGGTGCGCGCCGTCCGGGCATTGGGCGCGATGGGCTATTGGGAGGATCAGAGCAAATTCGCCCGCGCCATCGCCAACAATGCCGACAGCGACAGCGATCATTATCTGGCGGCCGAACTCGCCAAGAGCATCGGCCGCCCGGACATGGGCGTGATGGTCGGCCGCCGCGCCGTATCGAGCGGCCTCACCGGCTATGGCGAAAGCGCCTTTCCCCGCGTGCCGGTGCCGCCTTCGGCCCAGTCCAACTGGACGATGGTCCACGCCATCGCCCGGCAGGAAAGCCAGTTCGACCGCGCCGCCGTCAGCCATGCGGGCGCGCGCGGGCTGATGCAACTCATGCCCGGCACCGCGCGCGAGCAGGCGGGCAAGCTCGGCCTCGGCTACACGCCCGGATCGCTGACCAGCGACACCAGCTACAACATCATGCTGGGATCGTCCTATTTCGAACGGATGCTGCGCTATTATGGCAACAGCTACCCGCTGGCGGTGGCGGCCTATAATGCCGGCCCCGGCAATGTGAACAAATGGATCGCGGCCAATGGCGACCCCCGTATGCCGGGCGGCGACTGGCTGCGCTGGATCGAGAACATCCCGATCTTCGAAACGCGCAACTATGTGCAGCGGGTGCTGGAAAATGCGGTGGTCTATGAAGCGATGAACCCGGAACGGGCGCGCTTCCGGGGCACCAATGCGGTGCTCAGCCGCTATCTGGGGAAGCAGACACCGGGCTGAAGCTGCGCTAAGGCCGCGGCATGAGCGCGCATCCCAATTACATCTCGCCCGAAGGCTTCGCGAAACTGCGGGCCGAATATGACCAACTGCTGGGGGTCGAACGCCCTCGCATCGTCGAGATCGTCAGTTGGGCGGCGGGCAATGGCGACCGCAGCGAAAATGGCGACTATCTCTACGGCCGCAAGCGGATGCGGGAGATCGACGGGCAATTGCGCCGCCTGTCGAAGAAGATGAAGGACGCCAGGGTTGTCGATCCGAAGGCGCAACCGGACAAGAGCCGGGTCTATTTCGGCGCGACCGTCACCATCGCGGACGAGGATGACCACCACCGCACCGTCACCATCGTCGGCAATGACGAGGCGGATGCGGGCGCGGGCCGGATCGGCTGGGGCTCTCCCATCGCGCGGGCGTTGCGCGGCGCGGCGGTGGGCGACCTGCGCCGGGTGATGCTTCCCGCCGGGGAAAAGGAATATGAGGTGATGGCGATCCGCTATCCGCAATAGCGGCGCGCCGCTCAGGCGGCTCTCAAATGCGGCATGGCATCGCCGATGACCCGCAGGGACGAGCGCATGAAAAGCGCCGCCATGGCCGAGCCGATCAATATGTCGGGCCAGGGCGAATGCAACAACGCGACGGCGCCAGCGGCCACCAGCACCCCGACATTGGAGATCAGGTCGTTGCGGGAACATTCGAAGGTGCTGGCCATGTTCACGTCCTGCGCCCGGAACCGCCAGAGCAGCCGGAAACAGAGCAGGTTCGCGATCAGCGCAAGGCTGCCGAACGCCAGCATCAGTGTGGAGGAAGGCGGAACGCCCGTCCTGATCTTGACGATGACGTTGATGGCGATCCCGACTGCCAGCAGCAGGATGAAGAGGCCCTTGGCCATGGCGGCTCCCGCCTTCCACCGCTCGCTGCGGCTGAGCGCATAGAGGCTGACGCCGTAGACCAGCGCATCGCCCAGCATGTCTGTCGCATCCGCCATCAGCGCCGTCGACCCCGCGACCAGCCCCGCGCCGAATTCCACCACGAACATCAGGGCATTGATGACCAGCACGATGACCAGAACCCGGCGCTGGTCCGTCCGCAACGCAAGGCGTTCAAGTTCGGAGCTTTTGGAGGAACAGCAAGAGTCAGCCATGCCGGCAGGATGATCCTGTTTCCCGACCCTGGCAACCGCCCATGGCTTGCGATTACCCATTTTCCAGCCCTCCTTCCATGCCTCGTAGCATATGTCCTGCACACAGGCGAACCGATGTGGACGCATTCCCGCTGGCAGTGAGCAAGATCGCGCCGGCGGGGACCATGGCCCATTTCAAGGCCTGGCTTGCGCGTCGCCATCGATATTGCTGCTTTCCGGAAGGAAATCGTCGTCATATTGGCGCAGTTGCCGAAGCCGCGGCGATGGTTCGGAGAGCGGGGGATCGCTGTACTTGCGCGCCTCGCTCCACCAGAGCGCCTGCAATTCCTTGAGTTTCTTCGGGTAGCGGGCAGACAAATCCTGGCTTTCAGAAAAATCCCGCGCGACATTGAACAGCGCCCAGCGATCTTGCGCGAAATCCGTCCCATAACTGTGGATGGCGACCGCCTTCCAGTCACCCGACGTAATCGCCCTGTTACCGCGCAGCGCGAAGAACTGGACAGCGCGGCTGCCGGCAGTCGGTGAGGTGAAGGAAGCGCGGATCGACCGGCCGGCGACGGGGATCAGTTCGGCCCTGCCGCCAAAGGAGACGCCTGCGACATCCAGCAGCGTCGGGCTGATGTCCACCGCGTCCACATGCTGGGCGCGCACGACGCCTTTTGCCTTTATTCCGTTCGTCCAGGACAGGATCAGCGGCGTGCGGATGCCACCGGCATAGGGCCACAGCTTGTACCGCCGAAACGGCGTGACGCCGGCCATCGCCCATGGCCGCTGATAAAGCGACTGGGTTTCAGGCCCGCCTAGCTTGTCGAGATTCTCCGCCATCTCCGCGACCGGAGTGGTGGGATCATATGGCTTCCAAAAGCCGCCATTCTGCCCGGATTCGGGCGCGGCGCCGTTGTCGGACACCAGCACGAACAGGGTGTTGTCATATTGACCGTTCTGCTTCAGGTGCGCGATCAGCCGGCCGATCTCGTCATCGGCATGGGTGATGAATCCGGCATAGGCCGCCATGAAACGCGCGAAGACCGTCTTTTCCTGATCGCTGAGCGACGACCAGGGCCGGTCGCCCGGATTGCTTGGCGGGAGCAGGGTGCTGGCGGGAATGACGCCCGACTGCTTCTGTCTTGCGAAGCGTTCGGCGCGGATGGCGTCCCAGCCCTTGGCATAGGTGTCGCCATAGGCGTCGATATAGGATTTGGGCGCCTGTATCGGAGCATGCGCCGTGCCCAGCGCCAGATAGACGAAACTGGGCTTGTTGTCGCCCGATGCCCTGGCCGCATCGAAGGCGGCGATCGCATGGTCGACCAGATCGGGCGTCAGCAGATATCCCGGTTTTTCAGGGGCAGGGACATGGGCGTTATCCTTCACCAGATCGGGTTTATACTGGTCCGTCCAGCCGCTCAGAAAGCCGTAGAAATGATCGAAGCCGCGCTGGAGCGGCCACGACCCTTTGTCATGGCCGGGGGCCTCGTCATATTTCGGGGCCAGATGCCATTTGCCGAGCGCCCAGGTCGCATAGCCCGCCCGCTTCAGCACTTGCGCCACGGTCTCGATGTTGCGCGGCAACTCGCCACGCTGCGCGTCGGTCGCGTCGGGATCGGGCTGGGGGGCATTGGACGCAAGGTCCAGCATGCCGACCGTCTGGCTGTTGCGCCCGGTCAGCAGCGCGGCCCTGGTCGATGAACAGATCGCCTTGCTGTCGAAACGGTTATAGCGCAGGCCGTTTTCCGCGAGCGAATCGATATTCGGCGTGCGGATTTCCGAACCGAATGCGCCCAGATCGGAAAAGCCGACATCGTCCAGCACGATGAGAACGATGTTCGGCGGGGTCTGGCTCTGGCTTGCCGGTTTGGCCGCGGCCGGGGCGATGACCGGGGTCAACGCCGTTCCGGCCATCATGGCTGCGGCGGCCGCGATGCGCAGCGCGCCTTTCCATCTCTTCATATATTCTCCTTCCCTCGTTCAAGATCGAGCCGTCGAATGCAGCGGAAGCCGACATGCGAGGTCGTGGTGTCGATCGGCTGGAGCCAGCGCGCCGCTGGCCGGTAGCGTTGGCAATATTCGGGCGCGCACATATGCGATCCGCCCTTGAGCACGCGTTCCTGCGGCCCGCCCTGCGCCGCGGCTGGCAGACCGGCGCAGCAGCCGCTTTCCCCGCGCGCGGCCACGGCTTCGTCCGTCCATTCCCAGACATTGCCGATCATGTCGAAAAGACCAAAGCCGTTGGCGGGATAGCTTGCGACCGGCGCCGTCCGCTCCAGACCGGCGGCTGCCCTGTTGTCATGCGGGAAGTGGCCCTCCCAGGTCTTGGTCATGCGCGTCCCGCCCGGCATGAAGTCGTCGCCCCAGGCATAGGCCGCGCCTTCCAGTCCGCCGCGCGCGGCGCGCTCCCATTCCGCCTCGGTCGGCAGTTGCTTGCCGACCCATGCCGCGTAGGCGAGCGCATCGGTATAGCCGATGTGGACGACCGGATGATCGGGGATCATGTCGATGCTGCTGCCCGGCCCGGACGGATGCCGCCAATCGGCGCCGGTGACGAAACGCCACCAGTTCGGGCCGTCCGCCAGACGGACCGGATGCGATGGCGGCACGAAGACAATGGAGCCGGGCACGGCCAGCGCCGGGTCCATGCCCGGATAGTCACGCGGATCGGGTGCGATCTCGGCGAAGGTCACATGGCCGGTCGCGGCGACGAAGCGGGCGAACTGTGCATTGGTGACCGGCGTGCGATCCATCAGGAACGCATCGACGGTCGAGGACCGGGCGGGCCGTTCCTCGGGATAGTGATCGTTCGAACCCATGAGGAAGCTTCCTCCCGGCACGAATGCCATATCCTCATCCTCCGCATCGCCTGCCCCCGCTGCGGTCTGCGCCATGTCAGATGGCCCGGCGTGGCCGGCTGCGGCCGTCGCGCTGCAATCCGTCGAGCGTGGCGGAGAGGCGCGCGACGATGTCGGGTCGTTTGTCATAAAGATTATTCTCCTCTCGCGGGTCGGCATCCAGGTCATAGAGTTGCCCCTGTGGCCCACCCAACGCCGCATCGACCTCTTTTGGCAAGGTGAAACCGCCCGAACCGAGGCCCAGGATCAGTTTCCAGTGGCCCTCGCGAATGGTGAACATTCCGTGCAGCGAATGATCGACGATGTTGGGCCGAATGGGCGCATGACCGCTTTGCTGCAATGCGGGGAGCAGGTTGAAGCTGTCCTCCGCCGCATCGTCGGGCAGCGGCAGGTCGAGCGCGCCCGCGATCGTCGCCATGATATCCGTCAGCGATCCGGTCTCCTCGCTCTCTGATCCGGGGGCGATGCGGCCGGGCCAGCGAATGATGAACGGGACGCGATGGCCCGCTTCCCACGCATCGGCTTTTTCTCCCCGCCAATGGGCGTTGGCGCGATGGGCGAAGCGGGCGGCGTCCTGCGGCTTCCAGTCCGCGCCATTGTCGCTGGTGACGATGACGATGGTGTCGCTCGCCGCGCCGCTGGCGTCGATCGCATCCAGCAGCCGCCCGATCATCGCATCGGTTTCCACCACATAATCGCCATAGAGGCCAGCGCCCGACTTGCCCTGATATTCGGGCAGCGGCACCCACGGCGTGTGCGGCGAGGGCAGCGGGAAATAGAGGAAAAAGGGCTGGTCCTTCCTGCCTTTCGCGACGAAATCGACGGCCTTGCCGGTCAGGGTCGGGACGACCTCTTCCATCCTGAAGCCCGGCGCGATGGCCCCTTTGCGCCAGAACACGCCGCGCGGGGCGTCGTTGCCATCGGTATGCGCGGTCGGGGCTTCCACGACGCGATCATTTTCGAAATAGAGATAGGGCGGGAAATCGAGCGAGGAGGGAATGCCGAAATAATAATCGAAGCCGTGATCGACCGGGCCGGGGCGCAGCGGCTTGCTGTAATCGGTCGCTTCTCCTTCGCCCAGACCCAGATGCCATTTCCCGACGCCGCCGGTGCGGTATCCCGCCTGCTTCAACAGGCCGGGCAGGGTCAGGCGGCCCGGTTCGATCAGGTTGGTGCCGGTCCCGTCCAGCACGCCCGATTTCAGCCGGGATCGCCAGCAATAGCGGCCGGTCAAGATGCTGTATCGGCTCGGCGTGCACACCGCTGAGGAAGAATGCATGTCGGCAAAGCGCATGCCCTCGCGCGCGAGGCGGTCGATATGGGGCGTCGGGATCGCCGACCATGGATTATAGCTGCGCGCGTCGCCGATCCCGAAATCGTCCAGCAGGATGATGACGATGTTCGGCCTGCGCCGGGGGCCGGTGGCCGCCAGGCCGGAGGCGACCGGCAGCAATGTCGCCGCCGCCACGCCCGCCCGGAGGAACCCGCGCCGGTCGAGCTTGCGCCGCCCCGTCACAGCGAGAACCTGACGCCGCCGAAGATGCGCTTGCCCGCATCCAGATAGGCCTGCGGCAGGCCGTTGGTGAAGCGGACGCGCTCATCCGTGTCGAGAATGTTGACCGCCTCCAGCACGACGGAAAAACGATCGTTGAGCTTCAGGTTGATGCTGCCGTCGAGCGTGCCATAGGACCGGGTATATTGGCTCAGCGCCGGCAGGATCGACGCCGTCGACAGGAACCCGCTGCGCCAGCTATAGGACAGGCGCGCGCCGATCGGTCCTTTTTCATAATAGCCCGTGATATTATAATTGTTGCGCGACGCCGCGGTGAGCTGGGTCGGGTCGCTATTGTCGATGAAGGTATAGTTGGCGACCGCGCCCAGGCCGTCGAACGGCGCAGGCAGGAAACGGAACGCCTGCTGATAGTAAAGCTCGAAGCCCTTCACGCTGACGCCTTCGCCGTTCACCAACTGGCTGGCGGTGAAATCGAGGTTGGAACTGACGCGGTTCCCGTTCGAGTAAATAAAGGTCACAGGCACCGACTGGACCGTGGTCTGGTCGCGGATCAGCGACTTCAGATCCTTGTAGAAGAGCGAGGCGCCGATCAGGCCGTCCTGATTGAAATACCATTCGGCCGTCGCGTCCAGATTATGGGCGCGGAAGGGATCGAGATAGGGGTTGTTCTGCGTGATGGTGCGCGCGGTGCCGCTGGCGGTGGTGGTCGGCGAGATCTGGCTGAGATTGGGCCGGGTCATCGTGCGCGAAGCGGAAAAGCGCAGCAGCAGATTGTCGGCGACCTGCCATTTGAGGTTCAGCGCGGGCAGGAAATCCCAATAATCCCGTTTCACCGTGATCGGCGCGGAGGCGGGCACGCGCGTGACGTTTCCGGCATCCGGCTCGACCGTGATGCCGGTAAGGTCCGGGCTGACGCCGACGCTCGCCTGCTGCGTATGCACGACGCGGAAGCCCACATTGCCCGACAGATTGCCGAACAGGAAGTCGCCGCGCGCATAGCCCGCAAATATCTTTTCCTTGACGTTGGTGATGCCGGTCGGGTCGTTGGTGTAGGTTCCCGCCGCGATCAGCTCCTCATCGGAAAAGTTGGCGATGAAGCCTCTGGTATCGGACGCCAGCCAGCTATCGGCGAAAGCCGCGCTGCCGCCATAGCTACCAAGGAAACGTCCCTTGCCCGCCTTGATGACCTGCATGAACGGGGCGGCGCTGTAGGAACCGGCCGTCGGTCCCGCCGGCAGCCCCCCATAGAGCGTCGAGACGCCCGCGGCCTGCACGGTCAGCGCATGGTTGTCCCGATAGATTTTGCGATCGCTATAATGGAAGCCGGTCTGAAAGGCGGTCAGGCCCCGGTCGCCGAACTCACGCCGCAGGTCGCCCTTGATATCCCACAGCCGGTCGGAACTGTGCCGATTGAAAGCGCCATTGAGGCTCGCCACGCGATAGCTGTTCGGATCAAGCCGCGCCGTGTCGAAGCCATTATAATAGTTCATCGTCCACAGCGTGCTTCCGGGCGTGGAGATGAACTCCGCCTCGCCGGTGGCGATGTCCGCGATATTGAGGTTTTGCAGATTCTGTTTCGACGAGGCGTAGGAGCCTTCGAGCGAGGCGGTCCAGCCGTCGGCTTCATAATGGGCGCCGCCGACCAGCGAATAGGTGTCGCTGACGCGATCCTCGAAACGTCCGCCGCCGCGCATGTCGAGGTCCGTCACGCGGAGTCGGGTGGTGGTCGGCAGGCCGTCCAGAACCTCCGTGGTCGCGCTCACCACATTGCGGGCGTTGGCGAAGATTTGCAGGAATTCGTTGGTCACGGCCTCCACCTTGAGGCGCGAATAGAAGCCGTCGAGCGATAAGGTCAGCGAATCCGTCGCGCGATATTGCAGCGAGGCGATGCCGCTGAGGCGCTGATTATCCTCATCATATTGATAATAGTTGATCTGGTTGGGGAACCGGACGGCAAGCGCGTTGTCGATCGTTCCATCGCCATTCAGATCGGCGGGAGCGACGCCGCTGCCTTCCTTCGCGGTCGTGTATCCAAGGCTCGCATTCTGCGTCTGGGGGCGACGGCGGGTGTAGGAGACGCCAAGCGAGACGCCGAGGCGGTCATCCGCGAAACTGTCGGAATAGAAGCCCGAAACGCGCGGCGACGCCTTGCCCGAATTGGTTTCATATTCCGCCTGCGCCGATGCCGACAGCACGCGCTTGCCGATGTCGAAGGGCCGCGGCGTGCGCACGTCCACCGTGCCCGCCAGCCCGCCTTCGTCCAGATCGGCCGTCGGCGATTTATAGACCGACAGGGTCCGCACGAATTCAGGCGGAAGAATGGTAAAGTCGAAGGTGCGGCTGCCCGCCGAATCGCCGCTGGCATTGGGCAGCACGCGGCCGTTGAGCGTCGTTTGCGTGAAGTTGGACGGCAGGCCGCGAATATTGACGCTGCGTCCTTCGCCGCGCACGCGGTTGATCTGGACGCCGCTGATCCGCTGCACGGATTCGGCGATGTTCACATCGGGAAAGTGCCCGACATCCTCGGCGCTGATCGCGTCGACGACGCTGTCGGCGTTGCGCTTGACGGAAAGCGACCGATCAAGCCCGGCGCGAATGCCCTGGACGATGATCTCGGCGCTGCCCGCATCGTCCGGCGCGTCGATAGGCTCTTGTGCAAGGGCCGCCGCCGATGGCGTCAGGCAGGCGATGAGAAGCGCTGCGCGGGAGATGCCGCCACGCGTTGCAATACTGCGAAACATGAAAACCGAACCCCTTTGTCTGCTTGATTTTGCAGTCAGGTGGTCCTGTCCCGTTGGCATGTTCTCTATTATTTAAGTTGAGAATAGCTCAACATAGTTTTTCTATGCCCCCGCCAACCCACGATGGGCAGCGCCACCGGGGCCTGACGCCGCCGCTCAGGTCAGGACCAGCACCCGCGCGTCCGTGCCGTGGGAGGATTTGACGACGACATTGCCCGCCATGTTCACGCACTCGATGTCGATCTTCGCCTCGCCGATCGGCAGGCCGCGAAGCGTCAGCCTGTCGAGGAAGCCGGGCAGGGTCGGCTCGATCAACCGCACCTGTTGCTCGTCCGTATCGAAATTCAGCCCCAGGCTCGCCTGGATGAGGAACAGCGGAGCGGCCGCCGACCAGGCCTGCGGGCTGCACGCCACGGGATAGAAGGTCGGCCCCTGCGACCGCCTGCGGGGAAAGCCGCAGAACAGTTCGGGCAACCGCATCTGGTCGACATAGGTGGCGGCGGCGAACAGCCCCTCGAAAATCCGCGCCGCTTCCCGCCTGTAGCCATAGCGGGAGAAGCCCGCCGCGATCAGCGCGTTGTCATGCGGCCAGATCGACCCGTTATGATAGCTCATCGGATTATAGCGGGCCTCGGTCGATGCGATCGTGCGGATGCCCCATCCCGAAAAGGAGGCCGGAACCATGAGCGAGCGCACCACCGCCGCCGCGCGATCCTCCCGCGCCAGCCCGGCGAAAAGGACATGTCCGGCATTGGACGACCGGACCCGACAGGGCCGCTTCTGCCCGTCGAGCGCCAGCACATAGGTGTCCAGTTCCTCGTCGAAAAAGGCGGTGTCGAACGCTTCGCCCATCCGGCGCGCCCGTTCCAGATAGTGCTCCGCCCGCTCTGTGTCCCCCAATCTGTCGAAGATCAGCGCGGCGGCGTTCCATGCGCCAAAGACATAGGCCTGCACCTCCGCCAGCGCGATCGGCCCCTGCGCGATCGTCCCATCGGCGTGAAAGATGGAATCATGGCTGTCCTTCCAGCCCTGATTGACCAGCCCTTCGTCGGTCAGGCGGCCATATTCGACGAAGCCGTCGCCGTCCCGGTCGCCATGATCGTCGATCCAGCACAGCGCCGCGTCGATATGATCCCGGATCGTCCGGATGAACGGCATGTCGTCCGTCCGCTCCATATAGGCGCCCGCCAGCATCACGAAGAGCGGCGTCGAATCGATGCTCCCATAATAATGGCGGAAGGGCACCTCGCCCAATTCCGCCATTTCGCCATGGCGCACTTCATGCAGGATCTTGCCCGGTTCGGCGTCGGCCGCCGGATCGAAGCCGGTCGCCTGATGCGCCGCCAGATAGCCCAACACCCCGCGGCTGATCGCCGGATCGAGCCAGAGCGTCTGCATCGCCGTGATGATCGCGTCCCGGCCGAAGATCGTGCTGAACCAGGGAATCCCGGCATAGGGATAAGGGCCATATTCCGTTTCCGTCGACAGCATGGCGATGTCCGCCACGGCCCGGCGCGTCACTTCGTTGAACAACTGGTTGGAGGACCGGATCGACGCGCCGCGCGTCAGGGCCTGCCGCGATCCCTGCATCGCCTCGCGCAGGGATTTGAGGAACCGCTTGGGCAGGTCGTCGTCCGATTGTTCGGCGATGCAGCCGATCCGCATGAAGATGGTGCACCGTTCTTCCGGCGACAGGGCAATGTCGAACCGAGCCTCGGTGGCCGTCAGCAACTGGGGCACGGGGTCGAACTCGATCTGCGTCAGCCGGTCCCGATCGTCCAGCCCCTTGTAGCGAAGGCATAGGGTGTCGGCCTGTATCTCCGGCTCCATCATCGTGCCGCGCCGCTGGCGGACGGTTCCCCGGATTTCGAACAGATCGCGGAAATCGGCGTCGAAGCCGATCCCCACGGTCATGTGCCGGGCCTGCTTGTCGAAATTGCGGATGGTGATGCGTTCATAGACCGCGCTCTTCCACAGGAAGCGGGTCCGGCGAAGGTGGATGAGGTCATGTTCGACCTCCACCGCGCCGTCCGACCCGATGAAATCGGGATTGGCAAGGTCGCAGGTCAGCATCGTATTGTCGTCCCGCAGGCCCGAACTCAGCAGGATGGGGCGCTGCCCGTTCACGGTCAGGAACAGGTGGGACAGGTGCCGCGTGTCGCGATAATAAAGGCCCTCGGGACTGCCCGGCCCGGAAATCGCGTCTCCGCTATGGTCGAAGACGGCGAAGCTGTCGCCATGTTTCAACGTGCGCGGGCGGCGTTCGTGCAGCGAAGCGGTAGCGGGGATGAAGAACTGCGTGTTCATCTGCGACAGTGTTTGCTCCAGCCCCGCGGGCGCCCTGTCGGTTTGCGACTGGATGGATGATGCCATGGCTTTTCCTTCACGCAACGACTTGCAGACCGGCTTCTTCCCCTCGTTGCCGTCGCAGGCGCGCCGCTTCCATCCGCGCGCCGGGCAGGTCACGATAGAGCGCAATATAGTCGCTCGCCATGCGCTGCGCAGTGAAACGTGCATCAAATACGGCGCGGACCCGCCTGCGATCCAGATGCCGGAGCCTTGCGACGGCGGCGACCGCTTCATCCTCGCTCTCGACGATGAAGCCGGACAGGCCGTCGTCGATGATCTCGGGCACCGATCCGCAGCGGAAGGCGATGACCGGCGTGGCGCAGGCCATGGCTTCGATCATCACCAGGCCGAAAGGCTCGGGCCAGTCGATCGGAAAGAGGAGCGCGCGCGCCTGTCCCAGAAATTCCGCCTTCTGCCGTTCGTCGATCTCGCCGATGAAGTGGACATTCGGGTATTGGTCGACCAGGGGCGCGATCTCCCGTTCCCAATAGTCGCGGTCGACCGCGTCGATCTTGGCCGCGATGCGCAGCGGCAGGCCGGAACGGGCAGCGATGCGGATGGCCCGGTCCGGCCGCTTTTCGGGTGAAATGCGCCCCAGAAACGCCAGATAGCCCTCGCCCGGTCCCCATGCCGGCGGCAGCAGGTCCGCAGGCAGGCCATGGTGGATGGTGCCCGCCCAGTTGACGGGCGGCATCGGCAGCCGTTGATGGTCGGAAATCGACACCAGCGGATGGTGCGGGAAGATGCGATAGAAAGCGGGCAGGTCCGGCAGATCGAGCCGCCCGTGCAACGTCGTCACGGTCCGCTCCAGACAGTCCCGAACCATCGGCATGTGCAGGATGTCGATATGGAAATGCAGCGCGTCGAACTCGTCGGCCCGGCGCATCACCGCCTCCAGCAGCATCATATGATAGGGGATGGGGTCCATGACCTTGTCGTTCAGCCGCAACGCCATGGGCGTGACGGGAACAAGCTCCGCGCTCGTGCGGGAATCCCCGCTGGCGAACAGGGTGACGTCATGGCCCTGCCGCACCAGTTCTTCGGTCAGATAGGATACGATCCGTTCCGTTCCCCCATAAAGCTTGGGAGGGACGCTTTCAGCCAGAGGAGCAATTTGCGCGATCTTCATCCAGAAATCCTCACATGGATATCCCGGCCTGTCGTCGATAGCGGTCCGTGGTCCGGCGCCATCCGACGCAGCCTTCCCATCGGAATATTTCCGCTTTTTTTGGGGGGAAGGCCGGGGGCAGATGGTCACTGGCTGATGATATGTCCGATATCCGACTCCGACCAGTTTCTTGGGAAACCGTTGACGCTCCTTCGCGCGCCGGAAGGTGCGGCATGGGCGCGCACGCCCTGCCTGTCTGTGCCTCGGTGCTGAGTGAGCATGGATAGAACGAGGAGAGGGCCGAGACGTTCCCTGAAATCGCGCTGATCTGCATCAAGCGGGAAAGCCCTTTGCGCGCCACCGGCAAACGGGACAATCCGCTCGCCCCTTGTCGAACCGCTCGACCAATCCGATTTTCGCGATATATCACCGCCGCAGGTCGGGCATGTCCTTTGCGTGTCGGGAATGGAGGAGAACAGGATCATGATCGTCGGCACCCTCAGGGAAAACAAGAATCACGAATATCGCGTCGGCCTCACGCCCGAGAGCGTGCATGAACTGGCGTCGCACGGGCATGAGGTGCTGGTGGAAAGCGGGGCGGGCGAGGGGATCGGCGCCCATGACGCGCTCTATGAACGGGCAGGCGGCCGCATCGTCTCTGACGTGGCGGACATCTTCGCTAGGGCGGAGATGATCGTGAAGGTCAAGGAACTGCAACCGGACGAGCGCGCCCTGCTGCGCCCCGGCCAGATCCTCTATGCCTATCTCCATCTCGCTCCCGATCCTGAACAGACTCGCGACCTCATGGCGTCGGGCGCGATCTGCATCGCCTATGAGACGGTGACGGACGACAGCGGCGGCCTTCCGCTGCTCAAGCCGATGAGCCAGGTCGCGGGGCGCATGTCGATACAGGCGGGCGCGACGGCGCTCGAAAAGGCCAATGGCGGGCGCGGCGTGCTGCTGGGCGGCGTCCCTGGCGTGCTCCCGGCCAAGGTCGCGGTGATCGGCGGCGGGGTGGTCGGCTTCAACGCGGCGCAGATGGCGGCGGGTCTGGGTGCGGACGTGACCGTGCTCGATCGCGACCCGCAGGTGCTCGAACGGCTGGGCATGTATTTCGAGGCGCGGGCCAAGACGCGCTTTTCCAACCGCGCCAACCTTGCTGAATGCGTGGCCGACGCCGACCTCGTGATCGGCGCGGTGCTGATCCCCGGCGCCGCCGCGCCCAAGCTGGTGACGACGGAAATGCTCAAGACGATGAAGAAGGGCGCGGTGCTGGTGGATGTCGCCATCGACCAGGGCGGCTGCTTTGAAACCAGCCGTCCGACCACCCATGCCGACCCGACCTATGTGATCGACGGCGTCGTCCATTATTGCGTCGCCAACATGCCCGGCGCGGTGGCGCACACCAGCACCTATGCGCTCAACAATGTGACGCTGCCCCATGCGCTGCGGATCGCGAACCTTGGCTGGCGCGAGGCGATGCGCCGCGACCCGCACCTTCTCGCGGGGCTTAATGTCTGGGACGGCAAGGTGACGTATCAGGCGGTAGCCGACGATCTGGGATTGCCCTATACGCCTGCTGCGGACGCTTTGGCCTGAAGGCGATCAGTCCGCATTGGGATCGCGAAAATTGAGCCGCCGCGTCACCGTATAGTCGAGCACACCCACCAACAGATAGCTGATCCACTGCTTCGCCAGCGTCAGCAACCCGCGCTGCGCCTTGTGGCTTTCCAGCGTGATGCGGCGGCTGTCATCCGCCCGCCGCGCGATGAAGCCGCGCATCGTCCCGGCAAAGGATGCGTCCTCGATCTTCAGCATGACTTCCAGATTGAGGAACAGGCTGCGCATGTCGAAATTGGCCGACCCGATATAGACCGCATCGTCGATCACGATCAGCTTCATGTGCAGCTTGCACGGCTGATATTCGAAAATCTCCACGCCGCGCCGCAGCAGCGGCCCATAGAGCAGCCGCGCCGCCGCGACCGTCGCGCCATTGTCCGACCGGGCGGGCAGGACGATCCGCGCGCCCTTGCGCCGCGCCGCTGCGGCGATCCGTTTCAGCATCCCCCGGCCCGGCGAGAAATAGGCTTCCACCATGTCCACCCGCCGCGCCTTTTCCAGATCGCGCTTCACCACCATGGCCCACGGGCTGAGCCGCCGCGTCGGCCCGCCGATGAGCCAGTGAAAGGGCGATCCGTCCTGATGCCGCGGCCGCTTGCCCCAGTGGCGCACCAGCCCGCGCAACAGGCGAAAGCTCTGCCTGCGCGTCGACACCCATCGCCAGAGCTGGCCATACCACAGCACCATCGCCTCGGCTTGCGGCCCGTCGATCATCAGGCCCAGGTCATGCCAGCAATCCTCTTGCGGCAGGCCGAAATAGCTGTCCTCGACATTGAAGCCCCCGATCAGCAGCCGCCGGTCGTCGGCGATCGCCATCTTCTGATGGTTGCGGATCAGATAGCGGGTGGAGCGCCGCGCGCCGAACCATCCGAACTGCCCGCCCGCCTCGACCAGGGGATCGAAGAAGGCGGTCGGTATATTGCCCGATCCGAAAGCGTCGATCATCAGCGTCACGGCCACGCCCCGCGCCCGCGCCGCGACCAGCCGGTCCAGCACCAGCCGGCCGCTCCCGTCCGCGGCGAAGATATAATAATAAAGCTTCAGGCTTTTCCTTGCCCCGTCGATCAGGTCGATCAGCGCGTCGCGCAGCGCCGGACCCTGATCAATCACGCGCAGGACATTGCCGTCCAGCGTCAGTCGGATGCCGTCCATCTCTTGCGCGGGCGGAGCGGGCTGGTTGGTCGCCATGCCCTGTTCATGCGCCCGTTTGCCGCGCTTGGCCATAGCAAGGGTGAGGGGGAAAGCGACCTGCCCCGAAGCGCCCGCGACACCCTTTCATTGACTCCGGCGCGACAGACTGATAGGCGCGCCTCTCACGACTCTCATTCCTTGTTCAGGAGGCCCTTTTGGCCCGAGTTACCGTCGAAGATTGCGTCGACAAGGTTACCAACCGTTTTGATCTCGTCCTTCTCGCGGCGCAGCGCGCGCGCGAGATTTCCGGTGGCGCGGAACTGACCCTTGATCGCGACCGCGACAAGAATCCGGTCGTCGCCCTGCGTGAGATCGCGGAAGAAACCGTCCTGCCCGTCGATCTTCAGGATGCGCTCGTCGGTTCGTTGCAAAAGGTGCAGATCGACGACGACGACACGCCGGACGAAATCGGCTCCCTCGCCCAGTCGGCAGAAGCTCTGCGCCTGACCGCCGCCGCGCCGCCGCGCAATCAGAATATCGGCGGCGACTACGACGGCTGACCCGTTCCCGCCTCGGAGGGGAATGAGGCCCGGACTGCTCAGGCAGGACCGGGCTTCGTCATTTTCGCGCAACCCGCTCCGTCGCGTCAGTCCCTGGCCGGATCGCCCTTGACCATGCGCGCGACGTCATAGGTCATGACGACCTTCTCATCCTGATTATAGACCGTGACCGCCCATGTCACGACGGCGCGGTTGTTCCGGCTCGTCGGGCGGATGCCGACGACCTCCTGCACGGCCCAGATCGTATCGTTGACCAGCACCGGAGCCACCGCCTTCATGCTGACTTCCAGCAGGGCAAGGCCCACGCCCTGAATCGCCGATTGAAAGATCAGCCCCTCGATAAAGCTGTAGGTAAGCGCCGCGGGCGCCAGCCGCCCCTTCACCGCGCCCTGATAGGTCGCGTCGGTGAACAGCACCTCCACCATGCCGGTGGCGTTGATGAAGTTCACCAGATCGCCTTCGGTCACGGTGCGCCGCCAGGTCTTGCCCTTCTGCCCCACCGCCAGTTCCTGCCAATAAGCGCCCCGGCCCAGTTGCGGAATAGAGTCGAATTCACTCATTTTGCCAGCTCCTTGCCCGATATCGCCTATTCCATGCCGCGTATCGCAAAGTCCCGCAAGACCGCCCGCCGAGCGGCCTTGCCGAGACGCGGCCCAGGAGGCATCATCTCCCAAGAGAAGAAGAGGGTATCATTATGACCGATCAAACAACGAAGCAGGATTCGAGAATGGGCGGATCAACGATGAGCACGGGCGCGCCCGCTGCCAGCGACCGCAATTCGCTGACGGTTGGCCCGGATGGCCCGATCGTGCTGCACGACGTGCATTTCCTGGAGCAGATGGCGCATTTCAACCGCGAGAAGGTGCCTGAGCGCCAACCCCATGCCAAGGGTTCGGGCGCGTTCGGCGTGCTGGAGGTGAGCGAGGATGTTTCCGCCTACACCAAGGCGGCCTTGTTCCAGAAAGGCGCGAAGACCGACATGCTCGCGCGCTTCTCCACCGTCGCCGGCGAGATGGGCAGTCCCGACACCTGGCGCGACGTGCGCGGCTTCAGCCTCAAATTCTACACCGATGAAGGCAATTACGATCTGGTCGGCAACAACACGCCGGTCTTCTTCGTGCGCGATCCGATGAAGTTCCCGCACTTCATCCGCAGCCAGAAGCGCCTGCCGGACTCGGGCCTGCGCGACAATCACATGCAGTGGGATTTCTGGACTAGCAACCCGGAAACCGCGCATCAGGTGGCTTATCTGATGGGCGAGCGCGGTCTGCCCCGCACCTGGCGCAACATGAACGGCTACGGCTCGCACACCTATATGTGGGTGAATGCCGCTGGCGGGAAATTCTGGGTCAAATATCATTTCCACACCCGTCAGGGCATGGAGTTCTTCAGCAATGCCGAAGCCGCCGCGATGGCCGGGGCCGACGCGGACTTCCACCGCCGCGACCTGTTCGAGGCGATCGCGCGCGGCGAACACCCGGTGTGGGATGTGTCGGTGCAGATCATGCCCTATGCCGATGCGAAGGATTACCGGGTCAACCCGTTCGACCTGACCAAGACCTGGTCGCACAAGGATTATCCGCTGATCCCGGTCGGCACGATGACGCTCAACCGGAACCCGGAGAACTTCTTCGCCCAGATCGAACAGGCGGCGTTCTCACCGGGCAACACCGTGCCGGGCATCGGCCTGTCGCCCGACAAGATGCTGCTGGGCCGCGCCTTCGCCTATAATGACGCGCAGCGCAATCGCATCGGCACCAACTTCCACCAATTGCCGGTCAACCAGCCCAAGGTGCCGGTCAATACCTATATGATCGACGGCCAGATGGCCTATCATCACACGGGCGATGCGGCGGTCTATGCGCCGAACACCGGCGGGCGGCCATGGGCCGACGAGGAAGGCCAGGCCGAAGACGGCTGGGAAGCCGACGGCGCGATGGTGCGTAGCGCCTATACGCTCCATGCCGAGGATGACGACTTCAGTCAGCCTGGCACTCTGGTGCGAGAGGTGTTCAACGACGACCAGCGCGCCAGGCTGGTCGATCAGGTCGCGGGCAGCCTGCTGGGCGGTGTGCGCGAACCCGTGCTGAGCAATGCCTTTGCCTATTGGAAGAGCATCGACCCCGGTGTCGGCCAGCGCATCGAGGACAAGGTCCGCGCCGGCGCCGCGCCCCAGCCGGCCGAGGGAATGGGCGAAGGCTGACATCATCAGGAAGGGCGGCTGCGGGTTTCCCGCAGCCGCTTCCATGACGCCGCCCGCCGCGATGACGACATCATAACCGTCCCGCTCTCATATGCCGTGGAGAAGCTCGTAACGCTGCCCCGCAGGAGCGGCCTCGCCATGATCGCGCCGGTCAGCTTATGCTCCAGCGTCTCTCCGGATATTGCGGATGCGGCATGCTTTTCACGCCTCAATGCCGGCGCGGCTTGCATAGCTGTTGTCAAGATTGTATGCGAGATATATAGATCGCATGCAGGATCAATGAAATATTCTGATCCGGGGGTCTGAGGCCCATTAAAATGCGACAGGCTGCTTTCCCCTCCGGGAGGTGGTGCGAGGCGGATGTTATAGGAGGCGGATCATGGCTGGATTTGGGCGGTGCAATACATTTGTCGAGGCTGATATCGACCTTGCAGCGGTCCGCTTCTTCGATGCGATGAATGACTGGTCGGGGTTTCTCCAATATTTTCCGGACGATATTCCGCTCAAATTATCCCGCATCGACCTGGCTGAGGGCAATATCGAGGGTGTGCTGCCATGCACCAGGCGGGCGTTCATCGCCAAGGAACTCTATCCTGAGGAATTTCGCGCGGCTGTTCCGGACTATGTGCTGGAGACGCTCCTTGCCGCGGATCGCGATGCTGGAACGCTCGTGTTTCGCGTCGAAGGGGAGTTGAATGGCATGCGCAACTATTATGGCCGGATCACCGTGAGTCCCCTTGGAGTGGATCGCTGTAATGTTCGTTTCAGCGCCCAGTTCGACCTTGTCGAAGGGGGTGACGGTCAGGCGGCGATCGATTCGATCGAAGAAATGCACCGCAAGGTGATTGCCAGGATGGACAGAATGTTGAGTTGAGGCTCGACGCCCCCCGATAAGCGCCTGCGGCCGCTTCCCATCATTAACGGACGTGCGGATTCTCGCTGGCGGCGAGCCGCATCTTGCGCACATCGCATAAATCGCATACAATATTATTATTTTGAATACGTATTGACTTAAATCCGCTAATTTATGGTATGCAGCAGAAATTCCACAAAGTGGCTGCGCAATTGCAGTTCCAAGTAACGGGAGAAGTTATGGGCAAGGTCTACAAGGTGATTCAATGGGGAGCGGGTTACGTTGGTGTCCCCACTCTTCAATACATCCTGATGAATCCGCATCTCGAACTTGTGGGCGTTCGTGTCTATACTGATGAAAAGGATGGGAAGGACGCGGGCGTCATTGCTAGCGGTGATCCCATCGGCGTCATTGCAACGCGCGATGTCGATGCTCTTCTGTCGCTTGATGCGGACTGCGTGCTGTTCATGCCCCGCGACATGATGGCTGATCCCAGCATTCCGGACAGCCCCACCGAATTCTGGATGGGCGATCTTCTGCGGATTCTCGAGTCAGGCAAGAATGTTGTTTCTCCCATCGCTTCCGGGGGCCATTACAAGCATCTCGTCAATGGCGAAGCGTTCGTGGAGCGCCTCAACAAGGCGTGCGCCAAGGGCAATTCCACCATCTTCTTCACAGGATTTGATCCCGGTTTCACGGATATTCTCGCCTTCACCATGTCTGGAGCGGTAGGCGGCGTGAAGGCGATGCGCACCTGGGAAGTGGTCGATTATTCCACCTATACCGTGCCGGAAACACTCACCAACATGGGCTATGGACGCAAGCCTGAAGATCTTCCCAGCAACGTAACCGACGTTCTCCGGGTCACCTGGGGCGCCGTGCCGTATATCCTGGGGGATGCGCTGGGCGTTACGGTCGACGAACTGAAATATGATGCGGATTTCTACCCCGCTCCGGAAACATTCACCGCACCGGGCGGACTGGTGGTTGAAAAGGGAACCATCGCGGCGCTGCGCTTCTCGGTGATCGGCATGGTGGGCGGCGAGCCCATGCTGTCGGTCAATCATGTCACTCGCATCGGGTCGGATATGGCGCCCGAATGGCGTTATGTCGGACATGATGGCGGCTATCGGGTCGAACTCGACAGCATGCCGCCATTCTATGGCGAATTTCCACTCGGACAACCGGGTGGTTTTGGAACCGCCCTCAAGGACGCGATGTCGATGACGGGCGCCCGCTGCGTCAATTCGATCGAGGCGGTCGTCAATGCGAGGAGCGGATACGTCATGGCTCCGGAACTCGGCCTGCTGGGCGGAAAATACACCGCTTCACGCAAGTAAGCCGCCGCATTGGGACATATTGGGAAAGAGACTCAAATGAGCGAAGCATTCAAGAAGTTCGATCTGACCGGAAAGACGGCGCTGGTCACGGGCGGGGCTACGGGGCTTGGTTACCACATGGCCCGCGCGCTTGCGATTTCAGGCGCCAGGGTGGTCATCTGCGCCAGACGGGAAGATGTCCTGAAATCGGCGGTCGACACGTTGAGCAAGGATGTCGCCGGCGGCGACATCCTCTATCGCACCGTCGACTTGGGGGATCGGCAGAGCATCGCCAGGCTCTCGGAATATTGCATGGGTGAGCTTGGCGGCATTGATATCTTCATCGGTAATGCCGGGCAGGATATGTTGCAGCCGATCGAGGCCATCACCGATGACGCGATTGATCAGATGGTCCAGGTCAATCTCTCGGCAAATGTCGAGTTGGTGCGGGGGTTTGTTCCTCACATGCGCCAGAAGCGCTGGGGCCGGATCCTTTTCAGTTCCTCGGCTACAACGGTCTGCGCCTCTCCCCATGAGGGCGCATCCATGTACACCGCGGTCAAGGGAGCGCTCAACAGCTACACCCGTACGGCAGCGACTGAACTGGGGCACGACGGGATCACCGTGAACTCGCTCATCCTGGGCATGTTCCTCACTGATATCATGCGCGGGGTGTTCGATCAGGTCGAGCAGGCGCAGGGGCCTGGAGCAGGAGCGGCGGCGCTCAAATCATTCTCTTCGATGATCGCTCTCGGGCGTTGCGGAGAGGTCGAGGAGATCGAGGGCCTCATACAGTTGCTTGCGAGCGATGCGGGCAGTTACATCACCGGCTCCAATCTCGCGATCGATGGCGGGCTGTCGATCATGCTAAGGCCAAATCAGCCAGCCTGAAGAAGGAACTGCGCATACCGGCCGTGAAGAGAGCGCCCCACGTTGGAAATTAGGACAGGATTATGTTTACGCACGTCGACAAGCTGCTCACGATCAGGAACCTGACGCTTCGCAACCGGATCTTTCGATCGGCCCATGCGACAGGGCTGGCGTTCCATGGCGTTTTTGACGATTTCATAGCCTATCATGAGGCACGTGCGCGTGGCGGGGTGGCGCTCTCCTTTCTGGAGATCATGTCCGTCCATCCAAGCAGTCCCGGTTTTCTCCCTTCCTTCAAGCTTCCGGCCGTGGAGGATGGATACCGGCGCTTGGTCGATGCCGCAGGCGGGCAGGGAATGGCGCTCTTCCAGCAGCTCTGGCACGGCGGGCATAATTCGATAAATTATGAGGGATTGCCGACATGGTCGGCGTCCGACGTGCCAAGCCCGTCCTGGGGTGGGGCGCCTCCGATCCCGATGACCAAAGGCATGATTGATGACGTGATTGGCGGGTTCGCCGACGCAGCAAGGACGATCGAGTCCTGGGGTATCCAGGGCGCGGAGGTCCATGCCGGTCACAACTATCTGGTCCAGCAGTTCCTCCAGCCGGCGACCAACCGGCGGGAAGATGAATATGGAGGCTCGCTCGAAAACCGCGCCCGGTTCCTCATTGAGGTTCTTCAGGCTGTAAGGTCTGCGGTGTCGCCCGATTTCGTGCTGGGCGTCAGAATGGGTGAGTCAGAGACCGGGACATCCGACGCTGAGGAACTCGCGCAGGTTGTCAGGATGATCGACGACCGGGGACTGATTGATTTTCTCGACGCCACTCATGCGGGCTATTACGCCCTCGGCAAGTGCATCGCCGGGCCTCACGATGCATTCGGTTATCAACTGGAACATAATGCGCCGCTGCGCAAGGCGGCATCTGTTCCTGTTTTCGTGATCGGACGCTTCCGCACCATGGAAGAGGCGGATCAGACGATCAGGTCCGGCGAGGCGGACATGGTCGGAATGACCCGCGCCACGATCGCGGACCCCGATCTCGTCAACAAGAGTCTTGCCGGGAAAATTGATCAGGTCCGCCCGTGCATCGCCTGCGCTCAGGATTGCATCGGCGGTCTGATGACAAAACAGCGCATTGGCTGCGTCGTCAATCCGGCCGTTGGCGAAGAGCGCACGCTCAGCGAGACGCTCCTGCCGGCAATCAGTTCTCGCAAGCGTGTAGTCATTGTTGGAGGTGGGCCATCGGGCATGGAAGCTGCGCGGATAGCGGCCGCGCGAGGCCATGAGGCGATCCTGTTCGAAGCCGAACCTGATCTGGGTGGCGCCGTAAAGATGGCGGCACGGTCCCCGACCCGTGAAGGCATCGGGGACATCTCGGTCTGGTTGCAGGACGAAATCTTCCGGTCAGGTGTCGATGTGCGGCTTAGCTCATATGTCGATGCCAGCGAGATTGCCGCGCTGGAACCCGATCACGTCATTGTTGCAACTGGCTCCTGGCCACGCCTTGACGGCGTGCTGGCGACCTTCCCTGCCGCGCCCATCAAGGGGATGGACGATCCGAGGGTGACATCGAGCTACGAGGTGATGGCGGGGCCTCCACCCGCGCCGGGTCGGCGTGTCGTCGTCATTGATGATGTCGGGCATTTTGAGGCGGTGGGCGTCGCGGAGTTCCTGCTCGCCCATGGCGCTGAAGTGACGTTTGTCACACGCCATATCTCCTTTGCCCCCTACATCGAAATGACCTATCAGAACGACCATCATCTGCGCCGCCTGGCCAGGTACGGACGTTTCGATCTCCGACTGCGCACGCGCGCGCTTGAAGTGGGTGGGCCTGGGGTGTCCGTCATACCGACATATCAGGAAGCGGGCGGAAACGAGGGAGATATGCTCCCTGCGGACATGGTCGTCGTGATCACCGCCAATGCTCCCAGTCGGCAGCTTTACGACGAGCTTCGCGAGAAGGGGATAAGTGCCGAGCTGGCGGGTGACGCGCTGTCACCACGTTATCTGGGAATGGCCATTCGTGAAGGTCGGAAGGCCGCCTGGGCCATCTGAGCAGGCGGTTTTGGCGAGATCGAACCATTTCCGCCACGGATGCGCCGTGCCCCACGGTAATCCGGGAAGAGAAGTTCTCGGGAGGAGTGCGATGTATAGTCTCAACCAGCTAAATGATCTCGCCGCCGTGAAAGATCTCAAGGCGAAATATTGTTACTATGCCGACACCAGAAATTGGGAGGGTTTCGCATCCATCTTTACCCAGGATGCGACTTTCGACATTCGGGCGGGGATGTCTGTGAATCCGGATTTGTCCCAGGATCGGTTCACGGCAGGCGGATATCAGGAAGGCGTGGATAATATAATCGCACATGTCAGAAGAGATACTGCCTATCTGATTAAATCTATCCACCAATGCCACAACCCAGATCTGACCTTTGAATCTGATGATGAGATATATGGAATATGGCCTCTGGAAGACCGGCTGTTCTTCGAAGAAAATTCTCCGATGAGTCCGATTGGATATCTGCACGCATTCGGTCACTATCACGAGAAATACACAAGGATGCACGGCGAATGGCGCATAAGATCCGTGAGGCTGACGCGGCTTCACGTGGATTTGTCCTAGGTTGTCATTGTCCACATGGAGGGGAGGCGCGTTGAAATGATCACAAGATCACTCGGTTCATCGGGTCTCGAAATATCCGGGCTCATTCTGGGGACAGCGACTTTCGGCGGGGCTTACGCCGCCTGGGGCGCCTCGGACATTGCCGAGGCAACACGGATTGTCGATATCGCGCTCCACGCGGGCATCACGATGTTCGACACCGCAGATGTTTATTCCGCCGGCGCGGCCGAGGAGATTCTCGGGCGGGCGATCGGCGATCGCCGATCCGACGTGCTGATTGCGACCAAGGTTGGCATGCGGATGTCGGACAGCGCTGGCGATGCAGGCCTGTCACGCGGCCGCATCATTGCAAGCTGCGAAGCAAGCCTGCGTCGGCTGCGTACCGATCATATCGATCTGTATCAACTCCATGCCTTTGATGGGTGTGTCGGGCTGGATGAGACGCTTGGCGCGCTCGATGAGCTGCAGCGCGCAGGCAAGATCCGCTATCATGGCGTCTCGAACTTTTCCGGCTGGCACCTGATGAAGACGGTTGCTGCTGCCGAAAGGCTCGGCGTGTCGGCGCCCGTGGCGCAACAGGCATATTACTCGCTTGTTGCCAGGGAGTTCGAATGGGAGTTGATGCCGCTCGGCGATGATCAGGATATCGCGACCCTTGTGTACAGCCCGCTCGGGGGCGCCCGACTGTCGGGAAAATTGGGTCGCGGAAAACCTGTGCCTCAGGAATCCAGGGTGGCTGCCGGAGCGGCCGGGCCGGGCCTCGATGAGGAAAAGCTCTATTCCATCACCGACGCCCTGGAGGCCGTCGCTTCCGAGGGAGGGTGGACTGTTGCGCAGGTCGCGCTGGCCTGGGCGCTGGGCCGTCCAACGGTGGCTGGGCTGGTGATTGGCGCGCGGAACGAGGACCAGCTTGTCGCCAATCTGGGCGCTGCGGATATCCGTCTGTCGAGTGAGCAGGTCGAGCGTCTGGATGCCGCCAGCGCCCAGCCGGCCGCCTATCCCTACTGGCACCAGCAGATGCTTTCGCGCGAGCGCAATGTGCATCCGCTGGACGCTTCCCGTGGATGAAAGAAGACATTCGTCAATTGATGGAGGTGGGTGATGATCAAGGTTGTAATGTTCGCCAAAAGAAAACCGGGGATGACTCCCGAGCAGTTCAAGGATCATTACGAGAACAGGCACGTCGTTCTCGCCGCTCCCTACCTCAAGGGAATCATGGTCGATCATTATCGCATCTATCCCGGCAAGGTGCGGGCTTTCGCCGATGACTGGACGAAGGCGGCCGAAATGCCGGAAATCGACCCTCCTTTCGACGCCATTGGCGTCTACAGCTTTGAAAACGAAGAAGCTCTCGACCGCTACCGCGAGTTGATGTCCGATCCGGAAATGGCGACCATGTTCACTGAAGACGAGTTGCGCTTCATCGACCGGCCTGCCTGCCTGACCGGAGGATGCGTGGTCGAGCAGGGGCCGGGTGTAACGAACCACAAGATAGATGATTGATCTGCGGAATGATGAATCTGCGGGGAATGGATCTGAACGATCTGCCCGTTTGATCGCCCATGCGCTGACGCCACGCGGCCGACAGAACATAACCGACTGATCAGGAGAGCGTCGTGAAAAGATATCGAATTGCCATCTGGGGACCTGGCGGCATCGGTCGCGCCTGCATAAGGGAGATCCTTCGCCTGCCCCATCTCGAACTGGTGGCGGTGCTCGCCTACAATCCGTCCAGCAACGGAAAGGATGTCGGCACGCTGATCGGCGGAGAGCCCACGGGCGTGCTGATGACCACCGATCCCGAAATGATCTTCGCCACGCCTCTGGATTGTGTGCTTTATACTGGCGCGCCTCCGTTTGATGACAAGCTCGATAATATAGCGATCCGCCTGCTGGAATCCGGGCGCAACGTCATCTGTTCGACCGCTTTCTTCTATCCCCCCTACCGTGGCGAGGCATTGACGTCCCGGCTCGAGGCTGCCTGCAAAAAGGGTGGAGCCAGCATTCACGGTACAGGTGAAAATCCCGGCTTCATCATGGAGCGTCTGGGCATAACGCTGACCGGCTTTTGTAACCATGTGGAGCGGATGACGGTGCGCGAAGCCGTCAATTGCGCGCGCGTTCAGGGCGAGACGTTGCGCCAGTTCGGCTTCGGGTCGCAGCCGGAAGATATTGATGCTTCGGGCATGTTGGCCAAGCTGTGGCAGGACCACCTGTTTGTTGAAACGCTGGGGATGACGGCCAATGCCCTGTTTGGCCGCCTGCCTGACCGGATCGAGCATGTCCCGACTTACACGCGAACCGATGTCGATCTGCCGCTCGATTACATGACCATTCCGGCAGGCGCCGTCGCGGCGATCAGGAACGAATTTCTGGCCTATCTCGATCAGGCGGTGAGGCTGAAACTGGAAATCAACTGGTATCTGTCGGAAACCTTTGCGCCATTCCCCGGTATCACGGCTTCCGATCACTGGAAGATCGAAATCGAGGGTCGACCATGTTCGCTTCGCATGGACCTCGAGGCGCTTGCATCGCTCGACAGGAATGAGGAACTGATGCCGAATGACCCGACGATTCCGGCATATTATGCGACGGCTGCGGTGATGACACAGGCAATACCGGTGGTCTGTGCCGCTGATCCGGGAATCGTCTATCCGACAGTGTTCACGCACGCGACGGCGGACTTCGCGTCGCTGGGAACCCGCCGCACTTTGGGAGACAGGTAATGGAAAAGCTGGTTCTTCTTTCGAAGCGGCGTTCGGGGATGACGCGGGAGGAATTCATGACCTATTATGAGCAGCGGCACATGGTTCTCGCGACGCGGTATATCGGTCATCTGTTCCAGGATTTCAGGCGCTATTATCCTGGGCCGATGCAGCCGATCCCGACTGAAGGAAGCAGCCAGGTCGATTTCATCGAACCACCCATGGATGCGATCAGCGTCTATACCTTCAAAACCGCCGATGGCCCTGCCGAGTTCCAGAAGCTGATGCAGGACGAGAAGATAGCGCAAATCCTCGTCGCTGATGAACATATGTTCCTCGACCGATCGAGTGTCCTGGTCGGAATATGCGATGCCTTCGAAGGTCCCGGGATCGTATCCCCGGAGTTCATTCGATGAGCGCCCCGGCGGCGAGCGCCTCCAGGGGCAGGACGGCCATCGTCATCGGTGCAGGCGGCGGGGTCGGGAAGGTGATCGCCCGCCGGTTGATCGCCGAAGGCATGAGGGTGATCGGGACCGTGAGTGCTTCCGACAGGGAGGCTGGCCTTCGGGATGAGATTCCGCGGCTCGAGCGGGTCGCGACCCTTGACCTTGCCGACGGAGAATCGGCTGCCAGGACGGTGGACCATCTGTGCAGCGAACATGGCGCGGTTGACGTGGTGATCGTTGCGGCAGCCGCTCATATCGCCGCACCGCTCGAAAACACGGCGCTCGGCCGATTTCGCAGGATATTCGAGATCAACTGCCTGTCGTGCCTTGCGACCTATCAGGCGGCCATTCCTTATCTCCGCAAGACGCAGGGCAGGCTCGTTTTTGTGAGTTCGGTGACTGGGCGCGTCGGGTCCGTCATGCAGGGGGCGTATGCAGCGACAAAATTTGGTCTGGAGGGTATGGCCGACGTCATGCGTCAGGAATTGCTTGGCAGCGGCGTCCGGATCGTGCTTGTGGAGCCAGGTGGCATTGACACGCCCATGGTGCGAACCGCGCTCGCTCAGGGAAGGTCGGACAGGGACGCGCTCAGCGCCTACCTTCGCCACCACTATGATCAGCTATACGAAGCTTTCGACAGGAACGTGGCCGACGCCCTTGAAGGAGGGCGGCTCACATCGCCTGACTCGGTAGCCGAGGTCGTTGTCGCAGCGGTGAACGCGCCGGAACCGGACGCAAGATATGTGGTGGGCGATGACGCGAAGTTTCTGATCGACGCTGCCGATTCCATGACCACCGCACAACTGGACGAGTTGCTGGTGAGCGCGTTTCGTAATGCATGAACGTTAAATCGAGCGTCGATCATTGCGTCGCCATGGCGTCACCCAAAATAGTATGCAACTACGATATTTTGTGTGCGATATTGGCAAAACAGCAGAATAGATAGTTGCAAAATAGGCATCCTGCGCTAGTTGGTCGTTTATCGGGATCGTTTTGGATAACTGCGATTTCTCCTGGATAAAGGCGCTAGCGCGTTTTTCTGGAGGGGTATCGTAAAACGCGGGATATTGACGTGGCGGACAAGTCTTCCTCACAGAATCAGGCAAAGGCTCCGATCCGTCGGAAGGCGCCAGCGGCAAAGCGTGCTGTAAAAAAGCCTGTTTCGGGAAAAAGCAGCGCAGAATCAAATGGCAAGGCGACTTCCGCATCGCGTGAAAATCTTGCGCAACGCATTGTGACGACCATCGACAACATGATCGCAAGCGGTGAATTGCGCCCGGGACAGAGGATTGTCGAGACGGAACTGGCTGAACGGCTGGAGGTGTCACGACTCCCCGTAAGAGAGGCGCTTCGCATACTTGCCGGTGACGGAGTCGTCGAGATTGTGCCCAACCGGGGCGCGCTGGTGCGGGAGTTCCAGCCGTTCCAGCTTTCAGACATGCTCAAGGTGCTGATAGGCCACATGTGTATGGCGCTCGATGAACTCAAGGGCCGGCCCGAAGCCCAGCGGCGTCTGCTCGAGCAGAGTGAGCGGATCGAGAGCGCCAGGGTGGCGGGCGATGCCGTCGGGGCCTTCTCCGAGTTGATCACCTTCCATGAACTGGCGATAGGGGCGTCAGCGAACAGTTTTCTTCAGCAGATTGCCGGCAAGGCTCATATGGGGAATTACAAGGGACAGGCGCTCAACACCTTTCCCCATGACCTCCTTCTGGAAGCTTCGCGCTGCTTCTACCCCGCCGCCAAGGCTCTTCGGAAGGACAAGGTGTCTGACGCCAAGAAACTGCTCAACAAATCCCTTGAAAACTTCCTGCTGGCATTCAATGAGCGTCAGATTGAGGATGTCATGTCTTCAAGGCCGCCGGTCGGCCGCCTGTGATCAGGATCAGGTGAATTCTATGTGCAACCGTGTCAGGCGAACTTCCGTTATCAGCCATTTTCCCTGAATCTTCTCATAGGTATCGTGGTAATGTCCAAATCCATGCATGAGATTGACCGGATCTCCATTCACGAAGAAGATGCGATCTTCCATGGGCCAGACCACCGATATCTTTGAGTCACTGATGACCGTGAATTCCGGATTGTGGCAGTGATGAACGGTCTTGATCACCTTGGGTGACGTGGCGACGACCGAGGCGATGATATTGCCTTTGCCGATCTGATATCCATCGGAGCTGAACATATCGTCGGTGTTGTCCGGATCGACGGCAAGGGCCGCTCGAATATCGAATACCGCATGGTCAGCGAACAGCATTGCAAGGCCCGCCCAGTCCTTGGTGTCGGCATAATAGCAATATTTCGCCTTGATATTGGCAATCTCTTCGAAGGCCGAGAGCCTCTCCGTTACATCCATCATATGTGCTTCCTCGTCTCAATCGCACCAGCGATACAGGGACCGGTCGTCCGTCAGATGTCTTCGTCCTTGTGGACCTGAAGGATCAGCTTGCCGAAATTACCGCCTTCAAAAAGCTTGTGGAACGTGGTCACGAAATTCTCGAGGCCCGCGTGGATATCTTCGCGATGGCGGAGCTGTCCCGCACCGATCCAGCCGGCCATCTCTGCGATGGCGGCAGGCGCCTGATCCGCATAGCGGTAGAAGTTGACACCTTCCCATCTTAGCCCCTTGAGCAGGACCGCCATATAGTTGCGGATGGCATAAGGCTGGCTGCCCCCGTAATCCGCCACGGCGCCGCAGAAGGCTATCCTGCCTCGCATGGACATATGCCCCAGACAGGCATCGAGCACGCTTCCGCCGACATTGTCGAAATAGACGTCGATTCCTTCGGGGCAGGCCTGTCGGAGGGCATTGATGAAATCGGGTGCGCGATAGTCGACACAGGCATCGAAGCCCAGTTCCTCGACGACATAGCGGCATTTCGTTGCGCCGCCCGCGATGCCGACCGTCCTGCATCCCTTTATGCGGGCAACCTGGCCTGCCACCGAACCGACCGCGCCAGAGGCTCCGGAAACAACAACGGTCTCCTGCTCGCGGGGCCTCCCAATGTCCAGCATGCCGAAATATGCGGTAAGCCCCGGCATGCCCAGGCTGCTCAGATGCACGGGCAAGGGCGCCTGATCGGGGTCGACCTTCACGATCGTGCTTTCGTGCAGGGTCGCATATTCCTGGACGCCGGCTATGCCGTTCAGGTCTCGCGCGTAACTCCCGACGGGAAAGCGCTCGCTGCGGCTGGCTACGACGCGGCCGACTGCCCATGCGCGGACGACATCCCCGACGTTCACGATCCCGCCGGGCAGATTCTGCTGGGTCGAGGTCATGTAGACCTGCTGACCCGGGTCAAGCGATATGAAGAGCAACTGGAGAAGAACTTCCCCTGGTCCCGGTTCGGATATTTCACCGGTGCGAAGCTCGAGTTCGTCCGTCGTCACCAGCTTCATGGGTTTGGACGTCAGAATCCATTGCCGATTTTTCAAGAAATCCGCTCCTGTGACATAGGCTTTAGTTTAGGCCGCCGGGATGCCGGGAGCGCGAACTCCCGGCGCGGCGGGAGTTCACTTCTTCAAAGAGAGAATATTCTCGTAGAATGTGGCGATGATATTATCCATCTGCACGACGGACGGGGGCGTCAGCTTTTCGCCGTTTTCCGCGAGGGATTGCGAAGCCTTTGCAGGATCGTCAATTTCGTAGATGGTCACGTAGCGATATTTCGGTTCGCCGTCGGGGGCGACCTGTTCGACCAGCCGATAGCGATCAACCGACTTGAAGCCATCAACAAGGCTGATGAGTTCGGGGCCATGATTTTCGTTGTACCAGCGATTGAACTCCTCCTCGTCCGCGATGGAGGTCGGGTTGGAGAGGGCAATCAGAATATTCTTCGGGAGTGACATGGTCCTTAACTCTCCTTTGGCCCTTTGGGATCGCATGCGATCTGGGCTTTGCTCTGCCATTTTCAGCGCACTGATGCGTTCTATGAGGCGCCATGATCCTGCATATCCCAGCAATCTTTGTCAATTGTATACTTACATATTATATCGTATACGTCATCTTGACAGGTGATCGTCGCTTCGATAGTCATCCCGCCAACGACAACGCTGGGATATCGCCCATGCACTCGTTGCATGTGATCCCGGCCTGCCTTTTCCGGGCGGCATCCTGGTCGTCCGCCTGATCAGACCCCGTAGACGGGGATGAAAACAGAAGCGCTAGGGAGATGGAAAATGAATGCCGGACATATCATGTTGGCTCTGTCGAACCCGATTTCGCCCGAAGTCGATGACGGGTTCAATGAGTGGTATCGTGTGGTTCACGGTCCAGAACTGCTGAAACAAGTGGCCGGATTCCAATCGATGACGCGCTTTCGCGCCGTCGCGCAGGCGCATCCATCGGGCGCTGAATTCCCTTATCGGTACATGACTGCCTACGAAATCGGCAATGGCGTCGACTGTATGCGGGCGCTCGCTGAGGCGGTGCCGCACATGACGCCGCCTCCGCCGATCGTGAACATGAATCGGTCTTTCGTGACTCTCTATGAAAAATTCTACTCGACTGGGCAGGACTGGCGCGAGGAATAGTATTTCCAGAAATAGATTAACGGCAAGTTGGCAGGGGGGGAGAGAATCCATCATGAAGATCATTGAGGGATATTTGCGCGCGGGGACGTGCGCAACGGCTGTCATGCTTGCTGCGGGCGCCATGGCAGAGGACGCGCTCGCCCAGGAAGCGCCTCCACAGGTCAATGCATCCGGCCTTTCGGAGATCATCGTCACGGCGCAGCGCAGGGCTGAGCGGCAGCAGGATGTGCCTGTCGCCATTTCTGCTGCTGACAGCACTATGCTCGCCCAGATCGGCATCACCCGGCTGAACGAACTTCAGCGCCTGTCGCCCAATCTCAATATCTATGAAGGTGGTGGCATTGTTCAGCCCTTCCTTCGCGGTATCGGGACGACCTCCACACCGGTGGGCAACGAGCCCAGCGTCGCGGTCTATCTGGATGGCGTCTATTATTCGCGCCTCCCTTATGGCTTCTTCTCGCTTGCCAACATCGAGCGTGTGGAGGTTCTCAAAGGACCTCAAGGAACGCTGTTCGGCCGGAATTCGAGTGGCGGTCTCATCAACATCATCACGCCTGAACCGTCCTTTACGACCAAGGTGGACGCCAATCTCGGTTACGGCAGTTTCGATACGATTCGCGGCGATCTCTATGCGACGACCGCATTAAGCGACAAAGTCGCCTGGGACGTGTCCGTCGCTGGCGTGAACCAGGGTGATGGCTGGGGCAGGAATGTCATCAGCGGCCGGAAGAACGGCTTTGCCAATTTCTTCGCCGCCCGGTCCAAGCTGCTCTTCCAGATGACCGATGACACGAAGGCGATTGTGACCGGCTTCTATTCATTCTCGCGCGCCAGCGGGCAGGGCAATAGCTGGAAGGGGACGACGCAGGGCTACAACCTGCCGCCTTATCAGCGCTTCGATCCGCTTCCTGGCTATTATGATGTCCGCGGGAACGATGAACAGCGTGAACAGAGCACGGGTTATGGCGGCACGCTCAAGATCGTTCATGACGGGGGCATCGGGACGCTCACCGCCACATCGTCCTATCTGCACCTTCAGGACCGCTTCGAGCTGGAGTCGGACTATACCGATCGGCGCGAGTTCCTCGCATTTCTTCCGGGCAGGATTGACCAGTTCTCTCAGGAGCTTCAGCTTTCGGGCAAGAACGGTCCCGTCAGCTGGGTGGGTGGCCTGTTCTACTACCACTCCGTCAGCCAGTATCAGCCTGTCCGCCTGACCGGGCTTCGGTTCGCTGACGGTGTCCGCATCTTCTCCAGGCAGAAGGCCGATTCGATCGCAGCCTATGGCCAGGGCGACATCAGGCTGACGGACCAACTGGGCATCACGCTCGGGCTGCGTATCACCAACGATGGCGTGAAGGGCAATGGGCGCCAGGACATCGTCATCGGAGGAACTCCCGTCGTGATCGCTCCCCAGAGTTCGGCCTCAGACAAGTCCTGGCGGGCATCGTGGCGTACGGCGGTCAACTACAAATTCACTCCGGACGTCATGGGCTATGTCTCTTACAGCCGGGGTTACAAGGCGGCGACGTATAACCTGGTTCCGTTTTCCGGGAGCATCGCGCAGCCTGAAACGCTTGATGCCTATGAGCTGGGCGTGAAGACAGAACTGTTCGATCGCCATGCCCGCATCAATGCGTCCCTGTTCTGGTATGACGTGAAGAGTCTTCAGGTGCAACTCCTCGATCAGGGCCTGCTGGTATTGTCGAATGCCGATTCTTCCCGGTCCCGGGGTGCGGAAATCGACGGCCTGATCAAGCTCTCCAGCGCGCTGTCCACGAGGTTCGCGGCCTCCTATCTCGACGCGAAGTTCAGGAAGTATGACAATGCGCCGAGTGTCCTCCCGAACCCGAATCCGCCCTATGGCGGACTCCCGCCGATCGCGATTGATGCTGCGGGCAACCGCACGCCGATGAGTTCGAAATGGACGTTCTCGGCCGGGTTCACCTACACCGTGCCGACATCGGCGGGGGACCTCGAGCTTGGGGCAGACTATGTCTATAACAGCGGCTATTATTTCGAGGCGGATAACTTCATCAAGCAGCCCCATTTCGACCTGATTGATGCGCGTGCCAGGATCACCCCCCGGGACAATCTGTCGGTGACGGTGTGGGGCAAGAATCTGGGCAACAGCAAATACGCCATCCATGAGGCCGCATCAGGAGACGGCCTGGGCTACTCCTACACGCCGGCTTCCCCGCGCACCTATGGTGTGACTGTCGGGGTCAACTTTTAGGTGATCAGCACAATACCGCTTCGAAAGGAAGTCAGATGAAAGGCAAGTCCGTTATCGTCACTGGCGCCGGCAGCGGCCTCGGGCGCGAGATTTCTAGGATCATCGCGCAACAGGGCGGCCTTGTCACTGCCGCAGACATCAACGAGGCTGGCGGCAATGAAACCGTCGATATGATCACAAAGGCCGGTGGGAAAGCGACCTTTGTCAAAACCAACATCGCGGTCGAGGCCGAATGCGAGCAACTGACGAAGGTCGCGCTGGACATGTTCGGTCGTCTCGACGGAGCGGTCAATAACGCAGCCGCCGGCCAGAACGCGGCGCGGCTCCATGAGACGGACCTCAAGCACTGGAATCATATCATGGACGTCAACCTCACGGGGACGTTCCTGTGCATGAAGTATCAGATTCCTCCGATGCTCGAGGCGGGCCGTGGTTCCATCGTCAACATCGCTTCCTATGCCGGTCTTTTCGGATTCGAGTCCGCTACGGAATATTGCGCCAGCAAGGCGGGCGTCATGGGACTGACGCGCGCGGCCGCGGTCGAATATGGTCATCACAATATTCGCGTGAATGCGGTCTGCCCCGGCCTGATGTTTACCGGAATGCAGGCGGAGGTGCTTCGCGAGAAAGCGGACGTCCTGAACGAGATTGTGGGGATGACCGCATTGGGCCGGCCCAGCAGGACCGAGGAGGTTGCGGAAAGCGCCGTGTGGCTGCTGTCGGATTCATCATCCTACATCACGGGTGTCAGCCTTCCGGCGGATGGCGGGATGGCCGGTTCGGGCGTGTCGCGGGTTACGCGTGACTGGGCGTGATCCCGACCGGCCGCGCAGGAGGCTTTTGACGGATTGCAGGGTCTTCTGCGTGTCGATCTGACGATCGACCATGCCAGGTCGACCTCGTGCAAGGAGGGAGCGGTGATCAAGGTCGTTATGTTCGCCAGGCGGAAGCCGGGCATCTCGCCCGAGGAATTCCGGGATTATTATGAGAACAAGCATGTCGTGCTTGCCGCCCCTTATGTGAAAGGGGTCATGATCGACCATTTCCGCATCTATCCAGGAAAGGTTCGTGCGTTCGCCGAAGACTGGACGAAGGCGGACGATATGCCCGAAATCGAGCCGCCGTTCGATGCGGTCAGCGTTTACAGCTTCGAAAGCGAGAAAGCGCTTGAGGATTATGCCAGGTTCATGGCTGATCCGGAGATCGCCGCGATATTCACGACGGATGAACTGCGCTTCCTCGATCGGCCAAACTGCCTGAACGGCCCCTGCGCCGTCGAGCAGGGGCCGGGCGTGACCAACAAGGCCGCGCTGTCACCGGAGAAGCCGCTATGAAGACCCTTGAGGACCTTATCGCCATCGAGCAGATCCGCCTCGTCAAGGCGCGCTATCTTCGAGCGATTGATCTTAAGGACATGGACCTGTTGAGGTCGGTTGTGGCCGATGATGTGGAGGTGGATGGGCGAGGCGCCACAACGGACCCTCGCACTGGCATGAACCTCACTCCAGGCGTGACCGGCGAGGTCATCTGTGGGGCTGATAAGCTGATCGCGGCGGTGGGCGCCGGACTGCCCCACATGACGACGATCCATCACGTCACGTCGGGCGAGATCACCGTGGATGACGAGGACCATGCGTCCGGAATCTGGCCGATGTTCGACCGTCTGATTTTCAGCCAGGGTCCGGTATCGGTGATGAGCGGGTATGGGCATTATTTCGAGACATACGAAAGAATAAACGGAGTCTGGAAGATAAAGTCTCTGAAACTGACACGAATATCTGTTGAGTCTGAATAGTTAACAGATCTCAGGACCAGATCATTCTGGAGTTGTGAAAGGCGCTTTTGCGCTGGGGCGGAGCTTTGTCTGCCGGGGTGAATCTGTCGTTAGAAAAAATTTCCCAGGAGGGTGGAATGCTGAACGCAAGAATAGTCAGGCTTGTCTCAATGACTTCGGTTGTGGCGTGGGCAGCGCCAGCCCTGGCCCAGTCGGTTCAGGCCGGTGCCGGGCCGCGTGATGAGGTGAAGCTCGAGGAAATCGTCGTGACCGCCCAGAAGCGGTCCGAACGTCTCCAGAATGTCCCGATCGCCATTTCGGCCATTACCGGCGAAAGTCTGGAACGCCGGCGCATACAGACGACGCAGGACCTCCAGTTCACGGTGCCCTCGCTCGTCTACAATCTCCAGGGCGGATATGCGCTGGCCTTCCTGCGCGGGGTGGGCAGCGAACTGGCCATCCCCAACGCGGAATCCAGTGTCGCGACCTATGTCGATGGCGCCTATGTCTCTGACAGCCAGGGCACCGTGGCGAGCCTTCTTGGCGTTGAGCGGATCGAGGTTCTCGCCGGGCCGCAGGGCACATTATGGGGCCGAAACGCTGTGGGCGGCGCCATCAACACGATTACGCTGACACCAACCCAGACAACCAGGATCACGGGCAAGGCCACATATGGAAACTATGACCGGCGGGAAGTTTCCGGTTCGGTTTCAGGAGGGCTTGCCGACAATCTCGCCATAGGCATCTACTTCGCGCACATGCGGCGCGACACCTTCATGAAGCGCCAGGTGCCGACCTTTCCCACAGGCGTGCAACCCGACCGGGAAATGAGCAAGGGCTTCCGCGTGAAGGCGGTCTACATTCCGACGGACTGGCTGACGCTGACCGGCACCTACGAGCAGACCAGGCAGCGCAGCTTCGAGAACGATGCGTTCCGGCAGACCCGGCCCCATGGCGCAGGCGAGGTGGTTGGCGGCGTCCAGGATCCCATCGGCAAATATATCATCTCGAACGATGCTGCTGCCTTCGCGAATGTGGACCAGGAATATGCGACGCTGCGTGAAGAGATTGATCTGGGCTGGGCGCGCATTCTGGGAATCTCGAACTGGCGCAATATGAAGGCCAGAACGCAAATCGACATCGACGGCTCGTCTGCCCCCCTCATCAAAGTGGGCACGCCCGCATCTCTCAGCGAGCAGTGGTCACAGGAACTGCAACTCATTTCTCCCGACGAAAGCCCGGTCAAATGGGTCGTCGGCCTGTACTATTTCGATCAGGACGCAGGATATGACCCTGTCCACCAGAAGTCCGACGCAGGGCTGCTCGGCCCGGGGATCGAGCAGGTCGACAACTACGCATTTGTCGATACGCGATCATATGCCGTCTTCGGCCAGGCGACGGTTCCGCTGACGAGCCGTGTCAACCTCACCGTCGGCGCGCGCTATTCGAAGGATCGGAAGAAATTCCACGCGCACGATGTCTATTATGCACCGGGCTCGGCCGACAATTGTGACGCGGAATGGGCAGATCCTTCCTGTGGCATTCTGGCGATGCCGAACCTTGTTCATCCGAACAGCCGGAAGACCTGGGACAATTTTTCTCCCAAGATCACGGTCGACTACAAGATCGGCGGGACGCTTCTCTACGCAACCTTCTCGACAGCCTATAAATCCGGCGCCTACAATATCGGCACGCCGGGTAATCCGGGACCGGTCGATCCCGAGAAGCTGACGGCTTACGAGGCCGGATCGAAGTCGGACTTCCTCGACGGCCGTCTGCGGATCAACACTGCGGGCTATTTCTACAAATTCAAGGATCTGCAGGTCCAGACCACGGCCTTTGGTTCAGCAACGGGCACGACCACGCTTTTGAACGCGGCAAAGGCCGAGATGTACGGTTTCGAACTCAATGGAGAACTGGCAGTCACCCGCGAGTTGGTTCTGAATGGCGGCCTGTCGCTCGAGCATACGAAATATACGCGCTTTCCCAACTTCGCAGCGACCGTTCCCGGATCTACGACCGACATCGGGGACGTCAATGTCACGATAGATGCGACTGGCAACCGACTGCCGCGCGCGCCCAGGCACGTGATCACGGCAGGAGCGGTCTATCAGACGCAGATTGCGGGCGGCGACTTCATCGCCAACGTGAACCTGTACAGGAATGGCGGATATTTCTGGCATCCGTCGAATGTCGAACGGCAGAAGGCCTACACGCTCGTCAATGCATCGGTGGAATATGAAATTCCCCGGACGCCGGTGTCGATCTCGCTGTGGGCGAACAATCTGACCAACACGCATTATGTGAACACCAACCTGCCTCTCGCCTTCTTCGGGACGCTGCAGATCGACGCCCCGCCGCGCATGTACGGCGTTACCCTCAAATTCGACATTTCCCGCTGAATCCCATCCATCCATGGAGACTGAAACCATGACCGTAACTGATCAGAAGCCCCTTCGCTTCGATGGCCGCGTCGCCATTGTGACCGGCGCTGGAAGGGGGCTGGGACGCGCGCACGCGATGATGCTGGCATCGCTTGGATGCAAGGTCGTCGTGAACGATCTGGGCGTCAAATCGACGGGCGCGCATTCCGGGGAAGATCCGGCGGCCAATGTGGTCAGCGAGATCACCGCGCTTGGCGGGATGGCGGTTGCCGACAACCATAACGTCGTGACGCAGGCGCAGGATCTGATCGCGACCGCAATGGATGCGTTCGGGCGACTGGATATCGTCATCAACAATGCCGGTGTGCTCAATGATGCATTTTTCGGCGAAATGGCGTCTGACGACTGGCATGCGGGCGCCGACGTCCACCTGAAGGGAACGGTCGAGGTCTGCCGCGCAGCCTGGCCGCATCTGAAGAAATCGGATGCGGCGCGTGTACTCAACACATCGTCAAGCGGCATGCTCGGTACGCCCGGATCGACGAGCTATGGCGCCGCCAAGGGCGGCGTGTACGGTTTTACCAGGAACCTCGCGCTGGACGGACGCCTTGTCGGCATCAACGTCAATGGCCTCATGCCGACGGGCTGGACGCGAATGACTGCAGCGATCACGGACCCTGCGGTTGTCGAGACGTTGCAGAATCACTTCCAGCCAGAGCGGGTCGCGGCATTTGTCGCCTGGCTGGTCCACCCGGACACCGATGTTTCGAATGAAGTCTTCCGCGTGAGCGGTCTCGGCGCGTCCCGAGTGATCATGGGCACGACAGAGACGACCTTTGCGCGTGAGCCTACCGCGGATGCGTGGCGGGACGCAGCGAGGTTTCTCATGATGAAGACCGCGCTCGTTCCGCTTCACACAACGATGCTGGGACTTGTTCGTGACATTCAGGAAATCGCTCCCGAAGCGGATGTCTCCCAGATGCTGGAAGATGGTTGCATCGGTCTCGAGATGGGTGCGGGCGACTGAACCCGTCCACTCCCGCCAATCACAGGGAAGCAGGAAATGGAATTTGTCTATCTGGCGGTAGCCATCGCCTGTGAAGTCACGGCCACGTCCTTCATCGGGATGTCCAACGGCTTCACGAGGCTGGTCCCTTCGCTTGTCACGGTCGTGGGATACTGCCTCTCATTCTATTTCCTGTCGCTGGCCCTGCGCAGCATCCCGACCGGCATCGCCTATGCGATATGGTCAGGCGTTGGCGTTGTCGCGATCACGGCAATCGCCTGGGTTTTCCAGGGCCAGAAGCTCGATCAGGCGGCCATCGCCGGAATCGCGCTGATCATTGCTGGCGTCATAGTCATTCATACGATGTCGTCTTTTTCTCACTGAACTCGGCGACCGCCCATATTCGGTGCCTGTCGGTCTGCCGGCTCCGAAAAGGCGTTCGGCTCGACCTCAAAGGGCGATTCTTTCCTGCTTGACTGAGCAAGAGCATGTGATATTGTGTATCGTATACATTATACATAACATGTATACGTAAAAGGACGGGCCAATGATGCCTGATCCATGGGGAGGAAAAATGAAATTCATGGACATGAAATATCGCCATGTGCTTCTGGCGACGACGGGAGTCGTGAGCATCATACTGGCCTGTCCCGGAGCGGCGCGTGCGCAGGGCGCCGGGGATGCCGCCGGCGCCAGGGCAGCGACGTCAGCCGCGCCGGCAGGGGAGATTGTCGTCACGGCCCAGCGTCGTTCGGAGAAGCTGCAGGATGTTCCCATCGCGATAACCGCGATTTCCGCGGAGATGCAGACGCGTGCCGGTATCACCAGCTTCCGCGATATCCAGCTTCTCGTCCCCGGCGCCCAGTTCGGTGACTTCGTCGCGATCGAACAGAACGTCATCCGCGGAATTGGCACGACGACCTCGGCTCCTCCGGGTCTCGAGCCTCCGGTTGCTGTCTATTATGACGGTGTCTACATTGCCCGGGGCATCGGCTCTCAGGAATCCATGAGCCTGTATGATCCGGGTACAGTGCAGGTTCTTCGTGGCCCTCAAGGCGTGTTATATGGCCGCAACGCCACCGGCGGCGCCATCATTGTCTCGTCGGCTGATCCCGAAGACCAGTTCAAGGGACGGATCGCGGGCGAATACGGGAATTTCGATCACGTCCAGCTTGAGGGCATGATCAACGCACCGCTCAGCGATGAGTTGAGCCTCCGTGTGGCTGGCCGCTATACCGACGAGGATGGATACGTCAAAAACCGCGCGGTGCCTGGCGATCGCTATTATGGCGGCTACAAGTTCGGTGTGCGCGGAAAGCTGAAGTGGAGTCCGTCCGACAGCTTCACCGCCGTTCTCGGTGTCGAACATTCCGTACTCCGGCAGAAGCTGGGCTCTCTGGCGGCCTTCAATATCGACACCTGCATGCTCTGCGGTACTGCGGGATATCCCGCCGATTATGGGTTCTACGATACCTATCAGAACGTGATTCCGCGCTTCAGGCTGAACTATACGCAGGTTTCGCTGAACATCACGGCGGACCTTGGTGGTGCCACCCTTACGAGCGTGACGGGCTATCGCAAGGACACTTTTTCCGGCGACACCGATTCCGACGGAACCCCTTCGGATGTGTTCATGTTCCGGACGCCTGCCGAAGGCGGCAAGAGCTATGTGCAGGATCTGACACTGTCGGGAAAGGTGGGGAGCAACATCGACTATCTCGTCGGGATGTCGGGGCTGTATGACAAGGGCTATTATGTCGCGCAGCTCGCAGGATCGCTATGGGACGCCGTCGCAGCGCCCTTCGGCGCCTACCCGACCTTCCGGGATGACGTCACGACCAAGTCGCTCTCGGTCTTCGCTGAAGCGAGCTATTCCTTCGGAGATCTGAAGGCGACGGTCGGGGGCCGATATAACTGGGATCGCCGCGAACTCGACGTCAACATCAACCCGGCTGCCGTGGCCGCTTTCGGCGGTCCCCCGATGAGCGATTCCGCCAATGTCTCTTTCAGGTCCTTCACGCCGAGATTTGTGCTGGCGTGGGACAATGGACCTACCAATATCTATTACTCGTACACCCGTGGCTTCAAGGCGGGCGGCTATAACCTGCCCACGCCAACGGTGGTCGACCCGGTGAAGCCGAGCAAGATCTTCAGCCATGAAATCGGTATCAAGCAGCGCGTCGAAGACTGGGGGCACGTCAATCTGGCCGTCTTCTATCAGAAATCCTCCGATCTTCAGGTCCAGCAGATCGACCTGCTGGCTGGCGGATCGAGAACGGAAAATGCTGCGTCGAGCGAGGCCTATGGCGTTGAACTCGATGGGCAGATTTCGCCTGCCGAAGGCTTGAGTCTGGGCGCGATGGTGGCATATCTGCATTCCGAATACCTCAAATATCCGGCTGCAAGCCTTTCCTGCTACACGCCTGCGGCAGGCCTGTTCTCCTGCCCGCTGAACGTGAAAGGCTCCCCCACCCAGCGCTCGCCGCGATGGTCGCTGGGCGGCAATATCAGCTATAATTTCCCGCTTGGGGTCGCCGGCTGGGTTGGCAATCTGGCGGGGCTGGCACGTTACACCTCTGCCTATGATTTCTACCCGGCAGCGGGCGGGCCGCTCGGAATGGACCGTCAGGCCGGTTACACCCTGGTCAACATCTCGGGCTATGTATCGCCGGACGAAAGTCGTTCGCTTCGCGTGGGTTTCTACGTCAACAACCTGCTTGACCGGAAATATGTAAGCTTTCGCGGCACGAACGCGCCCTTTCTTCAATACCAGCAGCCCGGACGCCCGCGTACTTACGGCGTCCGTGTTTCCAAGACATTCTGATCGGACGGCCTCAGCGGCGATGACGAGGGAGCCAATATATGCTGTGTGAAGGAAAGACCGCTCTTGTGACCGGCGCAGGATCAGGGATCGGGCGCGCCGCCGCGATTGCGTTTGCCCGTGAGGGCGCGCAAGTGTGCGTTGCGGACATCGACCTGGCAAAAGCGGAATCCGTGGCGGCCGAGATCGCACAGGCCGGCGGATCGGCATTCGCCTTTCATGCCGATGTCACGTCCGAAGAGCACATCATCGGCATGGTGAGCGAGACCGAGCGACGGTTTGGCGGACTCGACCTGGCTTTCAACAACGCCGGAATGTCGAGCGGATACAAGAATATCCTCGATTGTACCGAAGCCGAATGGGATCGGATGCTGCGCACCAATGTGACATCGGTCTGGCGATGCATGTTTCATCAGGTGAATGCCATGCTGCGCAGAGGAGGTGGAGCGATCTGCAACAATTCCTCCCGGTCTGGCGAGGCGACGGCGCCCAACATGTTCGCATATACCGCGACCAAGCACGCGGTCGTCGGCATCACGCGCTCTGCAGCGGTGGACCTCGCGCGACAGAATATCCGCGTCAATGCGCTCATGCCCGGCAATACGCGCACGCCGCAACTCGAAGCAGCCGTGGAGGGACTTGGCGTGTCTTGGGGATTGCTGGAGCACAGCGTCCCGATGAAGCGGATCGGGACCGCGAATGAGCAGGCAGAGGCTGTTGTCTGGCTTTGCTCGGACAGGAGTTCCCATGTGACGGGCATTACGCTGGCTGTCGATGGCGGCATGGGCGCGCAGACGGCGAACTGGAAGCCGTTCGCGCCGGCAGCGGCGGAATAACCGGCTACCGGGTCAGGAACAGATTGGAGAGCATGTTGGCACTTGTTGATGGGAAAGTGGCTCTTGTCACAGCCGGGGCGTCCGGCATCGGCCGCGCTGCGGCTCGCCTTTTTGCGAAGGAGGGCGCCAGGGTCTGTATCTCGGACATAGACCGGGCCGCGGGAGAGGCGGTTGTCGCTGATATCGCCGCCCAGGGCGGCGACGCGATATTCGTTGGAGCGGATATCAGGAAAGAGGCCGATATCATCGCCATGGTCCGGGCCACGGTCGAACATTTTGGCGGCCTGGACATTGCCTTCAACAACGCGGGGTTGCCGGGCCACTATACGGACCTGCTCAACTGCGGTGCTGATGAATGGAACAGCGTGGTCACTCTCAACATGCAGGGCGTCTGGCTCTGCATGAAGCATGAGATACCGGAGATGTTGAAGAGGGGCGGCGGAGCGATCTGCAACAATGCCTCACGGGCCGGCGACTCGGCCTCGGCTGAACTGTTTGCCTATACGGCAACGAAGCACGCGATCATCGGGATGACCCGCTCGGCCGCGATCGACCTTTCGGAAAGGAACATCCGGGTGAACGCGATACTGCCCGGTCCGACGCTGACCGGGCAGCTTGAAGACTGCGCGGATGGCAATGCGAATGATCTCAGCGCGATTGCCGCCGTGATGCCGATGGGACGCCTGGCCCGCGTCGACGAACAGGCGCAGGCGGCCGTCTGGCTGTGCTCGGACAGGGCGTCCTACATACAGGGCGTGGCCTTGTGCGTTGATGGTGGCCTGTCCGCTCTGGTCTGAAAGACGGACCGGTTCTGGCTGAAACATGGCTCAGGCATTTTGGCCTGATCCCGTGCGTAATGGGCAGTGCGACGGCTTTACCCTCATGCACGTCCGCTCCGGGGGAAAACGGGCCGGACCCAGCCGACTTACATCCTTGAGCGTCAATTTCGGCTTTGCCCGAAATCGAGAAGGCGGGGTTCGCACATCGACAGCCACCGCTGGTCCAGTTCGATATCCCGGTTGGAGCGTTCGACCCGTCCCACGCCCTGCTCGCCATTGCAGATGAAAAGGCCGTTCTGTTCGACATTCCACATGGCGTCCTGCCGCGATGTCCGGGCAAGCGGAGGCCCGAATGCGACATCCGCCCGATTGAACAGCGAAATCTGCCAGAGCGTCCATAGCCTTTCGACCGTGATATCGAACGTTCCCAGCCCATCTGCTTCCAGCGCGAAGTCGATGGGCGCCCAGATGTCCGTACCCGGTTCCAGCAGCTTCCGTGAAGATCTCATCGTGGCAGGAAACTGACGCCCGTCCCGGAAGATCACGGCTGCATTGGCGACATGATCCGCCTCATCGACGACCATCGCGCGAAAGGCGCAGAATCCCCAGCCGCTTTCGAACCGGGCATTGATCCAGTCATGGCTATGATGTCTGTCGAATGATCGCGGGCCGCGCGAATGATCCCGGACGCCATAGGCATTGCTGATTTCCACCACTTCGCCATCCAGGCAGAAGCGGCCGCTCATCAGGCCGATCTGTTCGACATGGCCCGCCTGAAAGAAGACGTCCTTCCCATCCGGACCTGCATGCCCGCCCGAATGCAGGCTCCAGGGCGCGAACGATGGAACGAAGTCGAATTCCAGATCGAGCAAGGAAAGCGGGCCGATACCAACGCCTTCGCGGGAAGCGGCGCTCTGTCTGCGGACATCGGACGGACCGGAATAGGTGTAGCGGATTCCGCCTTCGCCCGTCGGAGCCATCCGGAGACCGCCACCGGTCGCGATCTTCTCGTCTTCCGACTGGCCATAGTTGCGAACGAATATCGCGCGATCGCCGGGGCCGAACAGGCCGATCATCGCTCTCAGCATCGTCGGCTTTGCCCACCAGCGTCCAAGATAGAAGATCCCGCTCCACCCGGATCGTGGATCGACGAACATTCCAGCCATGGTCTCATTCCACATGTTGATGTCCGGGATAGGAATGAGATGGTCATCATGCTCGATCGGCAAATTCCCTTCCGATGTCATGTTCTTGCCTTCTCTGCATTCCGACGATTCTTTCGCCGATCAAAATGGCATACATTATATTAAAATAGCATGCATTTTTGACAAAGAGGACGCATGATGCATAGAAAATTCTATTAAATTATTGTAATATAACCAGAAAAAAATGACGTTCGAGATTGCGATGGCATCATAAATAGAATACGATACTGATGTAACATATACAATTATAATGGCGGTCGATCTGCTTTGGCCGATGGAGGGGTGGCATGAACGTCGCAACGTTGACGAAGCCGATCGGCTATCCGGTCAGCATTGCGTCCGTCGACGAGGGCTGGGTTCGCAATGCCCTCGAATCCCGATTTCCCGATATTGTCCTTCGCAAGATCACGCGCGAACGGGTCATCGGCGGCACTGCCACGAAAATCCTGTTTTCACTGGAAACCGAAAGCCGTGACGGCGTGGCCTCGCTTCCCGACCGGATCTGCGTGAAGGGCCTGTTTGATGAAAATATAAGGGCCTATTTCAAGAGCGAGGCGCAAGGGTCTGACTGGGACGTCGCCACGCTCTTCGTGATGGAAGTGTCCTTTTACAGGGATATGCCGGACAGGCTCGGAATCCCGCTCCCCGAATGTCTGCTCGCGATCGAGAACGGGAAGGACGGCGTGCTGATCCTGGAGGATCTGTCGGCGCGCGACGTCGTTTTCTGCGATGCCCGCACGCCATGGAGCGCCGGTCAGGCTGCCAGGATGCTCCGCGTCTTTGCCCGCATGCATGCGAAGACATGGGGGTGGAAACCCGGCGCGCTTCCCTGGATCGAGCTTGGCAGCCGCCCCGCGCGGGAAAGCCTTCCCGCCCTGATGTCGGGCGACCGCTTCGACGAACTTCTGGCGCGACCGCAGATACGCTCTTTCATTCCCGCCGGATATGGAGATCGCGAGCGGCTTCTGCGGGGCTTGAGAAATCTATGGGCGCAGGATGATCGCAGCGAATGGCTCGCCCTTGGTCATGGCGACGCACATGTCGGCCAGACCTATATCGAGCCAGACGGCAGTTGCGCCATGCTCGACTGGCAGACAGCGGCGATCATGCCATGGTCGAAGGATGTCGCCTACTTCCTCGGAGGCGCTCTCACGGTTCCCGACCGGCGCGAGCATGAGCGGGAACTGCTCGAATATTATCTTCAGCAGTTGACCGCCGAAGGCGGGCCTGTCCTCGATCGCGCCGCCGCGTGGGACGAATATCGTGCCCAGATGCTCCAGGGTGTCGTCTGGCCCTTCATCACCGAACAGTTGCACCTGATCGAGGTCATCTCGGCGATGAGCGAGAGATTTCTGACGGCGATGGGTGATCTTGACCCGCTCGCCGTCATCGAGGCGAGGGCGGAGCGATGAGCCGCCAGATGACATTCGATCTTGGTGGAAAGGTTGCGCTCGTTACCGGCGGGGGCACCGGGCTTGGCTATCATATGGCCAGGTCGTTGATGCGATGCGGGGCGGCCGTGGTGATTTCCGCCCGGCGTCAGACTGTACTGGACGACGCGATCGACCAGCTTTCGGCCGAGAATCTGCCCGGCTGCGTGACCGCATCGACGGTCGATCTCTCCGACCGAAGCAGCCTTGCTGCGCTTGTGGAGAAGGTTTCCGCCAGTTTCGGCGGCGTCGATATATTCGCGGGAAACGCCGGTCAGGACCTGATGGAGCATGTCGACCGGATTACCGACCGCGCATTCGATCAGATGATGCAGGTCAATCTCTCGGCGAATGTCGAACTCGTCCGGGCCTTCGTTCCCCATATGCGCCAGAAGCGATGGGGGCGAATCCTGTTCAGCTCGTCTGCGGCCGCGCTCTGTGCCTCCCCGCATGAGGGATCGAGCATCTATTCGGCTTCCAAGAATGCCATCAACACGTTCGCCCGGACGATCGCGACCGAACTTGGCCATGATGGGATCACCGTAAACAGCCTATCCTTGGGGATGTTTCTGACCGATATCGTCAGGGATGCCTTCACCCGGCTCGATCGGGAGCAGGGCGCGGGCGCGGGCGATGCAGCGCGGGACAGCTTTGCGAGCATGACCGCGCTGGGGCGTTTGGGGGAGTTGCCCGAGATCGAGGGACTCATCCAACTGCTCGCGAGCGATGCCGGCGGCTACATCACCGGCTCGACGCTCGCGGTCGATGGCGGTCTCTCGATCATGCTCCGGCCCAACCCCGTGACACAGGATGTCGGACAATGATCGCCGGCCTGCGTTCTTCCGGGTGGCTGATATGAACGGTGCAGATACCCTGTTTCCGGAAGGATGTGTCGTTATCTACGGGGGGTCGGGCGGGCTCGGTTCATCGGTGGAAGCGCTGTTTGCGTCCCGGGGTGTCAACACCGTATCGACCTTCCACACATGCCAGAGGCCCATTTCGGACCCGGGCGGCGCGAAAGGCGCTGCCATATCCCGGCTGCAACTGGCTTGTGACGTCACCGCAGCGGACACAGTGCGCGATGTCCTGTCATTTGCTGCAAACAGGCATGGAAGAATTCATTCCGTTGTCTCCGCCATGGGGCCATCCTTCGGTATCGGCGCCGTTGCCGATTTCGCGCCTCGCGAGATCAGGAGAGTTGTCGAGACGGATGTCCTGGGTTTCCTGAACATAGCCCAGGCCGCGATCCCGCATCTTCGGGAATATGGCGGCTCGATCACCGCGCTTGTGACGCCGGCCATCGCCAGGACTTTCGCCGAAGACAGCCTCTCGTCGGTTCCGAAGGCGGCGGTGGCGATGAGCGTGAGGCAGATCGCGGTCGAGGAGGGGCGCTACGGGATCAGGGCCAATGCAGTCGGGCCTGGCGTCATCAACGCGGGCATGGGCGCCATGGCCGACATCGGCGATGATCCTGTCGCGCGATCCTATTATGACAGGACTGTTGGCGGCATTCCCTTGGGTCGACTGGGAAATGCCGAAGAATTGGCCGAGGCTGTGTTCTTTCTCGCTTCGAACAGATCATCCTACATAACGGGTCAGATAATTCATTGCGACGGCGGACTCTCGGCATGATCTTGCCGGAATTATAGATATATTCAGGAGATCGTGATGAAAGGAAGGTGTTACACGGTTACCGGCGCGGGAACCGGCCTGGGCAAGGCGACCGCCCTGCTGCTGGCCCGGAAAGGGGCTTTCGTGGTCGTCGCGGGGCTGGATCGGGCGGCGGGCGAACAGACTGTCGCCGAGATAAAGGCCGCTGGGGGCGAGGCGACCTACGTTCAGACGGATATCTCGAAAGAGTCGGACTGCGCTCGAATGGTTCAGGCCGCGCTCGACCGATATGGACGGCTTGATGGCGCGGTCAACAATGCTGCGGCTGCGACCATTCCTGAAAAGATGCACCTCAAGAGCATCGCGCATTGGCAGCAGGTCATTGATGTCAATCTGACCGGCACCTTCCTGTGCATGAAGCATCAGGTTGTGCCCATGCTGGCTGCCGGCGGCGGTGCGATCGTGAACGTCTCCTCCGTATCCGGCATCCGGGGCTATGACGTCGCGTGTGATTATGGCGCCTCCAAGGGAGGCATAATCAGCCTCAGCATGCACGGCGCGGCCGAATATGGGCCGATGAACATCCGGGTGAACGCGCTTCTTCCCGGCCCCATGCCGACCCCGATGCTCGAAGAAGTCGCGGGCAAATATCAAGGGGTTTACGACGCCGCGATCGCGCAGACGATGCTCGGCAGGATATCCGAAACCACCGAAGTGGCCGAGGCGGCGGCATGGCTGCTGTCGGACGCCGCATCCTACGTCACAGGCGCATCCCTGTCTGTGGACGGGGGTATGTCGGCCTCCGCGATCAGCCGGATTTCCTGACGGGGGCCTGCCGACAGAATGAGATTGATCAACTGAGGACAGGATGATGAGCGGTCAGGACGAGAACAGAGCCTTTGAATGGGTCGAAAGCCTCATGGACGGGAAGATTGTCGAGAAGAAGCCTCAGATCCGCTGGCGCCAGCACTGGTATCTGAAGGTTCGGCAGGCCGACGGCGGCATCGTGGATGTGCTGCTGCGGGGGCATCGCATTCCCGGAGGGCATGTCTCGCCCGACGAGGCGCATGCCAAAGCCATGCTCAAGACCGATGCAGAGACATTGGAATATTTGCAGGGACTACCCATCCGGACTCCCAGATATTATGGCTTCAACGAAGATCTCGGCTGGATGCTGATGGAAAATGTGCCGGGTGAGGCGGAGATCACGGGCGTCTCCGACCCGGAACTCCGCGCCAGGATATACCGTGAATATCTTCACGACATCGCGGTGATACATTCGCAGCCCCTGGATGTGGCCAGGGTGCCGACGAATGTCCATGTCCCCAGGAATAGCGCGGACATGGTCGACAGATACATGGCCGACACAAAGCGCCGCTTTGACGAAGAGAAGCGCAATGTGCCCGAGCCGATATTCCGCCTCGGATACCAATGGCTGCTGGACAACCCCATTGGTGACCGGCCCCTGAAATTATGTCTGTGCGACGTCGGGCCAAATCAGTTCATTTTCAAGGATGGCGCATATGTCGCGCCATTCGATTTCGAATGCGCACTCGTCTGCGACCCTCTTCTCGATATCGCGATGATGCGCATGCGCGAGATGACGTATTCCATCGGAGGAACGACCGATCACGTCCTCTATTATGGCAGTGTTTACGAAGAGCTGACGGGGCAGAAGCTCGATATCGACGCGCTGCATTACTGGACCATGTTCGGGGAGGTGTGCTTCGGCCTCTGGTTCAACAAGGGCGCGCAGTTCCCGCTGCCGAAGGAACTCGATTCAGTCTTCATCCTGGCATGGGAAGTCCAGCAGAGGCGCAGCATCGTGGAGGCGCTGGCCGACAAGTACCGGATTGAACTCGATGAACTGGATATCCCGGCGCCGGTTTCGAATGTGATGACCACGGCGTTCGACCTCATGAAGGGGCAATTCCGGGAATTCTATTCGCATAAGTTCGAGGAATGGAATTCGGCACTGTACACAGATTATGCATCTGCCCTGGCGGATTCCCTGGGTCGCAGCAACGAATTCGGCAACGCGTTTCATGGAGCGAATGTCGAGGAGCTGTCCGATCTGATCAGCCGCAAGGTGGATGACTGGCGATCGGGCCTCGCTATTCTCGAAGACCTTATCGCTCAGGATTACGAGAAGGACTTCGAGGAAAGATTGAAATTCCTCCACAGGTCCGCGCTGCGACAGGAATATCTTTACGAGCCGATGCAGCGTGCGACCGGCGTCTCGCCGCGCACGCCGCTTTCGAGGCTGTATTCCTGAGAAGATCAGCAGGCCTCGGGCGAAATCAGAACAGATAAATCACGATTGAGAGAGAATATTTATTTTTAGGGGAAGAACATGACGATATCGAATATCAGGCACTGGATGGCGATCGCGGCGTGCGGGTCGAGTCTGACGGCCCTTCTCGCGTCGCCGGCCATGGGGCAGCAGAGCGGAGCAGGGGAGCGGGAGTCGAAAGCTGCTGGCGGCCTGGAAGACATCGTGGTGACGGCTCGCAAGCGGGCGGAAAGCATCCAGGACGTTCCCGTTTCCGTCACCGCCATCGGTGGTGCACAGGTTTCGCGATATGATCTGACCAGCATCGAGCGCATCGCGGCCCGGACTCCGGATCTGATCGTTACCCGTTCCTCCAATGGATCTGCCGGCGCGCTCACCATTCGCGGTATCGGGCCAAATACCAAATCCATCTCGCTCGAGCAGTCCGTGGCCGTGGTCGTCGATGGCGCCTATTATGGTCAGGGCAGGATCATCGAGGAGGGCTTTTTCGATCTGGCGCAGGTCCAGGTACTCAAGGGACCGCAGGCGCTCTTCTATGGCAAGAACGCGACGGCGGGTGTGATCGCCATCGAAACTGCCGATCCGACCGACGCTCCCTATTTCTCGGCAAAGACGGGTTATGAGTTCAACGCCCACGAGGTGAAGGCCGAACTGGTCGGATCGACGCCGCTCACCGAAACACTGGGCATCAGGCTCGCAGTCCGCGCGTCGAAGATGTTCGATGGCTATTACAGGAGCGCCACGCTTCCCAGCACCTACACCACGGTGGATGCGCAGGATCTGCTGGCCGGCAATGTGCCCACTCCTGTCGGGCATGTTTCGCCACCTCCGCCAAAGGATCAGCCCGGACAGAAGCAATTGCTCGGCAGGCTTACGCTGAAATGGGAGCCGAGTTCCGATTTTGCGAGCACGCTCAAGATCACCGGCAATGCGTCGACGTCGAACAACTCGTCGTGGAACCAGCCGATCGTCGGCTGCCCGCTCGGCGTTTCGCAGTTGAATGGATCGCGATGCGACCGAAAATATGTGAATACCGCGACGCAGGTTCCGGACGATATCGCACGGGATCTGAAATATGGCCGCGATATTTCTTCGCACTATCGGTCATTCGCGGTCAACAACAATGCCGTCTATCAGTTGGGGGACGTCTCCTTCACGAACGTCACCAATTATCAATGGAACAGGGTGCGGTACGGTCTCGACTGCCAGTTCCAATATTCGAATGTCCAGGCCTGCTGGTCGCCAGAAAAATCGTCCTGGAAAGCCTTTTCCAACGAACTTCGTGTCCTGACGTCCTTTGATGGCCCGCTCAATGTCATGGTTGGCGCAGTCTATCAGAAGACGAAGCGCAGGTTCGAGCAGGGCATCATTCTTGGCGGTCTCTCCAACTCCGCCGCAAGCCCGGAAAACCAGTATATGGCTTTCACCAAGCTTGGCTCGGCGGATGGCGAAACAACAGGTGCGTTCGGGCAGTTGATCGCGAGGATCGTCGAGGGCGTCGAAGCCACGGCGGGGGTTCGCTACACGCACGAAACGCGCGAAAGCCTGTTCGTGCAGCCTTATGTGAACCCCGCGCTTCGAGGCACCTTCCTGCAGGCGGATGATCCCGGCGGGGTGATCGCATCGAACCAGACGTTCAATAACTGGTCGCCTGAAGCGACGCTGACGTGGAAGCCTTCGCGCGACGCGATGATTTTTGGCTCCTATCGTACCGGGTTCAAATCGGGCGGCCAGGATATCAGCGGAGTCATTACCGCGGCAGCCCCGCCGGCCGGATTTGTTTTTGATGAGGAGAAGGCAAAAGGGTTCGAGGGCGGCGTGAAACTGACCCTCCTCGACCGCCAGCTCCGCTTCAACGTCTCGGCTTACCGCTTCACTTATTCCGGCCTGCAGATTCCGTTCTTCAATGCTGCGGTATTCGCGCTGCAGGTCACATCTGCGGGAGCCGTGACGAAGGGCGTGGACATGCAGCTCGAATTTTCGCCGCGTGCCCTTTCAGGCCTCAATATCCAGGGCAACCTGAACTATAACAAGGCGCGCTTCCGCAATTTCGATAACGCCCCCTGTTATTCCGGACAGAGCATCGCGTCCGGATGCACGACCCTGCCGTCGGGCCAGACCGTGCAGAATCGTACAGGCGAGCCACTTCCGCTTGCTCCTGAATGGGTCGCCTCAATGGGCATTGATTACACTTTCGATGTCGGTTCCGACTGGCAGATGGGTCTCGGTTCGAGCGTGAGATACAGCGGAAGTTATCGGACGACGGGGTTTGTCGATGACGTGCAGCGCAAATATGCGACGGTCGACGCCAGTCTGAGAATCGGACCGTCGAGCGGGAAATGGGAGGTGGCCCTTCTCGGCAAGAATCTGACCAACAAATATTATATGCTCGCGACTGATGACGCGCCCAATACCGGTGGTGTTTCCGGCACTCTGGTGGAAGCCAGGGCAGACAGCTATGGTTTTGCAAGCATGCCGCGCACGGTCGAGCTGCAACTGTCCGTGAAGTTCTGAATTCGAGCCTGGGGGCTGTCAGCGGCAGCCTCCTGGTCGTTTGGTTCCGGCCTTTGCTGGCGCGGGTTGAATGTAAACCTTTCGGTTTTGTTTGCCCGGATTTTACAGATGCATGCGTAGGGGCCAGTCCTCGCGCCGTCCCGCGCCTTGAACATAGCCTGGCGTTCCGCGTTCCCTTTGTCATAGCGCGCCCTATTTTTTCCCGGTAATGCCGCTGCCGTCGATCTTCTAATCAACGGTTATGACGACCTTGCCCAAAGCCTTGCGATCCATGATCCATCGGATAGCGGCGGCGCTGTCCGAAAGCGGAAATGTCCGGCTGATGTGGGGGCGGATCGCGCCCTGCGCATAGAATTCGAACAGCTCCAGCATGTTGTGGCGGTGCGTCTGCGGTTCGTTCACGAGGAAGGAACCCCAGAAGACGCCGACAATCGACGCGGACTTGAGCAGCGGCAGGTTGATCGGGATGGATGGGATATCGCCAGCGGCGAAACCGATCACCAGAAAGCGGCCATAGCGGGCGATCGAACGAAAGGCCCGTTCCGCCATGGCGCCGCCCACCGGGTCATAGATGACGTCGACGCCTTTCCCGCCGGTCCAGTCGGACAGCCGTTCGCGCAAATCCTCATTGCGATAGTCGATGGCCGCCTCGGCGCCATGGGCGAGAGCCAAAGCACGCTTTTCCTCGCTTCCCGCCGCGGCGATCACCCGCGCGCCCATGGCGCTGGCCAATTGGACCGCCGCGAGGCCCACACCGCCGCCCGCGCCCAGGACCAGAACCGTTTCCCCAGCCCGCAGCACAGCCCGCTGGCGAAAGGCGTGGAAGGCGGTGCCATAGGCCATCAACAGGCTGGCCGCGACGTCGAAGGGCATGGCGGGCGGCAGCTTCACGGCCCGATCGGCCTGCACCACCACCTGTTCGGCAAAAGCGCCATGCACGGTCATCGCCGCCACCCGGTCGCCGATGCGGAAATCGGACACGCCTTCGCCCAGCGCATTGATCTCGCCCGCCACCTCGCTGCCGGGCGTGAAGGGCAGGGCGGGCTTCACCTGATAGAGATTCTGGATGATCAGCCCGTCGGGCAGGTTGACGCCCGCCGCCGCCATTTTGATCCGCACCTCACCGGGGCCGGGAAGCGGCGCTTCCACTTCGCGATAGACAAGCGCCTCGGGCGGGCCATGGCGTTCGCACAGCAATGCCTTCATGGAACAGTCCTCCCGATGCTCACGCGCTGATGCGAGAGGCGATACGGCCCTTCACATCCTCTGCCTGGATGACGATGCGGCGTTCCAGCAAGTCGCTGATTTCCGCCTGAGAATAGCCCAGCCCGGCCAGGATGGAAACACTATGTTCGCCCAGGCGCGGCGCGGAGCCCCTGGCATGGCCGGGCGTCCTGGACAGGTGGTTGAACAGGCCGAATTCGCGGACATGGCCGTACATGGAGTCGCGATTTTCGATGGCCCGGTTGCTGCGATGCATCCAGTCCTCGAACAGCGCATCGTCCACCCATTGCGTTTCCCGCGCGATCTCGCACGGCACCCCGGCCGCATCGAGCGTCGCGAACGCCTCGGCAGACGTGCGAACCGCGAAAAAGGGCGTCAGCAGATCGCGAAGCGCCCGATCCTGCGCGTTGCGGTCCTGCACCGTGCGAAAAAGGGGATCGGCAAGCAGGTCATCCCGGCCGATCGCCTGCGCCAGCGCCGCGAACCGCTCATCCTGCCGGCAGCAGATGCACAGCCAGCCGTCGCTCGTCCGGTAAAGCCGATCCAGCGCGCTGAAGCCCTGCTGCTCCTTGTCCAGCCGCATCCCATAAACGACCCGCCGGTCGGCATCGAGAAAATGTTCGGAAGTCGTCCATAGGCTGGAATGCAACTGAGGGCACTCGACATAGTCGCCATGACCTCGCTCCGCCCGATTCTCCACCGCCATCAATATGGCGGCGGCGCCCAGAAAGCCGTTATTATAGTCCTCATTGCCGAATACCGAACGATTGGGCGTGTTCCCCTCGCCGCCCCCTTCATAGAGCAAACCCGTCCAGCCGCTGACCAGGGGAGCAAAGCTCTTGAGCAGCGACTTTGGTCCCCTGGACCCATAGCCCGGCAGATAGACATAGATGAGGTCAGGATTGATCGCCGACAGCCGGTCATAACCGATGCCCAGCTTGTCCGCCTTGCCGGGACGCAGATTATGCGTGATGACGTCAGCGGTCGCGACCAGCCGATGCGCCGCCGCCAGCCCTTCGGGCGTCTTGAGGTCGAGCACGATGTCACGCTTCCCGCGCTGCGCGGCGTCGAACACATCGGGCAAGGGACGCATCTGGTCCCCGGCGGGAGTCTCCACCTTGATGACGTCCGCTCCCAGATCGTTGAGCAGGCGCCCACCAAAGCCAACCGCGAAGAAGGAGGAGAAATCGACGATGCGAAGCCCTTCCAGCGCGTGGCGGATCGGGCGGGCGGGCGGCAGCTTCGCTTTGGCGGGGCGGGCCGCCAGTTCGGGCAGCAACGCGTTATGGGCGCCGATCCCGGGCGCCGGCAGCGGCGTGGAAACCTCCGTCCGTCCGAAGCGGACGGCTGGCGCGGCCTGGTAAATCGTGCCGAAATCCTTATCGGGCAGCGCGATCCGCATCTTCGCATATTCGACCTGCTCGTCGAGCAGGATTTCCGCCGGTTCCAGCACGGGCAGGGCGGCGACATCCGCATCACGGAACAGGTCGATCCATTCTTCCCGCGCCTTCTTGCGGAAGGCGTCGAATATTTCCACGCGGCAGCATTGATATTCGTCATCGTCCAGCGGCACGGCCATTTCCGGTCCCTCGACCGTTCTGATCCGGTCGGCAAAGCCCAATATGTCCATCGCCGGCTTGAACCCGCCGGAACCGGTATGAATCTGAAGATATTTCCCGTCGGCGCATTCGAACATCGCCGTGACCAGCCGGACGCGGCCAAAGCGGTCGGTTGCGCCGGAATCGCCCTTCCTGATGTAGGACAGCCCATCCTCCTGCCACCAGTGGTTCATCGGTGACTGGGCGATCATGGCATCCAGCAGGGAGGCTTCGACCGCCTGCCCTTCGCCGATGCAGCGCCGCGCCCGCAACGCCGCCAGCACGCTGATAACGGCAAGAAATGCCTGACCATAATGCAGCGCGGGATGCCCCGGATACATCGGTCCTTCGCGGTGCGAGCTGCCCTTGTCGATCATCGTGCCGAGCAGCGCCGCCGCCAGCGATTCCCCATAGGGCCGATCGGCAAAAGGGGATTCCGCATTATAAGCGGATAGCTTGCAGGAAATGAGCGCGGGAAAATCCCGTTCCAGACTGGCCGCATCCAGCCCAATCTCCGCCGCCTCGGCTTCCGTGAGCGCATGGAAGAAGACGTCCGCTCCTTTCAGTAGCGCGCGCAATCGTTCACGGTCGGCGGTATCGAAAAGATCCAGCTCTACGCTTTTCTTGCCTCGGTCCCATCCCTTGCGGCTGAGGTCATGCGCGAAGAATGCGCCGCCGCGGGGTTCCACCTTGATCACCTGCGCGCCGTGATCGGCCAACAGCATTCCGGCCATCGAACCGGGCATGACCGGCGCGGCCTCGATGACGACCATATGCCCCAGCGGACCTGTCATATCGCTCTCCATCCTCATCTTCTTTCATCTGCTTGTACGTCGCGGCAGTCCCTTTCGCAATAAAAATTAGACCATGGTCTTATTTTGTCGGACCGCACTGGCCAAAGATAGAAAATTGCGCCATGCATCCTGGCCATGACGGGCGCGGAAAAAGCCATTCGAGAACAGGGAGGGGGAGGAGAGCGCTATGCCAGCGCGACGATGCTGGAACGGCGCAAGCGCATTCTGGCCGTCACGCGTGAATTGGTGGCCGAACAAGGCATTGACGGCTTCAGCATCAACGCCCTGTGCCGTCGCGCGGAGGTCGCCAAGCAGACCTTGTACAATGCCTTCGGCACCAAGGGCGAACTGATTGCCGCGGCGATCCTGGATTATTTCGAGGATTATGAAAGCCACATTCCCTATCGCAGCGCGACCGGCACGTTGAATCGGCTGATCGAACGCATGGTGGCCATCGGCACGCGCAATCTCGCCATCCCCAATTATATCAAAGCGATAACCGGATTTTATTTCAGCGCGAGCGCCAATCCCGAGTTGCGCGCGACGTTGCACGATATTTTCAGCGGCATACAGGCGCCCTATGTCGAATCACTGGTCGCCTCTTCCAGTCTGCATCCCTGGGTGGAAGGTGGGAGGCTGATCGACTCGCTGGATGAGCAGAGGATGCTCACCGCCGCCAAATGGGCCAGGGGCGACATCTCCGACGAGCATTTCGTCGACAGCCTGGTAATGGGTGTCCTGACGATTCTGCTCGGTGTTTCGCGCGGTAAAGAGCGGGAAAATATATTGGCGGTTGTTACCGATATACATGAAATGACGGCAACGTCTTATGTCGCATCTCTTCCAGATTCAGTCGGGTCTCATGTTCCTGCATCCTATGATGGGCCTGAGCTGACGGGCAAACGGCGTCTGAAATGATCGTGAGATCATTCGGTCTCCGACCGCAACCCTGAAATCAGAACAGCCCAAAAGGGCGCGGAACTGCGTCAATCATGACCTCAGTCTTAGCCGGAGGCCCTTGAGGGGAAGCTATTCAGGAATGACTGGTGCGGTCGAGAAGACTCGAACTTCCACGGCCTTTCGGCCACAACGACCTCAACGTTGCGCGTCTACCAATTCCGCCACGACCGCACATTTCCGGGGAACCGGCGGGGCCGGTGCCTTGGTAGGAGGCGGCCATTAGCAAAGGCTTTGCCCCCTTGCAACAACCGATCTGCATATGCGTTACGATTGGCAGGGGGGCAGGTGCGAGTGGAAGGTGCGGCGATGGCGGGACGGTTCTGGATAGCGGGTGGGAGCGCCATCGGCGCGGCGGTCCTGCTGGGCATGGGGCTGGGCCATTTCGTCACCACCCCGCAAAAATCCCTGCCCATTCCTCCATCCGAAGCGTTCGAGCAGCCGGGGGAAAGCATCGCCTCTACCATCCCGGAACAGGGGCCGGCCGTGATTCGCTGCACCGGATGCGGCCCCACGCTGGCCGAGCGGCAGACGATGGCGGACCAGGGGGCGTGGGATCCCGACGGCATGATCGAGGGCAGCGCGGACCCGGTCGTGCAGGATTATATGGCGTCCGATGACGGAACCGTCGCGCCGGTGGAAATCCCGCCGTCCGCCATCCACCGGCTTGCGCCCGCAGCGGAAAGGCTGGCGGCCGGAGAACTGGCGGCGGGGGAAGCGCCTTCCCCCGCCGCGATGGCGCCTTCCGCTCCGGTCGCGATCCGCCCGACGCTCGCGCCGCCCGTCTCCGGTCAGCCCTGAAGGCGGCGCGGCCTCATTCGGCCGCGATCACCTCCACCGGCGCGTCGCTCAGCGGATGGGCGAGGCGGTGCACCATTTCCTTCGGGCAGACCTGCCAGAAACTGTGCCGCCAGCGGTCCCAGTCGTCCAGCACCGTGTTCGACCATTTGCTGTCGGTCGCGACCGCATGCTGGGCGATGAGCATCTTCAGCTCGGCTTCCCAATGCGCGCTGTCCAGCCGCTGCCAGACGATGCTTTCCGGGTTCGCCTGCGCCGGGAAGCTGCCGTCCTCGTCAAGGATGAAGGCCATGCCGCCGGTCATGCCCGCGCCGAAATTCGCGCCGGTCCTGCCCAGGATCACGGCCGTCCCGCCGGTCATATATTCGCAGCCGTTCGCGCCGCAGCCTTCGACCACCACCTGCGCGCCCGAATTGCGGACCGCGAAGCGTTCGCCCGCCTGGCCCGCCGCGAACAGCTTGCCTGCGGTCGCGCCGTACAGCACGGTGTTGCCGATGATGGTGTTGTCCTTGCTCGTCAACGGGCTGGAAACGGTGGTGCGGATGACGATGGTGCCGCCCGACAGGCCCTTGCCGACATAGTCATTGGCGTCGCCAAAGACTTCCAGCGTGATGCCCTTGCACAGGAACGCGCCCAGCGACTGGCCCGCGCTGCCCCGCAGCCGCACCGTCAGATGCCCGTCCGCCAGCGCCGACATGCCGAACTTCTCGGTGATCGCCGCCGACAGCCGCGTCCCCACGGCGCGATGCGTGTTGCGCACCGTATAGGTGAGCTGCATCTTCTCGCCCCGTTCGAACACGGCGCGCGCGTCCTTCATCATCTGCGCGTCGAGGCTGTCGGGCACCTCGTTGCGCCATGCGTCGAGCGAAAAGCGCCGCTCCTCGTCGGGCGCGTCCACCTTGGCGAGGATGGGGTTGAGGTCGAGGTCGTCCAGATGCTCCGCGCCGCGATTGACCTGCTTGAGCAATTCCGTCCGCCCGATCACTTCGTCGAGGCTGCGGAAGCCCAGCCGCGCCAGTATCTCGCGCACTTCCTCGGCGATGAAGGTCATGAGGTTGATGACCTTTTCCGGCGTGCCGGTGAACTTCTGCCGCAGCTTCTCATCCTGCACGCACACGCCCACCGGGCAGGTGTTGCTGTGGCACTGACGCACCATGATGCAGCCCATGGCGACGAGGCTCAGCGTGCCGATGCCGAATTCCTCCGCGCCCAGGATCGCGGCGATCACGATGTCGCGCCCGGTCTTGAGGCCGCCGTCCGTGCGCAGCTTCACCCGATGCCGCAGGCCGTTCAGCGTCAGCACCTGATTGGCTTCGGACAGGCCCATTTCCCACGGCGTTCCGGCATATTTGATGCTGCTATGCGGCGACGCGCCGGTCCCGCCGACATGGCCGGCGACCAGGATGACGTCGGCATGGGCCTTCGCCACGCCCGCCGCCACCGTGCCGATGCCCGCCTGGCTGACCAGCTTCACGCAGACCCGCGCGCGCGGGTTGATCATCTTGCAGTCGTAGATGAGCTGCGCCAGATCCTCGATCGAATAGATGTCGTGATGCGGCGGCGGAGAGATCAGCGTGACCCCCGGCGTCGAATGGCGCAGTTTCGCGATGAACTCCGTCACCTTGAAGCCGGGAAGCTGGCCGCCTTCGCCGGGCTTTGCGCCCTGCGCGACCTTGATCTCGATTTCCTCGGCGGACCCCAGATATTCGGCATGGACGCCAAAGCGGCCCGACGCGATCTGCTTGATGACGCTGTTCGCGTTGTCGCCATTCTCATAGGGTTTGAAGCGGTTCGCATCCTCGCCGCCTTCGCCGCTGACGGCCCGTGCGCCGATGCGGTTCATGGCGATGGCCAGCGTCTCATGCGCTTCGGGGCTGAGCGCGCCCAGCGACATGCCCGGCGTCACGAAACGCTTGCGGATTTCCGTGGTCGCTTCCACCTCGTCGATGGCCACCGCCTCGCGGGCGAAGTTGAACTCCAGCAGGTCGCGCAGATATACCGACGGCAGGTCCCGCACGCCGCGCGAAAATTGCAGATAGGTCGAATAGCTGTCCGTCGCGACCGCCGTCTGGAGAAGGTGCATGAGCTGCGCCGAATAGGCATGGCTCTCCCCCCCGTGGCGCTGGCGGTAAAAGCCGCCCACCGGCAGCCGCGCCACCGCGCTGTCATAGGCCGTGTCATGCCGCAGCTTCGCGTTGTAATGCAGCGAGGCATAGCCTTCGCCGGAAATCTTCGCGGGCATTCCGGGGAACAGGTCGTTGACCAGCGCGCGCGACAGGCCGACCGCCTCGAAATTATAGCCGCCGCGATAGCTGCTGACGACCGCGATGCCCATTTTGGACATGATCTTCAGCAGGCCCTCGTTGATCGCGACCCGGTAACGTTCGAAACAGTCGTCCAGCGGCAGGTCGCCGAACAGGCCGCGCGCGTGGCGGTCGGCGATGCTCGCTTCGGCCAGATAGGCGTTCACCGTGGTCGCGCCGACGCCGATCAGCACGGCGAAATAATGGGTGTCGAGCGCTTCGGAACAGCGCATATTGACCGACGCATAGGATCGCAGCCCCTTGCGCACCAGATGCGTGTGCACCGCCGCCGCCGCCAGAACGCCCGCGATGGCGACGCGTCCGGCGCTGACATGTTCGTCGGTCAGGAAGATTTCGGTCCGCCCTTCGCGCACCGCCTGCTCGGCTTCCTGGCGGATGCGGGCGATGGCGGCGCGAAGCTGCTCCTGCCCGCCTTCTGTCGGGAAGGTGCAGTCGATCTCCGCCACGGCGCTTCCGAAATGCGCTTTCAGCCGCGTCCATTCCGCCGATGTCAGCACCGGCGAATCCAGCACCAGCACGTTATTCTTCTGCGCGCCTTCCTCCAATATGTTGTTGAGGTTGGAAAAGCGCGTCTTGAGGCTCATCACATGCCGTTCGCGCAGGGAATCGATCGGCGGATTGGTGACCTGGCTGAAATTCTGGCGGAAGAAATGGCTGACCGCGCGCGGCTTGTCGGAAATGACGGCCAGCGGCGTGTCGTCGCCCATGGAGCCGATGGCTTCCTTCGCATCCTCGACCATGGGGCTGAGGATCAGTTCCATGTCTTCCAGCGTCATATTGGCCGCGACCTGGCGGCGCGTCAGTTCCGCCTTGTCCCACCGGGGCAGGCCGCTGGGCGTATCGGGCAGGTCGTTGACCGACATGAAGTCCTTGATCAGTTCGCCATAGGGCGCTTCGCCCGCGATCCGGTCCTTGATCGCGCGGTCGTCATAGATTTCGCCTTCCAGCAGATCGACGGCGATCATCTGGCCCGGCCCCATGCGGCCTTTGCGCATGATGGTGGTTTCGGGGACCACGACCATGCCGGTTTCCGAACCCACGATCAGCAGGTTGTCGGCCGTCAGCGTATAGCGCAGCGGGCGCAGCGCGTTGCGGTCGACGCCCGCCACCACCCAGCGCCCGTCCGTCATGGCGAGCGCGGCGGGGCCGTCCCACGGCTCCATCACGGAGGCGAGATATTCATACATGTCGGCATGGCTGCGGGGCAGGTCGTCCTTTTCGCTCTGCCACGCTTCGGGGACCAGCATCAGCTTGGCCGTCGGCGCATCGCGCCCGGCGCGGCAGATCGCCTCGAACACGGCGTCGAGCGCGGCGGTATCCGAAGCGCCCGCCGGGATCACCGGCTTGATGTCCTCGCTATGCTCGCCAAAGGCGAGGGAGGCCATCTTGATTTCGTGGCTCTTCATCCAGTTCTGGTTGCCGCGGATGGTGTTGATCTCGCCATTATGCGCCAGCGTGCGGAAGGGCTGGGCCAGCCACCATTGCGGGAAGGTGTTGGTCGAATAACGCTGGTGAAAGATCGCGACCCGGCTTTCGAACCGCTCGTCCTGCAAGTCGGGGTAGAAGACCGACAGCGATTCGGCGAGGAACAGCCCCTTGTAGATGATCGACCGGCACGACAGCGAGCAGATGTAGAAATCCTGGATCTGCGCCGCGATCACCTTCTTCTCGATCCGGCGGCGGATGAGGTACAGGTCTTTTTCGAACTCGTTCTGGTCGCGCTCTTCGGGCATCGGCCCGGCGATCATGATCTGTTCGATTTCCGGGCGGGTGCGCTGCGCCTTCTCGCCGATGACGGACACGTCGACCGGCACCTGGCGCCAGCCATAGATGGTGTAGCCCGCGTCGATGATCTCGCTTTCGACGATGGTGCGGCAGGTTTCCTGCGCGCTAAGATCCGTGCGCGGCAGGAAGATCATGCCGACCGCGAGCCGGTTGGGCAGCGGCTTGTGCCCGCCGTCCGCAATGGCGTCGTCAAAGAAGCGCACCGGCAGGTCGACATGGATGCCCGCGCCGTCGCCGGTCTTGCCGTCCGCGTCCACCGCGCCGCGATGCCACACGGCTTTCAGCGCGTCGATGGCGCTCACCACCACGCGGCGGCTGGGGCGGCCGTCGGTCGCCGCGACCAGGCCCACGCCACAGGCGTCGCCTTCCATTTCCGGGTGGTACATGCCCTGCGCAGCGATACGCGCGCGCTCTTGCGGGCTGGCCATGAAGCGGTTCTGCTCAGTCATCATTCGGTCCCTTCGTCGCTTGCCGCGGCGGCGTTGCCTTTGAGGTCGCCCGCCGTCACGCCCGACAGTCTCTCCGGCCGGTCGCGCCCGGCGGGCGACAGGTCGGCGATCGCGCGGGGGGCAGGCAGCTCTTTCGTCGCTGCCTGCGCCTTCGCCGCGATGTCGGGCATCTTCTTCATTATGTCAGGCGCGAAGCCTGCATCTCGCGCATGATTTCCAGTTTCGCCGTCCCCGCGATCCAGAACGGCGCCATCCTCACGCCGCGACCCTTTCGCCCGTCGCGACCCTGACCTGCGCCTTGAGGTAACGGTGCATATGCTCGGTCACGTCGCGTCCGTCGCGGATGGCCCAGACCACCAGCGACGCGCCCCGCACGATGTCGCCCGCCGCGAACACGCCGTCGACGCTGGTCATCATCCTGCGATGATCGACGCGCAGCGTGCCCCAGCGCGTGACCGACAGGTCTTCCGCGCCGAACAACCTCGGCAATTCCTCCGGGTCGTAGCCCAGCGCCTTGATGACAAGGTCCGCCTCCAGCACATGCTCGCTGCCGGGGTCCGCTTCGGGCGCGCGGCGGCCCGAAGCGTCGGGCGATCCCAGCCGCATCTTCGTCACCTTGACCCCGGTGACATGCCCGGTGCCCTCAAACGCCAGCGGCGCGGTCAGCCACACGAACTCGACGCCTTCCTCCTCGGCATTGGCGACCTCGCGCTGCGATCCGGGCATATTGTCGCGGTCGCGGCGATAGAGGCACTTCACCGACTTCGCGCCCTGGCGGATGGCGGTGCGGACGCAATCCATCGCGGTGTCGCCGCCGCCGATGACGACGACATTCTTGCCCGTCGCCAGCAGCGATCCGTCCTCATGCCCCGGCACCGCGTCGCCAAAGCCCGCCCGGTTGGAGGCGGTCAGATAGTCCAGCGCCTTCACCACGCCCGGCGCGCCCACGCCCGGCGCCTTGATGTCGCGCGGCTTGTAGACGCCCGTCGCGATCAGGATCGCGTCATGCTTCTGGCGCAATTGCTCCAGCGATGCGTCGCGCCCCACCTCGAAATTGCGGTGGAAGACGATGCCGCCGTCCTCCAGCCGCTGGATGCGCCGCATCACCACATCCTTCTCCAGCTTGAAGCCGGGGATGCCATAGGTCAGCAGCCCGCCCGCCCGGTCGTGCCGGTCGTAGACATGCACCTCATAGCCCGCGACGCGCAGATATTCCGCCGTGGTCAGCCCGGCCGGACCCGCGCCGATCACGCCGACCGACTGACCGGTGGGCGCGCCGGGGACGATCGGCTCGACCCAGCCTTCCTTCCACGCCGTATCGGTGATGAACTTCTCGACGCTGCCGATCGTGACCGCGCCATGTCCTGAAAACTCGATGACGCAATTGCCTTCGCACAGCCGGTCCTGCGGGCAGATGCGGCCACAGATTTCCGGCATCGTGCTGGTCAGGTTGCTCAACTCATAGGCTTCGCGCAGCCGTCCTTCCGCCGTCAGCCGCAGCCAGTCGGGGATATGGTTGTGCAGCGGGCAATGGGTCGCGCAATAAGGCACGCCGCATTGCGAGCAGCGCGATGCCTGCTCCTCCGCCCTGTCGAGAATGAAGCTGCGGTTGATCTCAAGGAAATCGTCCGCGCGATCCTGCGCCGCTCGTTTTTCGGGATAGGCCTGACCCGTCCCCACAAACTTCAGCATCGGATTGTCACCCATAAGTCGCCCCTGGCAAGTAGTTCAGGGCGCACATAAGCGCATTGCCGCGTCGAGTCACGCGGTTTCTGGGATATAGGTCAGCTTTAATGACCTAAAAAATGCCTCAACCCATCCTTAATGCGAGGTCATCGCAAGATGAGATGTTGAAATAGTTCCGATTCGGATCTATCTCATCCCCAGCCAGATCAGCGCCGCCACGCCCGCCACGATTCGATACCAGGCGAAAGGTGCAAAACCATGACGCGACACCAGCCCCACGAACCATTTGATGACCAGCAGCGCGACGAAGAAGGACACCACGAAGCCCAGCGCGATGCTGCCCCATCCCACGGCGGCGCTGGTGATCTGGTCGCCTTTCTTGATCAGTTCCAATGTGCTCGCGCCCAGCATGGTGGGGATGGCGAGGAAGAAGCTGAACTCCGCCGCCGTGCGCCGCTCGACGCCCAGCGTCAGCGCGCCCATGATCGTCGCGCCCGACCGGCTGACGCCGGGGATCATCGAAATGCACTGGATGAAGCCGATGCCGATCACCTGGATCAGCGGAATGTCGGCGATGCCGTGATAGCGCGGCGTCTTCACCATCCGCTCGATCAGCAGGATCGCGACGCCGCCTATGATCAGCGCCCATGCGACGACCCTGGGCGCGCCCAGCAGCACCTCGATATAATCATGCAGCGCCAGGCCGATCACGGCGGACGGGACGAAGGCGATCAGCAGGTTGCGCACGAACCGCCAGCTCACCGGCTCCCGCCGCAGCATCCCCATGGCGACCGCCCAGAATGTCCGCCAGTACAGCACCACCACCGCCAGGATCGCGCCCAACTGGATGATGATATTGAACATCGCCCAGGTGGACGCGTCATAGCCCAGCAGTTCGCTCGCCATGATGAGGTGGCCGGTCGAGGACACGGGCAGGAATTCGGTCAGCCCCTCGACGATGCCGAGCAGGATGACCGTCAGATAATGCATGTCCATGGGGCGCTATGGTCCTCGATCAGATGCGTTTTATGGGAAAGGGCAGGGGATAATCGTGCGCGCGCACATTGCCGCAGACCGCGCCGCCCGCAAAGCGCCCCGCGGGCAGCCGGTCGCGAGCGGCTTTCGCTCCGTCGATGGGCGCTCAGTCCTTTGCGCGTCCGGCAAAACGGCCATGCCGGCGAAAGCGCACCAGCCAGCCGTCGGCGACCGCGGCCATCGGCGTCGCCGCGACGCCCAGCGCCGCCAGCCCGTCCGCGCCCGCCGCGACGACATTGTCCTTCTGCAACATCGCATATTGATCCTTCGTGATCGGCGCGCCCGGCAGGAAGCCGAGGGCGGCGATCATCGAAGCGACCGGCGCGGGCACCGCGATCAGGCTGCGCTCGCGCCCGATCGCCTGCGCGATCCACGCGTTCAGCTCCATCATGCTCAGCACCTGCGGCCCGCCCAGTTCATAGGTCTTGCCGCCATGCCTGTTCGGTTGCGCCGCCGCGTTGGCGATGGCGCCCGCGACATCGGTGACGAACACCGGCTGGAACTTCGTGTCCGGCCCGATCACCGGCACCACCGGCGTTTTGCGGATCAGGTCGGCGAAGCGGTTGAGGAACTGGTCTTCCGGCCCGAAGATGATCGACGGCCGGATGATCGTCGCGCCCGGAAAGGCAGCCTTCACCGCCGCCTCGCCCGCCGCCTTGGACCGTCCATAGGCTGAGGGACTGTGCGCGTCCGCGCCGATGGCCGACACATGGACCAGCGCCTTGACGCCCGCTTGCGTCGCCGCCTTCGCCACATTTTCCGCGCCCTGCCGGTGCACCGCGTCGAAATCGCCGTTCAATATGCCGACGAGGTTGATGACGACATCGCTTCCCGCCACGGCCAGCGCCACGCTCTGGGGCTTGCGGATGTCGGCCGCGACGAACTGCGTCTGGCCAAGGCCGCCCAGCGGCTTCATCCGCATCGTGTCCGCCAGATTGCGCTGCGCCACGCGTACCCGCGCGCCGCGGTCCAGCAAGGCCTGCGCCACCTGACGGCCCAGAAAGCCGCCACCACCGAACAGGGTAACCAGACTGTCCTTCATCACGCGTCCCATGTCTGTCTGAAATAGGGGGAAGATTGCTCCTCCTCCCCTTGCATCAGGCGGCGTCCGCTGACAACCGCCTTCTATCAGATCCAGCCCTGCAAGTCCGCGATCATCCACAGCCCCAGCAGCAGGAACAGCATCGCCGCGCCGACCTGAAGCGCGCGCATCGGCACCTTCTTCGCCAGCGCCTCGCCGAACAGCACGGCGGGCACATTGGCGATCATCATGCCCAGCGTCGTCCCCATCGTCACCGCCAGCAGGCTGTCGAAGCGCGCGCCCAGCGCCACCGTCGCCACCTGCGTCTTGTCCCCCATCTCGACGAGGAAGAAGGCGACCAGCGTCGTCACGAACACCCCCGCATGGGACGGGGCCTTGAGCGGCGCATCCTCGTCGATCGTGTCGGGGATCAGTGTCCAGGCCGCCATCGCGATGAAGCTCGCCGCCACCGCATAGCGGAACCAGCCCTGCGTCAGCACGCCGGCGATGCTATGCCCGACCAGCGCGGCCAGGAAATGATTGGCCAGCGTCGCGAACAGGATGCCCCAGATGATCGGCACGGGCTTTCGGAACCGCGTGGCGAGCAGCATCGCCAGCAACTGCGTCTTGTCGCCCATCTCGGCGAGCGCCACCAGCGCGGAGGAGGTAAGGAGAGCGTCCATTCGATCTTTCCGGGGCCGGGCGAAAGTGAAAGACGCAATGCCACCGCGCCTCCCGCCCGGCCGGACTGGAAGATGCGATGCCATTGGTCTCGCCCGATGCGCGGAACATCATGTCCGCCCATCCCGCCCGCCACGGCCTCTCGGCCGAATATGTTGACGAACGGCCCATCCAGCAGGCTGGATGGCTGGCTACTCCCCAGATGACGAAAGCGCCTTTAGGGCAGGCGCGTCATTGTGGCAAGTGGCGGCGGTCCGAAGGCTTGGTCAGCCGCTTTTCGATGGCCTGCCGGATGGTCCGCCGGCCGCCCAGCGCAAAGACGATCTCCGCCACGATGAACAGCGGCCCGATCGCCAGCCCCCTCACATCGTCCAGAAAGGCGGGCTTGCGTCCCTCATAGCCATGGCCGATCAGTTGCAGCGCCCATCCCGCGACGAACAGCCCTGCGCCGGCCGTCAGCCACAGGCCGGTCGGCATCCGCGCGACCTCCAGCCCCATCCAGCATCCGACCGCCAGCAGCGCCGTCATGATCGCCCCCAGCATGGCGTCGAGCCGCAGATAATAGAAAGCCGCCAGCGTCGAAATGGCGATGGCGGGCGTCAGCGGGATCGGGTCGGCGGCCAGGATCGGCCGCGACAACAGCACGCCCGCGCCCAGCACGATCATCGGGATGCCCACCATATGCGTGGCGATATTATGGGGATTGCGGTGATAGGCCGCATAGAGCGTCAGATGGTGTACCAGTCTGCTCATGACTTCGGCTCCTCCTCCTCCTTGGGAGCGCGTTGAACCCACTTCAGGCGCGATCTCCCGTCGCGTTCTTCCAGAGCCGATTCTCTGCCTGATTCCCGCCATTCGCAAGGGATTTTTGCGATTTCCGCCGTTTATGTGCGGCGTCGGAACGGCGTGGCATTTCACCTCCACCTTCATCCCGCTGCGCCTCGTCTCGCTCCGCTCGACAAGGCTCCATATCCTTCTCCCGCAAGGGGATGCCCAAATCCTACGGCTCCCCCTTCGACTCCCGCATCCGCCGTTCGGCGAACCATTGCTCCAGCATCTTGGCGGTGCATCCGGTAAAGCCGTTGCTGCCGATGGCGGAGCAGCTTCCCGGCAGGTTCTGCCGCTGGACCTGCTCCATCGTCGCGACCTGGCTGCCCCAGCCGGGACCGCCCGCCTGTTCGGGCTTCTCCCGCAATTTCCTGGGAATGCGATAGCGTTCGGCTTCGGGCTTGCGCGCGCACACGACGATTTCATCGCCCTCGCTCCTGGGGCAGGGATCATCGCCATAGACGACCAGCGTGAACACCTTCTGCGGCGGATCGGCGGGCGGCGGAGGCGGGGGAGGGGCAGCCTGCGCGGCCGTCCCCGCCAGCAGCAGGAGCGGGGACAACAGGGCACGAAAACGCATCACGCAAATCCTTCCATTTCGCCCCTGTGTTCTTCGCATGCCGTGTCTCCCCATGTACTCAAGATGGGGGATCGACCCTCAGACGCCGCGATCAGGCGATTTCCGTCAGGCCCGTCCGCTCAGGCCCATTCTTTTCAGGGCTGGTCCGGCGCGCCGCCAGTTGGTTCCTCGGCCTGCTGCTGTTCCGCCGCTTGTTGGGCCGCCGCCCGCTCTCTTTCCTCCGCCACGGCCTGCGCGTCGATGGCCTTGCTGTCCGCGTCGATGGTGGACAGCCGCCGCGCGCGCTCCGCCTCGACCAGATCCTTCCAGCTTGCATTATCCGCCGCCTGCCGCTCGGCCTTGGCCAGCCGCGCCAGTTGCGCAAAGCAGCCCGTCGCCCCGCCGCCGCCGACCGGCGAGCAGCTTTCCGTGCCGCTGCGGCCGACATATTCCATCGACCGCACCCGCTCGCCCCAGGCCTGGTTGCTGGGCTTGTTCGGGTCGCCGCGCAGCGGTTCGGGGATGCGATAGCGTTCTTCCTCGCCCTTGCGCGCGCACACCACGATGTCGTTCCCCGCGCTTTGCGGGCAGGGGTCGTCGCCATAGACGATGACCAGATTAACCTTTTCATTGTCCGGCGTGGCGGCGGGCGCGGCCTGATCGGCGGGGCCGGTCTGCGCCAAGGTGGACGCGGGCAGGGCGGCGCCCGCCATCATCAGGGCGGCAAGGGCGATCATCGGCGTCTTCATCATCTTATCGGCGTCCTTTTCAGATGCGCTTCGACAGCGCGATGGCGGCACGACAGCCCAGGCGGATGGCCCCCGACAGCAGGGGATAGGCCGGAGCCTGCTCCGCGCCATGGGCCAGCGCCGCGTCGCGATGCTCGACCTCGTCCGCCTGAAAATCCGCGATCGCGGCGGAAAGTTCCGGGTCGTCCTGCCCCAGTTGCTTGAGTTGCTCGGCATAATGCAGGTCGATTTCGGTTTCGATGGCGGCGGTGCAGGCCATGGCGGCGCGCGGCCCGATCGCCGCCGTCACCGCGCCCAGCGCGAACCCCGCCACGTTCCAGAACGGCGTCAGCATGGTCGGCCGCACGCCCCTTTGCACGATCATCGCGTCGAACGTCTTGCGGTGTCGTTCTTCCTGCGCGGCCATGCCTGCGATCAGGCGCGCGTCGGGATGCCGGTCGCCCATCACCGCAAGCTGCCCCGCATAGATGCGCGTCGCGCCGAACTCGCCCGCCTGATCCACGCGCAGCATGGAGGCGCGCGCGCGGTCGTTCGTCTCGCCGCTGGCCTTGCCGTCGGGGCGGCCGGGCCGGGGAAAGTCCTTCGCTGCGTTCATGCCGTCGCTCCCTTGCGGCTCAACAGCCCCAGGATGGCGATCATCGCCCCCAGCGACAAGAGTCCATTATACCCCGCCAGCGAAATGCCAAAGAGGCTCCACGGCGCGACGTCGCATCGCGTGATCGGCGCGGCCATGATCTGGTCCATGATGTCGCCCATGCTCCCGCCCCCCGGACTGGTCGAGCAGGCGGTAAGGCCCTGCCACCACCCATATTCGACCCCCGCATGAAAGACGCCGATCCCCCCGCTGACCCCGATGGCGATCGCGGCGAGGGCGGTGAACGCCGCGCTGACGCCGGGCCGCCCCTTCGCGGCGAAGGCGATCAGCGCCAGGGGGATCGCCGCCATATGCGGATAACGCTGCCACCAGCACATCTCGCAGGGATGCAGCCCACCCGCATATTGCGAGGCATAGGCCCCGCCGAGCAGGACGACCGGAACGATCAGCGCCAACAGGCGGGCAAGAGGCAGATGCTTCATAAGGTCCGCTTAAACCCCCGCGCGCCTTTCGTCATGCTGAACTTGCGGTTCCGCCGTTCGATGCGGCGAAAGCCGCCGGTTGACCGGCAAAGGCGCGTCGACAGGCGGCGCGCGCGTCCCAGCTTCTCACTTCGTCCCCGGCTTCCCTCCCGCCGCCTGTGCTTGCGCCCGCGCGATGGCGGCATGAGGCGATCCCGCCAGCCGCGATATCGTCTTCAGCGCATAGTCGAGCTGGAAATCCTCGATCCCCTTCTTCTTCAGCTCCTCCGCCGTCGCGGCGAAGCGGGGGTCGTCCTTGATATCTTCTTCCAGCGCGTCATTGTCCGTCTTGATCTCGTTGATCAGGTGGCGGCGCAGGTCGCTTTCGCGGAATTTCGGCCGGTTCTTGTAGTCGGGGTCGGAAAGCTGCGGCACCTTGATATCCGGCTCGATCCCGCCTTCCTGCACCGACCGGCCCGAAGGCGTATAATAACGCGCCGTCGTCAGCTTGAGCGCGGTCGTATTCGACAGCGGCAGCATCGTCTGCACGCTGCCCTTGCCAAAGCTGCGCTCGCCCATCACCAGCGCGCGATGCTGGTCCTGCAACGCGCCCGCCACGATTTCCGACGCCGAAGCCGATCCCGCGTCCACCAGCACGATCACCGGCAGCCCCTTCGCATCGTCGCCCGGCTTGGCGTAATAGCGTTCGATGTCGCCCTTGGCCCGGCCGCGCTGCGACACGATTTCACCGCGCTCCAGGAAGCTGTCGCTCACCGCCACCGCCTCGTCCAGCAGCCCGCCCGGATTGGAGCGCAGGTCGAGGATATAGCCTGTCGGCTTGCGCCCCAGCGACGTGTCGATGCTGCGGAACGCCTGCCGCACGTCCGCGCCGGTATTGGCCGAAAAGCTGATGATGTTGATGATGCCGACGCCGTTCTTCACTTCCCACTTCACCGGCTTCAACTGGATGATCTCGCGCGTCAGCGTCAGTTCGATGGGCTTGTCGCGGCCGGGGCGCACGATGGTCAGCTTGATCTGCGTGCCCGGCGCGCCACGCATCTTGTCGACCGCCTCGTCCAGCGTGCCGCCATAGATCAGCGCCCCGTCCAGATGGGTGATATAATCGCCCGCCTTGATCCCCGCGCGCCAGGCCGGAGTGTCCTGCGTCGGCGCGATCACCTTGACCGCGCCGTCCTCCTGCGTGACCGACAGGCCAAGGCCGCCATAGCTGCCCTCCGTCTGGGTCCGCAGATTCTGGAAATCGCGCGCGTCCAGGAAGCTGCTATGCGGATCGAGGCTGGCCAGCATCCCGTCGATCGCGCCCTTGATCAGCTTTTCATCGTCCACCTTCTCGACATAGTCGGTGCGGACTTTCTGGAACACGTCCATGAATTCGTCGAGCGCCTTGTAGCTGCTGGCGTCGGCATCGGCGAGCGCGGCGGTGGTGGCGGGAATGAGCGCAAGCGCGCCGAGCGCGACCGCGCCCTGCAGAAAAGCCGATTTCATGGGTGTCCTTGGGTATGGCATCGTAAAGCCCGTCATAATCGGATTCGCGCCCCGACGCAAAGCTCCGCTCGATCAATATCGCGCGGTCCCGATATCGCGCCGCCCATGACCGGCGGGTGAATGCCGCGCGTCCCATGGGGCTTGAGCCGAAAGGCCGCGTCGGGCATGGAGGAGCGATGCGCATCAACCCGTCCTTTGCCGCCGCCGCGTCCCTCCTGGTCCTGCTGCCCTCCTGCGTCGCCCCGCCGTCGCAGCAGCCCGCGCCGGCTCCTGTTCCTGCGCCGGCCCCCGCGCCCGAACCGGCCCCCGCTTCCGCGCCCACGACGATGGAATGGCATGATCGCCCCGTGGCGGCGGGTAACTGGACCTATCGGCCGGATGCGGGCGGGTCCGTCGCGGCCTATGGCGCCGGAGCCGCGCCCCTGCTCTCCATCCGTTGCGACAGGGCGGCGAAGCGGATCAGCGTCATCCGGCCCGGCGCGGGGGCTGGCGCGGCGCAGGGGACGATGACGATCCGCACCAGCTATGGCGCGATGGCATGGCCCGCCGCCGTTTCCGGAACGGGCGCGGCGGCGCAGACGGTCGCGACCCGCGCCGCCAGCGATCCCGCGCTCGACCAGATCGCCTACAGCCGGGGCAAGTTCGCGGTGGAATCGGCGGGCCTCGCGCCGCTCATCCTGCCCAACTGGGCCGAAGTGTCCCGCGTGATCGAGGATTGCCGCGGCTGAATTTCCCGGCCTTCATTTTCAGGGGTTTCGATCAGGGATTTTCGCTGATGTCCCGCGTCGCCAGCTTTTCGGCGCAGGCGGACAAGTATGATTCGAAAAAAGAATATTACAAGTCTTGATCCTTCGCCCGGTCTGATTCACAAATCGGTTCGTGGCCATTTTCGGACAGGTCCGAAACGGTCACGCGGGCTTCAACAAGCGAAAGGAGGTGATCCGATGTCTCATGGTTCAGCAATGGGGTCGGTCAAGTCCATTCGGAGAACGCGCCGCTGAGCGACGCCCCCGGCGTCGAACTTTCCGGGCAGCACAGGCTTTAGGGAGCGCCGACACACAGGCCGCTTCCGCCCGGACGACAAGCGCGAACAACGTCATCTGATTGGGCGGCGCATCCGGCCGCTGACCATGTCAATGAAGGGCCGTCGGGTTTACCCCGGCGGCCCCTCTCATGTTTTTTGGGGGGGTGTTGAGGGGCGCTCCGGACTACCTAAAGTGGCGCAAGGCTGACGGTCGCACATCCTACCGCTCCACCCCCTTGGCCTTTCCCCATGCCCGCGCGGCGGTATAGCCGAGATAACCGGTGCCGAAGAGCGCGTAGAGCGGTTCGGGCAGCGCCTCCAGATAGGCGCGCATGCCCTCGACGATGGCCGCCGCCATTTGCGGCCGGACGCCCGCGATCAGGCCCATCGGGACCGACCACAGCAGCAGCCCGTACATGATGTAGAGGAAAGCGGGCCGCGCCCGCCTGACCCATGCGTCGTCCTCTTCCGCCACCGTCTCGACCGCCGCCGCCTGTTCCTGCCTGCTCATGCCGCCTCTCCTGAACCGATCCGGTTCGCGAGCCATCCATAGAGAAAGGCTTCATTGGCGGGCCTGCTTTCCGCCAGCGCGATATAGCGTTCCCCCTGCAACGCCTCCAGCGCCTTCAGCAGCACCCGCTCTCCCGCGCGTCCGCGCAGCGCCATGAATGCGCCCAGCGCGCCCAGCGTTTTCGCGCCGATCTTCCGGTCGACCGTCAGGTCGGGATAATCCTTCTGGTTGCGGTTGAGCGCATTGAGCGCCCGTTGCAGAAACGCCGTCGCCACCGCCGGACCCATATTGACCCCGGTGTCGAACAGTTCCGCGGCCGCCGCCGGCGCGATCTCCGCCGCGAAGGCATAGCCCGGCCGCTCCCAGTAAAGCCGCCGATAGAGGCTTTCCGCCACGGAACGCGGCATCTTGCGCATATCCCCGGCATAACCATTGTCCCGCGCCACTTCCTGGGTGATGCCCCAGTTGGTCGGCCCGCCGCGATCGGCCGGATGGTTGCTATATCCCCCCTCGCGCTCGATCAGTTCGTCGATCAGTCCCGCAATATCCATGTCCGCCCACCCTCATTCCCGGAAAGGCGAATCATTTATCCCATATGGTTCGCTGTAGGACAGCAAAAACCCCATGCGACACAATGAATAGGAAAAATAGGAGGCTTCAGAAACGGCGACACCTCACCATCTCATTCTCTATTTTGGTCGGGACGAGAGGATTCGAACCTCCGACCCCCACACCCCCAGTGTGATGCGCTACCAGGCTGCGCTACGTCCCGACCGGAGCCGCGGCACATAGAAGCATGTTCGTTAACATGCAAGGGCTTCGCTCACTGCTTTTTTCCGACCTGTTCCTTTCCCTAATCATATTGCCTCGCCGGTCCCGCTGTGTTAGCCGCCCGCCCTTGATCCGTGGGTGTCCGCGCACCCGCGACTGGACAAGAGAACAAGGCGAAGTCCCATCATGCTTATAACTCCAGCTTTTGCCCAGACCGCTGGCGGGCAGGCATCCGGCGCTTCCGTGCTGGTGCAGATGCTGCCGCTGGTCCTGATTTTCGTGGTCTTCTGGTTCCTGCTGATCCGCCCGCAGCAAAAGCGGATGAAGGATCACAAGGCCAAGATCGAAGCCGTGAAGAAGGGCGATCAGGTCGTCACCGGCGGTGGCCTTGTCGGCAAGGTCGTCCGCGTCGACGACATCTATGTCGATGTGGAACTGGCGCCGGGCATGAAGGTGAAGGCCGTCAAGGGCACGCTGTCCGATGTCGTTGACCCCATGACCGCCAAGCCCGCGAACGACTGAGCGACCGATGCTGAACTTCTCGCGCTCGATGGTCGTCGCGATCATATTGCCGCTGCTCATCGGCATATTGTGCGCCGTGCCCAGTTTCCTGCCAGACACGGCTGTCGAGAAGTTGCCTGCATTCATGCAGACCCGCGTGAACCTGGGCCTGGACCTGTCGGGCGGCAGCCATCTGCTGCTCGAAGCATCCACCCAGGATGTCGCGAAGCAGCGGCTCACCAATATGGAGGAGCAGGTCCGCACGGAACTGCGCCGGGGCGATCCCAGGATCGCGATCGGCGACATCTCCAGCCGCGACGGAAAATTGAGCTTCATGGTCCGCGATCCGGCGCAGGTCGATGCCGCGGTCGAGCGCATCCGGCCGCTGACGCAAGGAGCGGGCCTCACCGGCCAGCGGGACTTCAATGTCGAGGTGGTGAACAGTTCCACTGTCGTCATCACGCCCACCAGCGCGGGTATCAACAATGCGGTCAAGAGCGCGATGGAAGTCGCGACCGAAGTCATCCGCAAGCGTATCGACGAAATGGGCACCCGCGAACCCACCATCCAGCAGCAGGGCGACAATCGCATCGTCGTGCAGGTGCCGGGTCTTCAGAATCCCAAGGCGCTGAAGGATCTTCTGGGCCAGACCGCGAAGCTCGAATTCAAGCTGGTCGACGTCACCGCCGATCCCGCCGAAGTCGCGCAGGGCCGCGCGCCGGTAGGTAGTGAAGTCCTGCCCTATCCCGACAATCCATCCCGGGTGCCGGTGATCGCGGTCAAGCGGCAGGTGATGGTGTCGGGCGAAGACCTGACCGATGCCACCCAGGGCTATGACCAGAATAATCAGGCCATCGTCAACATTCGCTTCAATGGGTCAGGCGGCCGCAAATTCGGGCAAGTGACGTCGCAGAACGTCAACCGCCCCTTCGCTATCATCCTTGATGGCAGAGTGCTGTCGGCGCCGAACATCAACGAACCGATTCTGGGCGGCTCGGCGCAGATCAGCGGCAACTTCACGGTCGAGAGCGCCAACCAGCTCGCCATCGCGCTGCGGTCGGGCAAACTGCCCGTCGCGCTGACGGTCGTGGAGGAACGCACGGTCGGACCGCAGCTTGGCGCCGATTCGATCCGCGCGGGCCTGATCGCCTCGATCATCGCCGTGGTCGCGGTCGCGGCCTTCATGTTCTTGAGCTATGGCCGTTTCGGCATCTATGCCAATATCGCCGTAGCCATCAACGTGCTGGTCATTCTGGGCGTGATGGGGATATTGGGCGCGACGCTGACTTTGCCGGGCATCGCCGGTTTCGTGCTGACCATCGGCACGGCGGTGGACGCCAACGTGCTCATCTACGAACGCATCCGCGAGGAGCGCCGCCGGGGCAGGGGCGTGGTGCAGGCGATCGAATATGGCTATAAGGAAGCCAGCCGCACCATTTTCGAAGCGAACGTGACTCACGCCATTGCGGGCGGCATCATGCTGGTGCTCGGCTCGGGACCGATCAAGGGTTTCGCCATCGTGCTGCTGATCGGCATCGCCACCAGCGTCTATACGGCCGTGACCTTCACGCGTGTGCTGGCCGCTCATTGGCTGCGCACTCAGCGCCCGACCGAAATCAACATCTGACGGGGCGGGAGAGACATTATGAAACTGCTTAAGCTCGTCCCCGACAATACCAATATCGGCTTCGTCAAGCTGCGGCACTGGTGCTTCGCCATCACGTTGCTGCTCACCGCGCTGGCCGTCGGGACCACGGCCTATAAGGGGCTGAACCTGGGCGTCGATTTCGTCGGCGGCCTGATGATCGAGGCGCGTTTTGAACAGCCGCCCCATATCGACAGGGTCCGGTCGAACATCGCGCGGCTGGGCGTGGGCGAAAGCTCGCTCCAGCAGTTCGGCGACCCCCGCACCGTCCAGATTCGTCTCCCGCTCCCCGAACAGGGTGGGGCAGGCGCCGCTAATGCGGTGGTGGAGCGGACGCGGCAGTCGCTGGGGGCGGAGTTCCCTGGCGTCACCTTCTCCCGCTACGACACGGTGTCGGGCAAGGTGTCGGGCGAACTCATCCGCGACGGCATCCTTGCCGTGCTGCTGGCGATGATCGGGATCGCGATCTTTTCCTGGTTCCGCTATGAATGGCAGTTCGGCGTTTCGACCTTTGTCGCGATCCTGCACGACGTCGTCATGACCGTCGGCTTCTTCGCTGTCACTCAACTCGAATTCGACCTCAACATCGTTGCCGCCGTGCTGACGATCGTCGGTTATTCGATCAACGACAAGATGGTGATCGACGACCGCATCCGCGAGAATATGCGGAAATACCGCAAGATGGACATGAAGGCGCTGATAGATCTGTCGGTCAATGAAACGCTGCCGCGCACCATCATGACCTCGGTCACGATGATCCTTGCGCTGGGCGCGCTGCTCCTGTTCGGCGGCCATGTGTTGCGGGGTTTCGCCGCCGCGATGCTGCTGGGCGTGTTCGTCGGTACTTATTCGTCGGTCTATGTTTCGGCTTCGCTGCTCGTCTCACTGGGCCTCACGCCGCAAGCGGGCGAGCGCAAGGAGCGCAAGTCCATCGCGGCGCAGGCCGAGCGGGTGGGGCCGCGCGACGACGGGGCACGGCCCTGAACGGCAAGCGCGCCGGGATAGAGTTGCGCCGCGACGATACGGGGCAGGGGCCGATCGTGACCGGCTTTTCCGGCCGTGGCTTTCGAGTGAAGGATGATGTTTTCCCCGGCGGCCTGTTGCTCAGTCCCGTGCGGGCGCTCGCGTGGACCGATGCGCCGGATGTAGGGGTGCTGACGGTTGCCGCGCTGGGCGATCTGTTCGACCTCGATCCCCGGCCTGAATTTCTCCTGCTCGGCACGGGCGCGGATTTGCGCCAGCCGTCCCGCAGCTTTGTCCGCGATCTGGAGGCCAGAGGCCTCGGCGTCGAAGCCATGGACAGCCGCGCCGCGGCTCGCGCCTGGGGCGTTCTGCGGGCGGAGGAACGCTGGATCGTCGCGGCGCTCCTGCCTCTCTGACCACGCGTCTTGCGCTTTGGTTCGCATCTCCCTAGTTTCATGATCAAGTACCGGAGCCTCCCGGCCCGGCGTTGATGAAGTGAGACACGGCCATGGTGCAGCACAGCCGCCCATCGCCGCAGAGTTCCGGCCCGGCCGGCCGTTTTTCGGGCAATCGCGCCCGCAGCGGTCCGGACAATGGGAGCAAGGCTGCGGTCATTCCTCCCCCGCCAAAACGGGGTTCTTCCGTATATATATCGCACCGCCATGCCTATGCCGCCATTGACCTTGGCACCAATAATTGCCGCCTGCTGATCGCCAAACCTTCGTCGGATGGCTTCATCGTAGTGGACGCCTTTTCCCGGATCGTGCGGCTGGGCGAAGGGCTGGCCGCCACCGGACGGATCAGCGACGCGGCCATTGAACGTGCCATCGGCGCCTTGTCCGTGTGCGCCGACAAGCTCCGTCGCCGCCATGTGACGCTGGCGCGGTCAGTGGCAACGGAGGCGTGCCGCCGCGCCGCCAACGGACAGGAATTCATCCATCGCGTCTATCGTGAAACCGGCATCGCGCTCGACATCATCAGCGCGCAGGAGGAGGCGCGGCTGGCGGTGCTGGGTTGTCACGCGCTGCTGGAACCGGGGAGCGGCCCCGCGCTGATCTTCGACATTGGCGGCGGCTCGACCGAACTGGTGCTGGTGGATGCCAAGGCGAAGGGCGCGCCGCAGATCGTGGATTGGCTCAGCGCGCCCTGGGGCGTGGTGTCCCTCACCGAAAGCGAGGCCTTCGATCATGCCGATCCCGCCGAACGGCTGGCGGCTTATGAACGGATGCGGGCGCGGGTGGCGGACGCATTCGCTCCGATCGCGGGACGCTTGCCGCGCGATCAGGCCGGCATCCGCCTCTTGGGCACGTCCGGAACGGTGACGACGCTGGCCAGCCTTCACCTCAACCTGCAGCGTTATGACCGCCATGTGATCGACGGGCTGATCGTGCCGTGTCAATCCATGCGCGCCATTTCCACGCGCCTTTCCGCGATGGGCCTGGCCGAAAGGCAGGAATTGCCCTGCATCGGGACCGAGCGGGCCGATCTGGTGGTGGCGGGCTGCGCGATTCTGGAAGCGATCCTCGACATTTGGCCCGCTGAACGACTGGGTGTCGCGGACCGGGGCATCCGCGAAGGCATATTGCGGAGCCTGATGGAACGCAGCGGAGGCATGATGTGAGGGGTGCGGGCGCAGGCAAGATCCGGGTGAAGTCGGCAAAGGGGCGCACGGCTCAATCGACGCGCTGGCTGGAGCGGCATCTTAATGACCCCTATGTCCGCCGCGCGAAAGCGGAAGGCTGGCGCAGCCGCGCTGCCTTCAAGCTGATCGAACTGGACGAGAAATTCCATTTCGTGAAGGGCGCGCGCGCGGTCGTGGATCTGGGCGTCGCTCCTGGCGGCTGGGCGCAGGTCGTGCGCAAGCTCAGCCCCAAGGCGAAGGTGGTGGGCATCGACCTGCTGCCGACCGATGCCATTCCCGGCGTCACGCTGTTCGAAATGGACTTCATGGACGACAAGGCGCCGGACCTGCTGTGCGAGACGTTGGGCGAGGCGCCCGATCTGGTGATTTCCGACATGGCGGCGAACACGGTGGGCCATGCACAGACGGACCATCTGCGCACCATGGCGCTGGTAGAGGCGGCGGCATGGTTCGCGGTGGAAAATCTCCGCAAGGACGGCGCCTTCGTCGCGAAGGTCTTCGCGGGCGGCACCGATGCCGATCTGCTGACTGTGCTCAAGAAGCATTTCACCACGGTCAAGCACGCCAAGCCCCCGGCCAGCCGCAAGGGCAGCGTCGAATGGTATGTCGTCGCGCAGGGGTTCAAGGGCCAGCCCGAAGATCAGGGCTGAAGCATCATCAGAAAAAGGGCAGGGGGGCTCTTGGTTTCCACGGTATCGACAGTGGCCTATCTCGGGCTGGAGGCGCGCGGCGTCGAAGTGCAGTGCCAGCTTGTCGCGGGCCTGCCCAATTTCATCGTTGTCGGCCTGCCCGACAAGGCGGTGGCCGAAAGCCGCGAGCGCGTCCGCAACGCTATCGCCGCCATCGGCCTCTCGCTCCCGCCCAAGCGCATCACCGTCAACCTCTCGCCCGCCGATCTGCCCAAGGAGGGTTCGCATTTCGACCTTCCCATCGCGCTGGCGTTGCTTGGCGCGATGGGCGTGATTGATGCGGAGACGCTGGCGGCTTATGTGGTGGTGGGCGAACTGGGGCTGGACGGGCGGATCGCGTCGACGCCGGGCGTTCTGCTGGCCGCGATCCATGCCGGGGCGCGGGAAATGGGCCTCGTTTGCCCCGTCGCGCAGGGACCGGAGGCTGCCTGGGCCGGGCAGGTTGAAGTGATCGCCGCGCCCGACCTCCTCAGCCTCCTCAACCATTTCAAGGGGACGGCGGCACTGTCCCCGCCGCAGCCGGGAGCGGTGGAGCCGCCAGCCCGCACCGCCGACCTCAAGCAGGTGAAGGGGCAGGAAACCGCCAAGCGCGCGCTGGAGATCGCGGCGGCGGGCGGGCATAATCTTCTGATGATCGGTCCTCCCGGCGCGGGCAAGTCGCTGATGGCAAGTTGCCTGCCCGGCATCCTTCCGGAACTGACGGCCGGCGAGGCGCTGGAAACCTCCATGGTGGCGAGCGTCGCGGGGACGCTGGAGGGAGGCAGGATCAGCCGCGCCCGTCCGTTCCGCTCGCCCCATCACAGCGCGTCGATGGCGGCCCTCGTCGGCGGCGGCGCGCGCGCTCGCCCCGGCGAGGTCAGTATGGCGCATCTGGGCATATTGTTTCTCGATGAACTGCCTGAATTTCAGCGTGCCGTGCTCGATTCGCTGCGCCAGCCGCTGGAAAGCGGCGAAGTCACCGTCGCCCGCGCCAATGCCCATGTCACCTTTCCGGCGCGGGTTCAGCTTATCGCGGCGATGAATCCCTGCCGCTGCGGGCATCTGGGCGATCCGGCTCTGGCCTGCTCGCGCGCGCCGCGCTGCGCGTCGGACTATCAGGCGAAGGTTTCGGGGCCGTTGCTTGACCGCATCGACCTGCATGTCGAGGTGCAGGCGGTGACGGCGGTCGATCTCGTCCTGCCTCCTCCCAGCGAAGGATCAACCGAAGTGGGCGCCCGCGTTGCCGCGGCGCGCATGATCCAGACAGAGCGTTATGCGGGAACGGCCACCCGCACCAATGCGGAAGTGGATGGCGAAAGGCTGGAAGAGGTCGCGGGGCCGGACGAGGCCGGGCGGGAATTGCTCGCTCAGGCCGCCGTCGCGATGAAGCTGTCGGCGCGGGGCTATACTCGCGTCCTGCGCGTCGCCCGGACTATCGCGGACCTTGCCGGAACGGACCGGGTGGGCCGCGTGCACGTGGCCGAGGCGCTCAGCTACCGCCGTCGCCCGCCGGTGAACTGAGCTTCAGGCCGCGCTGTCGCCTGCAATCAGCTTCAGTTCGGCTGCGGGCGCTGCGGCCTCTTCACCATCCCGGTGCGTCAGCCGTCCGTCGATGCGACTGCCCGCTTCGATGGAAATACGCTTATAGGTCACATCGCCCGTGATCCGGGCGCTGCTCTCCACCGTCAGTTCCTCCGCCGTGATCGACCCATCGACCAGTCCGGCGAGCCGGGCGCTGCTGGCGGTGACATGGCCGATGACGCAACTGTCCGGACCCTGCACCAGCGCGGCGCAGACGATGTCGCCCCTCACCGCACCGTCGATATGCAGGTCGGCCGACGCCATCAGATCGCCGGTAATGCTGACGTCGCCGCCGATCAGCGAGAAGGGCGTTTTCCTAGCCCCGGTTGCCGATGCCGGCAAAACGGGCCTTTGCGATTTGCTGGACTTGGAGAACATCTTGCCGGGCCTCCAGAAAGCGGCGGGGATTGATGGGTTGGCCGTCGAGCCGTACTTCGAAATGCAGATGAGTGCCGGTCGAACGGCCCGTCGATCCCATGCGCCCGATCGCATCGCCGCGCGCGACGGCTTGACCCACGCGGCTGGAGAAGCCGGAAAGATGGGCGTAGCGGGTCATCAGGCCGTTGCCATGTTGGATCTCGACCACATTGCCATAGCCTTGCCGCTGGCCGACATAGACCACCTTGCCGCCGGCCGCCGCCAATATCGGCTGGCCATGCCGGCCGGGGAAATCCATGCCCGCATGGAAAGCGGCCCTGCCGTTGAACGGATCGCGGCGATAGCCATAGGAGCTTGTCTCCATCGGCGCTGCCGTCGGCTTGCCGGAAGGAATCGCGATCAGGCTGCTTTCCAGAAACTCCATGCGGGACAGCGCGCTGGTCAGCCGCGCCAACTCTTTCGGCATGTCCTTCCGCTCGCCCGGCCACGGGACGAAGGGACCGCCCTGCGCCCGTGCGGCGCTGCGGCTCAGCGAATCGGGGTTGAGGCCGAAGCTGCGGATGGCGGCGGCCGCCTTGTCCGCGCGCCGCTCCACCGCGGTGGCGAGGAACAGGGCAAAACGTCTCTGCCGCGCATCGACCTTCATCAGGGGGGCGGTTTCCGGCGCCACGCCGATCTTCGCGCCGGTGTCGTCGGACTGCGCGTTCTTCTTCGTCTCCGCATCGGGGGAACCGATCACCCGATCCGATAGCGAGCCGCCCTCCGCACCGAAATGCGTCCGGTAGAGATCGTCCATGAAATCCTGGCGCTCTTCCAGATCCTGCGTCAGTTCTTCCACGGACTTGCGATAATGTTCGACCTTGCTGGCCTTGCTCGCGACAGCCTTGCCCTGCTCCGCCAGCGCGGCCCGGTCATGCGCGACAGCGGCGCTGCCCGCGACCATCGTGACCGTGAGCGCGCCCCATCCCACCAGCATGGCGGACAAGGCTCCGGCAGTGCAAAGCTGGGCGCGCCGTGTAATGCGGATGAACTTCACCCGGCTCCCCGAGCGCAGGAAAATTTCCCGTTCCGGGCAAAAGGCTGCAAGCCTTTCCCGGAAGGAGAGCTTCTCCTTCTTGCTTCTCTGCGACAAATGCGACCCTATCCGACTCTGATTTGGTGGTAGCGGGCCGCTAGCAAAAAGAATCCTCTTCGCGCGAATCCGCCGTTACGGAGTCGTGACGAGTCGATTATTGGGCGCGACGAAACGAGTAAAAGCGGTTTCGGTTCCGTTGCTCGCGGGAAAAAAATCGCGTTCAACGGGAGGAGTGCCGGAGCGATTCGCGCCGAAGCACGGAAAGCAGTGCGCCGAACCGCCTTTGCTTGACCGGATCGACGCGCATCGCTATAGGCCCGCCAGCCCAGCGGGATGCGATAGCAAGGACTCGTCTTTTCATCGCCTTTCGCCAGGTGACAGAGCTGAACATTGCCGGTGCTCTTGCGGCTCCAGGGGGCTTCTGCCTGCCGGGAGCCTTTGCTGTTTGGAGAATCCCTCTTCCTTCAGCGGGAACGCGGGAGTGCGTGCGGTAAAGTAACTGAAAAAAGGTGAAGGGCTTCATGCCAACAATCAACCAGCTGGTCCGCAAGGGCCGCGAACCGCAGAAGGCCAAGTCGAAGGTCCCTGCAATGGATGCGAATCCGCAAAAGCGCGGCGTTTGCACCCGCGTCTACACGACGACCCCGAAGAAGCCGAACTCGGCTTTGCGCAAGGTGGCGAAGGTGCGTCTGGTCAACCAGCGCGAAGTCATCACCTACATCCCGGGCGAAGGTCACAACCTTCAGGAACACTCGGTGGTGCTGATCCGTGGCGGCCGCGTACGCGACCTTCCCGGTGTGCGTTACCACATTCTTCGCGGCGTTCTGGATACCCAGGGCGTCAAGGACCGCAAGCAGAGCCGTTCCAAATACGGCGCGAAGCGTCCGAAGTAAGAAGGGGAGACCAGTCATATGTCACGTCGTCGTCGCCCCGAAAAGCGCGTCATCCTTCCCGATCCCAAATTCGGTGATGTCGTGCTGTCGAAGTTCATGAACAGCATCATGCAGGACGGCAAGAAGGCCGTCGCCGAGTCCATCGTCTATGGCGCGCTCGACACTGTCGAAGCGAAGGCCAAGAAGGACCCGATCCAGATGTTCCATGACGCCCTCAACAATGTGAAGCCGGGCATCGAGGTCCGCAGTCGCCGCGTCGGCGGTGCGACCTATCAGGTTCCCGTCGAAGTGCGTCCCGAACGCGCCCAGGCGCTGGCCATCCGCTGGCTGATCACGGCGTCGCGCAACCGCAGCGAAACCACCATGGCGGCCCGTCTGTCGGGTGAGCTTCTGGACGCGGCCAACAATCGCGGCAACGCTGTGAAGAAGCGCGAGGACACGCACCGCATGGCGGAAGCGAACCGCGCCTTCTCGCACTACCGCTGGTAAGCAGGGCACAGGAAGCGGGCGTCGGCGGACGCCCGCTTTTCTTATCCGCCCCCTAATATTCAATCCGTTCGCCGGGGGTCTACCCATGGCGGACGGATTGGTTTAGGGGCCACGCGCAAGACTCGTAATTCCAACCGCCGGCGCACCGGCAACGGAGAAGCATCATGGCCCGCAGCCATCCGCTCGAACGCTATCGCAATTTCGGTATCATGGCGCATATCGACGCCGGCAAGACCACCACGACCGAGCGCATCCTTTATTATACCGGCAAGTCCTACAAGATCGGCGAAACCCATGAGGGGACGGCGACGATGGATTGGATGGAGCAGGAGCAGGAGCGCGGCATCACCATCACATCGGCGGCGACCACCTGCTTCTGGAACGATCACCGCCTGAACATCATCGACACGCCCGGTCACGTCGACTTCACCATCGAGGTGGAGCGTTCGTTGCGCGTGCTCGACGGCGCGGTCGCCGCGTTCGACGGCGTCGCGGGCGTGGAGCCGCAGTCGGAAACCGTGTGGCGCCAGGCGGACAAGTATAAAGTGCCGCGGATGTGCTACATCAACAAGCTCGACCGCACTGGCGCGAATTTCTATTATTGCGTGCAGACGATCATCGACCGTCTCGGCGCGATCCCGGCCGTCCTCTATCTGCCCATCGGCGCGGAATCGGATTTCATCGGTCTCGTCGACCTCGTCCAGAACCGCGCGATCATCTGGAAGGATGAGAGCCTGGGTGCCGAGTTCGAATATAAGGACATCCCTGCCGACCTCGCTGACAAGGCCGCTGAATATCGCGAAAAGCTGATCGAGCTGGCGGTCGAGCAGGATGATGAGGCGATGGAAGCCTATCTCGAAGGCAATCTGCCCGACCCCGAAACGCTCAAGAAGCTGATCCGCAAGGGAACGCTGGCGCAGGCTTTCGTGCCGGTGCTGTGCGGTTCGTCCTTCAAGAACAAGGGTGTGCAGCCGCTGCTCGACGCGGTGGTTGATTATCTGCCCAGCCCGCTCGACATTGAGGACGTGCAGGGACTCAAGCTGGACGGCGAAACGCCCGACAGCCGCGCCACCAGCGACGATGCGCCCTTTGCGGGCCTTGCGTTCAAGATCATGAACGATCCGTTCGTCGGTTCGCTCACCTTCCTGCGCGTCTATTCGGGGACGCTGACCAAGGGCAGCTATCTGAACTCGGTCAAGGACAAGAAGGAAAAGATCGGCCGCATGCTCCTCATGCATGCCAATTCGCGTGAGGACGTCGATACCGCTTATGCCGGCGATATTGTCGCTCTGGCGGGCCTCAAGGAAACCACCACGGGCGACACGCTCTGCGCCGAGCGCCAGCCGATCATCCTGGAGCGGATGGAATTTCCCGAGCCGGTGATCGAACTGTCGGTCGAACCCAAGACCAAGGCCGACCAGGAAAAGATGGGCATCGCGCTCAATCGTCTGGCGGCGGAAGACCCGTCCTTCCGCGTGTCGACCGATCATGAATCGGGGCAGACCATCATCAAGGGCATGGGCGAGCTTCACCTCGACATTCTGGTCGACCGCATGAAGCGCGAGTTCAAGGTCGAGGCCAATGTAGGCGCGCCGCAGGTGGCCTATCGCGAATATCTCGCGAAGAAGGTCGACATCGACTACACTCACAAGAAGCAGTCGGGCGGATCGGGTCAGTTCGGCCGGGTCAAGGCAACCGTCGTTCCCGGCGAGCGCGGTTCGGGCTTCCAGTTTTTCGACGAGATCAAGGGCGGGAACATCCCGCGCGAATATATCCCGTCGGTGGAAAAAGGCTTCCGTGAGACGGCCGAGACCGGTCAGCTTATCGGCTTCCCGATCATCGACTTCGAAGTGCACCTGACCGACGGCGCCTATCACGACGTCGACTCGTCGGCCCTGGCCTTCGAAATCTGCGCGCGCGGCGCGATGCGTGAGGCGGCCCAGAAGTCGGGCATCAAGCTGCTCGAACCGATCATGAAGGTCGAGGTCGTCTCCCCGGAGGAATATCTGGGCGACGTCATCGGCGACATGAACAGCCGTCGCGGCCAGATTCAGGGCACCGACAGCCGCGGCAACGCGCAGGTCGTCGAGGCGATGGTGCCGTTGGCCAACATGTTCGGCTATGTGAACCAGCTTCGTTCCTTCACCCAGGGGCGTGCGCAGTACAGCATGCAGTTCTCGCACTATGACGAAGTGCCGCAGAATGTGGCCGACGAGGTCAAGGCGAAGATGGCCTGATGACCATTCCCGACCGGGCTGTGCGAACGGCTCGGTTTTGGGGTGGTAATCTCTGAATTTGCTGCTATGGACGCGCCTTCGTGAGGCGCGGCCGAGCGGTCAGACCAAAGCTGATTTGATTAGAAGGTAGGATAAAATGGCTAAGGCTAAGTTTGAGCGGAACAAGCCGCACTGCAACATCGGCACCATCGGTCACGTCGACCATGGCAAGACCTCGCTGACCGCGGCGATCACCAAGGTTCTTGCCGAAAGCGGCGGCGCGACCTTCGTCGATTACGCCAATATCGACAAGGCTCCCGAAGAGCGCGAGCGCGGCATCACCATCGCGACGAGCCACGTCGAATATGAAACCGAAACGCGCCACTATGCGCATGTCGACTGCCCGGGTCACGCCGACTACGTCAAGAACATGATCACCGGCGCGGCCCAGATGGACGGCGCGATCCTCGTCGTTTCGGCGACGGACGGCCCGATGCCGCAGACCCGTGAGCACATCCTGCTTGCTCGTCAGGTCGGTGTTCCGCAGCTCGTCGTGTTCATGAACAAGGTCGACCTGGTCGATGACGCGGAAATCCTCGAGCTGGTTGAGCTGGAAATCCGTGAACTGCTGTCGTCCTATGACTTCGACGGCGACAATATTCCGATCATCGCGGGTTCGGCGGTGAAGGCGCTGGACGGTTCCAACGACGAAATCGGCCGCGAAGCTGTTATGAAGCTGATGGCTGCGGTCGACAGCTGGATCCCGCAGCCGGAGCGTCCGATCGACAAGCCGTTCCTGATGCCGATCGAAGACGTGTTCTCGATCTCGGGTCGCGGCACCGTCGTGACCGGCCGCGTCGAAACCGGCATCGTCAAGGTTGGCGAGGAAGTCGAGATCGTCGGTATCAAGGATACCCGCAAGACCACCGTCACCGGCGTCGAAATGTTCCGCAAGCTGCTCGACGAAGGTCGGGCTGGCGACAATATCGGCGCGCTGATCCGCGGCGTGGGTCGTGAAGAAGTGGAGCGCGGCCAGGTTCTGGCCAAGCCCGGCACCATCACGCCGCACACCGAGTTCGACGCGGAGGTCTATGTTCTGTCGAAGGAAGAAGGCGGTCGTCACACCCCGTTCTTCGCGAACTATCGTCCGCAGTTCTACTTCCGCACCACGGACGTCACTGGCGAGGTCATCCTGCCCGAGGGCACTGAGATGGTCATGCCCGGCGACAATGTGAAGCTGAACATCAAGCTGATCGCGCCGATCGCCATGGATGCCGGTCTGCGCTTCGCGATCCGCGAAGGTGGCCGCACCGTCGGCGCAGGGGTTGTCGGCACTATCTCGAAGTAATATAGGACCGCAGCGGCGCGAATCACCTGATTCGCGCCGCTCGGAATTTTCGCCGCCTCGGATCGCCTTTCTCCGGCTTCTTGTGAGCTAGAAGGGCATTGTGAGGCGGTTTGTTTTTTGGCTCTTTCGCATCGGTACAGGAATATGGACAGCAACATCCGCATTCGCCTCAAGGCGTTCGATCATCGCGTGCTCGATCAGGCGACCGGCGACATCGCCGAAACCGCCCGCCGCACGGGCGCTCTCATTCGCGGTCCGATTCCTCTTCCGACGCGCATTGAAAAATTCACGGTCAACCGTGGCCCGCATATCGACAAGAAGTCGCGCGAGCAGTTCGAGGTCCGCACCTACAAGCGCATGCTTGACATTGTGCAGCCGACGCCGCAGACGGTCGACGCGCTGATGAAGCTGGATTTGGCTGCCGGCGTGAACGTCGAGATCAAGTTGGCCTGACGCCGACAAGTCTCTGCTCTTCTTCGGGATGGCAGGGTATCGGGCATTCCGGGAAATCGGAAGCTCAAACGACACAAGGGATACCGCACGGCTCTCCGGTGAACCGGAAAGGCTCGTGGTCCTGGTCCCCCGTCGCTGTCCCCGAACAGGGGGTGGCATCCAACCCGGACGGGGTGATCATTATTTGGGTTGGCCGCGAAGGAGAGATCCTGAGCGGTTTTTTCGTTGGATACGCCCGCTGCTAAGGCGGGCCTCTATGGGAGTGAAGGTGATGCGCACGGGCGTGATCGCTAAAAAAGTCGGGATGACCCGTCTGTTCCAGGAGGACGGACGTCATGTTCCCGTTACGGTTCTTGCCCTTGAGGGCAATCAGGTCGTGGCTCGCAAGGAAGTCGGTCGTGACGGTTATGTCGCGGTTCAGCTTGGTGCGGGCGTTGCGAAGGTCAAGAATGTCGCCAAACCGCAGCGCGGTCATTTCGCCAAGGCGGAAGTGGAGCCGAAGGCGCGTCTGGTGGAATTTCGCGTCGCCGAGGATGCGCTCCTCGATGTCGGCGCCGAGATCGCGGCCGATCATTTCATCACCGGTCAGCTCGTCGATGTTGCCGGTCATACCCAGGGCAAGGGTTTCGCCGGCGCCATGAAGCGCTGGGGTTTCGGCGGTATGCGCGCCTCCCACGGCGTTTCCATCAGCCACCGCGCCCATGGTTCGACCGGTAACCGGCAGGACCCGGGCCGCGTCTTCAAGAACAAGAAGATGGCGGGCCACATGGGCGACCGCGAGCGGACCCAGCAGAATCTGGAAATCGTCCGTACGGATGTCGAGCGCGGTCTTCTGTTCGTCAAGGGCAGCGTGCCGGGCGCCAAGGGCACCTGGTTGACCGTCAGCGACGCCGTCAAGGTCGCCCGTCCGGCTGACGCGCCGTACCCCGCCAGCCTGAAGAAGGCTGACAACAGCAATGACGCTCCGGCGAACACCCCGGCTGAAGAAGCTGCGGCTCCCGAAGTCACCGAAGGCCAGGAGGGCTAAACCATGAAGGTCAATGTACAGACCCTCGACGCGCAGGCCGCTGGCGAGCTGGAGCTGAACGATGCCGTTTTCGGCCTCGAGCCTCGCGCCGACATCCTGCACCGCGTCGTCACCTGGCAGCTCGAAAAGCGTCGTGGCACTGCCCGCGGCACCCGCGAGCGTAGTGACGTGGCTCGCACCGGCAAGAAGTTCGGTCGTCAGAAGGGCGGCGGCACCGCCCGTCACGGCGATCGCCGCGCCCCGGTGTTCATCGGCGGCGGCAAGGCCCACGGCGCCCGCGTTCGCGACTTCAACCCCTCGCTGAACAAGAAGGTTCGTGCATTGGGTTTGAAGATGGCGCTGTCGTCGAAGGTCAAGAGCGGATCGCTCACCATCATCGACAGCCTCGACGTCAAGGATGGCAAGACCCGTGAACTGGTCGCCAACCTCGCCAGGCTGAACCTCACCAAGACGCTGTTCATCGACGGCGATGCCGTGAACATCAGTTTCGCCAAGGCCTCGGCCAACATCGTCGGCGTAAACCTGCTGCCCGCCGTTGGCGCCAACGTTTACGACATTCTGAAGGCCGACTCGCTGGTGCTCACCCGCGCCGCGGTCGAAAAGCTGGAGGCCCGTTTCAATGGCTAAGAAGCAAGCCGCAACGGTCGACAACCGTCATTATGACGTCGTGGTCGCCCCGCACATCACCGAGAAGTCGACCCTTCTCAGCGAAAACAACGCTGTGGTTTTCAAGGTTGCGGGCGATGCGTCCAAGCCGGAAATCAAGGCGGCTGTGGAGGCGCTGTTCGGCGTGACCGTCAAGGCGGTCAACACGCTGGTGCAGAAGGGCAAGACGAAGCGCTGGAAGGGCAAGCCCTACAAGCGTTCGGACGTCAAGAAGGCGATCGTCACGCTGGCCGAAGGCCAGTCCATCGACGTCACCACCGGTATTTGAGGCAGGATAGATGGCACTCAAGCACTATAATCCGACGAGCCCGGCCCAACGCGGCCTGATCCTCGTCGACAAATCCAGCCTGCACAAGGGCAAGCCCGTCAAGGCGCTGACCGAAGGCAAGCGCAAGACCGGTGGCCGCAACAACAAGGGCCATGTGACATCGCGCGGGATCGGTGGCGGTCACAAGCAGCGCTATCGCATCATCGACTTCAAGCGTCGCTTGTGGGATGTCGAGGGTACGGTCGAGCGTCTGGAATATGACCCCAACCGCACTGCCTTCATCGCGCTGGTCAACTATCCCGATGGCACCCAGGCCTATATCCTGGCGCCGCAGCGTCTTGCTCCCGGTGACAAGGTCGTGGCCGGCAAGAAGACCGACGTGAAGCCCGGCAACGCGATGGAACTGGGCCAGATGCCGGTCGGCACGATCATCCACAATGTGGAGATGAAGCCGGGCAAGGGCGGTCAGCTGTGCCGTTCGGCGGGCACCTATGCCCAACTGGTCGGTCGCGATCGCGGTATGGTGATGGTGCGCCTGTCTTCGGGCGAACAGCGCTATATCCGTTCGGATTGCATGGGCACCGTTGGCGCCGTCAGCAACCCTGACAATGGCAACACCAACCTCGCCAAGGCAGGCCGCAACCGGTGGAACGGCATCCGTCCGCTGACGCGCGGCGTCGCCAAAAACCCGGTCGATCACCCGCATGGTGGTGGTGAAGGCCGGACTTCGGGCGGCCGTCATCCGGTCACGCCCTGGGGCAAGCCGACCAAGGGTGCCCGCACCCGCCACAACAAGGCGACGGACAAGTTCATCATCCGTAGCCGCCACGCGAAGAAGAAGAGGTAAGCGAGATGGCTCGTTCCGTCTGGAAAGGTCCGTTCGTGGACCTCAGCCTTCTGAAGAAGGCGGAAGCCGCGCAGGACGCGGGTGGCCGCGCGCCGATCAAAACCTGGTCGCGCCGTTCCACCATTCTGCCGCAGTTCGTCGGCCTGACGTTCAACGTCTATAACGGCCGCAAGCATGTTCCGGTGTCCGTCAACGAGGACATGGTGGGTCACAAGCTGGGTGAATTCGCCCCGACCCGCTATTTCCCCGGCCACGCCGCCGACAAGAAGGGCAAGCGCTGATGAGCAAGGAAAAAGCTCCCCGTCGCGTCGCCGACAATGAGGCGCTGGCCGTTGGCACGCAGATCCGCGGTTCGGCTCAGAAGCTGAACCTCGTGGCGGCGCTGATCCGTGGCCGCAAGGTCGAGGACGCGCTGAACGTGCTGACCTTCTCGAAGAAGGCGATGGCCGTCGACGTGCGCAAGGTGCTGGCTTCGGCCATCGCCAATGCGGAAAACAATCACAATCTGGACGTCGACTCGCTGGTCGTGGCGGAAGCATCGGTGGGCAAGAGCTTCACCCTGAAGCGCTTCCACGCTCGCGGCCGTGGCAAGTCGACCCGGATCCTCAAGCCCTTCAGCCGCGTGCGCATCGTCGTGCGTGAAGCTGGCGAAGAAGCGGAGGCGTAAGCACATGGGTCACAAGAGCAATCCGATCGGTCTGCGTCTTCAGATCAACCGCACCTGGGACAGCCGCTGGTTCGCGGAAGGCGCCGATTATGGTCGCCTGCTGCTGGAGGATCTGAGGATCCGCCAGTATATCATGAAGAACCTGCCGCAGGCCGCGATCTCGAAGGTTGTGATCGAGCGTCCCGCCAAGCTGTGTCGCGTGTCGATCTATGCCGCCCGTCCTGGCGTCATCATCGGCAAGAAGGGCGCGGACATTGAGAAGCTGCGCAAGAAGCTGTCAGGCCTCACCTCTTCGGACGTGTCGCTGAACATCGTCGAGATCCGCAAGCCGGAAGTCGATTCGAAGCTCGTCGCGCAGGGTATCGCCGATCAGCTTGAGCGCCGCGTGGCTTTCCGCCGTGCGATGAAGCGGGCGGTGCAGTCGGCTCTTCGTCTGGGCGCTGAAGGCATCAAGATCACCTGCGGTGGCCGTCTGGGCGGCGCGGAGATCGCCCGCGTGGAATGGTATCGCGAAGGCCGCGTTCCGCTGCACACGCTGCGCGCAAACGTCGATTATGCCGAAGCCGAAGCCCACACCGCTTATGGCGTTTGCGGCATCAAGGTCTGGATCTTCAAGGGTGAGATCCTGGGCCACGATCCGATGGCGACCGACCGGCTGATGCTGGAGGCTCAGACCTCCGGCGTGCGCCCGGCGCGCTGAGAATAAGGTAGGTATAGCGTCATGCTGCAACCGAAAAAAATGAAGTTCCGCAAGACCTTCAAGGGCCGGATCAAGGGCGACGCCAAGGGCGGTGCGGCTCTGAACTTCGGTTCCTATGGTCTGAAAGCCTTGGAGCCTGAGCGGATCACCGCGCGCCAGATCGAGGCGGCCCGCCGCGCGATCACCCGCCACATCCGCCGTCAGGGCCGTCTGTGGATCCGCGTGTTCCCCGACGTTCCGGTGTCGAAGAAACCCGCCGAAGTCCGTCAGGGCAAGGGCAAGGGGTCGGTTGAATATTGGGCCGCCCGCGTCAAGCCGGGCCGCATCCTGTTCGAACTGGACGGCGTTCCCGGCCCGCTCGCAGCAGAGGCATTCTCGCGCGCCGCGATGAAGCTGCCCATCAAGACCAAGGTCGTTGCCCGCCTCGGCGACACCTCGCACCTGGAGGGTTAAGCCGTGGCGAACGTTGCCGACCTCAAGACCAAGACGGACGACGAACTGTCGACCGAACTGAACAACCTGAAGCGTGAACAGTTCAACCTGCGCTTCCAGGCGGCCACCAACCAGCTCGAAAAGCCGAGCCGGGTGCGTGAAGTCCGCCGGTCGATCGCGCAGATCAAGACGCTGCAGACCGAGCGTAAACGCTCGGTCGCGAAGTAAGAAGGAAACACACGATGCCCAAGCGCGTGCTGACGGGAACGGTGGTTTCCGACAAGACCGACAAGACGGTGGTGGTTCGCGTGGAGCGCAAGGTGAAACATGCGCTCTACGGCAAGATCATCCGCCGTTCGAAGAAGTATCACGCCCATGACGAAGGCAATGTCTACAAGGAAGGCGAAACGGTCCGCATCGAAGAGACCGCTCCGATTTCCAAGCTCAAGACCTGGAAGGTCGTCGAGCGCGTGGACACCCGCAAGTCGCCCGAACAGGCGGCCTGAGGCTTAGTCACTGACCCCTTGGGTCGAAAAGCGTGACGCGGGGCTGGCCTTTTCCTTAAGAAGAGGCTACAGGCCCGCGCTTCGTGCTTTCGTATCTTCCGGGTCGAAGCAGGAATTCGGAACCGCCGGGCCAGAACCGTTCTGGACTTTCCCGGTAGGCCAAATGAGAAGGAACCGGATCCATGATCCAGATGCAATCCAATCTTGACGTCGCCGACAACAGCGGCGCCAAGCGCGTCCAGTGCATCAAGGTGCTGGGCGGGTCGAAGCGGCGCTTCGCTGGCGTGGGCGACATCATCGTCGTCTCCGTCAAGGAAGCCCAGCCGCGCGGCAAGGTGAAGAAGGGCGACGTGCATCGCGCCGTCATCGTCCGCACCGCCAAGGATGTGCGTCGCGCTGATGGCAGCGTGATTCGCTTCGACGGCAACGCCGCTGTGCTCATCAACAAGAACGAGGAGCCGATCGGCACCCGTATCTTTGGCCCCGTCGTTCGTGAACTGCGCGCCAAGAAGCACATGAAGATCATTTCGCTTGCTCCCGAGGTGCTGTGATGAGCGCTGCCAAGATCAAGAAGGGCGACAAGGTCGTCGTCCTGGCTGGCAAGGACAAGGGCCGCACAGGCGCCGTGCTCCAGGTGCTTCCGAAGGACGAAAAGGTCCTGGTCGAAGGCATCAATGTGCACGCCCGTCACCGCAAGCCCGACCAGTCGAACCCGCAGGGTGGCATTGAGCGCAAGCCCGCGCCGCTCCACATTTCGAACGTGGCGGTCGCCGACAAGGACGGCAAGCCGACCCGCGTCCGTTTCGAGGAACGCGACGGCAAGAAGGTCCGCGTCGCCGTCAAGTCCGGTGAGGTGCTGTAATGGCCGACAAATATATTCCGCGCTCGAAGGCGCTCTATAACGCCGAGATCGCCAAGGCGCTGACCGAGAAGTTCGGTTACAAGAACGTCATGGAAGTGCCCCGGATCGAAAAGATCACGCTCAACATGGGCGTGGGCGAAGCGACCCAGGACAAGAAGAAGGTCACTTCGGCCGCCGAGGAAATGGAACTGATCGCGGGTCAGAAGCCCGTCATCACCAAGGCGAAGAAGTCCATCGCGCAGTTCAAGCTGCGTGAAGGCATGCCGATCGGCGCCAAGGTCACGCTGCGCCGGGAACGGATGTTCGAATTCCTGGACCGCCTGATCAACATTGCTCTGCCGCGCGTGCGCGACTTCCGTGGCCTCAACCCGAAGAGCTTCGATGGCCGTGGCAACTTCGCCTTCGGCATCAAGGAGCAGATCATCTTTCCCGAGATCAGCTATGATCGCGTGGACAAGGTGCGCGGCATGGACATCATCGTGACCACCACGGCGAAGACGGACGAGGAAGCGCGCGAACTGCTGCGTCTCTTCGGCTTCCCCTTCCCGCAGGAAGAAGAGAAGCAGGCGGCCTGATCACAGGCCCCGCTTCTCTCCCAACGCATAAGCAAAGGAAGAGAACTTAAGTCATGGCGAAACTGAGTTCGATCAACAAGAACGAGCGCCGCAAGAAGCTGGTGAAGAAATATGCCGGCCGCTATGCGAAGCTCAAGGCGATCGCGAATGACCAGGCGGTGGACGATTCCGATCGTCTGATCGCACGGCTCAAAATGGCGGAAATCCCCCGCAACGGCAATCCGACGCGCGTGCGTAACCGCTGCGAGCTGACGGGCCGTCCCCGGGCTTATTACCGCAAATTCCGTCTCTGCCGCGTGCAGTTGCGTGATCTGGCCAATAAGGGCCTGATCCCCGGCGTCACCAAGTCGAGCTGGTAAGGATCATTTGAGATGGCATTGACCGATCCCCTGGGTGATATGCTCACCCGCATCCGCAACGGGCAGCAGGCGAAGAAGGACAGCGTGGTTTCCCCCGCGTCCAAGCTGCGCGCGCGCGTGCTCGACGTGCTCCAGCGCGAAGGCTATATCCGTGGTTATTCCGAGGAAGCCCTCGGCAAGCACCCCGGCCTGCGCATCGAGCTGAAATATTTCGAGGGCCAGCCGGCGATCAAGCATGTCGCCCGCGTGTCCAAGCCCGGCCGCCGCGTCTATTCGGGTTCCAAGGAACTGCCGATCGTGCGCAACGGCCTTGGCATCACCATTGTCTCGACGCCCCGGGGCGTTCTGTCCGACGCCGAAGCGCGCGAGCAGAATGTCGGCGGCGAAGTGCTGGCGGAGGTGTTCTGATGAGCCGCACTGGCAAAAAGCCGGTCACCGTGCCTGCGGGCGTGACCGCGTCCATCGCTGATGGTCAGCTTTCGGTGAAGGGCCCGAAGGGCACCCTCGCCATTCCGCTGGCCAACGAAGTCACCTACAGCGTCGAAGACGGCGTGATTGCGGTGAAGCCTGTCAATGACAGCAAGCGCGCCCGCGCTTTCTGGGGCATGCAGCGCACGCTGATCCAGAACCTGATCACCGGGGTGACCGAGGGCTTTTCGAAAAAGCTGCTGATCACCGGCGTTGGCTACCGTGCGAACGCGCAGGGCAAGACCCTGAAGCTGCAGCTCGGCTATTCGCATGATGTCGATTTTGCGGTGCCCGAAGGCATCGAGATCAAGACCCCGGACAACACCACGGTCGAGATCAGCGGTATCGACAAGCAGCAGGTCGGCCAGGTGGCTGCCGAGATCCGTCGCTGGCGTAAGCCCGAACCCTATAAGGGCAAGGGCATCAAATATGACGGCGAGTTCATCTTCCGCAAGGAAGGGAAGAAGAAGTAAGATGGCAAAGCTTTCCCTCTTCGCGCGGCGTCGTCGCCGCGTTCGCACCGCCCTCAAGGCGGTATCGGGCGCCAAGCCCCGTCTCAGCGTCCATCGCTCGGGCCGGCACATCTATGCACAGGTCATCGACGACACGCAGGGCCGCACGGTCGCTGCTGCTTCGACCCTGGAAAAGGACGTGCGCGGCAAGACCGGCGCGACCGCCGAAGCGGCGGCCGAAGTCGGCAAGCGGGTTGCGGCCGCCGCGACCGCCGCTGGCGTCACCCAGGTCGTGTTCGACCGTGGTGGCTTCCTGTTCCATGGCCGCGTGAAGGCGCTGGCCGATGCCGCCCGTGAAGGCGGGCTGGAGTTCTGATCATGGCTGACGAAAACACCATTGAAGCCGGCGCCCCCACCGAGGGTGTCGAGGCTGCACCGACCGAAGGTCGCGGTCCCGGCCGTGGCCGTGGTCGCGGCGGCGATCGCAATCGGGGCGAGCGTGGCGGCCGTGGCCGTCGCGACGACCGTCGCGGCAACCGCGACGAGGAGCAGGGCGAAGAACTGATCGAGAAGCTGGTTCATATCAACCGCGTCTCCAAGACCGTGAAGGGCGGCAAGCGCTTCGGTTTCGCGGCGCTGGTGGTCGTGGGAGACGGCAAGGGCCGCGCGGGCTTCGGCCATGGCAAGGCGCGGGAAGTGCCTGAAGCGATCAGCAAGGCGACCGCTTCGGCCAAGAAGGCGATGGTTCGCATTCCGCTCAAGGAAGGCCGCACGCTGCACCATGATGGCCTCGGCCATTTCGGCGCGGGCAAGGTGACCGTCCGTTCGGCGCCTGCCGGTACGGGCATCATCGCCGGCGGTCCGATGCGCGCCGTGTTCGAAAGCCTGGGCGTTGCGGATGTGGTGACCAAGTCCAACGGCACGTCGAACCCCTATAACATGATCCGTGCGACCTTCGAGGCGCTGGGCGAACAGACCAGCCCGAAGTCGGTGGCGCAGCGCCGTGGCAAGAAGGTCGCCGACCTTCTGCGTCGCGGTGGTGCCTCGGTCGAGGTCGCGCAGGCTGACGCCGAAGCGATTGCGGAGTAAGCGATATGGCTCAGGAAAAGAAGACCATCAAGATCAAGCAGATCGGTTCGCCGATCCGCCGCCCCGAAAGTCAGAAGAAGATTCTGATCGGCCTGGGTCTTGGCAAGATGAACCGCGTGGTGGAACTGGAAGACACGGCGGAAGTCCGTGGTGCGATCAAGAAGCTCCCGCACATGGTGGAAGTGGTCGAAGGCTGAACCTTCCGATCAAGGGAATAAGGCGGGAGAGGGGGAAACCCCTCTTTCGCTTTTTCAGCGGTTGCGCTATCGGCGCGACCTCATTCGTCCCGTCAGGGACAGCGCGAACATAGCGAAAGCGAGTGCAGGATATGAAGCTCAACGAACTCAACGATAATGCCGGCAGCCGCAAGGGCCGGATGCGCGTCGGCCGCGGCATCGGCTCAGGCAAGGGCAAGACCGCCGGTCGCGGCCAGAAGGGCGCGAAGGCCCGTTCGGGCGTCAGCATCAACGGTTTCGAAGGCGGCCAGATGCCGCTCCACATGCGGATTCCCAAGCGCGGATTCAACAATATCTTCGCCAAGGATTACGCCATCGTGAACCTGGGCGCGGTGCAGAAGGCGATCGACAGCGGCAAGCTGGACGCCAAGGTTGCGATCGACCATGCGGCGCTCAAGGCCGCCAGCCTCGCCCGTGGCGGCAAGGACGGCGTCCGCCTACTCGGCAAGGGCGAACTGACCGCCAAGATCAGCTTCGTGGTGGCCGGCGCGTCGAAGGGTGCGATCGAAGCGGTCGAGAAGGCCGGCGGCAAGGTCGAGGTGATCGAAGTCGTGTCCGCCGCCGAAAAGGCGAAGGCCAAGAAGGGCACCGCCAAGGCCGCCAGGAAGGCGTAAGGCAAAGCCAAGACTTGCAAGCACGGCCCCGCTGCCCGATATGGGCTGGCGGGGCTATGCGTATCGGGAAGGCCATTCGTCGCGGATGGCAACTCCCCATTCGACAGGGCGCTTCCCTGCCGCTAAGGGGTTAGCGATTCCGGCCCGGCTCCGTTTCGGGCAAGAGTGATTTGAAGGGCAGCCAAGATGGCATCGAGAGCCGACCAGCTCGCATCCAATCTCAGCCTGGCGAAATTCAGCCAGGCGACCGACCTCAAGAAGCGCCTGTGGTTCACGCTGGGCGCGCTGATCGTCTTTCGCTTTTTAAGCTTCGTGCCGCTGCCGGGTATCGACCCGACGGCGTTGTCGCAGCTTTACAGCCAGACCAGCGGCGGCATCCTCGACATCTTCAACACCTTCTCGGGTGGCAGCCTTTCGCGCATGAGCCTCATTGCGCTGGGCGTCATGCCCTACATCACCGCGTCGATCGTGGTGCAGTTGGCCGCTTCCCTCTCGCCCAAGCTGGCGGCGATCAAGAAGGAAGGCGAAAGCGGCCGCAAGAAGCTCAACCAATATACCCGCTACGGCACGGTCGGCCTGACCGCCGTGCAGGGCTATTTCATCGCCGTCGGCCTTGAAAGCTTCGGCGCGCAGTCCGGCGTGCAGGCGGTGGTCGATCCCGGGATGTTGTTCCGCGTCGCAGCCGTGGTCTCGCTGATCGGTGGCACCATGTTCCTGATGTGGCTGGGCGAACAGATCACGTCGCGCGGGATCGGCAACGGCGTATCGCTCATCATCATGGCGGGCATCGTCGCCCAGCTTCCGGTGACGCTGGGCAACCTTTTCAAGTCCGGGCGCGAAGGCTCGATCTCCGGCCTGCTCATCATGCTGATCATCGTGCTGGCGCTCGGTCTGGTGCTGTTGATCTGTTATATGGAGCGGGCGCAGCGCCGCGTGCTGATCCAGTATCCCAAGCGGCAGACGCGGCAGGGCATCATGCAGGCGGACCGCAGCCATCTGCCGCTCAAGGTCAATACCGCTGGCGTGATCCCGCCGATCTTCGCCTCCTCGCTGCTGCTGCTGCCGCTCACCATCTCGCAATTCGCGGGACAGACCGTGGCGGGGGAAAGCAGGCTCGGCGATCTGGTGCTGACGCTGAACCAGTATCTGGCCCATGGCAGCCCGGTCTATATGGGGCTTTATGGCCTTGGCATCGTCTTCTTCTGCTTCTTCTACACCGCCGTGGTGTTCAACCCGGAAGAAACGGCCGACAATCTCAAGCGCAATGGCGGATTCATCCCCGGCATCCGTCCGGGCAAGAACACGGAAAATTATCTCGACTATGTGCTGACGCGGATCACCGTGATCGGTGCGGCCTATCTGGCCTTCATCTGCCTGGTGCCGGAATTCGCGATCGCGCGGGCGGGCATCCCCTTCTATCTGGGGGGCACGAGCCTGCTGATCGTCGTCAATGTGACGGTCGATACCGTGACCCAAATCCAGAGCCATCTGCTCGCCCATCAATATGGCGATCTGATCAAGAAGGCGAAGCTCAAGGGCCGGATGCGCTAGGGCGCAGACGCAGGCACAAGGCGAACGGGCGCAAGACAAGGGGAGTATGCGCGCAATGAATATCATTCTGCTTGGCCCTCCGGGCGCTGGCAAGGGGACGCAGGCCAGCCGGCTGGTGGAAGACCGGGGCATGGTTCAGCTTTCGACCGGCGACATGCTGCGCGCTGCGGTGAAGGCGGGGACACCCATTGGCCTCAAGGCCAAGGCCGTGATGGAAGCGGGCGAACTGGTGTCGGATGAGATCGTGTCGGGCATCATCGGCGAGGCGCTCGACGCGCTGCCGGCGGATACGGGCGTCATCTTCGACGGCTATCCCCGGACCGAGGCGCAGGCTCACTCGCTCGACACGATTCTCGCCGACCGCAGCCGCACGCTCGATCATGTGATCGAACTGGGAGTGGATGAGGACGCGCTGGTCGAACGCATCACCGGCCGTTTCACCTGCGCCACCTGTGGCGAAGGCTATCATGACGTCTTCAAAAAGCCGAAGATCGAGGGCGAGTGCGACAAATGCCACGGCCATGACTTCAAGCGCCGTCCGGACGACAATGAAGAAACCGTCCGCACCCGCATGGCTGAATATCGCGCCAAGACCGCGCCCATCCTGCCCATTTACGAAGCGCGCGGCATCGTCAGCCGCGTCGACGGCATGGCGGATATGCAGGATGTGACGGCAGCGGTCGCCGCGATCCTGGACGGCAAGCCCGCCTGAGCTATTCTTCCCCTCTCCTGATGCAGGGGAGGGGGCTTCATGCACAAATGGCTCATGCTTTTGCTCACCGGGATTGGCCTCGCGACCGCTCCGGCGCGATCCGAGGTGCTGGCGGCGGATGCGGATGCAGCCTGCGCGCTGCTGATACAGCCCGCCCGCTGGTGGAACGGCCAGCACAGCTATAGCGGTGACGCAGCGAACATGCGGATCGACGCGCGCGCAGGCGGCTGTTTTTGCGAGGCTATAGTCGAATATGGCGGCGAGCCGGACGGCAGCGTTGAGCATGGTCGTGTCCTTTACGCCGCGCCCGGACGGCAATTGCGCCTTGCGGGCGCGCTTGGGTCGCAGCAAGCCGAAGCGGTGACCGGCACGCTGGATTTCACGATCACGCCTGTCGAGCGCGGGTCACGGATCGCCCTGAACTATCATGTCGGCGGCTACAGGCAGGATGGCCTTCACGTCATCGCGCCGATGATCGACAAGGTTCTCGCCGAACAACGCGCGAGTCTCCGGCCGGCGGCGGAAAGCTCCGGTTCCGCAGGGCCAGCCATCCCTCGACGACAGGAGCCGGAAAGACGGTTAATCCGCTGATAACCTCGATATTAACGGATTTGTTGCTGTTCCATTGCTATGGGCAGGCATGGCCCCGCCTCCCTCCCCGCGTACTCGGCTTTCAGAACTGGACGCTTTGCGCGGGATCGGTGCGCTATGTGTGTTGATCTTCCATTATTCCACGCGTTTCCACGAACTGTTTCCGCAGGCGAAGCATGTGCCGTTCAGCTTTCCGGGCGGTAATTATCGGGTGTTGCTCTTCTTCTGCATTTCGGGCTTCGCAATTTTCTTCACGCTGGATCGCATCCGCACGGTGCCCGACTTCGTGGTCAACCGCGTGGCGCGCCTCTATCCCGCCTATCTGGTGGCGATGCTGTTGACGCTGTCGATCGAATATCTGGCGCAGGCGACCCAGCTTCTCGTCGGGCCGCTCGCCATCGCCGCCAACTTCACCATGCTCCAGGGCTTTGCTTTCCTGCCGGAAGTGGACGGCGCCTATTGGACGCTGACGGTGGAGATCGCTTTCTATTTCTGCATGATCTTGATCTGGAAGTGGTTTGGCATCGGGCGGCTGGAGCCGGTGCTGGCGGCGTGGCTGGTCCTGCGCTGGCTGTTCCATGTCTGGCCCGACATGCCTGAGCGCATGGTGATGTTGTTCGTGCTGCGCTATACGCCCTTTTTCGTGATCGGGATGCTCGCCTATCGTATCTGGGCGGGGCAGCGAACGTGGCGGCAACAGACGCTCTATGCCGCGCTCGCGCTTTTGTCGGTGGCGACGATGGAGACATGGGATGTGACCGTCGTGGCCGCCATCCTGATGGTCGCCTTCGCCGCGATGATCGTCGGGCGGCTGCGCTTCGTGGCGCTGCGCCCGCTCGTGTGGATAGGTGGGATCAGCTATTCCTTCTACCTCATCCATCAGCATGTCGGCTTTGTCGTGATGCTGCGCATGGCGGACGCCGGTTATAGCCCGTGGATCGGATTCGCGACCGCCTTCCTCGTCGCGCTGTTTCTGGGGACGGCGATCAACCGTCTGGTGGAGCGCCCTGCCGGGGAAGCGATCCTTGGCTGGTGGCGTGGCCGGACCCGCGCCGCGCTTCCCGATGCCGCGCCCAGCCGGACATAGAGAAGATATCCGGCGGCAAGCCGCGGCCTGAGCGGCGGCTGGCGAATAGCGGCCGGATTTATCCGCTCCATGAGAAAGGGGCGCCGCCGGGTATCCGGCTGCGCCCCTTTCTCATTCCATGCGTTGCGCTTATTGCGCGACCGGAGCCGCCGCCGCCGCATTCGCCGGCAGACCGCCAAGCTGCGTCACCAGCTTGGTATAGGCATCCAGATAGGCGAGCACGATCACCTGGCCGATTTCGGTGTTCTGATAGCCGCCACCGCCGGCCGCGGCGAGACCGCCCATCCAGCCGATGCCGCCACCGCCGCCGAAGCTGAGGTCCGACTTGCGGAAATAGCCTTCGGTCATCGCTTCTTCCTCGGTCGTGCGCGCGTTCACGATCGACAGGGTGACATTGGCTTCCTTCTTCTTGACGGAGATGCCGCCAGCCAGCGCGCCCAGCGTCCGCCCGCCCAGGAAGCCGCCGACCAGGCCGCCCAGCGCATTGCCGCCGCTGTTGCTGTTGGTGGTGACGATATCGGGCTGGAGGAAATAGTCCGCCGCCTTCACCTGACCCTTGCCAAGGTTGGAGCCTGCCTGCAATTCACCCGAATCCGCCATGGCGCGTTCCATGTTGCGGCTCGCCATCGAACGGCCGCGATTGACGAGGCCAAAGCAGCCCGACTGCTGCACGAACAGCTTGATGATCGCTTCGGGGCTGCCCAAGCTCAGTTCGCGCCACCACTGGTTGTCCGGCTCGACGATGGCCACCGTGCCCAGCCTTTTGGTGCAGCGGGGGATTTCCATCTGCTTCTTGGCCTGAGCCTGACGGGCGGACGAACCCTTGTCGGCGGCCATGGCGGGCGACGCCACCATCGCCAGACCCGCGGCGGCCGCCAGGAATTTCGTGAAACGCTGCATTGTCGAAAACCCCCAAAAAAGTTGCAGAATATCCTGTCCGATTACGCGCAACCCTGTCTTTGCATTGCGTTCTATCACAATCATTTGGCGGTTCAAGCGGAGGTCGCCGATCCGATTGTGATTATCGTCATGTCCGAGACTGGCTGACAGCCTGTAAAACTGCTGCTATCGGCCCGTTTCATGACCGATCTTTCGCATATCCGTAACTTCTCGATCATCGCGCATATCGACCATGGCAAGTCGACTCTGGCCGACCGCCTGATCCAGCGCACCGGGGGCCTGACCGACCGTGAAATGTCGGCGCAGGTTCTCGACAATATGGATATCGAAAAGGAGCGCGGCATCACCATCAAGGCGCAGACCGTGCGTCTCGACTATGTCGCCAAAAATGGCGAGACCTATAAGTTGAACCTCATGGACACGCCGGGCCATGTCGACTTCGCCTATGAGGTGAGCCGGTCGCTGGCCGCCTGCGAAGGCGCGCTGCTGGTGGTCGACGCCGCGCAGGGGGTGGAGGCGCAGACGCTCGCCAATGTCTACCAGTCCATCGAACATGATCATGAGATCGTGCCCGTCATCAACAAGATCGACCTGCCCGCCGCCGAGCCGGAGAAGGTGAAGGCGGAGATCGAGGAGGTGATCGGTCTCGACGCGTCGGAGGCGGTGCTGGCGTCGGCCAAGTCCGGCATCGGCATCGACGACATCCTCGAAGCGGTGGTCGCGAAGATTCCCGCGCCCCAGGGCGACCGCGACGCCCCGCTGGAAGCGATGCTGGTCGATAGCTGGTACGACCCCTATCTGGGCGTCGTCATCCTCGTCCGCGTGATGAACGGCGTCCTCAAAAAGGGCCAGCAGATCAAGTTCATGATTGGCGGCACCGAACATCTGATCGACCGCGTGGGCTGTTTCCGCCCGAAGATCGAGCAACTGGCGGAGCTTGGCCCCGGCGAAATCGGCTTCATCACCGCGCAGATCAAGGACATCAGCCAGACCCGAGTCGGCGACACGATCACCACGGTGAAGAACCCCGCGAAAGAACCGCTGCCGGGCTTCAAGGAAGTGCAGCCGGTGGTGTTCTGCGGCCTCTTCCCGGTCGATGCCAATGATTTCGAGAAGCTGCGCGATTCGATCAGCAAGCTGCGGCTCAACGACGCGTCCTTTTCCTTCGAGATGGAGACGAGCGCCGCGCTGGGCTTTGGCTTTCGCTGCGGGTTCCTCGGCTTGCTGCACCTGGAAATCATCCAGGAGCGGCTGACGCGGGAATATGATCTCGACCTCATCACCACCGCGCCGTCGGTGGTCTATGAGATTCATATGAACGACGGCTCGACCCGGCACCTTCACAACCCCGCCGACATGCCGGACGCCAACTATATCGACCTTATCGAGGAGCCGTGGATCGAGGCGGTGATTTACTGCCCCGACGAATATCTCGGCTCGATCCTGAAGCTCTGTCAGGACCGGCGCGGCATCCAGAAGAACCTCACCTATGTCGGCGGCCGCGCGCAGGTGACCTATGAACTGCCGCTCAACGAAGTGGTGTTCGATTTCTATGACCGGCTGAAGTCCATTTCGCGCGGCTATGCCAGCTTCGACTATCATCAGATCGGCACGCGGGAGGGCGATCTCGTCAAGATGAGCATCCTTGTCAACAATGAGCCGGTCGACGCGCTCAGCATGATCGTCCATCGGGGCACCGCCGAGTCGCGCGGACGCGGCATGTGCGAGCGGCTGAAGGACCTGATCCCTCGTCACCTGTTCAAGATTCCGATTCAGGCGGCGATCGGCGGCAAGGTGATCGCCCGCGAAACCATCGCGGCGATGCGCAAGGACGTGACCGCCAAATGCTATGGCGGCGACATCAGCCGCAAGAAAAAGCTCCTTGAAAAGCAGAAGGAGGGCAAGAAGCGGATGCGCGAATATGGATCCGTCCAGATTCCGCAGGAAGCCTTCATCGCCGCGCTCCGCATGGGCGACGAAAGCTAGAGTGATTTCGAGCCGGATGGAATCATCTGGCGACTCGGAAATCACGGTAATCAAAGGATAATTTAGAGTCGTTTCGGTTCAATCAGAACCGGAACGACTCTAGGGCCGATCCGATCGCATCGGCTCGGTTGCTTCAGTTTTTCGGTTTGACGCGTTTTCCGAGCCAGCAGATGTTCCACCTGCTTCGAACGCTTTGGGGGCGACCTTCAAGCGCTGGCGTGGGCGCACCAGTTATAGCGTTGGGGCGCCCATGGCTGGGCCACGCCCTTGGCGATCATGATCTGGCCGATGGAGACGCCGTCGCGCATCAGGATACGCGCGGCCGGGTCGGAATCGGCGGGATCGGGCAGCGATTCGAACGCGCCGCCGTTAAGGATGCCGATAAAGGTCCGCTGCGCCTTGCCCGCCAGTTGGGCTTCCGCGTCGCAGACGGGGTATTGGCCGTCGGGCGCGCGGATGTCGGACAGATAATAGGTCGTATTCCCGTAGGAAAATTCCCGGGGCGACATCACGCAGGCCGCTCCGCGCTTCCCGCTGCCGCACATGTCGAAGGTCGTGTTGATGACGATACCGCCAAAGCCGCGTGAGCCATGGCGTGAGTCGGGCTGCGCCCACAGCAGTTGCGGCCCGATGGCGAGGATCGCGGCCGCGCCGCCCAGCAGCGCCAGAAGCAGCGCCGTCAGCGGCAATCCGCTCCGCCGCTTCTCCCGGTCCCCTTCATGCAGGGTGAAGCGCCCTGCCTTGCGGTCGTCAATGTCGTACAAGCCCTGGGCCATGATCCTTGCCTTTCATGTAGGCAATGTAGAATCAGGATGAAAAAATCCGGTTAACGCGCCGGAAGCCCCCGCTTGACGGCATGGCGCCCGCCATGCGAAGCCGACGCGGCCCCGAGGAGCGAGCGATGAGCGAAACATGGCTGTATGACGAGCATCCTGCGATGTTCCGGGCGCACCCTTTCCTCTTCCTGCTGCTGTTGATTTCGGTGGCAGGCATCCTCGCCATCGGCGTGTGGTGGTTGATGTGCAAGGGCGAGCGGCTGGCTCTCAGCGAGCGCGAAGTGCTGATGGAGCGCGGCCTGCTGGCCAAACAGCGCACCGAAATCGCACTCACCAGCATCCGCAGCGTCCGCATCACCCAAAGCTTCGGTCAGCGCATCTTCGACGTCGGCAATGTGGAGCTTTTCAGCGCGGGCGACGTCGCGGAAATCGCGATCAGGTCCATGCCTCGTCCCGGACGCATCCGGGCGATAGCGGCCTCGCGTAATCTGGATCTGCTGCCGCAGCGTTGAGCCGTCTGATCCGCGGCCGAAACCGGAATCGCCTAACCAACCATCCCTGCGCCCAGCAGCAGCAACAGTTTGACGTCCATCGCATAGCCATCCGCCCGCCATGAGCTGATCTGCGCCGCGAGACCGTCGAGGGGAACCCGATGGGCGTGGATGTCTTCCCCGTCGACGCCGCCGCCGTCGCCCGTCTTTTGCAGGTCGTGCGCGCGGAAAAGCGTGAAGCTCTCCGACACCATGCCGGGCGAACTGTTAAATTCCCCCAGCGACTCCATGCGGCCCGCGCGATAGCCGGTTTCTTCCTCCAGTTCGCGGGCGGCGGCGTCGGCGGCATGTTCGCCGGCCTGTTCATCGCCGACGAGACCGGCGGGCAATTCGATGCATCGCCTGCCCAGCGGCACGCGGAACTGATCGACCAGAATGACGTGACGGCCCTTCGCATCCTCGTCGATGGCGAGGACGACGGCCGCCCTGATGTTCCGCGCCCGGCTGACATATTCCCACCGCCCGCGCTTCTTCGCGGTGATGAAGCGGCCGGCCCACATCGTCTCTTCGGCCGTCGCCATATCCTGTTCGCTCATAGCTCGATCAGCCTGTCGGGCAGTTCATTGGGATTGTCCTGGCTCTTGGGGAAATGTTCGGCGAGAACCGCGCCCACCTGAGTCACCGCCGCCGCCATGCCTTCGCCGGGACGTCCGTCGCGCACCGCGTCGATCATCGCCGCCATGGCGGCGCCCCATATATCGGCGGCGACTTTCTCATTGATGGCGCTATCCGCGACGATTTCCGCCCGATGCTCGTCCAGCGAGAGATAGATGAGCACGCCCGTGCGCCCCTGCGTCCGACCTTGCGCGACGGCGCGGAACAGCGTCATGGCTCGCCGGTGGACGCGGCGTGTCTTGGTTGCCGCGGGCGTCAGCGCCATCCGCAGCGGCATCCATGCCAGCGCATAGCGCACGGCGAGGAACAGGAGGATGAGCAGACCCAACAGCATCGTCAGCATCTGCCAGTCGGGCAGGTCATGGTCCCAGCTTCCCAGCAGCCGCGACCCGAGCGCGCGCAGATAGGTGGGAAAGGCCGCCGCGAGCGACAGGCCAAGGAAGGTGGCGCCGATCGCCCCATGCAGCCCCGCATCATGATAGGCGTCGGACCGGCGCGCGACGATGGTGACGATCTCGCCATCGGTTTCCTGCTCCGCCTCCGCCACGGCTGCGGTGACGCGGTCATGGTCGGATTCGCTCAGGTGAAGGCGCATCACCATCCCCCCGACGCGCCGCCGCCGCCGAAGCCGCCACCGCCGCCTCCGAAGCCGCCACCGCCGCCTCCGAAGCCGCCGCCTCCACCCCAGCCACCACCGCCACCCCAGCCGCTACCCCCGCCGGAGCCGCTGTCATGCCAGCCATGATCGGAAGGCCCCCAGAGGATGACCGGCCCCGCGCCGCCGCGATAGCGGCGTCCGCCCCTGCTTCGTCCGGCGATCATCGAGATGAAGATGATGACGAGTATGGCGATCCAGAAGACCGCCATCACCGTGCCGCCATCATTGCCGTCTTGCCGTTGCTGCGCGGCGGCCGCCTGGGCGCGGGCCTGCGCCTCTTCGGGGGGGAGGGCCAGCAGCGTGCCGATTTCTTCCGCGCCCGCCGCGACGCCGCCTGCCATGTCGCCCGCCTTGAAGCGCGGCGTGATCACGTTGCGGATGATCCGGGAGGAGAGGGCGTCGGTCAAAATACCCTCCAGCCCATAGCCGACCTCGATGCGGACGCGCCGTTCATTGGGCGCGACGATCAGCAGGGCGCCGTCATTCCTCTCCTTGTCGCCGATCCCCCATTCCCGGCCCAGCCGATAGCCATAATCGGAAATATCATAGCCCTGAAGGTCCGGGATGGTCGCGACCACCACCTGCCGCCCGCTCTGCTGCTCCAGCGCGGCGAGCCGCTGATCGAGCGCCTGTTCCTGCGCGGGGGAGAGCAGCCCGGCTTCGTCCACCACCCGGCCGGTCAGCTTGGGAAAGGACTGCGCCTGCGCCACTGGCGCGAACGCCAGCAGCATCAGGATCAGGAGAAGGCGGCGCATCATCGTTCCGTCAGTTGCCGAAATCGACCTTTGGCGCTTCTTCCGCGCCCGGCGTGGTCGCCTGGAAAGGCGTCATGGGCTTGGCGCCATGGACCAGCTTGGCGCCGATGGCGTCGGGGAAGGTGCGGATGCGTGTATTATAGCCGCGCACGGCCTCATTATAATCGCGGATGGCGACGGCAATGCGGTTTTCCGTCCCTTCCAGTTGTGATTGCAGGTCGAGGAAATTCTGATTGGTCTTGAGGTCGGGATAGGCTTCCACATTGGCGAGCAGGCGGCCAAGGCCCTGCGACAATTGCGCCTGCGCCTGCTGGAACTGCTGCACCTTGGCGGGGTCGGACAGATCTTCGGCATTGACCTGAACGGAGGTCGCCCTGGCGCGGGCTTCCGTCACGCGGACCAGTGTGTCCTGCTCCTGCTTGCCCGCGGCTTTCACCGTGGCGACGAGGTTGCCGACCAGATTGGAGCGCCGCTGATATTGCGCCTGCACGTCGGCCCATTTAGCCTTCGCGACTTCTTCGGCGGCGGGGACGCTGTTGATCCCGCAGGCCGACAGGGCGAGCGCGCCCAGCACGGGCAGGAAAATGGCGCGAAGACGGGAGAAGCTTGGCATGGACTATCCTCTGCTCATGTTTCGCCCGTTGAAATAGGCTGTTGTCCCATTGCGCGCAACGGCGCATGTGTGCGTCATCGAAAGGAAAATGAGGGGTTTACCATGGGACTTCTTTCCGAGTTCAAGGCTTTCATCAATCGCGGCAATGTGATGGATCTGGCCATCGGGGTCATCATCGGCGGCGCGTTCGCCACCATCACCAAGTCGCTGACCGATGACCTCATCATGCCAGTGATCGGTTATCTGTTCGGCGGCGCGGATTTTTCCGGCTATTTCGTTCGATTGGGTGAGATTCCGACGGGCTTCAAGGGCAATCCGGAAAGCTATGCCGACCTGAAGGCGGCGGGCGTCGCCATGTTCGGCTGGGGCGAATTCCTGACGGTTCTGGTCAATTTCCTGATCCTGGCCTTCGTCATCTTCCTGTTGATGAAGCTCGTCAACCGCGTGATGGCAAAGCCCGAGGAGGCCCCCGAGGGGCCGTCCGACGAGGTCTTGCTGCTCCGCGAAATCCGGGATTCGCTGAAAAAATAATGACAGAATGCGACGAACCGAGCGACGGATGGGAACCATCCGCCGCTCGGCCTGTTGATCGCGGTCAGGGTTGGGGACGGCTTGGCGTCAGTTTCCACCCGTGCCGAATGACGTCAGCCCAAGGGGGCGCAACAGGAGAAAACGCCGTGAAAACCATCGTTACAGTTCTTGGTCTTGCCAGCATGATCGCGCTTGCGGCATGTGATTCCAAACAGGAAAACAAGGTCGAGAACGCTTACGACAATCAGGCGGACGCACTCGACAATCAGGCAGCGAATATGGAGGCGATGGCCGATAATCTTTCCGGCAGCGCCGAAAACGCAGCGGAAAATGCCGCCGACGCACTGGAGAACAAGGCTGACGCGACCCGCGAAGCTGGTGATGCGGCGGCCGATGCGGTCGAAAACACCATGAGGTAATTTCCTGCCATTCGCGGGCATAGCCACAAAGGGACGTCGCGACAGGATCGCGGCGTCCTTTTTCTTGCCTTTAACGCGCTCTTAACCACGCATCGCCATTGGTAACGCCCGCATGATGGGGCGAGAGCATGGACGAACTCCTGCAGGAATTCATATCGGAAACGCAAGAAACCCTTGAGGCTCTTGCCGGAGAGGTGGTGGCGTGGGAGGCCGACCCGTCGGATCGCTTGCGCCTCGATGCCATTTTCCGATTCTTTCATACGGTGAAAGGCAGTTGCGGTTTCCTGCATCTGCCTCGTTTCGAGCGCCTCAGCCATGCCGCGGAGGACGTGCTGTCGGATATCCGGTCCGGAACGCGACAGCCGGATGCGGCGATGGTGAATGCCGTATTGGGCATCATGGATCGCATCGCCGAACTCACCCAGGCCATCGCGGTCGGCGCGCCGCTCGCGCAGGAAGATGACGACCATCTCATCGCCGCTCTCGTCGCGCAGCAGGCCGGGCCGGTTCAGGCCGACGCGCCTGCCGTGACGCTTCAAAGAGGGGCGGGGCCGCAAGGCGCGGGGCAACCTGTTCCTCGCACGATCCGCCTGCCGCTGTCCCTCATCGACCAACTCATGAATGGCGTGTCGGACATGGTGCTGGCTCGCAACGAGCTGGGACGGCAGTTGCGCGATCAGGCCAGCGATCCTGCCCTGGGGGGAGCCTTCGAGCGGTTGTCCGCCTGCGTCGCCAACATGCGCGATGCGATTTCGCGGACCCGCATGCAGCGGGTAGACCGGCTGTTTGCCGCCATTCCCCGCACCGTGCGCGATGTCAGCCGGGAACTGGGCAAGTTAATCGACCTGCGCCTTGAGGGCGGCGATGTCGAAATGGACCGGGAAATGGTTGAGATGGTGGTGGACCCGCTCGTCCATATCGTCCGCAACAGCATTGACCATGGGATAGAGACGCCCGAACGCCGCCGGGCGCTGGGCAAGCCGGAAACCGGGCGGCTCCGGCTGGAAGCGCGCCAGTCCGGCAACCAGATCGTCATAGAGATCAGAGACGACGGCGCAGGCATCGACACGGCGCGTCTGGTCGAAAAGGCCGTTTCCGCCGGCCGGCTGACGCCGGATGCGGCGGCGCGCATGAGCGAGACGGAGAAGATCGACCTCATTTTCCAGCCGGGCCTTTCCACCGCTCAAGTGGTGACGGCCGTATCCGGGCGCGGCGTGGGGATGGATGTGGTCCGCGCCAATATCGAACGCATCGGCGGCGCGATCGGGCTGGACAATCATCCGGGACGCGGCCTGCGGATCACGCTGCGCGTGCCGTTGACCCTGACGATCATCCCCGGCCTGGTCCTGCGCGCGGGCGGGCTTGATTTTGCGATCCCCAGAGCGGCCGTGATCGAAATCCTCCACGACAGTAACGACATGCTCCGCATTGGCGAAGTGGGCGGCGCCAGGATCGCGACGATCCGCAATGTCCGTCATTCGATGGTCGATCTGGAGGATATTCTGGGTCTTGCCATTCCCGCCCAGCCAGAGCCGCGCGCCGTCATGGTCGTTCGCGCGGCCAGTGGCCTTCCTTTCGCGCTGGGCGTATCGGCGGTTGAAAATCATGAGGAACTGGTGATCCGCCCCGCCTCTCCGCTTGTGATGGCGAGCGGCATCTATGCCGGGATGACGCTGCCCGACAATGGCAGGCCGATGCTGTTGCTGGACACCACCGGCCTTGCCCGCAAGGCTTGCCTGCCCGAGATCGCCGAGAACCCGGTCGCCGGGAGGAATGAGCCAGAGGTGGACGCGGATGCGGACACGGCCGAGGGCCTGGAGATGGTCGCGGCGCTGCGTTTCGAGGCGCTGTCCGGGGAACGCCGCCTGATCCGGCTATCCCTGATCGAGAGGGTGGAGGAACTGGACATCGACCTCTTTGGCCGATCGGGCGACCATGTCTTCGTGCGGCTGGAAGGCAGGGTCATCCCGGTCATCAACGATTGCCACGGTTTCGGGCGGGATCGCATTTCGGTTCTGCGCCTGCGCGACGGCGCTCGCGAGGCTTATTATGCGGTCGGCGTGGTGCTGGACATCGTCCAGATGCCCGCCGTGCCCGACATGATCGCCATGCACGGTCATCTGAGCGGCGTGTGCGTCGTGGAGGGCGAGCATCTGGAAGTCATGAACGCCTTCGCGCTGTTCGCGTCGCTGCCGGAAGAGCCGCTGGGCCACAGACATCCCGGCCGCTGCGTCCTTGCCGATGCGGAAGATGACTGGGCGCGCGAGATACTGGCTCCGCTGCTGCGTCATGCGGGGCATGAGGTGCTGATCGGCCTGCCCGATGGCGAGACCGCCGATCCGGCCGATATCGTGCTTTGCACCACCTCCGACGCCGCGCAGGCGGCGGATATATCGGGATGCCGCGCCGTCCAGTTGCGCGCCGCTGCGCAGCCTTCGGGACCGCAGGACGCCAGCATCTATCGCTACGATCAGCATGGCCTGCTGGCGGCCATTGCGGGAGCGGGACGATGACGCGGCTCTATCTCTTTGCGACCCTTGCGGGCGAGCGCGTGGCGATCATGGCCGAGGAAGTCGAAGCCGTGGTCTCTCTGAGCGATATCTCGCCCGTGCCCGGCCTTGGCAGCCATGTCGCCGGACTGTCCGCCCTGCGCAGCCGCGTCCTGACTGTCCTCGATATCGCGATGCTGCTCCATGGAACGTCCACGGCTGTCGAACAAAGGCAACTGGCGATCATCGCCGAAATTGGCGGGCACAGCTATGCCCTGATGGTGGACGGGCTATCGGACATTTGCCGCGCGTCTGGCGGGCAACAGCCCCTGCGCGGCCAGCTCTATCCGGCGTGGAGGCTCTATGCCCGCGCCATGGTGGAACATGAAGGCAGATCCTGGCTGCTGGTTTCCCCTTCCGCCTTTCTGGGAAGCGGGATCGCCGACCAGGCGGCGTGAGGAAGATGGCCCATGTTTACCATTTGCTTGGCTTTGTCCTCTAGGCTCGCTCTCACTACAAAGAATAATGCAAGGGACGCTTCATGAAAAACTGCCTGGTCGTCGATGACTCCAAGGTCATCCGCAAAGTCGCTCGCCACATGCTCGAATCGCTGGACCTGTCGGTGCGCGAGGCGGTGGACGGGCAGGACGCCCTGACCCAGTGTGAAGCATCCTCTCCGGACGTCGTCCTGCTGGACTGGAACATGCCGGTCATGAGCGGCATGGAGTTCCTTCAGGCCCTGCCTGGCGCCAATATCGCGGCTCGGCCCAAGATCATATTCTGCACCACCGAAAATGGCGTCGGCCATATCAAGGCGGCGGTGGAGGCGGGCGCCGACGAATATGTGATGAAGCCCTTCGACCGCGAAACGCTGGAAAGCAAATTGGCCATCGTCGGCGTGATCTGAAGATCGGCGGCCTGTTTCTTCTGTCCCGAAAGTTTCTTCGCCTATGAATGCCATCGGTCCGATCCACTTCAGCACAGGCCATGCCGCTTCGGCGGCGCGCGTGCTGGTGGTCGATGATTCGGTGGTCGTCCGCACCGTCATCGCGCGAATCTTGAACAGCGACCCGGCATTCACCGTGGTGGAAAAGATCAACAATGCGGAACAGGCGCTGCATTATCTGGCGGCGTTCCCGGTCGATCTGGTGCTGCTGGACATAGAGTTGCCCGGCCAGAGCGGGCTGGCCGCGCTGCCCGCCATCCTCAAGGCCTGCCCGCGCGCCAAGGTGGCCATCCTCTCGGGCAATTGCGAAGCGGGAAGCGCCGTCGCGATTCAGGCCCTCGCCCTGGGTGCGAGCGATATCCTGTCCAAGCCGTGCAGTGGCAGTTTCGGGCAGCAATTTCCCCAGGCGCTGATCGAACGATTGAAGCGATTGCTCCACGGCGATCTATCGCCCTTGCAGGAACTGCCATCGCCTCCGCCGCCGATGGCGACGGATTCGGTTCAGCTTCCGCTTGCCTGCCTGGGGATCGGCGCCTCGACAGGCGGCATCCATGCGCTGGGCATGTTGTTCGGCGGCCTTTCCGAGCCGCTTGGCGTGCCCATTTTGCTGACCCAGCATCTTCCCGCCAGCTTCACCCCTTATTTCGCGCAGCAACTGGCGCTGATGACCAGCCTCAAGGTCAAGGTCGCGGAACCGGGCGACCTGCTGCAACCCGATACGGTCCTTGTCGCGCCGGGCGACGCCAATTTGCGCCTGCGGCGGGATTTCAGGCGAAGAGTCTGCGTCCAGCTCACGTCCGAGCCTACGCCTTCGGGCAATCTGCCAGGGGTCGATCCCATGTTTTCCAGCATCGCGGGCATTTACGGCGCGGGCGGGGCAGGGATTGTCCTCACCGGCATGGGTCGCGACGGCATGGCTGGCGCACGAGACATCGTGGCTGCGGGAGGCTGGGTCGTCGCGCAGGATGAAGCGAGCAGCGTCGTCTGGGGCATGCCCGGCGCGGTCGTCACGGCGGGATTGAGTTGTGCGGCGCTGGAGCCGCAGCGAATCATGGACTTTGTCGCCCTGCAGGGACGCGTGCGCTCTTGAAGGCCGTCACCTCTCGCGCATCGTCCGCGATGGGCGAAGGCATCCGCGCGCTGTCCGCTTTGCTGGAGGCCCGGACAGGGCAAGTCCTGTCGCAGGACCGGCAATGGCGGGCTGAAACCGCGCTCCAGCCGGTTCTGCGCGCGCATGGTTTGAGCGACGTGGAGGTTCTGGCGGCGCATCTGGCGCGCCACCGCGACATGCGTCTGGAGGCGCAGGTCGTCGACGCGCTGTTGAACAATGAAAGCAGCTTCTTTCGCGATCACCAGGTTTTCGAGATGATCCGGGGGCAGGTTCTGCCGGATATCCGCGCGCGCAGGGCCGACCGCCGCCTGCGCATCTGGAGCGCGGGCTGCTCCACCGGGCAGGAAGCCTATTCGCTTGCCATTCAGCTTTGCAACGATGCGGAAAACTGGCGCGGCTGGCGCATCGAGATATTGGCGACCGATATTTCCGCCACCGCGATCCACCGGGCGCGGGGTGGGATATTTCCCCAGATGGACGTTCAAAGAGGGCTGCCGGTCAACGATCTGATCCAGTGGTTCGAACCCGTCGCGGAAGGCTGGCGCGCCCATGGCCGGTTGCGCGGAATGATTGATTTCCGGCAGGATAATCTGCTCGATCCGCAGGCGCCCTGCGGACCCTATGATCTGCTGCTTTGCCGCAATGTCATGCTCTATTTCGCGCAGGAACGGCGGGGGAGGATGTTCGACCTGCTGAAGCGGCACAGCCATGAGGATTCCGTCCTGCTTCTGGGCGCGGGGGAAACGGCGATCGGCCATGGCGAGCCTTTCGTCGCGCATCCGGATTTCAGGGGCGCCTATCGCCTGCCGTCCTGCGCGCGCGGCCCTGCGCGATTTCCTCTTCGCCGCGCTTGATTGACGGGCGGCTCTCCGTCATTGTCCTCCCGAACGCCGCGCCATGCGAAGCGAGCCGGAAAGGGCGCGATGATCGAGAGCTTGTGGTGACTGGCCTTTCCCGATGACAGATATTCCGATGATCGACACGCCCTCGCCCAATTTCGACGAGCGCAGCCTGCCCATTTCATTGCTTGTGCTGCATTATACCGGGATGCCGGACGCCGCGAGCGCGATCAACTGGCTCGCTAATCCCGATTCGAAGGTCTCCGCCCATTATGTCGTGACCGAGGATGGCCAGGTCATCCGCATGGTGGATGAGGAAAAGCGCGCCTGGCATGCGGGGCGATCGCACTGGCGCGGGATCGACGACATCAATTCCGCCAGCATCGGCATAGAGATCGTCAATCCCGGCCATGAATGGGGATACCGCCCATTCCCCGAAACGCAGATGAGCGCGCTTGTTCCGCTGATCCACGATATCGTCCAGCGGCGGAAGATCACGCGCGGCAATATCGTTGGCCACAGCGACATCGCCCCCGCCCGCAAGCAGGACCCCGGTGAGCTTTTCCCCTGGGGCCAGCTTGCCCGTCTGCGCCTCGCCCTGCCGCGCCCGGCGAAGAACCTGATGGACCCGCACTGGACGGACGGCGGCTTCATGCTGGCGCTGGAGCGTTTTGGATATGACATCGCCGAGCCGCAGGCGGCGGTCGTCGCCTTTCAGCGGCGCTTCCGCCCGGAACGGATCGACGGGATCATCGACGGGGAATGCCGCGCGATCCTGCTGGCGCTGCTGCTGCCCAAGCCGATGGGGGATGACTGAGCCGCCGGAAGTCTGTATAGGCGCCTCTGCCAGAGGGCCGGGCGGCCGCGGCGTGGAGGGATACTTCCGCGGCGAGGAAAGTCCGGGCTCCACGAAATGACGGTGCCGGCTAACGGCCGGCTGGAGTGATCCAAGGGACAGTGCAACAGAAAGCAGGTCGCCCAGTCTTTACGACTAAGCCTTCGGGCGGGCGAAATTGAAAGGGTGCGGTAAGAGCGCACCGCGCCTCCGGCAACGGAAGGCGGCACGGTAAACCCCACCGGGAGCAAGACCGAATAGGGGCGGCGCGCAGCTTGACTGCTAGGCTGAGTTTCGGCCGAGACCGCCCGGGTTGGTTGCTGGAGGGGCGGAGCAATCCGTCCCCTAGAGGAATGGTCGCCACTCTCCGTCAGGAGGGGACAGAACCCGGCTTACAGGCCCTCTGGCATTTTGATTTTGGCTTCATGCGGGGTGGCGTTTGTCGCTCCGCTTTCCTAATTTGGTGACATGGCACGTAACGGGCGATCGAATGACTGGGGCTTTCCCCGCTGGCGCAGCTATGGAACGGCGCGTGAGGCGCAGGCTGTGCGGCTGTGCGACCGGCATGGTTGCGACCGGCCCGGCGACTGCCCCGCGCCCAAATCGCCCAACAGCCCCGAACGCTGGTATTTCTGCGCCGATCATGCGGGGGAGTATAATCGCAACTGGGATTATTTTCAGGGCCTCGACCAGGAAGAACGGGAACGGCGCGAACGGGCCGAACAGCGTGAGGCGAACGGCTATCAGTCGAGCGCCTATCATGGCTGGGGCGGCCCCGGCGACGGCAGCCGTTCACGCGACGAACTGAACGCCCTCAAGGCGCTTGAACTGGAAGACGATGCCGATTTCGAGACGGTGAAGAAGAGCTGGCGCAGGCTGGCGAAGGAAAACCACCCGGATGTGAAGCCCGGCGATAGGCAGGCCGCCATCCGCTTCCAGACCATTCAGACAGCCTATGAAGTGCTGCGCGCCGCCGAGGAGCGGCGGACCTGGAAACCCAGGGAGCGCGCGGATTGAAGGATCATGTCCGGTCGAACTGGTCGAACGCCGTTCTGGTCTGTCGCAAATGTTCGAAGAAGTTGGACGGCGGCTTCGGTCCCGGCGGGGATGAGCGATTGGCGAAAGCGTTGCGCCGCCGCCTGAAGCTGAAGAAGGGGCGCAAGGCCGCGGTGGGTATCGTGGAGGTCGATTGCCTTGGCGTCTGTCCCAAGGGGGCGGTGACGGTGGTCGATGGCGCGCAGAGCCGGGAATGGCTGCTGGTGCGGCCCGGCGTGGATCTGGATGATCTGGCGCGGGAACTGCATCTGATCGGGGATGAGGCTGCTCCAGCCTCTTGATATGGACAAAAGGTCCGCCCGCCGCGGTCCCACGCGGCGGGCGGATCGGGATCAGGCCGGCTGGTCGGCGCGGCTTACGCCCTGGCCGTCCAGATTCCGGGCGGCGAAGTCCCAGTTGATCGCTTCCTTGAGCACGCGGTCGGCATAGTTGGGCCGCGCATTGCGATAGTCGATATAATAGGCATGTTCCCACACATCGAGGATCAGCAGCGGGGCATGGCCGCCATGCGCGACGGGCGTGTCGGCGTCGTGATAGCTGGTCACTTCCAGCTTGCCGTCCTTGAGGATCAGCGCGGCCCAGCCGCTGGCGAAGTGGCCGACCGCTTCGGCCTTCAGCTTTTCGACCAGCGCGTCGACCGAGCCGAAACCTTCGTTGATGAGATCGAGCAGCTTGCCTTCGGGCGCGGTCTTCTTCGGCGACAGCGACTGCCAGTAGAAGCTGTGGTTCCAAATCTGGCCAACCTGGTTGAACAGGCCGCCTTTGGACGACTTGATGAGTTCGACCAGCGACTTGCCTTGCAGGGCGGGGTCGGCGGCGACCAGTTCATTTGCCTTCACCACATAGGCATTGTGATGCTTGCCATGATGATAGTCGAAGGTTTCAGCCGACAGGATGTCGCCGAACGCATCCTTGGCATAGGGCAGGTCGGGCAGAATAAAGGCCATGATCTTTCTCCTCGGTTTTTGGGTGGGCGGCCACATAACGGCTGGCGCGTCCGAAAGCTCCGATCCTTCCCCTAGCAGGGAAAGACGGCTGGGAAAGACGATTTTTTGCTGTCAGCAGCCACGGAAATATCCATGTGACAGAGCCGAAACGGTCGGCTAGATTGGCTGGTCAGGCGGCTTGGCGCCTTTATCCTTGCGGCCCTATCCCTGCGGTGGCGTGGTTTCGCCGATTTCGTCGGAGACCGGCTCTTCGCCCAGCGACAGGCCATGACGCATCAGCATCGGGATATTGGCGGCCGCGAACACGACCGACACGATGGTGACGCCCCAAACCTTGACCGCCAGCCACGCGTCGAAGCTCATCGAACGGCGCATGACCTCGTTTGCCACGGCCATGCCCACGAAGAACAAGGCCCAGTTGCGCGACAGCTTGAGCCAGCCTTCCTCGGTCAGTCCGTCATAGGCCGCCTGCAACAGATATTTGAGCAGCGCCTTGCCCCGCATCAGCCCCGCGAACAGCATCAGCGCGAAGAAGGCGTAGATGATGGTCGGCTTGATCTGAATGAAGCGCTGGTCGTGGAAATAGAGGGTGAGCCCGCCGAAGAAGAGGATCAGCAGCGCCGACAGCCACAGCATCGGCGACACGCGGCCCAGTTTCACCTTCGAAACGATGACGGCGATCACGATCGCGGCCATGAAGGCGGCGGTGCTGAAGGACATGGCCGTGACGGGGTTGTCCGCGCCCCAAAGCCATCCCGCGCCCTTGTAGGTCAGGAAAAAGACCAGCAGCGGCCCGAAATCGAGCATCAGGCTGAGGGTGCCATTATGGGGAGATTTCGTTTCAGCCATGGTTACTCACTCTCATCACCGCGCATAAGCCGTTCCCGCGATCGCCCTCGCCATGTCGGCGGGGTCGAAGGGGCGCAGATCCTCGATCTTTTCGCCCACGCCGATGGCATGGATCGGCAGGCGGTATTTCTCCGCCGCCGCGACCAGCACGCCGCCGCGCGCTGTGCCGTCCAGCTTGGTCATGACGAGGCCGGTGACTTGCGCCACTTCCTTGAAAACCTCGATCTGGCTCAGCGCATTCTGTCCCGTGGTGGCGTCCAGCACCAGCACGACGTCATGCGGCGCGGCCGGATTCAACCGACCGAGCACCCGGCGGATCTTCGCCAGTTCGTCCATCAGTTCGGTCTTGTTCTGGAGCCGTCCCGCCGTGTCCACGATCAGCACGTCGATGCCGGTTTCGGTCGCCTGCTTCACCGCGTCGAAGACGATGCCCGCCGCGTCGCCGCCTTCCTTGCCCGCGACGATGGGGATGCCCAGCCGTTCCGCCCAGACCTTCAACTGCCCGATCGCCGCCGCGCGGAAGGTGTCGCCCGCCGCCAGCATCACGCCATAATCCTGCTCCAGCAACAGGTTGGCGAGCTTGGCGATGGTAGTGGTCTTGCCGGAGCCGTTGACGCCGATGACGAGGATCACCTGCGGGCGCGGAAAGGCTTCGATCTCCAGCGGGCGAGCGACAGGCGCCAACACCTTCTCGATTTCTTCCGCGATGATCTCGCGCAGATATTCCTCGGTGAGTTCGCGATTATAGCGCCCTTCCGACAGGCGTTCGCGCACGCGCGCGGCCATGGCGGGGCCAAGGTCGCTGACGATCAGCGCCTCCTCGATCTCGTCCAGCGTCTGATCGTCCAGCGCGGCCTTGGTGAAAAGGCCGGTCAGATTCTCGCCAAGCTTGTCGGATGTGCGCTTGAGGCCGCCGAACAGGCGGTCGCGCCAGCTATTGCCGGGTTCAGTCATCCTGCGCCTCTTGCGCGATCAGCGCGTCCTTCTCAAGCCCCGTGATGACGGCCCGGACGATGGAAGAAGGCGGTTGCGGCCTTGCGAAGCGGACCGGCGCGAAATTTTCGGCATGGCCGTTCATGCCGTTGCGCTCGACCAGGACGGACTGGGTGGAACCGATCAGGCTTTGGAGCCAGCGGGCGCGCTCCCCGGCGCAGGCGGCGCGCAGGCGGGCGGCGCGGGCCTTGATCGTGGCGCGATCCACCTGCGGCATCCGGGCGGCGGGCGTACCCGCGCGCGGCGAATAGGGGAAGATATGGCCGTGGACGATGCCGCACTCCGCAATCAGGCGCAGGCTGTTCCCGAACATCGCCTCATCTTCGGTCGGGAAGCCCGCGATGATGTCCGCGCCGATGCTGATCTCCGGGCGGGCGCTTTTCAGCCGCTCGACGATGCGGACCGCGTCGGCGCGGGCGTGGCGGCGCTTCATGCGCTTGAGGATCATGTCGTCGCCCGATTGCAGCGAGAGATGCAGATGCGGCATCATGCGCGGTTCATGGGCGATGAGGTCGAACAGCCGTTCGTCGATTTCCACGCTGTCGAGCGAGGAAAGGCGCAGGCGGGGCAGGGCAGACACGCCCTTCAGGATGCGCTCGATCAGCAGGCCGAGCGAAGGGCTTCCCGGCAGGTCCGGGCCATAGCTGGTGACGTCGACGCCGGTCAGCACGATCTCGCGATAGCCCGCGTCCACCAGTTGCTTCACCTTGTCGATCACCGCGCCCTCCGGAACCGATCGGCTGTTCCCCCGGCCATAGGGGATGATGCAGAAGGTGCAGCGATGGTCGCAGCCATTCTGGACTTCGAGGAAGGCGCGGGCATGTTCGGCAAAGGCGCTCGCCATATGCGGCGCGGTATCGCGCACCGCCATGATGTCGGAGACGCTCAATTCTGCGGCTGAGGCGTAGGAGTTCGCCTCCATCTTCTCCCGGTTGCCCAGCACCGCATCGACTTCCGGCATCGCGGCGAAGGTCGCTGGCTCGGTCTGCGCCGCGCAGCCCGTCACCATGATCCGCGCGCCGGGCCGCTCGCGCCGCGCCCGGCGGATCGCCTGCCGGGCCTGCCGCACCGCCTCTGCCGTCACCGCGCAGCTATTGATGACGATGAGGTCGTCCTGTCCCGCCGTCATTTCGCGGATCGCTTCGCTCTCTGCGATGTTGAGGCGGCAGCCGAGCGTGATGATCTCAGGGCCGCTCATCCAAAGCGCGGCCAGTCAGCCTCGCCGTCGAAGACATGGGTGGCGGGGCCGGTCATGCGGATCGTGCCGCCGGGCGTCCAGTCGATCACCAGATCGCCGCCCGGCAGGCTGACTGTCACCGGCCCGGCCATCAGCCTGCGCCGGATCGCGGCGACAGCGGTGGCGCAGGCCCCGGTGCCGCAGGCGCGCGTCAGTCCCGCGCCGCGCTCCCAGACGATCAGGCGCAGATGATTGTCGCCCGCGACCTCCGCGAAATTGACGTTCACGCGCTGGGGGAAAAGCGGATCGGTCTCGATGATCGGGCCGAGGCGGGGGATGTCCACCGCGTCCAGATCGTCGCAGAAGAAGATGACATGGGGATTGCCGACATTGACGGCGGCGGGCGCGGGCAGGTCTTCCCAGCTTGCCGCCATGCTGAGCGTATCCATGGCATAGGCCAGCGGGATCGCGTCCCAGTCGAAGCGCGGCGCGCCCATGTCGACGCTCGCGCCGCCTTCTACGCCTTTCGCGTCGAGCAAGCCCGCCCTGGTCTCGATCCGCACGTCGCGGCCCACGAACAACGGCACGCAGCGGGTGGCGTTGCCGCAGGCTTCCACCTCGCTCCCGTCCGCGTTGAAGATGCGCATCGACACGTCGGCGCGTTCGGACGGGCCGATCAGGATGAGCTGGTCGCAGCCGATTCCCGCATGACGGTCGGCAATGGCGTGGGCACGCGCCGCTGTCATCTCGACCGCGCCGTCGCGCGCGTCGATCACGACGAAGTCGTTGCCCAGGCCGTGCATCTTCGAAAAGCGTCCCATGATGGCCGTGCATCTAATAGGAACAGGGCGCGAATACCAGTCTCTCGGCGACGCGATGGGCGCGGGTTGCGCTTCGGATGGGCTTGGGCTAAGGGAGCGCTCGCAGATCAGGCGGTTCGCTGCCTGATATCCTGACAAATCCATGGCGCCCAGATGGGGTTCCGGATGGACGCTGGCCGGCGAGGTTTCGCCCGCCGGCGATTTTGTCGTTTGGCAGGAATGCAAGGATTTCAAGGGCTTCGGCCCATTCGAGGTGATGATGTTCGATTCGCTAAGCGATCGTCTGGGCGGGGTATTCGACAAGCTGCGTGGGCGCGGTGCGCTGACGGAGGACGATGTCCGCGCCGCGATGCGCGAGGTGCGAATCGCGTTGCTCGAAGCCGACGTCGCCCTCCCGGTCGTGCGGCAGTTCGTCGACGATGTGACGGAGCAGGCGGTCGGCCAGAACGTCCTGCGCTCGGTCACGCCGGGCCAGCAGGTGGTGAAGGTCGTCAGCGACGCGCTGACCGCCGTGCTGGGTTCGGAGACCTCCGAACTGCTGATCGACGTGACCCCGCCCGCCGTCATCATGATGGTCGGCCTCCAGGGATCGGGCAAGACCACCTCCACCGCCAAGATCGCCAAGCGCCTCAAGGACAAGGAGCGCAAGAAGGTGCTGATGGCGTCGCTCGACGTCCAGCGCCCGGCCGCGCAGGAGCAGCTTGCGGTGCTTGGGCAGCAGGCCGATGTCGCGACGCTGCCCATCGTGTCGGGCCAGCAGCCGGTCGAGATCGCCCGGCGCGCGCTCCAGTCCGCGAAGTTGCAGGGCTTCGACGTGGTGATGCTCGACACCGCTGGCCGTCTCCACGTCGATCAGGCGCTGATGGACGAGATGAAGGCCGTCGCCGACGCATCCAACCCGGCGGAAATCCTGCTGGTGGTGGACTCGCTGACGGGGCAGGACGCGGTGAACGTCGCGACCAGCTTTTCGGGCCAGGTGCCGCTGACCGGCGTGGTGCTGACTCGCATGGACGGCGACGCGCGCGGCGGCGCGGCGCTGTCGATGCGCGCTGTCACCGGCCGTCCGATCAAGTTCGCGGGCACCGGCGAAAAGCTTGACGCGATCGAGCCTTTCCATCCGCAGCGCGTGGCGCAGCGCATCCTGGGCATGGGCGATGTCGTCAGCCTTGTCGAAAAAGCGGCCGAAACCATCGACGCCGAGGAAGCCGACAAGCTCGCCAAGAAGATGGCCAAGGGGCAGTTCGACATGAACGACCTGCGCGCCCAGCTTAATCAGATGCGCCGCATGGGCGGTCTGGGTGCGCTGGCGGGCATGATCCCCGGCCTCAAAAAGGCGCAGGCGGCGATGGCGAACAGCGGCGCCAATGACAAGGCGCTGATCCATCTGGACGCGATGATCGGGTCGATGACGCCCAAGGAACGGAGCAAGCCCGCTCTCATCAACGCCAAGCGCAAGATCCGCATCGCCAAAGGCTCGGGCACCACGGTGCAGGAAGTCAATCGCCTCCTGAAAATGCATCAGGAAATGGAAACGGCGATGAAGAAAATCCGCAAGATGGGCGGCCTCAAGGGGCTGGCCAAGATGTTCGGCGGAGGCGGGGCCGGTGGAATGCTGGGTGGCGCAGGCGGTCCCGAAGGCGGGGCGGGCGCGCCGGACCTTTCCGGGCTGGCCGGTCTTGGCGGACCCGGCGGCACTATGCCGAAACTTCCTCCCGGTTTTCAGAATTTCATGAAGAAATAAGCGTTTTCAACAGATTATATCAAGTCAGAAAGGTAAGGTTGGTTATCCATGGCAACGTCCATTCGTCTTTCGCGCGGCGGCTCCAAGAAGCGTCCCTATTACCGCATCGTCGTGGCCGACAGCCGCGCGCCGCGTGACGGCAAATTCATCGAGCGCATCGGCAGCTACAACCCGGTCCTGCCCAAGGGCGACGAAAAGCGCATCATTCTGGACGTCGAGCGCGCGAAGCACTGGGTTGCCGCCGGCGCGCAGCCGAGCGACCGCGTGGCACGCTTCCTCGACGCCGCGGGCGTGAAGGAACGCGCCGCCCGCAACAATCCGAACAAGGCCGAGCCGGGCCAGAAGGCCAAGGACCGCGCCGAAGACCGCGCCGAGAAGGCCGCCGCCGCCGAGGAAGCCGCCAAGTCGGCTGCTGAAGCCGAGACCGTGGAAGTCGTGACGGAAGCTCTGGACGAAGCGACCCCCGAAGCCGCTCCCGAAGCGCCTGCTGAAGAGCAGGCCGAGGGCTGAACCTCTTGACCGGCAAGCCCGTCACTCTCGCTGTCATCATCGGCGCGCATGGTGTGACGGGCGAAGTCCGTCTGAAGCTCTTCGGCGAGGGCGCGGATGCGCTCAAAAGCTACAAGAGCTTCGATGCGGCGGGGCGCACGCTGACGTTGCAGTCGGTGCGCCCCGGCCCCAATGGCGCGGTGGCGCGCTTTGCCGAGATCGGCGACCGCAGCGCTGCGGAATCCCTGCGCGGCACGGAACTTGCCATCCCGCGCTCTGCCCTGCCGGACCTGGGCGAGGGCGAATATTATCATGCGGACCTGATCGGCCTGCCCTGCGTCTCCAGCGAAGGCGAGGAACTGGGCGCGATCGTCACGGTCGAGAATTTCGGCGCGGGCGACATCATCGAGGTCGAGCGTCCGAACGGCAAACGCTTCATGGCGCCGATGCACGCCGTCACGCTGGCCGATGGCCGCGCCGTGATCGAAGCGGCCTTCGCGGCCTGAGCCTGCGGTCATGCAGACATTCTGGGTCATCCTCTATCTGCTGGCGCTGGTCGGCATCGGCTGGGCGTTTTGGGGCCTGCGCTGGCATTGGTCGCTGCGGTTGCTGGCCCTGCTGGCGATCATCAGTATTGCTCCGGCCTTGCTTATCCTGCCGACCGTCATCCGCCCACCGCAGGGTTTTGACGATCTGGCGCGCGCCATCGGCTGGCTGGTGCTGGGCGTGGGCGGGGTCGCCTGCCTCGCTGGCATCGGCCTGCGTTGCCGTAGAGGCGCGCGGAGGCGATGAGTTTCACCGCGCAGATATTGACGCTCTATCCGGAGATGTTTCCAGGACCGCTCGGCCATTCGCTCGCCGGACGGGCGCTGGCGGAGGGGAAATGGGCCTGCGATCCGATTCCTATCCGCGACTTTGCGACCGACAGGCACCGCACCGTGGACGACACGCCAGCGGGCGGCGGCGCGGGCATGGTGCTGCGCGTCGACATTCTGGCAAAGGCGGTCGATCACGCGCTGGAACATCGCCCCGACCTGCCCGTCATCGCCATGACGCCGCGCGGTGCGCCGGTGACTCAGGGCCGCGTGCGGCAACTGGCGGCGGGGCCGGGAGCCACCATTCTCTGCGGTCGTTTCGAAGGTTTCGACGAGCGTATTTTCGAAAGCCGTCCGGTCGAACAGCTTTCGATGGGCGACATTATCCTGTCGGGCGGAGAGATGGGCGCGCTGATGCTGCTCGATGCTTGCGTCCGGCTGCTTCCCGGTGTAATGGGCGCGGCTTCGAGCGGAGACGAGGAGAGCTTCGAAAGCGGCCTTCTCGAATATCCGCACTATACCCGGCCCGCTGAGTGGGAAGGGCGCACGATCCCTGAAGTGTTGCGATCGGGGGATCACGCGAAAATCGCCGCCTGGCGGAAACAAAGGGCGCAGGATGATACACGGCTAAGGCGGCCGGACCTTTGGGAACGCCATATCGGCGTTCGGGACCAACCGCCCTCTGGCGCGCAACGCGAAAGTAAGGACTGAGTCAAAATGAACTTGATCCAGCAGATCGAGGCCGAAAACATCGCCGCTCTCGCCAGGGATATTCCGGAATTCCGTCCGGGCGACACGCTGCGCGTCGGCGTGAAGGTCGTCGAAGGCGAACGCAGCCGCGTGCAGAATTATGAAGGCGTGTGCATCGCCCGCTCGAACAAGGGCATGGGTTCCAACTTCACCGTTCGCAAGATTTCGTTCGGCGAAGGCGTGGAGCGCGTGTTCCCGCTCTATTCGCCCAACATCGATTCGATCACGGTGGTTCGCCGTGGCGTCGTGCGTCGCGCGAAGCTCTATTATCTGCGCGGCCGTACCGGCAAGCGCGCCCGCATCGCCGAGCGCCGCGACGTCCGCGCCGAGGATTGATCCCCGACGCGCGGTTCGCAATAGCCGTGAACATGAAACAGGCGGCGCTCCCCGGAGCGCCGCCTGTTTTCGTTGGGGATGTTTGCAAGGGTCGGCTTTGTTCCGGTTCGCTCTGAGCCGAATCAATGCCCGTGTCGGCTCGTCCACCACAGGCCCATCAGGCTGATCGCCGCCGCCGCCGCCATGTAAAGGCCGACCAGCGCCACGCCCTGCACCGCGATCAGCCATGTGGCGACGATGGGCGCCATCGCGCCGCCGATGATGCCGCCCAGGTTGAAGGAGAAGGAGGCGCCTGTATAGCGCAATTGCACGGGGAACAGCGCAGGCAGATAGGCGCCCAGCGGCCCATAGACGAAGCCCATCATGAAAAGGGCGAGGCTGAGGATCAGGAAAATCGGCAGCAATTGCCCCGTCGCCATCGCCGGGCCGAAGGCTATCCCCATCAGGATCGTGCCGATGCAACCCACGACGAGGACGTGGGTGGGGCTGCTCTTGTCGGCCCACCATCCGGCAAGGACGATGCTCAGCGCCATGAACATGATCGCGCCCAACTGCACCGCGAGGAAGATTTCGCGGTCGATTTTCAGCATGGTCGTGCCGTAACCCAGCGCGAAGGCGGTCGCGATATAATAGATGGCGAAGCAGGCCACGACCGCGAAGGTGCCCGCGACCGCCGAGCCGAGATGGTTCTGGAACAGCGTGGCGAGCGGCACGGCTGGCGGCGGCGCTTCGGCCTGCGCGGCGGAAAATTCCGGCGTTTCGGTGATTTTGAGCCGCACCCACAGGCCCAGCAGCACCAGCACCGCGCTCCCCAGGAACGGCAGACGCCATCCCCATTCGAAGAAATCCTCGTCGGAAAGCCACAGGCCCAGCAGCAGGAACAGCCCGTTGGCGGCGATGAATCCGACCGGCGCGCCAAGCTGCGGGAACATGCCGAAGCGCGCGCGCCATCCGGGCGGGGCGTTCTCCACCGCCAGCAGCGCCGCGCCGCCCCATTCGCCGCCAAGGCCCAGCCCCTGCCCGAAACGCAGCACGCACAGGATCAGCGGCGCCCACCAGCCGATCATCTGATATGTCGGCAGGAACCCGATGGCGAGCGTCGATGCGCCCATCAGCATCAGCGATATGACCAGTGTCGCCTTGCGCCCGATGCGGTCGCCATAATGGCCGAAGATAGCCGCGCCCAACGGCCGTGCGAAAAAGGCCAGCGCCAGGCTGCCATAGGACGCCATCAACTGCGCCGTGGGCGAGGAGGCGGGGAAGAAGAGCGCCGGAAAGATCAGGCTGGCGGCCGTGGCATAGATATAGAAATCGTAAAATTCGACCGCCGTGCCGATCAGGCTGGCGCCCAGCACGCGCCGCTGACGCCATATCGCGCCTATGCCGCTTCCATTGTCCATTGCCGCGCTCCCGCTTATCTTTTCCGCTGCTGATTCAGTAATTCATAGGCCATCACCGCGCAGGCGACGGCGGCATTCAGGCTGTCCGCCTTGCCCCGCATCGGCATCTTCACCAGCAGGTCGCACTCCGCCTCATAGGCTTGTGGAAGGCCCTGCGCCTCATTGCCGACAAGCAGGAAGGACGGGCTTTGATAGCGCGGCTGCTGATAATCCTCCGTGGCCTTGAGGCTGGTGCCGATCAGTTCGCCGGGGCCAGAGCGCAGCCATGTCATGAACTCGCCCCAGCGCGCCTGCGTGATTGATTGGGTGAAAAGCGCGCCCATGCTGGCCCGCACCGATTCGACGGAAAAGGGATCGACGCAATCGTCGATCAGGATGAGGCCGCCCGCGCCCACCGCATCGCCCGTCCGCAATATGGTGCCCAGATTGCCCGGATCGCGCAGCGACTGCGCGACGATCCAGATGTCGGCCTTTCCCCGATCGAGTTTCGGCAGCGGCGTTAGCCGGTCGCGATAGACCCCGACCACCGCTTGCGGATTGTCCTTGCCGGAAATCTTGGCGAGAATGTCGGGCGTGGTTTCGATGACGTCGCCGCCCGCCGCCTCCATCGCCGCGATCAGGTCCGCGGCCAGCGGATGCGTCGATCCGGCATGGAACAGCATTTCAGGGAGCACGCCTTCCTCCCGCGCTTCGGTCAGGATGCGCAGGCCTTCGGCGAGGAACAGTCCTTCGGCCTTGCGGAACTTCTTTTCGCGCAGGGACCGGACACGCTTGACCAGAGGGTTGGAAAATCCGGTGATCTCGCGTGCCACGCCGTGTCGATTCCTCAAAAGCGATGAAGCGGCTTCTCTAAAGGCGTGGGCCGGAAAAGGGTAGGGGGCCTTTAATCTTCCCCGAACTTGTCTTCCACCAGCGTCACGAGCCGGATCAGCGAATCCTGCGCTTCGGGTCCGGCGGCGCTGATGGTGATCGAATCGCCCATGGCCGCGCCCAGCATCATCAGGCCCATGATCGACGTGCCGGTGACTTCATTGCCGTCCTTCCTGACGGTGATCTGGGCAGGAAGGCCGCTAGCCAGGGTAACGAACTTTGCGCTTGCGCGGGCATGGAGGCCACGCTTGTTGCTGATCCGGACTTCCTGGCTGATTTCGTTCATGTAGTGCTACCCAATAGTTCCGACGCTACGCTGATATATTTCTGGCCCGCTTCCCGCGCGGCGGCCACGGCGGACTTGACGTCCATCACCTTGCGCGCGCTTTCCAGACGGATGAGCATGGGCAGATTGATGCCGGCGATCACCTCGATCTCGCCCGCGCGCAGCAGCGATATGGCAAGGTTCGACGGTGTGCCGCCGAACAGGTCGGTCAGCAGGATCACGCCCGAACCGTCGTTCACACGCCGGACCGCGGCGGTGATGTCCGCGCGGCGCAATTCCATGTCGTCCTCCGGTCCGATGCAGATCGTCTCGATCTGTTGCTGCGGCCCGACGACATGCTCCATCGCCACGACGAATTCCGTCGCCAGCGCGCCATGGGTGACAAGTACGAGTCCAATCATCTGCTCTAGCGGCCCACCTGTGTCATGATCGTGCTTTCGGGCCTCCCGGTCTGCGCTTCTCCAGGGCGTCCTGTGGCGCTGATTCCATATTTCTGTGGCTGACCGTGGGCGAAAAGCCCGCGTCTTGCAAGTATCTGGCGACCCGCTCAGCCACATGCACAGATCTGTGTCGTCCGCCGGTGCAGCCGAAGGCGACGGTGATATAGCTTTTGCCGCTTTCCGCATAGCGCGGCAGCAGGATCGCGAGCAATTGCTCGATCCGCCCGACGCTGTCCTCATAGGCCGGATCCTGCGTGATATAGGCGGCGACGTCGGGGTCTTGCCCGGTCCTGGACCGCAACGCATCGTCCCAATAGGGATTGCGCAGATAGCGCATGTCGAACATCAGGTCGGCATTGCGGGGCACGCCGCGTGAAAAGCCGAAGGACAGGATCGTCAGCACCGGATCGGACAGCCGCTCGCGCGCATAGCGGCTGCGGATTTCCTGTTGCAGCGCATTGCTGCTGAAGCTTGTCGTGTCGATGATCTGCGTGGCCCAGCGGCGTAGCGGCGCCGTCAGTTCCCGTTCGCGCGCGATGCCGTCGACGGCTGGTCGATCCAGCGCCAGGGGGTGCCGCCGCCGCGTCTCGTCGAAGCGGCGTTCCAGTTCGCTGCCCGAACAGTCGAGGAACAGCGTTTCGACATCATGGCCATGTTTTTCGCGCAGCGCCTTGATCCGACGGACGATGGCATTGGCGTCGAAACCCCGCGTGCGCGCGTCGATGCCGATGGCGAGCGGGCGTTCGTCCCCTTCGCTGTGCCCGGCGGCCAGCGGCGTGTCGAGCAGCCGGTCGAGCAGGACCAGCGGCAGATTGTCCACCACTTCCCATCCCATGTCCTCCAGCGTCTTGAGCGCGGTCGTCTTGCCCGCGCCGGACAGCCCCGACACCAGCAATATCGTTTTGGGCATAAGCGTCGTCGTCATGCCCGGCCCATCGCTTTGAGCGCCAGTTCGACCTTGATCGGCGCCGATGCTTCCAGCGCCGCGATATGCACCAGCGGAATGTCGATCCCCGCGAACCGGCGGCTTTCCTCCTGGGTCGGAAGCCGTTCCGTCACGCCGTCCAGATGCGCGATCAGCGCGACCGGCGCGCCGTCCCGATGCGGCACGTCGACAAGGCCGATGCCCCGCACCTCCATCTTGCCCGCGATGGCGGCAGGCGCGGTGGCGACCAGCCGTCCGCCGTCCGCCGTCAGGATGGTATAATCGTCGCTCACCAACACGGCCCCCCGGTCGATGAGGCGCAGCGCCAGATCGGATTTCCCCGCGCCGCTCGGTCCCTGGAGCAGCACGACGCGCCCGCCGATGGCGACGCTTGTCGCATGAAGTGTCTGAGAAGCCGCGCCCGTCATGATCCGCCCTCTTCTAGCCCCAGTCGCGCAGGGAAGATATGGCGGAAAGTGCAGGACGGGGAAATATTGTCCCGGCCGGGGACAGGTCGTTATTCGGACAGCAGGCCAGGGTCGCGTTCCACCGCCATGGGCAGGCGCACGATGAAGCGGGCGCCGGTTTGCGCATCCTCGCGGTCGGCGATGCTGACCTTGCCCTGATGCCCTTCGACGATGGATCGCGCGATGGCGAGGCCAAGACCGGAATGTTTCCCGAACGCCTCGCTTTCGGGGCGGACGCTGTGGAAGCGGCGGAACACATGTTCGCGCTCGGCTTCCGGGACGCCGGGGCCTTCATCCTCGACGCTCACCAGCACTTCATTGTCGGCCACCGTGGCGATGATCTGCACCAGCGCGCCATCGGGCGAGAAGGACACGGCGTTGTCGATCAGATTGTCGAGCACGCGGATCAGCCGCTGCTCCTCGCCCAGCACCACCGCCACATCCTTGCGCGGACGGGCGAAGGCGAGGCGGACGCCCCTCGGCACGCCGCGCGCTTCGCGGGCGATCACCATCTTTTCGATGAGGAGGCCAAGGTCGATCGGTTCGAAGCGGGTGCGCGAAAGCTGTGCGTCGATGCGTGACGCTTCGGCGATGTCCGTCACCAGCCGGTCCAGCCGCCGCACATCCTCCTTGCATATGTCCATGAGTTGCGCGCGCAGGTCCGGCTGCTCCACCCGGTCCAGCGCATCCAGTGCGGACCGCAGGGAGGCGATGGGGTTTTTCAGTTCATGGCTCACATCGGCGGCGAAGGCGTCGGTGGCGTCGATCCGCTGGCGCAGCGCATGGCTCATGTCGGACAGGGCGCGGGCGAGCATCCCGATCTCGTCCCGCCGTTCGGGGAGGCGCGGCACCATCACCTCGCGCGCGCGGCCCAGCCTGACGCGCACGGCGGCGCGGGCGAGGCTCTGGATCGGCTGCACGATGGTGCGCGCCAGGAATAGCGACAGCAGCACCGAGGCGAGCACGGCAGCGGCAAGCACGATGCCCAGACGAAGCCGCTCGGCCCGGACGATGCGGGTGATGTCGCGGGCGTTCTCCGTGGACAGCAGGCTGGTGCCGTCCTTCATCTTCACGGCGGCGGAGATCATGAATGTCCGGTCGGGGGCGTAGCGATTGGCCGTCTGCGGCTTGCCGGTCTGGTCCGCCAGCATGATTTCAGGCCATGCCTGCGCCCGGTCGACCGCCGGCTCCTCGAAATTGGGCGGGCGGTCCGCGAACACGATGCGGTCCATCATCTTGTCGAGGAAACGCGCGATATGCCGCTTCAATTCCTCTTCGGAAGGCAGGCGCAGGCGGTAGCGCGGCGCGTCCAGCATGAAACTGTCGGCGATCAGCCGCCCGTCCGGCGCATAGCGCCGCACCCGGTCGTCGGTCTGCCGCGCATAGGCCGCGACCAGCTTGTCATGCAGTTCGGGCGGCGCGTTTTCCAGGCCGATGGCCAGCAGCTTGAGTTCGCGCGCGGATTGTTCCAGCCGATCGTCGACGATCCGCGTGCGATAGCTGTCGAGATAGAAGAACCCGCCCGCCAGCAGCGCCAGCGCGAAGACGTTCACCGCCAGGATACGCAGCGTCAGGCTGATGCGGCCCGACCAGCGCACGGTCAGCGGGGCGTCATTCTTCCGAGAATCGATATCCGGCGCCATAAAGTGTGTCGATTGCGTTGAAATCGGGGTCTGCCTCCCGGAATTTGCGCCGCAGCCGCTTGATGTGGCTGTCGATGGTGCGGTCATCGACATAGACATCGTCCTGATAGGCCGCGTCCATCAATTGATTGCGATTCTTGACCACGCCGGGCCGCTGGGCCAGCGTTTCGAGGATCAGGAATTCGGTGACGGTCAGCGTCACGTCCTTGCCGTCCCACTTCACCCGATGCCGGGCCGGATCCATCTCCAGCCGCCCGCGCACGATCGGCTCCACCGCCGGATCGTCGGGAGCGGGAGGCGTGCGGCTGACTTCGGCGCGGCGCAATATGGCGCGGATGCGCGCGATCAGCAGCCGTTGCGAGAAAGGCTTGGCGATATAATCGTCCGCCCCCATGGCCAGGCCCAGCGCTTCGTCCAGCTCATCCGCCTTGGATGTGAGGAAGATGACCGGCATCTGGCTCTTTTCGCGCAGCCGCCGCAGCAATTCGATGCCGTCCATGCGCGGCATCTTGATATCGAACACCGCCAGGTCCGCCGGATTGTCGAGCAGGGCCTTGAGCGCCGCGTCCGGGTCGGCATAGACGCGCGTGATGAAGCCCTCGGCCTGCAGCGCGATCGACACGGAGGTCAGGATATTCCTGTCATCATCCACAAGGGCGACGGTGGCGGTCATGCATCATCCCGGACATGGCGCAAAGGGGAGCGGGCACAATCGCTTAAACGATGCCCGGCCTGCCTGCAAGGATGTCCGGACCTTGCTTCATGATGCGATATGACCGTCCATTTTCGCGACAAACTCAACCTTTCGAGGGTTTGACGGCTCCTGTCCGACCGCCTAATGCCGATTCCGTTCACCCGCGAGGGACGTTCGCCGGTCACAAACCGGCGCGCCCGAGAGGAGAGGATCGGTCGCCTCCACATGATGACGGCGGCATGACTATATATCAGGAGCAAAGGCGTGCAGGCCAAATCCGCTATCACCCTCGACAAACAGGGTATCTCAACCAACGCGACACAGTTCTGGAACCTCGGCACGGCGCCGCTGGTGGAAGCCGCCATCCGCAATGGCGAGGGCGTCCTGTCGAAGGACGGCCCGCTTGTCGTCAAGACCGGCAAGCACACCGGCCGCAGCGCGAACGACAAGTTCATCGTCAAGGACGCGGAAACCGAAAACACCGTCTGGTGGGGCAAGACCAACGTTCCCATGACGCCGGAACATTTCGCCGCGCTGAAGGCCGATTTCTTCAAGGCGCTGGGCGAAAAGGACACGCTCTACGTCGCCGACCTCCATGGCGGTTCGCAGCCTGAACATCGCGTCAACGTCCGCGTCATCAACGAACGCGCCTGGCACAACCTGTTCATCCGCACGCTGCTGGTCCGCCCGACGGCGCAGGAACTGGCCGGGTTCGAGCCGGAATATACCATCATCGACCTGCCAAGCTTCCGCGCCGATCCGGCCCGTCATGGCAGCCGCAGCGAAACCGTGATCGCGGTCAACTTCACCGAAAAGCTGATCCTGATCGGCGGCACCGCTTATGCGGGCGAGATGAAGAAATCGGTCTTCGGCATCCTCAACTATCTGCTGCCCGTGAAGGGCGTGATGCCGATGCACTGTTCCGCCAATATCGGCGCTGATGGCGACACCGCCGTCTTCTTCGGCCTGTCGGGCACGGGCAAGACCACCTTGTCCGCCGACGCCAGCCGCACCTTGATCGGCGACGACGAGCATGGCTGGTCGGACACCGCGGTCTTCAATTTCGAAGGTGGTTGCTATGCCAAGATGATCAACCTGTCGGCTGAGGCCGAACCGGAAATCTACGCCACCACCAGGCGTTTCGGCACGGTGCTGGAAAATGTCGTGATCGACGAGGAAACTCGCGTGATCGACCTTGATGACAACAGCCTCGCGGAAAACAGCCGCGGTTCCTATCCCATCGACTTCATTCCCAATGCGTCAAAGGACAATCTGGGGCCGGTGCCCAAGAACATCATCTTCCTGACCGCCGACGCCTATGGCGTGCTGCCGCCGATTGCGCGGCTGACCCCGGATCAGGCGATGTATCACTTCCTTTCCGGCTATACCGCGCGCGTCGCGGGCACGGAAATCGGCGTGACGGAACCGAGCGCGACCTTCTCCACCTGCTTCGGCGCGCCCTTCATGCCGCGCCATCCGTCGGTCTATGGCAATCTCCTGAAAGAGCGGATCAACAAGGGCGGCGTCACCTGCTGGCTGGTCAATACCGGCTGGACCGGCGGCAAATATGGCGTCGGCAAGCGGATGCCGATCAAGGTCACGCGCGCGCTGCTGAACGCCGCACTCGACGGCAGCCTCAACGATGCCGAATTCCGCACCGATCCGAATTTCGGCTTCGAAGCGCCCGTCGCGGTGCCCGGCGTGGAAACGGCCATCCTCGATCCGCGCGCGACCTGGGACGACAAGGCGGCCTATGACGAAACGGCGGGCAGGCTGGTCAAGCAGTTCGTCGACAACTTCGCCCAGTTCGAGGATCATGTGGACGCTTCCGTGCGCAGCGCGGCGTTGACCGTCGCCGTCTGACGCAACCGCGCCGGATTTTCGAAAGAGCCGGGGCAGGGGAACGCCTGTCCCGGCTCTTTTGCTTTCTGTGGCAACGCACAACTGCTAATCTGGATGGCAATCCAATCGAGGAGTCGCCGCATGGGCATGTTTGATGATCTTCTGGGCAATATCGGCGGGCTGGAGGCCGTCGCGGCGAAAATCGGCGTGTCGCCCGAACAGATGCAGGCCCTGATGGCCGAGATCAGCGGCAAGATCGGCGGCGGCGAAACCAGCGTGGCCGCGCTCGCGGAAACGGCGGCGGAGCATGGTGTGTCAGCGGACAAGCTTCAGGAACTGCTCGGCCATTTCGGCGGGCCGGAGGCCATTCTCGGCAAGCTGGGCGGCATGTTCGACCGGGACGGTGACGGTAATCCGCTGAATGAACTGGGCAGCATCGCCAAGGGCCTTTTCGGCTGAGGCAGCAAAAAGGCGCGGCGGGCGCATTTCGCGCCCCCCGTGCATCAGCTTTCGGGCCGACAAGTTTTTTTGGCCTTGCCATCGGGGCTGACAAGCGCCATTTCGCGGACGCATCATTTATTGCGAACGATATGCAACTGACGTCATTCGGGCGTTGCCTTCTCGCATGAATTGGCAAGGATAAAGGTCTTGAGCGTAGTGACGATCGAAAAGCCGGTGCTGGAACCGACGGGCGCACTGAGCGTGGAGACGGTGCTGTCGGTACGGCACTGGAACGAACATCTTTTCAGCTTCCGCATCACGCGGCCCGCCAGCTTCCGCTTCCGGTCGGGCGAATTCGTGATGATCGGCTTGCAGGGCGACAATGGCAAGCCGCTGCTGCGCGCCTATTCGGTCGCCAGCCCGTCCTGGGACGAGGAAATCGAATTCCTGTCGATCAAGGTGCAGGACGGCCCGCTGACTTCGAAGCTCCAGCTCATCCAGCCGGGCGACCAGATCTATCTCGGCCGCAAGCCGACCGGCACGCTCGTCACCGACGCGTTGCTGCCGGGCAAGCGGTTGTTCATGCTTTCGACCGGCACGGGCCTTGCTCCCTTCCTCAGCCTGTCGCGCGACCCGGATGTGTATGAGTTTTATGAAGAAGTCGTGATCGTGCACTCGGTCCGCCGCGTCAGCGACCTCGCCTTTCATGACGAACTGGCCGCCAAATGGCAGGAAGACCCGCTGGTCGCCGAGCAGGCGGGCAAGCAGTTCCATTATGTGCCGACCGTCACGCGGGAGACGTTCCGCAACAATGTCCGCATCGACGCGCTGATCGAAAATGGCAAGCTGTTCGAAGGCATTTCCGGCGTGTCGAAGTTCGACCCCGAAACCGACAGGGTCATGATGTGCGGCAGCATGGAGATGATCAAGCAGTTCGGCGCCTGGTTCGAGGAAAACGGCTTCGCCGAAGGCTCCAACGCCGCGCCGGGCGCCTATGTGATCGAACGCGCTTTCGTCGGCTGACCGCGCGCCATACGCCATGTCAGGAAAGGGCCGTCCCGCGCGGCCCTTTTTTATGGGATATGTGGTCCGCTGAACCATGCCGGTCGAGGCGTGGCTGGCGAACGGTCCGGCGGGGTTTCAAAAGAACGAAGAGAAGATATTTGCTCGCGGGGCCGGTTTACGGCTTCTTCTTCCCCTGCTGATCCATCAGGACCGCCTGTTGCCATCGGCCGGGCGCTTTGTCGGTGCGATGAATGCAGCCCGCCCAACAGCAAGGGCGCTTCTTGCCTTCCAGCAGTTCTTCGCAGGTTCGCTCCATGCGACGCTGGCGCGTCTTTGCTTGTTTCGCGTCATCCACCCAGCAGATGAATTCATTCCGGCCGAGCGGGGTCAGGCTTTCCCACAGCGCCAGAACCTTGGGGTCCGACCGCAAGGCAGCCTGAAGGTCTTCGCCTGCTTTGTGAACAGTGCCATGAGGAAAAGCGTTCGTCACGGAAACCTCCACCCAATGTGGTGCGCCGGTCGAGGGGATCAACCTCGCATGGATTGGCGGCTTTCGAGCCTGGTCGTTAAACGATGGAATGTCCACGGTGGCTGGAATTCGGCATTGCGCTCGGACTCCTCAAATAGATGGCCGCGAACGAAACCTCACTCGCCCCATAATTCCTTGAGCTTGCTGAAGAAGCCGGTGGATTGCGGGCATTCCTCGCCGGTTTCCGTCTCGCGAAAGGCTTCGAGCAGTTCGCGCTGGCGGGCGGAGAGGCGGGTCGGGGTTTCGACATCGACCTGTATGACCAGATCGCCCTGTCCCCGTCCGTTCAGCACCGGCATCCCCACGCCGCGCTGGCGGATTTGCTTGCCGGACTGGATGCCGCTCGGAATCTTGATCTCATGCCGGCTGCCGTCGAGGCCGGGCACTTCGATCGTGCCGCCCAGCGCCGCCGTGGTGAAACTGACCGGCGCGCGGCAGAACAGGGTGGTGCCGTCGCGCTCGAAAATCGGGTGCCGCTTTACATGCAGGAAGATGTAGAGATCGCCCGGAGGCGCGCCCCGGGGCCCGCATTCGCCCTCGCCGGTAAGGCGGATGCGCGTGCCTTCGTCGACGCCCGCCGGGATGTTGACCGACAGCGTCTTGGCCTTGTCCACCCGTCCTTCGCCCCGGCAGGAGCGGCAGGGGCTTTCGATCACCTGACCCGCGCCATGGCAGGATGGGCAGGTGCGCTCGACCACGAAGAAGCCCTGCTGCGCCCGGACCTGGCCATGGCCGCCGCAGGTGCCGCATGTCTTGACGCCCGTGCCGGGCTGCGCGCCCGATCCTTCGCAGGAATCGCAGGGCGCGGAAACTTCGATTTCGATTTCGCTCTGCTTGCCGTGATAGGCTTCGTCGAGCGTGATTTCCATGTCGTAGCGCAGGTCCGCGCCGCGCCGCTGGGCCTGACGCCCGCCGCCCCCGCCGAAGCCGGACTGGCCGAAGATCGTCTCGAAAATATCGCCAAGGTCGGAAAAGCCTCCCGCGCCGCGCCCGCCGCCATTGAAACCGCCGCCGCCATTCTGGGCGTTGGTATAGGCCGCATGGCCATAGCGGTCATAAGCCGCGCGTTTCTGCGGGTCTTTCAGGCACTCATAGGCTTGGGACACGGCCTTGAACCGGGCCTCGCCATCGGTGCATCCCCCGGTCTTGTCGGGGTGATATTTCATCGCCAGCTTGCGATAGGCGCTCTTGATGGTCGTGGCGTCCGCCGTGCGTTCCACCTCAAGCAGCGAATAATAGTCGATTTCGGTCGTCATCTCGCCCCCGGCGCGCACGGTCCCCGGCTCCGCCCCGAACGGCCGCGCTGGTCAGGGACCATGCCGTCCGCGCGGGGCGAAGTCGAGAAGCGTTTCATCCGGCTTACGCCTTGTTGTTCTCGTCCACTTCCGAAAATTCGGCGTCGACGACATCGTCATCGGCCTTCGGAGCTTCGGCGTCGGGAGAAGCCGCCGCAGCCTGCTCCTTCTCATAGATCGCCTGCCCCAGCTTCATGGCGACGGTGGCGAGTTCCTGCGCCTTGGTCTTCATGGCTTCGGCATCGTCGCCCTCGACCGCGGATTTGGCGGCGGCGATGGCGGTCTCGATCTCGGCCTTGAGGGCCGCGTCCACCTTGTCGCCATGTTCGGAAAGCTGCTGTTCGGTGGTGTGGATCAGGCTTTCGGCGTTGTTCTTCGCCTCGGCCGATTCACGACGCTTCTTGTCCTCTTCGGCGAAGCGTTCCGCGTCCTTTACCATCTGGTCGATGTCGGAGTCGGACAGGCCGCCCGATGCCTGAATGCGGATCTGCTGTTCCTTGCCGGTGCCCTTGTCCTTGGCGCTGACGTTGACGAGGCCGTTGGCGTCGATGTCGAACGTCACCTCGATCTGAGGCACGCCGCGCGGCGCGGGCGGGATGCCGACGAGGTCGAATTGACCCAGCAGCTTGTTGTCCGCCGCCATTTCGCGCTCGCCCTGGAACACGCGGATCGTCACTGCCTGCTGATTGTCGTCGGCGGTGGAGTAGACCTGCGACTTCTTGGCCGGGATCGTGGTGTTGCGGTCGATCATGCGGGTGAACACGCCGCCCAGCGTTTCGATGCCCAGCGACAGCGGGGTCACGTCGAGCAGCAGCACGTCCTTGACGTCGCCCTGCAGCACGCCGGCCTGAATGGCGGCGCCCATGGCGACGACTTCGTCCGGGTTGACGCCGGTATGCGGTTCCTTGCCGAAGAAGTCCTTCACCGCCTCGCGCACCTTGGGCATGCGGGTCATGCCGCCCACCAGCACCACTTCGCTGATCTCGCTCGCGGACATGCCCGCATCGGCCAGCGCCTTCTTGCAGGGTTCCATGGTCCGCTTGATGAGGTCGGCCACCAGGCGCTCCAGATCGGCGCGGGTGATCGCCTTGACGAGGTGCTTGGGACCATTTTGATCGGCGGTGATGAAGGGAAGGTTGACTTCGGTCGTCTGCGCCGAGGACAGCTCGATCTTCGCCTTTTCGGAAGCTTCCTTCAGGCGCTGCAATGCCAGCTTGTCCTTGGTGAGGTCGATGCCTTCGGCCTTCTGGAAGTCGGCCGCCAGAAACTCGACCAGCTTGGAGTCGAAATCCTCGCCGCCCAGGAAGGTGTCGCCATTGGTCGACTTCACCTCGAACACGCCGTCGCCGATTTCGAGGATCGAAATGTCGAACGTGCCGCCGCCAAGGTCATAGACGGCGATGGTCTTGCCGTCCTGCTTCTCAAGCCCGTAGGCGAGCGCGGCGGCAGTTGGTTCGTTGATGATGCGCAGCACTTCAAGGCCCGCGATCTGTCCCGCGTCCTTGGTCGCCTGACGCTGGGCGTCGTTGAAATAGGCGGGGACCGTGATGACGGCCTGCGTCACCGTTTCGCCCAGATAGGCTTCGGCGGTTTCCTTCATCTTCTGGAGCGTGAAGGCGGAAATCTGCGACGGGCTGTAATCCTTGCCGCCCGCATTGACCCATGCGTCGCCATTAGGGCCTTTCACGATCGAATAGGGGACCAGTTCCATGTCCTTCTTCGTCGTGGGATCGTCGAATCGGCGGCCGATCAGACGCTTCACCGCGAAAATCGTATTGTCGGGATTGGTGACGGCCTGGCGCTTGGCGGGCTGGCCGATCAGGCGCTCGCCATCCTTGGCGAAGGCGACGATGGAGGGCGTGGTGCGCGCGCCTTCCGCATTTTCAATCACCTTGGGCTTGCTGCCGTCCATCACGGACACGCAGCTATTGGTGGTGCCCAGATCAATACCGATTACTTTTGCCATCTTTTCCTCTTTGAACCCCAAATCATATTCAGCGGTCAACGGCCCCATACCTCACGAAAGCGCCAAGGCAAGGCCGTTTGCGTGTCGGATATAGGCGCGCTTTTTCTTGGCACAAGAAGCGGCGACGATTACCTATGCGGGCGACCGGAAACGAGACAGTCATGAAAGGGCCTTTCGATGCGCGCGATCCTTCCCCTCCTTGCTCTTGCAGCGCCTTTGGCTCTCGGCGCATGCGGCGATCCCGCGCCGACCTATATAGATCAGGCGTGGGTGCGATTGAGTCCGAATAAGGACACGCCTTCCGCCGGATATTTCGTGGCCCATGGCGGGGCGAGCGACGTGCAGCTTCGCGGCGTGCTGACCGACTATGCGCTGAAGGTGGAGATGCATGAGAGCGTCAGCGAAAACGGCATGATGTCGATGAAGCCGATCTCCAGCGTCGATATCCCCGCCAAGGGCAAGGTCGCCTTCGCGCCGGGCGGCAAGCATCTGATGCTCTGGGGCGTCAACGACACGGCGATCAGCCGGGGCAAGATGCAGTTGACCTTCCTGCTGTCGAACGGCGACCGCCTGCTGGTGGACGCGGTGATCCAGAAGCCCGGCGCGGCTGCTCCGGCGGCCGGGGCCGACGCACATCGGCAACATTGAACGGCGAAGGAAAACAGGCACGGGGAGGGCGCGGGGGCCGCTTGTCCCCGGTGGATGATATGCCGGGATTTCGCGGATGACGGCCAGACCCCTGACTTCCGGTGAAATCGCGTTGGCGCGGTCGATCTATCATGACAGCATCGACCTGTCGGCGGTCGAGGTGCGGCGGCGGAAATGGTTCCCCTTCCAGCCGCGCAAGACGGTGATGGCTCCGACCGGGCACATCCATTTCCATCCGGCCTGCCCCTTCTGGTGCGAGGATTTCAGCAAGGCCGATCTGATGCTGCGCGGCCTGTTCCTGCATGAACTCTGCCATGTCTGGCAAAGCCAGCGAGGGATTTTCCTGCCGATCAGGCGGCATCCTTTTTGCCGATACAGCTACAGCCTGAAACCGGGCCTGCGCTTGCCGCAATATGGGCTGGAACAGCAGGCGGAAATCGTGCGCCACGCCTATCTCCTGCGCGAAGGCGCGGTCGTGCCGGGCGCGCCGGGGCTGGAACAATATGAAAGCCTGCTCGCCATCTTCCGTTGAAGGGGCAGCCTCTCATCCGATCCCGATCTGCCCCAGCAAGGGGGGAGGTCAGCCCGTCCTTAAAGCTCCGCGTCCATGAGGTTCGGGAAGAAGCCTTCATGGGCGTTCCGCAGCGCATCGAGCGCGACGCCTGCCACCCTGTCGCCGCCGGTCGTGCCGATGCGGGTCGCGCCGGGGATGGAAACGCCTTCGCGCGCGGTGACGAGATAGCGGCCCTGATCCTCGCCAAACGCGCTGGCGGTGGTGAGCGCCACGCTCAATTCCGCGCCGATCCGGCCCGCGAGCGCCATTTCCGCCACCGTGACCAGCAGGCCGCCGTCCGAAATATCGTGCACCGCCGTGGCCTTGCCCTGCGCGATCAGCGTGCGGACGGTTTCGGCATGGGCGCGCTCGGCGGGCAGATCGACCTTCGGCGCGTCGCCTGCCTCCCGGCCCGCGATTTCGCGCAGCCAGATGGACTGGCCCAGATGCGCGCCTTCGCCGCCGATCAGCCAGATGGCTTCGCCTTCCGCCTTGAAGGCGACGGTCGCCATGACATCGACGTCCTTGAGCAAGCCGATACCGCCGATGGCGGGCGTGGGCAGAATGGCCGATCCGCCGCCGGTCGCCTTGGACTCATTGTAAAGCGACACGTTGCCGCTCACGATCGGAAAGTCGAGCGCGCGGCAGGCGTCGCCCATGCCTTCGAGGCAGCCGGTGAACTGTGCCATGATTTCCGGCCGCTGCGGATTGGCGAAGTTCAAACAATTGGTGACGGCCAGCGGAGTCGCGCCGACCGCGCTAATGTTGCGATAGCATTCCGCGATAGCCTGTTTCCCGCCTTCATAGGGATCGGCATAGCAATAGCGCGGCGTGCAGTCGGTGCTGATCGCGATGCCCTTTTGCGATCCGTGGACGCGCACCACTGCCGCATCGCCGCCGGGGCGCTGCACCGTGTCGGCGCCGACCATATGGTCATATTGTTCCCAGATCCAGCGGCGGCTGGCGATGTCGGGGCTGCCCATCAGCTTCACAAGGTCCGCGCCGATGTCGGACGCTGGAATATCGCCCAGCGGTTGGACGCCGGACCATGCCTTATACTCGTCCGTCGGCATCGCCGGGCGGTCATAGAGCGGCGCGTCGTCTGCCAGCGGGGCGAGGGGAAGGTCGCACACCGTCTCGCCATGGTGGACGAGGACCATGCGGCCCGTGTCGGTGACTTCGCCGATCACCGCGAAATCCAGTTCCCACTTGCGGAAAATCGCCTCGGCAAAATCCTCCTTGCCGGGCTGGAGCACCATCAGCATCCGCTCCTGCGATTCCGACAGCATCATTTCATAGGCCGTCATGCCGGTTTCGCGTTGCGGCACCTTGTCCATGTCGAGCTGGATGCCGACGCCGCCCTTGGACGCCATCTCCACCGAGGAGGAGGTGAGGCCCGCCGCGCCCATGTCCTGAATCGCGACGATGGCGTCCGACGCCATGAGTTCGAGGCAGGCTTCGATCAGCAGCTTTTCGGTGAAGGGGTCGCCGACCTGCACGGTGGGGCGCTTTTCCTCGCTATCCTCGCCGAAATCCGCTGAAGCCATGGTCGCGCCATGGATGCCGTCGCGGCCCGTCTTGGACCCCACATAGACGATCGGATTGCCGACGCCCGAAGCCGCCGAATAAAAAATCCTGTCCGTCTCCGCGACCCCCACGGTCATCGCGTTGACGAGGATATTGCCGTCATAGGCGGGGTGGAAGTTCACCTCTCCGCCCACGGTGGGGACGCCCACGCAATTGCCATAGCCGCCGATCCCGCGCACCACGCCGCTGATGAGATGCTTCATCTTCGGATGGTCCGGCCGGCCAAAGCGCAGCGCGTTCATGTTCGCCACCGGCCGCGCGCCCATGGTGAACACGTCGCGCAGGATGCCGCCCACGCCCGTCGCCGCGCCCTGATAGGGTTCGATATAGGACGGGTGGTTGTGGCTCTCCATCTTGAAGATCGCCGCCTGCCCGTCGCCGATATCGACGACGCCCGCATTCTCGCCGGGGCCGCAGATCACCTGCGGGCCTTCGGTGGGAAGCTTCTTGAGGTGGATGCGGCTCGACTTGTAGGAGCAATGCTCCGACCACATGACCGAGAAAATGCCGAGTTCCGTCAGATTCGGTTCCCGCCCGAGCGCGTTCAGCACGCGATCATATTCTTCCGGGGACAGACCATGTTCGGCGACGATCTGGGGCGTGATGGGGGTGGCGGTGCTGGACATGAGCGCGCCTTTAGCCGCGTGGCGCGGGATAGACAATCCTTGCGACCCGGCGCCCGCCATGAAAAAGGCCGGACCCTCGTGAAAAGATCCGGCCCGTCGCCATGGGGGATGAAGAAAGGATCAGGCCTTGCAGCTCAGCGCGCTCTTGCCCGGCAGGGCGATGGTGACCTGCTTGCCATTGCCTTCGATCTTGTAGCCGCCTTCGGCTTCGAAGGGCTGGCCCGCTTCGGCGGCGGTCAGCCTGGTGGGCGATCCGGTCTTCTCGGTGCGCAGGTTCGCGGTCGTGTCGTCGCTCAGGAAGTCGACGAAGACGAGGCTGTTGTCCTTGCAACGAAACTGGAAGCTGTTCTTCACCGACGGCGGCAGTTCGACCGGCGCGGCGTTGGCAAGCTGCGAGGCCATCGGATCGGCGGGACCGCCTACGACTTCGGGTTCGTCATTATTGTTGCAGGCCGACAACAGGGTCAGCGCCACGACGGCGGTCAGGGGGAGATAATATTTCATAGCGGGCCTTCTATGTGCACTTGCGGCAAGCGGCGTCAACGCAAAAATGGTAACGGCCTGGTTACGCTCTATGCGTGGCATCGTGACGAAATCGTGACAAAGGAAGACGGAATGGCCTTGAATGCCATGCGGACTTGACCGCGCGGGCGGCGGGGGCCAATGCAGGCGCATGGCCGAAGAGAGCATGACGCAGCCGACCGATCCCAGCGCGCTTTCATTCGAGGACGCGTTGCGCGCGCTCGAATCCATCGTGCGGCGACTGGAAAACGGGGACGTGCCGCTGGACGAGTCGATCTCCCTCTACAGCGAGGGCGAAGCCTTGCGGAAGCAGTGCATGGAACGATTGCAGGCCGCCGAGGCGCGGATCCGGAAACTGACGCTCGACGCGGGGGGAGCCGTGACCGGCGCGCAACCCTTTGGTGCGGACTGACGGGGCAATGACGGCATCCGCCGCGCTGGTTGCCGAGCGGGTCGCTCAGGTTTCGGCCGCGATCGACGGCGCATTCGACGCGCTGCTCGCCGTGCCGGACGATGCGCGGCGGCGGCTTTACGAAGCGATGCGCCATGCCGCTGTCGGCGGGGGCAAGCGGCTCCGCCCGCTGCTGGTGCGCGCAGCATGCGACCTGTTCAATATCTCGCCCGAATCGGCGCTTCGGGTCGGACTCGCGGTCGAATGCATCCATGTCTACTCGCTGGTCCATGACGATTTGCCCGCGATGGACGATGACGACATGCGGCGCGGCAGGCCGACCGTCCACAAGGCTTTTGACGAAGCAGCCGCGATCCTCGTGGGCGACTGCCTTCAGAGCTTCGCCTTCCAGATATTGGCGGACGAACAGACCCACCCCGATCCTTTCGTGCGGGTGGAACTGGTGCAGGCGCTGGCGCTGGCGAGCGGGGCGTCCGGCATGGCGGGCGGCCAGATGATGGATCTGGAAGCGGAGAAAAGCCGCTTCGACCTTGCCACCGTGACGCGGCTCCAGAATCTGAAGACTGGCGCGTTGATCGGCTTTTCCGTCGACGCCGCCGCCATATTGGCGCGCATCCCGCCCGATGGGCGCACGGGGCTGCACGGCTATGCGCGCGACATCGGCCTTGCTTTCCAGATCGCGGACGACCTGCTCGACGTAGAGGGCGACCCGGCGACGGCGGGCAAGGCGACGGGGAAGGACGCGGCGGCGGGCAAGGAAACCTTCGTTTCCCTGCTCGGCGTGGAGCGGGCGAGGGAACAGGCGCGGCTGCTGGTCGATCAGGCCAAGGCGCATCTGCACGGCTTTGGCGCGCGGGCGGACCTGTTGCGCGCCATCGCGGACTATATCGTGGAAAGGGACCGCTAGGGCATGAAACAGAGAGTGGGGGTCTATCCCGGCACATTCGATCCCATCACATTGGGGCATATGGACATCATCCGGCGCGGGGCGAAGCTGGTCGACAAGCTGGTGATCGGCGTCACGACCAATATCTCCAAATCGCCGATGTTCAGCGACGAGGAACGGCTGGAGATGGTCCGCCGCGAATGCGCGGGCATCGACAGGCAGATCGTCGTCACCGGCTTCAATGCGCTGTTGATGGACTTCGCCGAATCGCAGGGGGCCAATATCATCGTCCGGGGCCTGCGCGCCGTCGCGGACTTCGAATATGAATATCAGATGGCCGGCATGAACCAGCAGATCAACAGCCGCGTCGAAACCGTTTTCCTGATGGCGGACGTGTCCTTGCAGCCCATCGCGTCGCGTCTGGTCAAGGAAATCGCGCTTTACGGCGGTCCGATCCAGAAATTCGTCAGCCCCGCCGTGCGCCAGGAAGTGGAAGCGCGCGTCGCGGAACTGGGGCGCAAGGGCGGATAAGGCTCCGCTCAGCCTTCGTTCAGTTGCCAATCGCGAAGAGCGCGTTATCAGGGGCAACTTCGCCATCGGCCATCAGACAAGTCAGGGAAAGCTCATCCATGCGGTTCATTTCGGCGTTCAAGACCGTGGCGATCGGTTTCGCCCTCTATGCGTCCAGCGGCGCCGCTCTGGCGCAGGGTGGCGGACAGGGGCAGGGCGAGGAAATGAAGAAGGCGGAAATGTCCGCCATCGCCGAAAAGAACGCGAAGGCTTTGGAAGAATCCGGCACGCCGCAGCTTCCCGCCGCCAGCATTCCGGTCGATCCGCAGAATGTGTGGGATCTGGACCTGTCCACCGGCGGCCGCGTCCGCATCCAGCTTCGCCCCGATGTCGCCCCGGCCCATGTCGAACGGATCAAGGAACTGACGCGGCAGGGTTTCTATAACGGCCTTAAATTCCATCGCGTGATCCCCGGCTTCATGGCGCAGGGCGGCGATCCCAAGGGCGACGGGACGGGCGGCTCCACGCTGCCGGACCTGAAGCAGGAATTCAACTGGCTGCCCCATGTGCGCGGCGCGGTGTCTATGGCGCGCGCCCAGTCGGAAGACAGCGCGAACAGCCAGTTCTTCATCGTGCTGTTGCCCCGGCTCCAACTCGACAAGAAATATACCGTCTTTGGCCGCGTGATCGAAGGGATGCAATATGTGGACGCCATCGCGCCGGGCGAGCCGCCCGCCGATCCCGCGACCATCCTGCAGGCGTCGATGGACAGCGACGGCAAACCGCCGGTGATCGCGCCGCCCCGCCCTGTGGCAGAGGCGCCCTCGATCCTGCCGACGGTCCCCGCGAAGAAGCCAGCGCCCAGGAAGAAATAAGCCGCCCCGGCGGGCCTTGATCCGATGCGCGTAGACCTGTTCGATTTCGACCTGCCGCCAGAGCGCATTGCGCTGCGGCCCGCGTCCCCGCGCGATTCGGCGCGGCTGATGCTGGTGAAGGGAGGCGCGCCCATCGAGGATCGCATCGTCCGCGATCTGCCCGATCTGCTCCGCGCGGGCGACGTGCTAGTGTTCAACGATACGCGCGTGATTCCCGCCCAGTTGGAAGGGTTGCGGGGACAGGCGAAGGTCGGCGCTACGCTGCACAAGCGGCTCGGCCTGCGGCAATGGCAGGCATTCCTCCGCAATGCCAGGCGGGTGCGCGATGGCGACCGGATCGACTTTGGCGCGGGTGTCACCGCCATCGCCGGGCCGCGCGACGAGGATGGCGGCGTGACCCTGAACTTTGAAGGGGATGAGCCGGTCGAACTGCTGCTGGAGCGGGCCGGCCGGATGCCGCTCCCGCCCTATATCGCCAGCAAGCGCCCCACTGACGAGCGTGATCGGGCCGACTATCAGACCATGTTCGCGCAGAAGGACGGCGCGGTCGCTGCCCCGACCGCCGCGTTGCACTTCACGCCGGACCTGATGGCGGCGCTGAAAGCGGCGGGCATCGGGACCGAGACGCTGACCCTGCATGTCGGGGCGGGCACTTTCCTGCCGGTGAAGGCCGACGATACCGACCACCACCGGATGCATGCCGAATGGGGCCGTATCGACGCGGCTGCGGCAGATCGCCTGAACGCGGCGCGCGCGGCGGGCGGGCGGCTGATCGCGGTCGGCACCACCAGCCTGCGCCTGCTGGAAAGCGCGACCGGGGAGGATGGCGTCATCCGCCCCTTTGCGGATGAAACCCGCATCTTCATCACGCCCGGCTATCGCTTCCGGGCGGTGGACGGCCTCATGACCAATTTCCACCTGCCGCGTTCGACCCTGTTCATGCTGGTCAGCGCGCTAATGGGGCGCGATCGGATGCAGGCCGCCTATGCCCATGCGATAGTGGAGGGCTACCGCTTCTACAGCTATGGCGATTCGTCGTTGCTGCTGCCGGGCGGCCAGGACGGAAAATCCGCATCGGGGCCTGCCCTCGGCTAACTGCGTCCCACGAACAGGAAGCCGACCGCCGCCATGATGCAGAGGAAGGCGGCCAGATGCCGCCAGTGAAGCGGCTCGCCCAGCACCGTCACCATGAAGCCGCCGAAGACGAGCAGGGCGATCGCCTCCTGCGCGATCTTGAGCTGCCCCGCGCTCCAGCCATGGGCATAGCCGATGCGGTTGGCGGGGACGGCGAAGCAATATTCGACCAGCGCGATCCCCCAGCTTATCAGGATCACCAGCAGCAGCGGTTTGTTCATCCCGCCTTTCAGATGCCAATACCAGGCGATGGTCATGAAGACATTGGAGATGACCAGCAGCAGGACGGTTGGCATGGGCGGTCTTTACAGAAGGAACGGCTCGATATCGCCGTGGCATCCTGTCCCGAAAAAGCAAGCCCTGCCTTGCGCGCCCATGAAAAAGGGTCCGGCCAAAGACCGGCCCCTTCCCTTCGCGACCCTTTTGCCGGCTCAGCGATAGCGGCCCTTTGCATCGGCGCCGCCACCCGACCGGCTCTCGCCATCCCATCCAGAACGCTCCTCGCTGCCGCCACGGGGCGCGCGTTCCCGTTCCGCGCGCCAGGCGGACTGCGCCTGGTCGGCCGTCTTTTCCAACATGACCTTCTGTGCATCCACCGCCTTGATCCAGGAAGAGGGGATGGAATGGTGCATCCCGCCCGCATCCTCGTCATTCCTGGTCAGGACGATGCGGTCGCCGTGCAGCTTGTCGACGGTGCCGACATGTTCGCCATCGCTGCCGACCACTTCCATATGCTCGCGCACCTGCGACAGCGCCTGCCGTTGTTCGCCGCGCCGAGTACGCCAGCTTCCGAACGCATGATCGAAGCGTTCGCGATTCTCGCGCTGATATTCGGCATAGTCGCGATCCAGCTCGCTGATCCGCTGCTGGCGCCACACATAATAATTGGCGTCATGATGTTCGCCATAGTCGTGTTCTGGCCCATAAGCGCCGATACGATAACCATGATCCTGGCTGCCATAGCCGCTGCGTTCGCCGGTGAAGGGCGCATAGCCCTGGTTCGGCAGATAACGGCCGCTGCCTGAAGCGGAGGCAAAACCGATACGGCTGCTCTCATCGCGTGGATCGCCATAGGGGCGGTTGTAATATTCGTCATATTCACGGCGGCGTTCGGCCTCCTCATCGCCGAACCAACTGCGGACCTCATCGCCCGCGCGGTCGAAAAAGCCCCGTTCGTCCGGGTCATAATCGGACGGCGGAGAGCGATGGGACCGCCCGCCGCCAAACCATCCGCGCGGCCCATAGCGATGATCCTCGCGCCAATGTCTGAAACCGGCATAGCGCGGCTGTCCGGCATAATAATCGTCACCGTAGCGGCGACCGCCCTGGTAACCCATGGTCCTTCTCCTTGAATGCTGTTGGCGGCGGCCGATGCATCGTCCGTCTTTCTTTCCAATGAGCGGCTGCGTCCTTCGTTCCGGCCATTGCGCAGCAGTAACATTTCTTCTTTCCGCCAGCCTGCCGAGGCCGGGGGCCGTCATGCGCGCGGGTTTGACGGGACCCGGGAAAAGGGGCGCTTTTTCCTGCAAAAAGATCGTTGCATGGCGCGAAAGGCTCGCTTATAGGCAGCGCCTCTTGGGGCCGTAGCTCAGCTGGGAGAGCGCGTCGTTCGCAATGACGAGGTCAGGGGTTCGATCCCCCTCGGCTCCACCATTTCTCTTCTAACGCCTTGATAATGGGTCGTTAGCCAGAAAATCAGCCACTTATGCCTGCCAATTGGTCACACCAGTGGTATACAGCAAGGCATGAAAGACGTGGCGGAAACCCTTCATCTGCAAAAGCGCGGTGGCGTCTGGTATTATCTGCGGCGCGTGCCCAAGGCGCTCGTTGCAGCCATTGGAAAACAGTTCATCAAACAGTCGCTGGGGACGTCCAGCCTCACCGAAGCGAAGCGGCTTCGCACCATCCATGACCTGAACTCGGACGCCCTGTTCATGGCGGCGGAGAAGGATGGGATCGGTTCGGGCAAGGGGACGAAACACCCTGTGCTGCCGCTGACGACGCTGACCGAGCATGTGCGCTCGATGATCGCGGTGATGGATCGACGGTCGGCTGACAGGCTGCTCAAGGACCCTCCGGCAGACCGGGCCAGCCTGAAGGAAAGGCAGGCCGACGCCGAATATGAGCTGGGGATTCTCACCAACCCCGCCGATCCGCGCCAGCATGAACTGATAGGTCGCGCTGGGCAAAGGCTACTGAACCAGATCGGCGCGGATATCCCCGACCTGCCGAACGCGGCCCAGTTCGAGGAGGTCGTCCGGCGCGGCCTCATCGAACTCTGCCGCCGCAGGCTGGATCGCTACGCGGACCGCTATGACCGTCCCTATTATGACAGCCTGTTTGATCCGGCACGTCCGACCAGCGTGACGCTGGAGGACCTGTCCCAGACCTATCTGGCCGAGAAGGAAGAGGACTATCATCTCAATGGGGTCAGCCCGAAGCGACTGGACAAGATCAAGGCGAGCGTGGCCGTCTTGTGCGAGATGATCGACGGGCAGATGCCGGTCTATGCGATAGACGACGATGTCGTGCAGCGGGTGCGGAGCCTGCTCGCACAGATGCCGTCGAATCGCACCAAGCTCTATCCGGGCCTGCCTCTTGGTGCGGCGATCGAACGCGCGAAGAAGGACGGCAAGCCCGGCCTCTCCTCCTCCACACAGGCCCATTATCTCGAAACCCTGCGGGATATGCTGAAGGTGGCGGTGCGGAAGAAATATCTCACGTCTAATCCCGCCGAAGAGGTCAAGCCGCTGAAGAAGGACGGCGTGACCGCTGCCGAAAAGCGCAGGCCATGGACGGACCAGCAACTGCGCGAATTTTTCATGGGCAGCGGTTTTTACTGTTCCTGCGTGCCGGACGCTGCGAAGCCCTATACCGGAAAAGACCGCGACTGGCGTTTTTTGGTTACCGCTGTTGATGCTGTTCAGCGGTGCCCGGCCCAATGAGATATGCCAGCTTCATGTCGATGACATCGCCCGGACACCGATGGGCGTCTGGTATATGTCAATGACCGACGAGAAGGACGGGAACAGCCTCAAGACCCAGGCCAGCCGCAGAAGGGTTCCCATCCACTCCGAGCTGATACAAATCGGTTTCCTTCAGTTCGTGGGCCGACAGAAGCAGTTAGGTGCGTCCGCGCGCCTGTTCCCTACGCTCAAACCGAATAAATATGGCAACCTCGCTTGGTATCCGGTCAAACGGTTCAACGAGCAGTTCCTGCCTGCCGCCATGACGCTGGAGGAGCGGCAGTCGCTATACTCCTTGCGGCACAATGTCCGTGATGCCTTGCGCCGGGTGAAAGCGCCAGCCGAGACGTTGCTGGCTGTGACGGGATGGTTGCCTTCCGGGAAGGCGATCAGCGATAATTATGGCGATCCTGGGAACCCGATCATCATGCCGAATATGTCGAGAAGATCGGCGATACGGGGCTGGATTTGTCTTTCCTGTATGCCCCTCATCCCAAAGGTAAGGATGATAGCTTCGTCGATCATATCGCATCGGATTAGATCATGCCGCGCATGAGGAAGTCAACGCGTCTTTCTATTGAACCTGGGAGCATCAAGTTCTGCAACGGAGCAAGGACGAAGTCGGCGTAGAAAATTTCCGCGACAATCAAAGAATTCTCAATTCCATGATCTTCGAGGATGCTCCGAACCAGTGATGGAAGCCGGCCAATGCCATCAAGATCATCTTCTCATTCGTTTGAACCAAGAAGACCATTGATAAGTATGGCTTCTGTTTCGCTCAGCCATAGCGGATCGTCCGGCTCCGATGAACCCAAAAGCTTGAGAAAACCTCCAACAGAAAGATTAGCGATGACCAGGGCACGGATATACGCTTGCTGATCGCCCAAGGGAGGCTCACTGATCGTCTGGAGATATCGTGCTATAGGTTGGACGATATCTCGCGTTTTTGCGAGTAATCGTTTGGAAATTGTCGGGAACTGCTTTGCCTCACTGATGGCAAGACGGAGCAGGTCGATGCTGTGATCACCGCGATCTGTTGAACCCGCCGCAACTAAACGCCCTATTACATCCCGAGGAGGCCCTCCCATTTCGATGATCGCCTCATAACTTGGTTTTAGATTGCGCACTGCCTGTTCGGCTGTAAGAAGAAAAAGCGCCTCTTTGTCACCAATCTTCCGATATATGGTCATTTTACTGACCTTGCTTCGTTCCGCGATCTCGTCAAGATTCGCGCCAACGAAGCCTTTGTTGAGAAATTCTTCAAGCGCGACTGTAAGCAGCATGTCATAGCGTTGCGCTGCAGCCGCAGAACTCCTTCTTAAATTTTTACGCTCGGCAGATTGGTTTTCTATCTTGGCATCCTTTCCACATGACACATCAGTGACTCGCTTACCTACGCATTCTTGGAAGCTCGCGCTACCGCTCTTCATGCGTGCCAGAGCATCACAGGTCCAGTACCGAAACCGGCCTTGACTCTCCAATCCTTATTGATACTTATGAGTATCAATAAGGAGATGATGTCATGGTATCCGCAGTAACTTCCAGTCTCTCCAAGCCTGCCCATATTCCGGCGGAATGTGTCGTGGACCTCAATATCTTCGACCTTCCGCTCACCAACGTGCAGGATCCGCAGGCAGCTTATGCCGCCTTCCGCAAGTCGGGGGATATTCTATGGACCCCCCATAATGATGGTCACTGGATTCTGACCCGTGCAGAAGACATCAAGGCGGTTCAGAACGATTGGAAAAACTTCATCCGCTCGCCTCAAGTGAGCATCCCTCCGGTGGAACGATCCACTCCCGCCATTCCCATTCAACTGGACCCGCCGATCCACGCTCCGTTCCGACGGCCGCTAACGAAAATGCTGCTTCCCAAGACGGTGGAGGAGATGGCAGTGAAGGTCCGGAGCGTCGCAATATCGCTTATCGAAGCGGTGATGTCGCGTGGGGAGTGCGATTTCGTCAAAGAGCTTGCCGAGCTTTTCCCGATCCTGATCTTTCTTGATCTCGTCGACCTACCTCATAGCGACCGCGAATATCTGCTGCCTCTTGCCGAAGCGCAAACGCGAGGCGGGTCAGCCGAGGATCAAATGAAAGCATTTCAGGCGCTTGGGGCTTATCTCGCACCCATAGTTGCACAGCGCCAGGCCAATCCTGGTTCTGATCTGTTCAGCGCAATGGTGAGCGTTGAGGTTCATGGAACGGTGATCTCTTTTGAGGACGCACTCAACTTCTGCACCACGGTGATCGTCGCTGGGCTGGATACGGTTGCTTCGATGATGGGCTTTATCATGCGGCATTTCGCCCTTCATCGCGAGCACCGTGTCGATTTTGTGCAGAACATGGGCGACGACACCTTTGTGCGGAATGTCGTCGAGGAAATGCTGCGCCGCTACAGCGTGGCAACGAGCACACGAGTAGTCGCCAATGATATGGAATATAAAGGCCTCAAATTCATGAAGGGCGACATGATATTGACGTCTGCTACATATGCCAACACTGAGGATCAGCGTGCAATAGGCACCCCCTTCGTGGGGTGATCGGCGTGCAAAAAGGACCCCTTCATCCCGGGGATTTAGTCGGCCGACTGGTTTTGATCAGTTGGCGAGAACGGGATGTTGATCGTGGAGACAGTGGTTCGGATTCGGCGTGAGCATGCAGCGGGTAAGGCGATCAAGGCGATCGCTCGTGACCTTCGTTTGTCGCGGAAGGTCGTCCGCAAAGCGATCCGGTCGCCGGAGGCGGCGTTCAACTATCAGCGCAAAGTCCAGCCGCTGCCGCGGATCGGTCCTTATCAGGATCGTCTCGATGCGCTGCTTGAGGAGAACGAAGGTCGCGGCCGCCGCGATCGGCTA
>FMTU01000010.1 GCA_900100475.1 Sphingobium faniae | reverse complement strand
ACCGGCCCTGCGCGGAAGCGCGTGTGGGTGCCCGATCAGGCACAGATGGCGAACTGTTCGTGCGACATGATGAAGATGAATGCCGCTGATTGCATGAAGTCCATGCATGATGGTCATTCCATGCCATCGGCCGACTAAAATCAGCCCCGGCGCCTTCGGGTCGCATCATTGCCGGGCTGGCGGTGGCGGCGGAACGCCCCCTGTTTCGTCGCCACCCTATGCCTGCAATCCTGCCCCGCGCTGGTCCGATCTCTCCAACGGGAGTTTTCCATGCGCTATGTGTTCGTTGCGCTGCTGTCCGCCGCAATGCCGAGCTTTGCCTTCGCGCAACCGCTGACCTTTGAGGATGCCCTTTCCAGGGCGGAGACCGCGCCGTCAGTACAGGCCCGTAGCCTCGATGTTGAGGCGCGCCGGGCGACCGCGATAGCCGCCGGGCGGCTTCCTGACCCCAAACTTGGCGTGGGTCTCGACAATTTCCCCGTCTCGGGTCCGCCCGCCTTCACCTATGCCGGCGACAGCATGACGATGGCGCGGGTGGGCATCAGCCAAGATGTGCCCAATGCCGCCAAGCGCCATGCCCAGCAGGGGCGCGCCCAGGCTGACATCGCGGCAGCCGAGGCCAATGGCTTCGCCGAAGTCCGTCGCGTCAGGGTGGCGGCCGCGCTTGCCTGGATCGATCTCTATTATGCAGGCCGACGTCTTGCAGTGATTGATGCCATCATTGCGCGGCAAAATGGCCTCGCGGTCGCCGCGCGTTCGGGCGTAGCGTCGGGCTCAGCGCGGCCCGCGCAAACACTCGACATCCGCCAGGCAATTGCTGCGCTTGAGGACAAGAGAAGCGAAGCTGCGGCCGATTCCGCTCGCGCCCGCTCGACACTCGCCCGTTGGACGGGCGATGCGAACCCGGAGGTCACTGGCACTGTCCCCGATTTCGCGATCAATCCGACCGCCTTGCGTGAGGCGGTCGGCCAGCATCCCGATCTGAACGCAGCGATAGCGCGAACACGGCAAGCCGAGGCAGATGTCGCAGCGGCACGCGCCACGAAACGGCCGGACTGGAGTTTCGATGTCGCCTACCAGCGCCGCGCCGATCGCTATGGCGACATGGTGTCGGCCGGCGTCACGATCAGCCTGCCGTTGTTCGCTGGCAAACGGCAGGACCCGATGATCGCGGCCAGCAGCGCGAGCGCGAGCGCGGCGCTGGCCGAGCAGGAAGACATGCGGCGCGCGCTGGCGGCCGATCTCCAAGCAGGGATTGCCGATCATGTCATGCATCATGAGCAATGGATGCGGTCTCGTGACACGCTGCTGCCGCTGGCGCGACAGAAGGTCGATCTCGAGACCGCCAGCTATTCGGCGGGCCGCGCTGGATTGCTCGACGTGATCCAGGCCCAGACGATGCTGGCCAACAGCGAAATCGAGACGCTCGACCGCGAGGCGCTGGTGGCGCGTGACGGCGCACGTCTTGTCCTCACCTATGGGAGCGACCGCCGATGAACCTCGATCTTTCTCCGCGCGTAAAGCTTGGCCTCGTCGCTGCTGCTATTGCTCTGGCAGCAGGGGGCGTGGGCTATGGCATTGCCACCCTCAGCCATGACCGGGCAGCTGATCCAGGAACCGATGCGAGCGGGAAAATACTCTATTGGTATGACCCGATGGTCCCCAGCCAGCATTTCGACAAGCCCGGCAAATCGCCGTTCATGGATATGCAACTCGTCCCCAAATATGCCGACGAGGGGCCAAGCGAAGCAGGGGTAACGATCGATCCGGCACGTACGCAGAGCCTTGGCCTGCGCGTGGTCGAGGCCCGGATGGGATCGTTAGGGTCCAGCCTCACCGCCACCGGCACGATCGATTTCAACCAGCGTGATGTCGCTATCGTGCAGGCGCGCGCTTCCGGCTTCGTCCAGCGCGTTTATGGCCGTGCGCCGGGCGATGTGATGGGTGCGGGCGCGCCGCTCGCGGATTTGCTCGTCCCCGAATGGGCGGGTGCGCAGGCAGAATATCTGGCGGTTCGCCGGACAGGCGATGCGGCGCTGACTCGCGCCGCGCGTCAACGGCTCGCGCTGTTAGGCATCCCTTCGGGCACCATTGCCGCAGTCGAACGCGGCGAACGACCCAACAATGTCATCACCGTGTCGGCTCCAACCGGCGGCGTCATCAAAACGCTCGGCGTGCGTGCCGGCATGACGGTGGCGGCGGGCCAGACGCTGGCGGAGATTAATGGACTCGGAACCGTCTGGCTCAACGCCGCCGTTCCCGAAGCCGTCGCGGGGTCGCTGCGGCCAGGACAGAGCGTGCAGGCAACGCTGGCTGCCTTTCCCGGCGAAATCTTGACCGGCCGTGTATCGGCCGTGTTGCCCGAGACGCAGACCGACAGCAGGACACTGACCGTCCGGATAGAGCTGCCCAATCGTGGTGGCCGCCTGCGGCCAGGCATGTTTGCTACGGTCTCGTTTGGGGGAAGCGCGCAACCGGCGCTGCTGGTGCCTTCCGAAGCACTGATCCGCACTGGCAAGCGGACATTGGTGATGCTCGCGCTCGACAAGGGCCGCTACCGGCCCGCCGAGGTGCAGCCCGGACGCGAGTCCGGCGACGACACAGAGATCCTCGCGGGTCTCAGCGAAGGGGAGAAGATCGTCGTATCGGGACAGTTCCTGATCGATTCCGAAGCGAGCCTGTCTGGCGTGGAGGCACGGCCGATTGGCGCTCCCTCCGCTACACCGGGAAAATCCGCTTCGACACTCTATGAAACCACGGGAAAGATCGAGCAGATCACGGCGCAGTCGGTCACGCTCAGCCATGAGCCCGTCCCCGCCCTCGACTGGCCGGCGATGACCATGACCTTCCAGCTCGCGAATCCAGCGCTCGCGCGAGATCTTAAGACTGGTGACCGCGTCCGTTTCGGCTTTGACCGACCGCCGGCTGGGCCGACGGTACGGCGCATGTCGAAGGTGACAGGCCAATGATCGCCCATCTCATCCACTGGTCGGTCAGGAACCGCTTCCTTGTCGTGATCGGGGTCCTCGCTCTGATGGGCGTCGGGATATGGGCGGTGCGTTCGACCCCGATCGATGCGTTGCCCGACCTCTCAGACACACAGGTTATCATCCGCACCTCCTATCCAGGCCAGGCGCCGCAGATCGTCGAGAATCAGGTCACCTATCCGCTCACCACCACCATGCTGTCGGTGCCGGGCGCCAAGACGGTGCGTGGCTATTCCTTCTTCGGCGACAGCTTCGTTTATGTGATCTTCGAGGACGGCACAGATCTCTATTGGGCGCGCAGCCGTGTGCTCGAATATCTCAATCAAGTGCAGGGGCGATTGCCGGCCGGCACGCGTAGCGCACTCGGACCGGACGCAACCGGTGTGGGCTGGGTTTATGAATATGCGCTGGTGGATAAAAGCGGCCGGCACGACCTGTCACAACTTCGTTCCTTGCAGGACTGGTTCCTCCGCTATGAACTGAAGACCGTGCCGGGTGTTGCGGAGATCGCCAGCATCGGCGGCATGGTGAAGCAATATCAGGTGCTACTCGATCCGGTGAAACTCGCCGCCTACGGTATCACCCACGCCCAGGCGGTCGAGGCCATTCAGAAGGCCAATCAGGAAACCGGCGGCTCGGTGCTCGAGATGGGCGAAGCCGAGTATATGATCCGCGCCTCAGGCTATCTGAAGACGCTCGACGATTTCCGCACGATCCCGCTCCGCACCGCTGCGGGCGGCGTGCCGGTGACGCTTGGCGATGTCGCCACGATCCAGATCGGACCCGAGATGCGACGCGGCATCGCAGAGCTCAACGGCGAAGGCGAAGTGGCGGGCGGCATCGTCATTCTTCGTTCGGGCAAAAACGCGCGTGAAACGATCGCAGCGATTAAGGACAAGCTCGATACACTCAAGACGAGCCTTCCGCCTGGGGTGGAGGTCATTACCACCTATGATCGTTCGCAGCTCATCGACCGCGCAGTGGAGAACCTCACCCATAAACTGCTCGAAGAATTTGTCGTCGTCGCAATCGTGTGTGCACTCTTCCTGTGGCATGTCCGTTCGGCGCTAGTCGCGATCTTTACCTTGCCCCTGGGCGTGCTGGCGGCGTTCGTCGTCATGCGGTTCCAGGGGGTCAACGCTGACATCATGTCGTTGGGCGGCATCGCCATCGCCATTGGCGCGATGGTCGATGCGGCAGTCGTCATGATCGAGAATGCCCATAAGAAGATCGAACATTGGGAGCAGGATCATCCCAGCCAGCAGCTCGATAACGATCAACGCTGGAGGATCGTCACCGATGCGGCCGCCGAGGTCGGCCCGGCCCTTTTCTTCAGCTTGCTGATCATTACGCTGTCGTTCGTGCCGATCTTCACGCTCCAGGGGCAGGAAGGCCGGCTGTTCGCCCCGCTCGCTTTCACCAAGACATATGCGATGGCGGCGGCGGCGATCCTGTCGGTGACTTTGGTACCGGTCTTGATGGGCTGGTTAATCCGGGGGCGCATTCCGGCCGAACAGGCCAATCCGATCAACCGTTGGCTTACTCATATTTATCGCCCCGCGATCGACTGGACGCTGCGTCGGCCGAAAACCGTGCTGCTGATCGCGGCGCTGGTGTTTGCGACCACGGCCTGGCCGCTATCGCGGCTCGGCGGCGAGTTTATGCCTAATATGGACGAGGGCGATCTGCTCTATATGCCCTCCGCATTGCCGGGCATGTCGGCGGCGAAAGCCTCGGAGCTGCTCCAGCAGACCGACCGGCTGATCAAGACGGTGCCTGAGGTACAAAGCGTGTTCGGCAAAGCTGGGCGAGCCGAGACCGCGACCGATCCTGCGCCGCTGGAAATGTTCGAGACGACCATTCAGTTCAAGCCGAGAGACCAATGGCGCCCTGGCATGACGCCGGAGAAGCTGGTCGACGAACTGGACCGCACGGTGAAACTGCCCGGCCTTACCAATGTCTGGGTGCCGCCGATCCGTAACCGCATCGACATGCTGGCGACCGGCATCAAGAGCCCGATCGGAGTCAAGGTGTCGGGGTCGGATCTCGCCCAGCTCGATCGTATCGCGCATGCCATAGAAACGGTCGCCAAAACCGTGCCAGGCGTCAGCTCGGCGCTAGCCGAGCGGTTGACCGGCGGGCGCTATGTCGATGTTGATATCGACCGCGCCGCCGCCGCCCGGTACGGGCTTAACATCGTCGATGTGCAGGCGATCGTCTCGGGTGCGATTGGCGGCGAGACCATCGGCGAGACGGTCGAAGGGCTGGCGCGCTATCCGATCAGCGTGCGCTATCCGCGCGAGCTGCGCGACAGCCTTGAAGGACTACGGACGCTACCGGTCCTGACTCCATCGGGCCAGCAGATCACCCTGGGCACGGTCGCGAGCGTCTCGATCGCCGAGGGGCCACCGATGCTCAAGACCGAGAACGCTCGGCCTTCGACCTGGATCTATGTCGATGTGCGCGACCGCGATCTCACCTCGGTGGTTAGCGACCTCCAGCGGGCAGTGGCGAAGCAAGTGCAGCTCTCGCCGGGCGTTAGCATCGCTTATTCGGGCCAGTTCGAATATCTTCAGCACGCTATTGCCAAACTGACGTTGGTGGTGCCGGCGACGCTCCTCATCATTTTTGTCCTGCTTTATATGACCTTCGGCCGGTTTGATGACGCTGCGCTGATCATGGGCACGCTGCCATTCGCGCTCACCGGCGGCATCTGGTTCCTCTACCTGCTGGGTTTCAACCAATCGGTGGCAACGGGCGTTGGGTTCATCGCGCTGGCCGGTGTCTCCGCCGAGTTCGGCGTGGTGATGCTGATCTACCTGAAACACGCGTTGGCGGAGCTTGGCCCCGATCCGGACACCGCCCAGGTTGAAGCCGCCGTGCGGGAAGGGGCGCTCCTGCGCGTCCGGCCCAAGGCGATGACGGTCGCGGTAATCTTCGCGGGGCTTTTGCCGATCCTGCTGGGGAGTGGCACCGGATCAGAGGTGATGAGCCGGATCGCGGCCCCCATGATCGGCGGAATGCTCACTGCACCGCTGCTCTCTATGCTCGTTCTGCCGGCAGCCTATCTGCTGCTGCATCGACCGAAATCGAAACCTGTTTCATGAAGGAGAAAACCATGAACTACTTGCGATTAAGCTTAGTCTTGGGCCTTGCAAGCCTGACCGCCGCCTGCGGGCAGAAGGCCGAGAGATCGGCCTCTTCCGAGATGACCGACAGCATGGATAATATGGCAATGGCGCCTGCTGCCACCACACCGATCCTGGCCAAAGGGCACGGCACCGTCACCGCGATCGACAAGGGCGCGGGCACCATCACGCTGGCGCACGGCCCGATCCCGGAAGTGAAATGGCCCGCGATGACTATGGCGTTCAAGGCGGCGCCCACGATAACGGACACGGCGCAAGTCGGCGACGAAGTGAATTTCGATCTGAGAATCGACGGCAGCGCCGGGGAAGTCACCGCTATTAGCAAGAAATAGTGTACGGAGGGCGGCGCTACGGGTGTCTAGACAGCCGGTGCCAGCCTGCGATCGTCCCGCCGCAAACTGGGCATACCCCCATCAGCGGGGGCACCCCGCAACGCCCCGAGAGTGAGAGGATAGCCGGATTATCCGTGACGGGTTGAAAGGCAGAGGGAGTGGCCCGATGCCGGCCCGTCGCGGAGACTCGCGATGGCGCGCACCACCACCTCTCGCACCGGCAACGACCGGACAGACCTCTACCAATCCATCACCGACAAGATCATCGCCGAACTGGAGGCCGGACGGGTGCCGTGGGTTCAGCCCTGGGCCACGTCGAAGGCGTCGCTCGACATGCCGCGCAACGGCAAGACCGGCGATCGTTATTCCGGGATCAACATCCTGATCCTCTGGGACGCCGTGGTCGCCAATGGCTTCTCGACCCACACATTTCTTACCTTCCGCCAGGCGCTGGCGCTGGGCGGCAATGTCCGCAAGGGCGAGAGCGGCACGACTGTCGTCTATGCCCATCGTTTCACGCCGGACAGCGAACGCCGCCGCGCCAGCGAGGATGGTCGCGAGCCGGGCTCGATCCCCTTCCTCAAACGCTACACCGTCTTTTCGACCGACCAGTGCGACGGATTACCCGAACGCATCGCCGCCCCGCCGCCACCCGTGCCTGAAGGGCTTATCCTGCCTGAAGCCGAGGCGCTGATCGCCGCGACCGGCGCCGACTTCCGCATTGGCGGCGATCGCGCCTTCTATGCGCCCGGTCAGGACTATGTGCAGGTGCCGCGACCGGATGCCTATTTTGATCCCATAAACTGGCATCGGACGGCATTTCACGAGCTATCGCACTGGGTCGGCGGCCGAAGCCGGCTCGACCGCGATCAGACCGGCGCGTTCGGTTCGAAAGAATATGGACGCGAAGAACTGATCGCGGAAATGGCGGGCGCCTTCGTCTGCGCCGCGCTCGGTATCGTGCCCACCGTCCGGCACGCCGATTACCTGGGCTCCTGGCTCGATATCATCCGCGAGGATAATCGGGCCATCGTCCGCGCCGCCAGCGCCGCCTCGAAAGCCGCAAACTTCCTCCTCGACTTCCGGGACGAGGACGCCGCCGATCAGTCTGCGGTCGCGGACGCGGAAATCCAGCGGAAGGCGGCGTGAGGTGCTTGCCCTTCCAGCGCTGGCGCCTGGGGCCAGGCCGGAGGGAGAGTGAGGGGCTGGCCTTCGGCTTTGTGACGGGCTTGCAGCCGAGAGAGAGTCTCCCGGCGACCCGTCATGGAGTAACCGACATGGCAAAAGCTGCCCCAAAAATCGTCCTCAGCAGCGCGCGGGATATCCCGCTCGATCTGATCGACCTGTCCCAGTCCAATGTCCGGCGCGTGAAGGCCGGCGTCTCGATCGAGGCGCTTGCCGATGACATCGCCCGGCGTGGTCTTCTGCAAAGCCTCAACGTCCGTCCGACGCTCGACGACGAGGGCCAGGAGACCGGCCGCTTCCATCTGCCTGCCGGCGGCCGGCGCTTTCGCGCGCTGGAACTGCTGGTCAAGCGCAAGCGGCTGGCGAAGAACGCCCCGGTGCCCTGCATCGTCAAGGATGCGAACGATCCCATCTCGGCCGAGGAAGACTCGCTTGCCGAGAACACGCACCGCGAGCAGTTGCATCCGCTCGATCAGTTCCGTTCCATGAAGCGCCTTGTCGACCAGGGCGACGATATCGAGGCGATCGCCGCCACCTTCATGACCACGCCCGCCGTGGTGCGCCAGCGCCTGAAGCTGGCATCGGTGTCGCCCGCGCTGCACGAGATCTATGCCGAAGATGGCATGACGCTCGATCAGCTCATGGCCTTCTCGGTCAGCGAAGACCATGCCCGCCAGGAACAGGTGTGGGAGCTGCTTGCCCATAGCTGGAACAAGGAGCCGTCATTCATCCGGTCGCGCCTCACAGAGAATACGGTGCGCGCGTCGGACAAGCGGGTGCTGTTCATCGGCATCGACGCCTATGCCGAGACGGGCGGGTGCGTGCTGCGCGACCTGTTCGAGGCCGATGACGGCGGGTGGCTCCAGGATCCCGCGCTTCTCGACACGCTGGTCGCGGCGAAGCTCCAGGCCGAGGCCGAACGGATCGGCAGTGAAGGCTGGAAGTGGGTCACGGCCGCCGTCGACCTGCCCTATGGTCATCTCAACAGCCTGCGCGAGATCGACAGCGATCCGGCGGCGCTCACCGATGTGGAATCGGCGCGCGCCGAGGCGTTGACCGCCGAGGGCAATGCCATCGAGGCGGACTATGAGGATACCGAGGAACTGCCGGAGGACGTGGCGGCGCGGATCGAAGCGATCGATGAGGAACTGGCCGGCCTGATCGAACGGCCGAGGACCTATGATCCGAAGGAAATAGGCATCGCCGGCGCTTTCGTCAGCCTCGACACCGACGGGTCGCTCTTTGTCGAACGCGGCTGGGTCCGCGCCGAGGACGAGCCGCAGGTCGAGATCGAGCCGGGCGACGATGAGTCTGGGGGCGATCAGTCCGCCGACCCGATTGGCTCGCAGCAGCCGGCTGCCCGGTCCGCCGTCGTCACGGTCGGCGGGGCTGTTGTGGACGAACCGGATGATGATGACGAGCAGATCATCAAGCCGCTGCCCGATCGTCTGGTCTCCGAACTGACCGCGCATCGCACGCTCGCCTTGCAGGATGCGTTCGCCGCCAGTCCGTCGACGGCGTTCGCCGCCGTGCTGCACACGATGGTGCTGTCCAGCTTCTATCATGGGCGCACCGAATCCTGTGTCGGTATCTCGGTCACGCGCACCAGCTTTCCGAACCAGGCGCCGGGCATGAAGGACAGCCCATCGGCAAGGTCGATTGCCGCACGCCATGAGTCCTGGGAGAAGCGGCTGCCCGATTCCGACAAGGACCTGTGGGACGCGCTGATGCTGCTCGACGGCGGCGATCAGGCGGCGCTGTTCGCGCACTGCGCCGCGTTCGGGGTCAACGCGCTGTGGGAGGCGACCAGTCGCTATGACGGCCGCGTCTCGGCACATGGCGTCGAGCGGCGGCTCGCGCACAGTCATGTGCTGGCGCGCGCGGTCGGTCTCGACATGGTGGCGGCAGGCTGGAAGCCGACGGTCGAGAATTATCTCGGCCGGGTCGCCAAGCCGCGCATTCTGATGGCGGTCGCCGAAGCTAGGGATGACCATACGGCCGGTCTGATCGACCATCTCAAGAAGGGCGACATGGCCCGCGAAGCCGAGCGGCTGCTGGCCGAGGCGGACTGGTTGCCCGAACCGCTTCGCACGCCGGCGATCGAAGATGCGTTTGATCCGGCGGCGGTCGATCAGGGCGAGATCGCCGACGCCGATGTCGAGACGCTGCCCGCGTTCCTCGGCGGAGACGATGATCAACCGGCTGACGAGGACGACCTGTCCGAAGGCTATGCGATCGCGGCCGAATAGCCGCCCACTCAGGCGGGTCGGCTCAGGTCGCTCCGCCACCCTTTCCAACACCCATCACCGAAAGCCCGGCCATTGCGCCGGGTTTTTGCGTTTTTACGGAGATACGGAAAATGTCCGATGAAACCCCAAAGCCGGTCATCGACCTCGACGCTGTTTTTGCCGAATGGAACGCCCATGAAGCGCGCCGGTCGGAACTGCATCCGGCGAACAAGGCCAGCCTGTTCGCAGCCCTTGGCGACGCAGGCATCACCCGCGTCGTCCTGACATTCAACGGGGGTGGCGACTCCGGTCAGACCGAGAAGATCGAAGCCTTTGCAGGCGGCGATGCTCGCGACCTGCCGGACGCGACAATCGACCTGCGCGATCTCCTGTTCCGGGAGAGCGAACCCAGATCACTCAGCCAGCCGCTTGCCGAAGCGATCGAGACGCTGGCCTATGCCTGCCTCGAAAGTCGGCATTGCGGCTGGGAGAATAATGAAGGCGGTTACGGCGAGTTCGTGTTCGACGTCGCGAAGGGCACGATCGCGCTCGACTATAATGAGCGGGTCGAGACCTCCGAAAACTACACCCATGAGTTTTGAGGAGGGCGCGATGGGACATTGCTATCATCACGCCCTGTCGTCGGTGAAAAAATGGGGCGGCGCACCCGACGACTATCTGCCGCTGCACCAATGGTTCGACGAGCCGTCGAAGCTGATCATCGCCGACTTCCGCCATCGGGCGCTAAGACACCATGCCGAGGGTGTGTTCATGCTCGAACGCTTCTTCGGTACGACCATCACAATCTCGACGGGCCGGGACGTGCCGGTCCGCCTGATCGGCGAGCAGCATATCGTCGAGGATCTGGGGTTCATTCCCAGCTTCGCCGATTGGGTGCGCTGCATTCGCCCCGAGCCCTGGATGGGCCGCGCCCAGCCCATTCACAAGCTGGTCGATCCGTTCGCGGCGACCGCAGACTAAGCGGCGCACATCTCTCAACAATCCTTAGAAAGCCGGCCATTGCGCCGGGCTTTCGCGTATCTGGAGAAATTCCATGACTTCACCATGTATTTTCGGCGCCAATGCGCTGAGCGACCTCATCCGCACCGCGCCGCTGGGCGCGCTCCTGCGCTATTCCGACGGCCAACCCCGACCTCCAGCCCGGTTCAACAAGAAGCTCGCCGCCTGGGAGCGCAGCAATGGCGTCGGACGTCTGATCAAGAAGACCCCGGCGGTCGTGCGGCCGAGCTATTCCCTGCCTGAGGGTTTCACGCTCCATCATGGCGATTTTGGCAGCGGCGGCGTCATTATGATGGTGGTGACGATGACCTGGCATGTCACCAGCCCGCTGCATTTCGAGATCATCGAACAGCCGGCAGATGGCATGGTGCGCGTGCTCACCCAGGGGGAGGGTGTGGACGAACTGCGTCACCTCGCGCCCGACATGGCGGCGGCGCAAAGCTGGTTTGCCAGCCATCGCTATTCGAACGCCCGGTTCGAGGTGGTCGGCGACGAGGCGAACGCCATCCTGCCAGACCTCGGGAGGGCGGCATGAACGCGGATGATACTATCGCCGCCGTCTTTGGCCGTTCCGCCGATGGTCATCTCGCTGCACGGGTAGAGGATATCGGCTTCATCGCCATCCCGGTGAAAAACGGGTTCAGGGTGGCGACCGGCTGGCGCCTGACGCGGCCGATCGACCAATGGACCGCCAACGATGTTTATGGCGCGTCAGCCAGCGTCGCCGATGAAGCCGCCTTTCGTGCCCATGTCGAGGAGAATGCCGAGCATCGCCGCCAGCTTCGAATGCTTGGGCGTCGTGAGGATCGGCTGCGCATCTCCACGCCCTGGGGCATGGCGCAGTCGAGTGAGATCTATGCCGAGGGCGTCGTCTTCCATTCGACCGCCAGCCATGGCGGGATCAAGCTCGACCGGGCGCGCAATGCGGCGCTGCGCGCCGTGCTGCGCGTTTCGGGCGGGTGGTATGAAGAAGATTGCGAATGGGCCAAGGTCGCCATCGGCTTTCCCGATCTGTTCACGGACTATGAGCGTCGCCACGCCGATCGCACGCTACGCGACTATTATCCCGAATGCTGGGAGGCGGTGCATGGCCACGCTCTCGAACCAGGGGAATCCTTCGCCAATGATCGCCGGCTTTTCCGCGAAGCCTACGCCCATAGCTGGGTGGTGGTCTCGGCGATCACCTCGAAGGAGCGGTTGGGGTTCGTGGATTGCGTCGCGACCCTCGGCGGCGACCGTGCGGCATCGACCCGTCGGCGGTTTCTGGTGCCCGAACCTGAATATCGTGCGGGATCACATGGGTTCGTGATCGACGAACAGCGGCACCGGGCCTGGGATGGTCCCACAATCAGCGCCGCCTGAACCTGAGCCATCAGCCGGGCGATCCCGAGTGCGGGATCGCCCGGATTTTTGTGTCAAGCGGGCTTCGTCATCGTCGTGGCTCCGTGCAGGGCATCAGCGTGGATACGCCAAGGCCGCTCGCGCGTCTGCGAGCCGCTGATCGAGTGTGCACAACGTCGCGCTGGCGACGCCAATAGCTAGCGGGGCTGGCGCCCCGGCCAGAGTGAGAGGCAGGCCGGAACGGAGCGAGCCGGTCGGATCGAGAGAGAGCGTCCGCTGGCTTACTCCAGTTCCGCTCTCCTCGGACATTTCCCATGACCCCATCTGCATCCGCTGCCCGTTCGGCGGCGTCGTTTCCTGCCGCGTCCGGTTTCGCCGCAATCGGCCAGGCGATCCTCGCCGCCGCTAATCTCATCCTGCCCGACCTCGAACGGGGCCGCGCCATCGACGCCCGTGCGCTGCGCGCCGCGATGGAGACCGCTTGTCGCGGCTCCGATGCGGACGGCGCCTGGGACTGGAAGACCGCCTATGACGCCTGCGAGGCGGCGCAGATTCTGTTTCTGCGTAAATACGGTTCTACGATTCTCCGTAAATCCGCGTCTCCGGCCGCTGCGCTGGCGTCGATCGGGAAGATCGGCGCCTTGTTGCCGACCCATACGCGTCGATCCCAAACCTCCCAGGCCTTGCAGCAATTCTCGACGCCTGCCGGGCTCGGCGTCGTCGCGGCGATCGCCGCCGCCATCCGGCCCGGTGACGTGGTGCTGGAACCATCGGCCGGCACCGGGCTACTCGCCGTTCAGGCCGAGAGCCGGGGCGCGCGTCTGATCCTCAATGAACTGGCCGAGACGCGCGCCGAGGTGCTGGCCAGGCTGTTTGGCGACTGCGCCGTCACCCGCCATGACGCCGCGCATATCCATGATCATCTCGACGCGAGCCTGGTTCCCACCGTAGTGCTGATGAACCCGCCATTCTCGGCGGTCGCCCATGTCGATCGCACCATGAAGGACGCGGCGCTGCGCCATATCGGCTCGGCGCTGACGCGTCTGGCGCCGGGCGGTCGTCTGGTCGCGATCACCGGCGCAAGCTGCGCGCCCGACAATCCGGCCTGGACCGACGCCTTCGTGCTGCTTCAGGAGCGCGGTCGCGTCCTGTTCTCGGCGGCGATCGACGGCCGGGTCTATGCGAAGCACGGCACCACCATCGACACGCGCCTGACCGTGATCGACCGCGTGCCCGCCGACGACCCCAGGATCTTCCCGGTCTCGCCGGGCGTCGCACCTGATACCGCCACGCTGCTGACCTGGGTGCTCGACCTCGTGCCGCCGCGCACACCTTCGCCCGATGCACCGCCGCCCGCCATGCCGATCGCCATGCCCCCGATCGCGGCAAAGCCCACGCGCTCACGTGTTGCGTCCATCCCGGTGTCGGCTCCGGTCAGCGCGCCCGATGCGGTGGAACTGGTCTATGAGACCATCGACTGGACACCGGCCGAAGCCGGCCAGCTGACCGAGGCGATCTACGAGCCCTATGCGCTCCAGTCGATTCATATCCCCGGCGCCCGACCGCACCCCACACCGCTGGTCCAGTCGGCCGCGATGGCTTCGGTTGCGCCGCCCAGACCGTCTTATCGTCCGATGCTGCCGTCCCGGCTGATCGCCGACGGCATATTGTCCGATGCCCAGCTCGAATCCGTCATTCTCGCGGGCGAAGCGCATGGCGGCCATCTGGCGGGATCGTGGAGCGTCGATCCGACCTGGGATGTCGTCACCGCGTCACCGGACGATGCCGAAAACGCCGTGCGCTTCCGGCGTGGCTGGATGCTGGGTGACGGAACCGGCGCCGGCAAGGGCCGTCAGGTCGCGGGCATCATCCTCGACAACTGGCTCAAAGGCCGCCGCCGCGCGGTCTGGGTGAGCCGGTCGGAGACCCTGCATCAGGACGCGATGCGCGACTGGGAAGCGCTCGGGCAGGAACGGTTGCTGGTGACGCCGCTGTCCCGGTTCCGCCAGGGCACGCCGATCAGGCTCGATGCGGGCGTGTTGTTCACGACCTACGCGACGCTGCGTTCGCAGGAGCGCGGCGAGAAGGTCAGCCGCGTCCAGCAGATCATCGACTGGCTGGGGGCGGATTTCGACGGCGTGATCGTGTTCGACGAGGCACATGCCATGGCCAATGCGGCCGGCGGCAAAGGCGAGCGCGGAGATCAGACCCCTTCGCAACAGGGCCGTGCCGGGCTGCGGCTCCAGCACGCCTTGCCCGATGCGCGCATCGTCTATGTCTCAGCGACCGGCGCGACCACCGTGCAGAACCTCGCCTACGCCCAGCGCCTCGGCCTGTGGGGCGGTGAGGACTTTCCCTTCTCGACGCGCTCTGAGTTCATCGCCGCGATCGAGGATGGCGGGGTCGCGGCAATGGAGGTGCTGGCCCGCGACCTGAAGGCGCTCGGCCTCTATGCGGCCCGCTCGCTGTCGTTCGACGGCGTCGAATATGAGATGCTCGAACATCGGCTGACGCCCGGCCAGATCGGCATCTACGACGCCTATGCCGGCGCCTTCCAGGTCATCCATAATAATCTCGACGCCGCGATGCAGGCCGCCAACATCACCGGCGAGACCGGCACGCTCAATGCCCAGGCCAAATCGGCGGCACGCAGTGCTTTCGAGTCGGCCAAGCAGCGTTTCTTCAACCATCTGATCACCGCGATGCAGACACCGTCGATGATCGCCAGCATCGCGCGCGATCTCGAAGCCGGGCACGCCGCCGTCGTCCAGATCGTCTCGACCGGCGAAGCCTTGCAGGAGCGCCGGCTCGCCGAGATCCCGACCGAGGAATGGGGCGACGTGCGCGTGGATGTGACGCCGCGGGAATATGTACTGTCGTACCTCGAACACAGCTTCCCGGTGCAGCTCTATGAGCCGTTCACCGACAGTGAGGGCAATCTCTCCTCCCGGCCCGTCACCGACGAACACGGCAATCCGGTCCAATCCCGCGACGCCGTCGATCGTCGCAACCGACTGATCGAACGCCTCGCGTCGCTGGCGCCAGTGCCCGCCGCGCTCGACCAGATCCTCCACCATTTCGGGACGGAGTTGGTCGCCGAGGTGACGGGCCGATCGCGACGGATCGTGCGCAAGCGCGGTTCCGACGGCATCGACCGTTTCGTCGTCGAAAGCCGGCCCGGTTCGGCCAATGTCGGCGAGACCGACGCCTTCCAGGCCGATGCCAAGCGCGTGCTTGTCTTCTCGGACGCGGGCGGCACCGGCCGGAGCTACCATGCCGATATCGGCGCACGGAACCAGCGGCTGCGTGTCCACTATCTGCTGGAGGCTGGATGGAAAGCCGACAGCGCCATTCAGGGGTTCGGGCGGACCAACCGCACCAACCAGAAGCAGCCGCCGCTGTTCCGGCCGGTGACGACCGACGTGAAGGCGCAGAAGCGCTTCATCTCGACCATCGCCCGCCGCCTCGACACGCTGGGCGCGATCACGCGCGGCCAGCGCCAGACCGGCGGTCAGGGCCTGTTCCGGCCCGAGGATAATCTGGAATCCCACTATGCGCGCGATGCCCTGCGCCAGCTCTACCATCTACTTTACGGCGGCAAGATCGAGGGCTGTTCGCTCGGGGCTTTCGAGGCGGCGACGGGATTGTCGCTCAGCGACAGCAATGGCCTCAGGGACGAACTGCCGCCGATCACCACCTTCCTCAACCGGATGCTGGCGCTGACCCTCGACCTCCAGAACATCCTGTTCACGGCGTTCGAGGATTTGCTGAGCGCCCGCATCGAAGGGGCGATCGCGTCGGGCACCTATGAGCTGGGACTGGAGACGCTCCAGGCCGAGAGCTTCACCATCGTCGATCGCGCCACCATTTATACCCATCCCGGAACCACGGCGGAGACACGGTTGCTGACGATCGAACGCAAGGACCGCAACCGGCCGCTGACGCTGAATAGCGCGCTCGCCCATCTCGGCGATGACGAGGCGGTCCTGCTGGTCAATGCGCAGTCGGGCCGGGCCGCCGTGCAGATCCCGACGCGCGGCCTGCTGCTCGACGACGGCAGCATCGAGCGCCGGGTGCGGCTTGTCCGGCCGATGGAATCGACGCCGATGCCGCTGGAAGCGATGGGCGAGACGCAGTGGCGCGTAGCGACCCGCGCCGCCTTCGCCCGTGCCTGGGAGGCGGAGCTGGCCGAGGTGCCGGCGTTCGCGACCAGCACGATGCACATCGTCACCGGACTGCTGTTGCCGATCTGGAAACGGCTTCCCCAGGAATCCAGCCGCGTCTATCGGCTCCAGGCCGATGACGGCGAACGCATCGTCGGCCGCCGGGTCTCGCCCGCCTGGGTCGCGACGGCGACCGCCAACGACACTGGGCCGCATCTCGACCCGCAGGCGGCGTTCGCCGCGCTGATGGACGGGCGCACGATCCTCGATCTGGCCGAAGGTCTCCAGCTTCGCCGCGCGCGCGTCATGGGGGTCAACCGCATCGAGCTGGCCGGGTTCACCGACGCCATGCGCGAGCGATTAACCGCCTATGGTCTGTTTCATGAGATCATCTCGTGGAAACTGCGCATGTTCGTGCCTGTCGATGCGGGCGGCATCGCTGTGCTCGACCGGGTGATGAAACGCTGGCCGATCCAGCGCGTCGGCGACCGGGCGGCGGCATGATGGGCCGTCCGTCACATCAGGCAGGAGAACTGGCGCACCGTCTCGGCGAACAGGCCGAGGCGGTGTGCCGCCACTATCTGTCGAAGGGGCATCGTGAGGGCCGCTACTGGCTGGTCGGCGATGTCCGCAATACGCCGGGCCGCAGTCTCTATGTCCGTCTTGCAGGATCGCAGGACGGACGCGGCGCGGCGGGCAAATGGACCGATGCATCGACCGGCGAACATGGCGACCTGCTCGACATCATCGCGATCGCCGGTGGCCATCATCATCTACGCGACACGCTTGACGAGGCCCGACGCTTCCTCAGTCTGCCACGCCCCGAGCCTGTGGGTGATGATCCGCGATATCGGCGGGAACCCAAGGCACCGACCGGCACGCCCCAAGCCGCGCGGCGCTTGTTTGCGGCCTCAAAGCCGTTTCTGGCGACAGTCGTGGAAGCGTATCTCCGTAACCGTGCGATTACGGATATACGGAAAGACGATCCGCTCCGCTTCCATCCGCATTGCTACTACCGGCCATCGCGGGATGATCCGCCGAAGACGCGCCCGGCCTGGCCCGCGATGATCGCCGCCGTCACCGATCTCGACGGCGGCGTGACCGGCGTTCATCGCACATGGCTCAACCCGGCCACGATCGACAAAGCGCCTGTATCCTCGCCGAGACGCGCCATGGGTCATCTTCTCGGCCACGGCGTCCGGTTCGGGGTTGCCGATAGCGTGATGGCGGCGGGCGAAGGGATCGAGACCCTCTTGTCGGTGCGCCAGATCATGCCCGCCATGCCCATGATCGCTGCTCTGTCCTCTGCCCACCTTGGAGCGATATTGTTCCCGACGGCGCTGCGACGGCTCTATGTCGTGCGCGACGACGATCCTGCCGGCGATGTGGCGGTGGCGACGTTGAGCGAGCGAGCTTCCAGCGCCGGGATCGAGGTCGTGCCCTTGTCGCCGATGCTCGGCGATCATAACGAGGATCTGCGGCTGATCGGGCCGGAGCGGATGCGGGCGGCGTTGCGGCCCCAACTCGTGCCCGCCGATGTCGGCCGGTTCCTGATGCCGTCCCGGTGAAGCCGGAAAGGCGGTAGGCTTTTGGCGGGTCCGGTGCCGCAGAAGACCCCCGGTTGTCAGGGTGACGCAGAGATCGGAAAGGCCAGCCCTCGGCCTTCTCTAGAGGGCGATCGGAACGGCAAACGCCCCGGTCTAGCAACGGCGGGCTTCAGCTTTCTTCCCCTGGCGGCAGAGCCGCCATTCCTCGCGAGACAAGAAAGCCTCGCCCGCCGTCCTCCGCTTCGCTGCGGCCCCTTCGCTGGCGCTTGGGGTGCAGGCCCGGTTCGCCCGCCGTCTTTCGTCGCCTGCGAAGGCCGCGAAGGGCGCGGCCAACCGAAGAGGCATCACCATGACAACCGACAATCCGCTTCCCGAGCACGAACCCGAACACGCAGAATCCCCCACCGCTTATCTTCTCCAGGAAATGGCCCTTTACGGCTACCGGCCTTACTCCGACGAACCCGATGACCGGCCGCTGCCCGATGCCCGCATCGCCGGGGGCGCCATCATCGACATCTTCGACGCGATGGTCATGACCTTCATCGACACGCGATTAGAGCCCGATCTTGAAGACCTGCTGTGGAACCTCACCAACGTCTTCCACCGCGCCGGCGAACGGATCGAGCGCGAGCTTGACGATAATGAGGTCGCCCAGAAGCGCAGCCAAACGGAACAGGACGGCTCCGAGGTGAAGTCGGTCGAGCTGGAGACGCTGCTGCGCGAGGGCACGACGATGCTCGAACGCCGCGACGCGATGGAGTTCTTCCGCGACGGCTGCGCCGACCAGTTCCGCATCCACATCCGCAAACCCTGGACACCGCGCTCGGGCTCGAAGGTCAACCGCAAGGCGCTGACCTCAGCGGTCGTCTCCAGCCGGGATTTCGTCAATGCGCGGCAGCGGGCGGAAAAGCAGGTGCTGATCCCCGCCGGGACGCTGATCGCCTTCAGCTCAGGGCCGACCTTCAACGATCATCGGTTCATCTGGGACCTGCTCGACCGTGTCCACGCCAAACATCCGCAGATGGTCCTGGCGCATGGCGCAACGCCGACGGGCGGCGAGAAGATCGCCGCCCTCTGGGCCGATCAGCGCAATGTGCCGCAGGTCCCCTTCAAGCCCGACTGGAACCGCCACAAGAAGGCCGCGCCGTTCAAGCGCAACGATGCGCTGCTGGAGGCCTTGCCCGCCGGCGTCATCATCCTGCCGGGCACCGGCATCCAGGACAATCTGCACGACAAGGCCAAGGCAATGGGCATCAAGCGCTGGGACTTCCGGCACCAGGGCAGCGCGTGAGCGCCGCCTTGGTGTGGCTGTCAAACATGGCCGAAACGCCCATCTCAGCCACCGAGGCGCTATCATTATCCGCAAAGCCTAACATTCAGAGATGGCCAGCCGCATAATATCCGTTATTCGGGATATATGGAAAACGAATCGGCCATCCTCGCGCTGGGCGCGCTGGCGCAGACCACGCGGCTCGATACCTTTCGCCTGCTGGTGCGTCACGAGCCGGACGGTCTGGCCGCAGGCGACATCGCCCGCGCGCTCGATGTGCCGCAAAACACCATGTCGGCACATCTGGCGACGCTGGCGCGCGCCGGGCTGGTGACGTCGCAGCGGCAGAGCCGCTCGATCGTCTATCGTGCCGATCTCGACGCGCTGAAGGCGCTCACCCTGTTCCTCGTCAAGGACTGCTGCGGCGGTCGCGCGGAACTGTGCGAGCCCCTGATCGCCGAACTCGCCCCCTGCTGCTGAACGGACCCGACATGACCGCCTCCGACATCACGATCTGGCACAACCCCGACTGCGGGACCTCGCGCAACACGCTGGCGATGATCCGCAATGCCGGGATCGAGCCGCATGTCGTCGAATATCTGAAAACGCCGCCGACGCGGGAGAAGCTTGCCGCGCTGATCGCGGCGGCGGGTCTTGCGCCGCGCGACGTGCTGCGCGCCAAGGGCACGGATTATGACGGGCTATCCGGGGACGATCCGGCCTTGGCTGACGATATCCTGCTCGACGCGATGATGCGGCATCCGATCCTCATCAATCGTCCACTGGTCGAAACGCCGTTGGGCGTGCGGCTGTGTCGGCCCTCCGAAGTGGTGCTGGAAATCCTGCCCACACCCCAAGGCGGGGTCTTCGCCAAGGAAGACGGCGAACAGGTGATCGACGCGTCCGGCAAGCGGATCGGTTGACCATGACCACGACGGCACCGGCCGCGCCCCCGGCGATCGGCATCTTCGAACGCTATCTGTCGGTCTGGGTCGCCCTGTGCATCGTCGTCGGTATCGGGCTGGGTTTTGCGCTGCCCGGACTGTTCGCCGTGATCGCCAGGGCCGAGGTGGCGAAGGTCAACCTCGTCGTCGCGGTGCTGATCTGGCTGATGATCGTGCCGATGCTCTTGAAGATAGACTTCGGCGCATTGGGATCGGTGCGCCGGCACTGGAAGGGTGTCGGCGTCACCCTGTTCATCAACTGGGCGGTCAAGCCCTTCTCGATGGCGCTGCTCGGCGCGATCTTCATCGGCTGGCTGTTTGCGCCGCTGCTCCCCGCTGGCGAAGGCCCCTCCTATATCGCCGGGCTGATCCTGCTCGCCGCCGCACCCTGCACGGCGATGGTATTCGTCTGGTCGAACCTGTGCGACGGCGACCCCGCCTATACGCTGAGCCAGGTGGCGCTGAACGACCTCATCATGGTGTTCGCCTTCGCGCCACTGGTCGGGCTGTTGCTCGGCGTGGCGGCGATCACTGTGCCGTGGGGCACGCTGCTGATCTCGGTCGCGCTTTATATTGTTGCCCCGGTGATCGCGGCGCAAATCCTCCGCCGCGCGGTGCTGGCATCGGGCGGGCAGCCGGCGCTCGACCGGCTGTTGTCGCGCCTTGGCCCCGCCTCGATGATCGCCTTGCTGGCGACGCTGGTGCTGCTGTTCGGCTTTCAGGGCGAGGCGATCATCGCGCAGCCGCTGGTGATCGCGCTGCTTGCCGTGCCGATCCTGATCCAGGTCTATTTCAACGCGGGGCTGGCTTATTGGCTGAGCCGGAAGTTCGGCGTGGCATGGTGCGTCGCCGCCCCATCGGCGTTGATCGGCGCGTCCAACTTCTTCGAACTGGCGGTGGCCGCCGCCATTGCGCTGTTCGGTCTCAAATCCGGCGCGGCGCTCGCCACAGTGGTCGGCGTGCTGGTCGAGGTGCCGGTAATGCTGTCGGTCGTGGGAATCGTGAAGCGGTCGCGCGGCTGGTATGAAAAAGGAAGCATCGTTTGACCCGTATCCGTGCGCTGTCCGACCCCGATCATCTGCCCGCGCTCGATCGCCGCTACGTCCATGAACGGCCCGCGCGCGGCCTTGGCGCGAGTGATCCGCCGCCGCGCATCCTGCTGCTCTATGGATCTTTACGCGAACGCTCCTTCTCGCGCCTCGCGGTCGAGGAAGCCGCGCGGTTGCTTCAATTCTTCGGGGCGGAGACGCGAATCTTCGATCCGTCCGACCTGCCGCTGCCCGACCAGCACGCGGGCGACGATCATCCCGCCTTCCACGAACTGCGCGAACTTTCGATGTGGTCGGAAGGCCACGTCTGGTGCAGCCCCGAGCGCCATGGCCAGATCAGCGGCATCATGAAGACGCAGATCGACCATCTGCCGCTGGAGATGGGCGGGATGCGGCCGACCCAGGGCCGCACGCTGGCGGTCATGCAGGTGTCGGGCGGGTCGCAGTCGTTCAACGCGGTCAATACGCTGCGTCTGCTCGGCCGCTGGATGCGGATGGTCACCATCCCCAACCAGTCGTCGGTGGCGATGGCGTATAAGGAGTTCGACGAGGATGGGCGGATGAAGCCGTCGCCCTATTATGACCGGATCGTCGATGTGATGGAGGAGCTGGTCCGGTTCACGGTGCTGCTCCGCCCGCACGCCGGCCAGCTCGTCGACCGCTATTCGGAGCGAAAGGCAGTGGGCGTGCCGGTCGATCCAGCGACAGACCTGTCAGCCATCGCGGTCGGCCAGATTGCTACGCCCGTTCAGCAGGTATGACGAGACCGTTCCCCCGCGTCATTGGCGATCATGACGCTGCGTCGACCGAAGGCCGACGATGGCGTCGCGCCAGCGGGTTCAAGGGCGAGACGCAACATGATCCTGGCGGACCGCAACGCGATCCGCATCACAGGAGCGAGATCAGGGCTGGCGCTGATATCAAGAACGGCCGGTTTCTTGTTGCCTGACCTGAGGAGACTGAGCAGGTGTCGTTCGTCTCCGGAAAATCCGACATAATCAGGCGCGGCAGTGCGGAACCGCCGCCCCGAGCACGCCTCATAGAGCGCCAATACACTGTCGATCACGGGCGCGAGAATACCGCAGCCATAGCCCACGAGTGCGCGATAAAGCGCAGGCTGGACCGGATTACCGCTGTCGCGCGCCTGTCGCCAGCTACGCACGGCGTCCAGAATGAGCGAATTGGCCACGATCGTCGCGGCCGGGGGCGTAAAGGCGCAGGTCACAGTTCATCCTTCCAATCTCCCCCCTTTACAAATCAGGACTGCGGTACGCTGCGATTGTTGCGTCGGAAAGACTGAAGCGGGCACTTTGCCCTGTCTTCACGTCTGATCGCCGCCACCGCACCTAAAAGCCGGTTCAACCGCCCAGCATCAGCGCGGATTGCCCACCACGCTGAACTGGTCAGCGAGCGCCATCGCCCAGGCTGCTCGGAGGCCGATCAGCTCGGCGGGCTACAGATCGAGCCTCTCCAACGGCGCGCACCGATACGGGGGTACGAGACTGGATGCGCACCGATTTCCAGAGCCAGAACCGACGCCGGGATTCGACGACCATGTCCGGGTTGTGGCGGTCCGGGCCTGTGCATCTGTGTCAGGCCGATGCGCTCATTCGCCCGTCTATCATTTCCCCAGCCAGCGTGCGTGGGACCGCATAGCGATGCGAAAATAGAGCGCGAGACAGCGCCTCTTGCCGTCAACCCCGGTTGGATTGCTATGGCCACAAAAGGTCGTTTCCCCAACGGCTGCTTTGGACCAACCCCTATTCATGCCGCCCTTGTAGGCATCCGCCCGCCTAGTGCCGCCAACCCCACAAGGGGGTTCCCCTGCGCTTACGCTCCGGTGACGGCGGCGTTCGCCCGCCTCCTTCAGCGTCATCGGGGATGGTCCCCGAGCAACCGAAGGAACTGACATCATGGCCACCATCGCAAACCTCACCCAGAAGCAGGACGGCAGCCTGGAAGGCACGCTCGCCACCCTCAACGTCACCGCCCAGATCGCGGTGATCCAGAACACCCGCAAGACGAAGGAAAACGAGCCCGACTACCGGATCATCAGCCGCAAGAACGGCTTCGAGCTGGGCGCTGGCTGGAACCGCTTCTCCCAGAACACCGGCGCGGAATATATCTCGGTTTCGCTGTCGGCTCCCGAATTCGGCACCATCTACGGCAACGTCGCCCCGGCCCCTGGCGATGACCCGATGAAGAAGGTCATCATCTGGAACCCGCCGAGCTGATCGGCGCCCCGAGCCGGCCTCGCCCCCCGCGAGGCCGGTTCTTTTCCTTTTCACCGTCGCAAGGGAGGCGATCATGAGCCGCTACGCCATCACCCTGCGAACCGACGCCGCGACCGACGACAACGCCGTCATCGGCTACGATCCGCCACTTCGCACATATTTCATCCAGGGGTTCAAAGATCCGAAGACCGAACAGCCGGTTCTCTGGCTCGGCACCCACCTTGTTGATGACGCTGCTCGCCGCTCTTGATGTCCGCGGCTACCAGCTTGACGGCCTCACCGCCGCCATCAAGGCCGACATGGGCGCGGAGGCCACCCGTCCTTCGTCACCAAGTCCTGTCGAGCGATACGGCTGGCCGTTCCGATAAACCTGAGCAGCGGCGGCGGCGATGCGTCGCCGCTGACTTTCCCTGCGCGAACAACCTCATCTTCCTCACGTCCCGTAGGTTGGTCGCTGGTCGATCACCGGGATCGCCGTCCCATTCGGCGGCCACTGCACCAAGCCTGCAAGTCTCCGTTCAACGCTGGTGGAAACGCCAGCGCGTGCCCGAGAGGCCAGGGTTCGGCAACGACGGTCAGCTACGGCAGGACAGGCAGCTCCTGTTCGCCGGGAACCACCCCGCTCTTTGAGGCTCATTCCTTGGTCCGGCGCATGGCCTGACGCCATCAACCCGTAAAGGGTCCGCTTACGCTGCGCGTGCGGCCTTCAGGCTGCGCCTGCGCGGTGATCGCGGCCATGCGCCTGACACTTCGGGAGCCTGTCGAGCGGGGATGGTCCCCGCCTCCGAGACAGGAGCCGAAAATGTCCAACTCGCTGAAAACCGCCCAAGCCTATGCCTGGAGCCTCGCGCGCAGCCTCATGGTCTGCATCATCGTATTCCGCGCCGAAAACGGCATGTTCGGCGCCATGCCGGCCACCGAATGGGACGGCGATCCCGACCTCGTCCTCGCGGAACTCGACCCTTTCGGGCGGTGAGCCCGAAAGGCGATCAGCCAGTGCGTGCAGCGCTACGCACTGGCGCCATCCTCGTCATAATCGGCGATCAGGTCGACGGGTTTTACCCCTAACGCCGTGGCAAGATGGAAAAGCGTCACCACTGTCGGATTGCGCCGACCGCGTTCGAGATCACTGACATATTGCTGCGTGAAACCGGAAACCTCGGCGAAACGCTCTTGGGTGACGCCTTGCTCACGCCTCAATCTGGCAAAGTTCAATCCAACAAGGCGACGCATATCCATGCGTGCGACGCTGGACGATACACACTATCGGGTTTATCTCTTATAAGATGTATTGGCTGATTCAGTGGTCAGCACTGTCGTGCGCTTTTCATGCTTTAGGACTATGCAAGCATTGCAGAGCCTTGAGAATTTGGACGTACGAGCCAGGGAGATATTCATGAAACCCCCACCGCTCGATCCTGCCGTTGCTGACACAGCGCCGGACGCAGCCTTCCTTACGCCTTATGATGAAGAGCATCTGATCACCTATTTGCGCTTGCTCGACGCCCAGAGTGATGATGCGGGGTGGGAAGAAGTGGCACGCGTCGTTCTGCACATTGACCCGGAACTGGAACCCGCGCGCGCCCATAAAGCCTGGACAACGCATCTGGCCCGCGCGCAATGGATGGCCAAATCTGGATATAAACATCTGCTGCGCGGCGGCCCGCCAAACTGAACGGACGTGACCTGAGCGACGCTCAGCTATCACCATTCGTGCTGCCGGGATAACCGGGCGGTGGCTAGTCAAACACACGCACTACGCGAATCTTCCAATGTTGTGCCGCGGCGCATGAACCGCGGCCCTCTTGGGAGGTGTCGCCATGCACAAGGCAGATTGGCGTTCTCCGGCAGAATATCGGTCCTTTCAACATTATGACCGCGCCGGATTCGCTTGGGAAATCGTTCGTCGCAATCGGGATTACTGCCGAGAATATAGAGAAATACTTCGGACGAAGCCGCCAGACCCGCTTCAGATCGAGAGTTTCGTCAAGCGCTGGGGGTTGCGATTTCGGCTCTGACCCGGACATCGCCTACGAAGGACAACCTGTCTTCTGGCTTCCCGAGGTTCTTCCCTCGGTTCTGCATATCCGCTCCGTAACGCCGGGCATGACGTCCTGGCCGCTCGATCCGGCGGCGCTGATGTCGGCGCCAAACGCCGTGCGGAGCCGAGACGGAGACCATGTCATCGTTGCGCCCGATGCGACGCACCGCGTCTGGACCGATGGCTATTCCAAGGGCGTCATGGCGATTGTCCTGCCGCTGGATTTGCTGTTCGCCGACCGGGCGGCCGCCGCGATCCGCTTCTGGAATTCTCTCGTCGGCAATCGGGCGGGCCCGGAGCCGAAACCGCTCACGCCCTATGCGCGCGGCCAGCTCATCCTCTCTATCCGTCTGCTGGACGCCGAGCGAGATGGCGCCACCGAGCGTCAGATGGCCGAATATATCCTGAAGGAAAGTGCGCCGACGCGGCGTGACTGGCTGGCGACCGAGCATCGCTCGCGCCTTCGCCGCCTCTTGAAGAAGGCGCACAGGCTGCTGGACGGCGGCTATCTGCAAATATTGTGTCCGCCACCACGTCGCCCGCGACGCAAGGCAAAATAATTACACCCCTGAAAAGTCGACTCTCCCCCCACGCTGATCCGCTTCGCCAATCTGCACTCCGATGCGCTGACAGCCACTGCTGTCCGCCGTGACCCATTCGGAAGGCAGGACTGAGATGCACCCTGATACGGATTTCGACTCGCTGCCCGGTTCGAAATATCTGCGGACGCCTGACGCGGCCCAGCTCCTCGGACTTTCCCCGAGAACACTCGAAAAGCATCGCACCTTCGGCACCGGGCCCACCTATCGCAAGCTCGGGGGCAGGATCGTCTATCGCGTGGATGACCTGCGCCAATGGGCCGATCGCGGCGTGCGCCAGTCCACCTCCGACCCAGGCGCGGGCACGGTGTTCGCCGCCAGACCTCTGACGGCCGAAGAAATAGCCGTAAGCGACGGTCGCTGAACCATCATGGCCGGCAATCATCGACCACTGGGCCAGAGCGAACGCGCGCGCCTCGATCCGTTTGAAGCGCTGTCCGGAAACGTGCCGCCGCGCGACCAGCGCGACCTCATGGAGCGCCCCTTCTTCTCGCTGGCGAAGGCCCGGCGCATCGCGCCGATCCTTTATAAATCCGGCGATACCGAAGTGCAGGTCTATGCCGTGCCCGAACATGGTCTGGCGACCATTTGGGATGCCGATGTCCTGATCTGGGCCGCGAGCCAGCTTCTCGCCGCCGACGATCGCGGACTGCCGACCTCCCGGTTTTTCCGCTTCACGCCCTATCAACTGCTCACCTCCATCGGCCGGGGAACGGGCGCGCGCAACTACCACCTTCTCAAGGGCGCCCTGACACGGCTGCAATCGACGGTCGTGCGCACGACCATTCGGCACGGTGAGCATTGGCGACGCCAGCAATTCTCCTGGATCAACGAATGGGAGGAACTGGCGACACGGACCGGCCGGATCGAGGGCATGGAATTCGTTCTCCCCGACTGGTTCTACCATGGCGTCCTCGATCGCCGCCTCGTGCTGGCGATCGATCCAGGCTATTTCCGGCTCACCGGCGGCATTGAGCGCTGGCTTTATCGGATCGCGCGCAAACATGCCGGACGACAGCCCAATGGCTGGCGTTTCGAGCTGCGCCACCTTCACGCCAAAAGCGCCAGCCAATCACGCTTCTCCGATTTTGCACTGCACATCCGCGCCATTGTGCGGAGCCAATCGCTCCCTGGCTACGTCCTGGAGTTGGTGCCAGGAACGGGTTCGGAGACCCTCCTGGTGATGCGGCCGCGCATTATTGAGATCAGCGCAGGGCCTGTGGATAACTTTCCGCGTCATAAGCGCCGTATCGGTACTTCGGACGCAATGGCTATCGGTACTTCGAACGCAGTCCTATCCGTACTTCGGACGCACGCATCCCAGCTAAACCTTTGGCCTTCCAGCACAAAACTGGACTCTAAAGACTCTAAATCAGAATCTAAAGAAGTAGTAGAAGCGCGCGGAGCTGGGGATAGATCGTCCAACGCCTCGCTTGGCGGCCGCTCCGACATCTCCCGAACTCGACAGGAGCGCCGCTCATGATCGTCGCGCTCCTCAATCAGAAGGGCGGCGTCGGCAAGACCACGCTCGCGCTGCACCTTGCTGGACAATGGGCGAGGCAAGGGCGCCGTGTCCTGCTGATCGACGCCGATCCTCAAGGGTCCGCGCTCGACTGGTCGCAGCAACGCGCCGCCGAAGGACTGCCTCGGCTGTTCAGCGTGATCGGCCTCGCCCGCGACACCCTGCACATCGAAGCGCCGGAGCTGGCGCGCGGCATGGATCATGTGGTCATCGACGGGCCGCCGCGTGTCGCCACCTTGCTCCGCTCGGCGCTGTTCGCCTGCGACCTCGCGCTGATCCCGGTGCAGCCATCGCCGCTCGACGGATGGGCGTCGGCCGAGATGCTGAAGCTGATCGACCAGGCGCGCATCTTCAAACCCGCGATCGGCGCGCGCTTCCTGCTCAACCGCTACCCCACGCGCACCCTGATCGCCCGCGCCACCGCCGAGAGCCTTGCCGAACACGACCCGCCGCTGCTGGCGCAACATGTCGGTCAGCGCGTGGTGTTCGCCGACGCCATGCAAACCGGGCGGCTGGTGTCGGAGGTCGATCCCGAAAGCACGGCAGCGCATGAGATCACCGCGCTGGCCGCCGAGATCGAGGCGATCAGATCATGACGACGCGCAAGCTCAGAACAGGGTTCACGTCCCGGCCCGGTGCGGCCGAAGCGTGGATTGCGGGACCGCAGGACGCCGCTGCACCAACCGCGCCGCCGCCGGTCAACAGCGCCAGATTGACGATCGACGTGACGCCTCAGTTGCGGCGACGCCTCAAACTCGCGGCGCTCCAGCGCGGCGTGTCGCTCGCCGACATGCTGCGCGAGCTGCTGCATCGTGAGTATCCCGACGATGCGGAAAACGGATCATGAGCGCCGCCCGCCACGCCGGTCGCACGCGCGTCGATCTGCTGTGGATCGAGCGCCGCATCGAGCGCTGGATACGCTTCGGTCGCCTGGTCGAGGATCAGATCCTCGACCGCCAGCGCCGCCGCGTCGCCTTCGCACAGGACAGCGTGTTCGCCTACGTCCGTTGGGCATCCAATGACTTCGGCACGCTGGTGTCGCGCATCGACATCCTGCGCGCCGTCAATCCGGGCGAACCCTGGCAGACCGTGCCGGGCGTCACGCCCGGCGGCGAGATTCTGCTGCGCGTCAATGGTTGGCCCAAGGTCCAGCGGGTGTTCGAGGCGATCGACGCCGTGGATGCGCTGAACATCGATCCCGCCGACGCCGCGCCCGACCATTGGCGACACGTCCATAACCGTCTCGCAGCGCAGGAAAGCCCGCGCCCCTACACGCTGGAGCGTCATCGCGCCTGGCTCGCCCGCAAGGGAGCATTGCAATGAGATTTCGCTGGGGAACGCTGGTGACGATGGTCGCGGCAGTCAATGTCATCGCAATTTCGGTGTGGATCAATCCGCCGCCGAAGCTGATCTGGAACGCCTCGGCCAGCGTGCCGATCGGCTTCTACACCGTCCGTCCGTCGAACAATCTGCGCGTCGGCGATCTCGCCGTCGTGACGCCGCCCGACGATGTCGCCGCGTTCCTTTCGGCGGGCGGTTATCTGCCCCTCGGCGTGCCGCTGATCAAACCGGTCGCCGCGCTGCCGGGCCAGATGGTGTGCCGCACCGGCATCGCCATCACCATCGACGGAAAGCCGTTCGGCGCTGCACGCGAACGGGATCGGCTGCATCGGCCGTTGCCCGTCTGGAAAGGGTGCCGTGTCGTCGCCGCCGACGAGATTTTCTTCATGAACGCCGACCGCCTCGACAGCCTAGACGGCCGCTATTTCGGGCCGCTGCCCGCATCGTCCGTGATCGGTCGCGCGACGCCGCTGCGCACGCGCGCATCATTCTGATCGCTTTCCCCCTGCCAGCACAAAGGAGATTGGCAATGTACGCAGGCGCCTTCAAACCCACCGAGGACGGCTATTCAGGCCGCATCCGGATGTTCGGGATCGACGAGGCGATCATCATCGTCCCCGCCGAACCGAATGACGCCGAGAACGCGCCCGACTACCGGGTTCATCTCGACGAAGACGCCGGCCCGGAGATCGGCGCGGGATGGAAGCGCGTCGGCGAAAAGGCCGGCGACTATGTGTCGATCGAGATCGACAGCGCGATTTTCACCGGCCCGCCGTTGCGCGCCAATCTGTTCCGCGCCGATGACGAGGGCACGACGTTCAACCTGTCGTGGAACCGACCGCGGCCGCGCGAAGACCGGAGCTGATCGGTTGCGCCCGCGTCGCCGTTCCATGCGTGGCCGGGCGCTGTCGCTGGCGTGGCTCGCCATCATGGCGAGCGCGCCGGCGACGGCCTTGCCCGTTCCCGCCGCCGCGCAAATGATCGCGCCGCACACCGCCGATCCTGTCGCCCGCCATGTCGCCGAGGCATCGCGGCGGTTCGGCATTCCCCAGGCGTGGATATGGGCGGTGATGCGCGCCGAAAGCGCCGGCGACGTGCGCGCTATCTCCCATGCCGGGGCGATGGGCCTGATGCAGATCATGCCCGACACCTGGGCCTATCTGCGCGCCCGATACGGTCTTGGCGACGATCCCTATCATGTCAGGGACAACATCATCGCGGGCACGGCTTACCTTCGCGAACTGCATGACCGCTTTGGATCGCCCGGTTTTCTCGCCGCCTATAATGCGGGACCGGGACGCTATGAACAGCACCTCGCAACCGGTCGACCGCTCCCCCGAGAGACCCGCGCCTATCTCGCGATCCTCGCGCCGATGGTCGGCGGATCGCAGCCTGACCGTGCGACTATCGCACCCGTCGATCCGCTGGCGTGGATGCGCGCGCCGCTATTCGCCATGCGCGCGGACGACGCCCGAGCTGCACCGCAAGCCGCAACCGAGACGCCGCCGGATGACGAAACGGCCGCACAGAATGTTGCATCCGAAGAGCCTCCCGAACGCCTGTTCGTCCCTCTTTCCGGCCAGGAACCGTTATGACGCGGGCTGGCGTGCCCCGTCGCGTCATAGGGTGCAAACGGATACAGACGGTCGGAAGCTCTTGGGATTTGGGTAGAAGCAGGGAGGCATGGCCAGATAAAAGGACCGCCGTCTCGCGGGGTCCATGTGGTTGGTTGGGCTTGCTTTTCTTGTCGGCTCCCAAAGTGGGCCTGCCAGCCGTGCTTTCAGAAAACAGCATGAAATCAATCGGCGCGCGTATGGCGCCCGCTATTCGGCCCGGAAGCCGCGCCCGATGAGCGCCCGCGACGATGATTTCCGGGTGCGCCCAGGAAGGCCTCGCGATAGCGCCAAGCAAGACAAGCAGGCCAAGTCGTTCGTCGGTCAGGTGATGCGCGCCGCCAGGAAGGCCGGACACACAGGACGCGGCTTCGGACCTCGCCGGCAAGGCGGCGGAGGATCGCGCTTTGGTCGCGGCAATGCCGCAGGCTCCAGTCGCGCTCGCCGGCCCGACATGCGCCGCGTCATCGTCAAGATGCGGGTCGTGCGCCATGCGGGCACAAAGTTCCGGGCGGCGCCGATCGCCCGGCATGTGGCTTATCTGGAGCGCGAGGGCGTCACCCGCGATGGCGCGCCTGCCCAGATGTTTGATGCCGGCACCGACCGGGTCGATGGCGAAGCCTTCGCCGCACGGTGCGAAGACGACCGGCATCATTTCCGGTTCATCGTCTCGCCCGAGGACGCCGGCGAAATGCAGGACCTGCGCGCCTTCACCCGCGAACTGATGGCCGACGCCCAGCGCGACCTCGGCACATCGCTCGACTGGGTGGCCGTCGATCACTGGAACACGGATAATCCCCATATCCATGTGCTGGTGCGCGGCCGCGCCGATGACGGCGGCGACCTCGTCATCAGCCGCAATTATGTGCGCGAGGGATTCCGGGGGCGAGCGGAGGATCGCGTCACGCTCGAACTCGGCCCGCGCAGCGAGCGCGAGATCCAGGCAGCGTTACGCAAGGATGTCGAGGCCGAGCGCTGGACCGGTCTGGACCGAACCTTGCGCAACATCGCCGACCATCACGGCGGCATCATCGATCTTCGCCCCGAAACCGGTTCTCACGATGCGGAAGAACGACGCCTGCTGGTCGGTCGGGCGCAGAAGCTCGAACGCCTCGGTCTTGCCGATCCTATCGGTCCCGCGTCATGGACGCTGAAGCCCGGCGGCGAAGAAACCTTACGCGCCCTGTCGATCCGCGGCGACATCATCAAGACCATGCACGCGGCGATGTCGCGAGGCGTCGGCACGCCAGATATTGCATCGTTCGCGATCCATGACGAACAGGTCGGCGATCCCGTGCTTGGCCGCCTGGTCGAACGCGGCCTGCATGACGAGCTGGCGGGCACAGCCTATGCCGTCGTCGAAGGTGTGGACGGGCGGACCCATCATCTGCGGTTCAGCGATATCGACATGACGGGCGACGCAAGGCCGGGGGCGATCGTCGAACTGCGGTCCTGGGAGGACCACAAGGGCCAGCAACGCCATTCGCTCGCCACCCGTTCCGACCTCTCGCTGTACCGGCAGGTCACGGCCGACGGTGCGACATGGCTCGATCGCCATCTGATCGCGCGCGATCCGCCCATCCTTGGCGGCGGGTTTGGCGCGTCGGTGTCCGATGCGCTCGACGCACGGGCCGATCATCTGGTCGATGAAGGTCTGGCGCGGCGGCAAGGGCAGCGCATCATTTTCGCCCGTAATCTGATCGGCACGCTGAAGCAGCGCGAACTGGACGGCGCCATCGCCCGGATCGCGGCCGAGACCGGATTGGCGCACAGGCCTTCGGCTCCGGGCGATCATATCGCTGGGACCTACCGCCAGCGCATCACGCTCGCGTCGGGCCGGTTCGCGATGATGGATGACGGACTGGGGTTCCAGCTCGTGCCCTGGCGGCCGGCGCTCGATCCGCAGCTTGGCAAGCACATCACCGGGACAATGGCGCCCGGTGGCGGGGTGGACTGGAGTTTTGGTAAGCAGCGTGGTCTGGGACTGTAGGTCTCGGCCATTTCCCCCACCACCCCATCAGTCCGCATTGAAATCAGCATCATTCGATGATAAATATGTGCCTTCTGTGGAAAGGCTTCGATATGCGAACGACTATTGTGCTTGATGACGAACAGGTGGCGAAAGCTCAGGCATTCACCGGCCTGAAGGAAAAGTCCCAGCTGGTGCGGGAGGCATTCAAGGCACTTATCGAGCGTGAGAGCGCCCGCCGTCTTGCCTTGCTTGGTGGTAGCGAACCAGACTTGCAAGTCCCCGCCCGTCGTCGGTCTGTGGTCGAATGATCCTTGTCGACAGCACGGTCTGGGTCGATCATCTGCGGCGAGGCGATCCTCTGCTTGCGAGCCGCCTCGACGCAGGGCTGGTTTACATCCACCCTTTCATCATAGGCGAGATCGCCCTGGGCAGTTTGCGCCAGCGCGATAAGGTACTGTCGGCGCTGCGCGATTTGCCGATGGCGAACCAGGCTTCCGACGATGAGGTTCAGGGCCTCATCGAACAGCAGCCGCTCTACAGCCTCGGTATCGGCTATATCGATGCACATCTCCTTGCCGCCACACGTCTGACGCCAGGGCTGCGACTCTGGACCCGCGACAAGCGGCTCAATGACATCGCGTCCCGCCTCGGCGTTGCCGAAACCGCCCAACACTGATCGGCAGGGCTCCCAAGGCCTAGATCACGCTCTACGCGAGCGTTTCTTTTTGCGCGCCAAACCCGCCATTACTTCGACCCCCATCGCCAACATCTTGTAAAATCGGAGTTCCGCACCCGACCTCTACGGCATTTGCCGGGAAGGAAGGGCCGTGTCCGCCACCAAAATCCTCTGGGGCCAGATCCTCGTGGTGTTCGCCATCGTGCTGACGTCGATCTGGTCAGCGACGCAATGGACGGCGGCGGCGCTTGCTCACCAGCCCCAGTTGGGTTCGCCCTGGTTCACCGCTTTCGACACACCGGTCTATCCGCCGCCCGCCTTCTTCTGGTGGTGGTTTTCCTTCGACGCCTATGCGCCGGAGATTTTCCAACGCGGCGCCTATATCGCGGTATCGGGCGGTTTCCTGTCGATCATCGTCGCCATCGGCATGTCGGTGTGGCGCGCCCGCGAGGTTCGCAACGCCGAGACCTTCGGCACCGCGCGCTGGGCAAGCGTCAAGGAAATCCGCGGCGCTGGCCTGCTCGGCGATGACGGCGTGGTGCTCGGCCGGTTCCAGCGTGAATATCTGCGCCACGATGGCCCCGAGCATGTGCTCTGTTTCGCGCCGACCCGATCCGGCAAGGGTGTCGGTCTGGTGGTGCCATCACTGCTGACCTGGCCGGGATCGGCGATCGTCCATGACATCAAGGGCGAGAACTGGGGCCTGACCGCCGGGTTCCGTAGCCGGTTCGGCAAGGTGCTCCTGTTCGATCCGACCAATGCATCGTCGGCCGCCTACAATCCGCTGCTCGAAGTGCGGCGCGGCGAATGGGAGGTGCGCGACGTCCAGAATGTCGCCGACGTGCTGGTCGATCCGGAAGGCAGTCTCGAAAAGCGCAACCATTGGGAAAAGACCTCCCATGCATTGTTGGTCGGCACGATCCTGCATGTCCTCTACGCCGAACCCGACAAGACCCTGGCCGGCGTCGCCAACTTCCTGTCGGACCCGAAGCGCCCGATGGAGACCACGCTGAAGGCGATGATGCTCACCCCGCATCTGGGCGAAGCCGGCGTCCACCCCGTCGTCGCCTCGGCCGCGCGCGAACTGCTCAACAAATCGGAGAATGAACGGTCAGGCGTGCTGTCGACGGCCATGTCGTTCCTCGGCCTCTATCGCGATCCCGTCGTCGCGGCCGTGACCCGGCAATGTGACTGGCGCATCGCCGATCTGGTCGACGGCGCCCATCCGGTCTCGCTCTATCTGGTGGTGCCGCCGAGCGACATCAGCCGGACCAAGCCGCTGATCCGCCTGATCCTGAACCAGATCGGTCGCCGCCTGACCGAAGATCTGAAGTCGAAGGACGGACGACACCGGCTGCTGTTGATGCTCGACGAGTTTCCGGCGTTGGGGCGGCTCGACTTCTTCGAGAGCGCGCTGGCGTTCATGGCAGGCTACGGGATGAAGGCGTTCCTGATCGCCCAATCGCTCAACCAGATCGAGAAGGCTTACGGCCCGAACAACGCCATTCTCGACAATTGCCATGTGCGCGTCAGTTTTGCGACCAATGACGAGCGCACCGCCAAGCGGGTGTCCGACGCGCTCGGCACCGCCACCGAGATGCGGGCGATGAAGAACTATGCCGGGCATCGCCTGTCGCCATGGCTCGGCCATTTGATGGTATCGCGCTCGGAGACCGCTCGCCAGCTCATGACGCCGGGCGAGATCATGCAGCTTCCGCCTGACGATGAGATCGTCATGATCGCGGGTGTGCCGCCAGTGCGGGCGAAGAAGGCCCGCTATTTCACCGACCGGCGCTTCACGTCACGCCTGTTGCCCGCGCCCAAAACCCAGCGGGCCACGACCACGCCGCGCCCGGATGACTGGACCGCATTGGCAGCGCCGCCGCGCCCGGTTCTTGCAGACCCGGCAGCCTCCAATGGACCGGACCGTAAAGGCGGAAAACCAACAAAGCCCGTAACCGCGAACCAAAGTGACACCGCCAACGCTAATATCCGGCGCGAGCCGGGCCTGCCCGATCATGAGGAGGTGGTGCGCGAGACGCCTGCGCCCAGGCAGGAGTTCACATTCGACGACATGGAGGCGGCGGACAGCGACGCCGCGACACAGCGCCGGATGCAGCGCCTCGCGCGCCAGGCCAGCCTCGATCCCGGCGACGGCATCCAGCTCTGACAAAAAGGAACCGTCATGCGCATCAAACACACATTTCGTCTGCCCGCCGATCTATCCGGTCGGCTCGCCGATTATGCGGCACGAAAACGCGTTGCCCAGACCCAGATTGTCGAAGCCGCGCTGTTGTCGTTCCTTTCACCCGATGGGTCCGAACGGCTGGAGGCCGCGATCGGCCGTCGTCTCGACCGGCTGTCGCGGCAGGCCGACCGGCTCGAGCATCATATCGGGATCTCGAACGAGGCGATGGCTCTATTTGTCCGCTTCTGGCTGACCACGACGCCGCCCTTGCCGGACACGGCCTTCGCCGCCGCCCAGGCCAGCGGCCGGGAGCGCTATCGCAGCTTCGTCGAGTCGCTCGGCCGGCGCATGGAGACCGGCGCAAGCTTGGCGCGTGAACTATCCGAAGATATCAAATCTACGCCAGAGCACGATACCGGCGATTTCGAGCAATAGTCCAAACTCGCCGATCGTTTCTATTTGCACGCCATAGCACGACGGCTTGATTTTAGTGTTGCGATTACCGGGTTTGTGTCTCTCTTACTTGTCCCCGATCGCAGCGCGCGTCGCCCGGCGGTCCTTGCAGGGGACAGATCGTGCAGCATCAACAGGTCGGATCGGAGGCGGATTCTCGCGGCGCGCGCATGTTGCGCACCGCGCTCGGCCCGTTAATCGCCGCCTGGCTGGCCGAGCCCGCCATCGTCGAAGTCATGCTCAATCCCGATGGACGCCTGTGGGTCGACCGGCTCGGTGAGGGCCTGGCCGACACGGGCGAACGTCTGTCGGCCGCGGACGGCGAACGCATCGTCCGCCTGGTCGCACATCATGTCGGCGTCGATGTCCATGCGCGTAATCCGCGCGTTTCGGCGGAACTGCCCGAGAGTGGCGAGCGGTTCGAGGGGCTGATCCCGCCCGTCGTCGCCGCGCCCGCCTTCGCGATCCGCAAGCCCGCCGTCGCGATTTTCACGCTCGACGACTATGCCCAAGCGGGGATCATGTCGCGCTTGCAGGCGGCGGTGCTCAGGAAGGGCGTTGCCGATCGCAGCAATATCCTGGTCGCGGGCGGCACCTCAACCGGCAAGACCACGCTCACCAATGCGCTGCTGGCCGAGGTGGCGAAGACCGCTGATCGCGTCGTCCTGATCGAGGACACTCGCGAACTGCAATGCGCCTCCCCCAATCTGGTCGCGCTGCGCACCAAGGACGGCGTCGCTTCGCTCTCGGATCTTGTCCGTTCCTCGTTGCGCCTGCGCCCCGATCGCATCCCCATCGGTGAGGTGCGCGGCGCCGAGGCACTCGACCTTCTCAAAGCCTGGGGCACCGGCCATCCGGGCGGGATCGGCACCATCCATGCTGGCTCGGCACTGGGCGCGCTGCGCCGGATGGAACAGCTCATCCAGGAAGCGGTCGTGACCGTGCCGCGCGCGCTGATCGGCGAGACCATCGACATGGTGGCGGTGCTGGCCGGGCGCGGATCGGAACGCCGCCTGGCCGAACTCGCGCGCGTCGATGGTCTCGGCCCGGACGGCGACTTCGCGCTCACCCACCTCCCATGCCCTTCACCCGTATCGGCGGCGCCAGCGGCGACCGTTCTTTCAGCAGGAGAAAGCCAGTGAACCCGACATCCAACGTTTGGCGGCCGATCGCCGCCATCTCGCATATGCGCCGGCAGGTCGCCGCTGGCGCATTGGCGTGCGTCGTGGCCGTGACCCTGTCGGCCCCGGCGCGCGCCTCCGGTTCGTCGATGCCCTGGGAAGCCCCACTCCAGTCCATCCTCGAATCGATCGAAGGGCCGGTGGCGAAGATCATCGCCGTGATCGTGATCATCGTCACCGGCCTGACGCTTGCGTTTGGCGATTCCGGCGGCGGCTTCCGCAAGCTGATCCAGATCGTGTTCGGCCTGTCGATCGCCTTCGCCGCGTCGAGCTTCTTCCTGTCCTTCTTCAGCTTCGGCGGCGGGGCGCTGATCTGATGCTGGAGGATGGCGAAGTCGCGGGCTTCTACGCCCCTGTCCACCGGGCGCTCACCGAGCCGATTCTGCTCGGCGGCGCCCCGCGCGCCATCGCCATCGCCAACGGCACCCTGGCCGCCGCGATCGGCGTCGGCCTCCAGCTCTGGATCGCCGGCGGCGTGCTCTGGCTGATCGGCCATCTGGCGGTGGTGTGGGCGGCCAAGCGCGATGCGCAGTTCCCCGACGTCGCCCGCCGCCACCTTCGCTACCCCGCCTATCTGCGCGTCTGAGGTCCACACCCCATGATGAACCTTGCCGAATATCGAAGCCGCGCCAGCCATCTGGCGGATTTCCTGCCCTGGGCGGCGCTGGTCGCCGAGGGGATTGTGCTCAACAAGGACGGGAGCTTCCAGCGCACGGCGAAGTTTCGCGGTCCCGATCTGGATTCAGCGACGCCCGCCGAACTGGTCGCCGTCACCTCGCGCCTCAACAATGCGCTGCGCCGTCTGGGATCGGGCTGGGCGATCTTCGTCGAGGCGCAGCGCGTGCCGGCGGGCGGCTATCCTGAAAGCACATTTCCTGACGCCGCCTCAAACCTGGTCGACCGCGAACGCCGCGCACAGTTCGAGGAACAGGGCAGCCACTATGAGAGCGGTTATTATCTCACCCTGCTGTGGATGCCGCCCGCCGAAGACGCGGCGCGCGCGGAAAGCTGGCTCTATGAGGGCCGTACGCAAAAAGGCGTCGATCCCTGGGAGCTGGTCTCCAGCTTCGCCGATCGCACCGACCGCGTGCTGCAACTGGTCGACGGGTTCGTGCCCGAGGTCCGCTGGCTGGATGACGGCGAGACGCTGACCTATCTGCATTCGACGATCTCGACCCGTCGCCAGCGCGTGCGGGTGCCCGAGACCCCGATGCATCTCGACGCGCTGCTGGCCGACGAACCGCTGACCGGCGGCCTCGAACCGCGCCTGGGCGATCATCACTTACGCACGCTGACCATCACCGGTTTTCCATCGATGACCTGGCCGGGCCTGCTCGACGAACTGAACCGGCTGGCCTTCCCCTATCGCTGGGCGACGCGCGCGGTGATGCTCGACAAGACCGACGCCACGAAACTGCTCACCCGCATCCGGCGGCAATGGTTCGCCAAGCGCAAGAGCGTGGCGGCGATCCTGCGCGAGGTGATGACCAATGAAGCGTCGACGCTGGTGGACAGCGACGCGTCGAACAAGGCCGCCGACGCCGATGCCGCCTTGCAGGAGCTGGGCGCCGACGATGTCGGCCAGGCCTATGTCACCGCCACCGTCACGGTGTGGGATACCGATCCCGGCGTCGCCGCCGAGAAGCTGCGGCTGGTCGAGAAGGTCATCCAGGGCCGCGACTTCACCTGTATCGCCGAGGGCGTCAACGCAATCGAGGCGTGGATGGGCAGCTTGCCCGGCCATGTCTACGCCAATGTCCGGCAGCCACCGATCAGTACCTTGAACCTCGCGCATATGATCCCGCTGTCGGCCGTCTGGGCAGGGCCGGAGCGCGATGAGCATTTCGACGCGCCGCCCTTGTTCTTCGCCAAGACAGAAGGATCGACGCCGTTCCGTTTCTCGCTGCATGTCGGCGACGTCGGCCACACGCTGATCGTCGGCCCGACCGGCGCGGGCAAATCGGTGCTGCTGGCGCTGATCGCCATGCAGTTCCGCCGCTACGAACGCGGCCAGGTGTTCGCGTTCGACTTTGGCGGCTCGATCCGCGTCGCGGCGCTGGCGATGGGCGGCGACTGGCAGGATCTCGGCGGCAGCTTGTACGGCAAGGATACTGGGACCACTGCGGCGGCCAGCGTCTTCCTGCAACCGCTCGCGCGGATCGACGATCCCGCCGAACGTAATTGGGCGTCCGAATGGCTCGCCGCCATCCTGACCGCCGAAGGCGTGACGGTCGATCCCCAGGTGAAGGACTATCTCTGGTCGGCGCTGGGGTCGCTGGCATCCGCGCCGGTCGCCGAGCGCACGCTGACCGGCCTTGCCGTCCTCCTCCAGCAGCAACAGTTGAAGCAGGCGCTCGGCCCCTATTGCGTTGGCGGACCTTACGGCCAGTTGCTCGATGCGGAATCCGAACATCTCGGCGATGCCGATGTCCAGGCGTTCGAGACCGAGGGTCTGACCGGAACCGGGGCCGCGCCCGCCGTGCTCTCCTATCTGTTCCACCGGATCGAAGGCCGGCTCGATGGCTCGCCGACCCTGATCATCATCGACGAGGGCTGGCTGGTGCTGGACTCGCCAGCCTTCGCACAACAGCTCAAGGAATGGCTGAAGACGCTTCGCAAGAAGAACGCCAGCGTCATCTTCGCCACCCAGAGCCTCGCCGATATCGAAACGTCGACCATTGCGCCGGCCATCGTCGAGAGTTGCCCGACCCGCATCTTCCTGCCCAATGAACGCGCGATCGAACCGCAGATCACCGCCATCTACCGGCGGTTCGGCTTGAACGACCGCCAGATCGAGATTCTGAGCCGCGCCACCCCCAAGCGCGATTATTATTGCCAGTCGCGGCGCGGCAACCGGCTGTTCGATCTTGGCTTGGGCGATGTCGCGCTCGCCTTCACCGCCGCCTCGTCGAAGACGGATCAGGCGCGCATCGCCGATCTGATCGCCGAGCAGGGCCGCGACGGCTTCGCCGCCGCCTGGCTGCGCATTCGCGGCCTCGAATGGGCCGCCGATCTCCTTTCCCCCGCAGCCCCGGAGTATGAGCCATGACCCGTTTTCAGTTGCGCCGCGCGATGATCGCCGGCGTCGCCCTGCTTGCCGTTGCCGGCGTCTCGGCCCCCGCCAGCGCACAATTCGGCTTTGGTGGGATTGTCTATGATCCCACCAACTATGCCCAGAATGTGCTGACCGCAGCTCGCTCACTCCAGCAGATCAACAATCAGATCCAGTCGCTCCAGAACGAGGCGTCCTCGCTGATCAATGATGCGAAGAATCTCGCCAGCCTGCCATTCTCCTCGCTCCAGCAACTCCAGGCGCAGGTCCGCCAGACCCAGCAGCTTCTCGGTCAGGCGCAGCGTATCGCCTATGACGTCCAGCAGATCGAGCAGGCGTTTTCGACCCGCTACCGCAACATCGACCTCAATGCCTCCGATCAGGCGCTGGTCGACGGCGCGCAAGACCGCTGGGAGACCAGCGTCGCCGGGTTCGAGGATGCGCTGAAGGTCCAGGCCGGCGTCGTTGGCAATATCGACGGCGCCCGCACGGCCATGTCGAACATCGTCGGCGCGAGCCAGTCGGCGACCGGCGCATTGCAGGCGGCGCAGGCCGGCAACCAGCTTCTCGCCTTGCAATCCCAGCAGATCGCGGACCTCACGGCGCTTCTCGCCGCGCAGGGCCGCGCGCAGGCGCTCGAATCCGCCCGCGACGCCGCCGCCGAAGCGCAAGGCCGCGAGCAGTTCCGCCGCTTCATGACGCGCAGCGGCAACTGATCGGACGCGGCCGGGCATCGGCCGGAAAGGGAGAATGGGAATGAGCCGTAGCGCGAAGATCGCAAGCGTAGCGCTGGCCGCTGGCATATTGCTGGCCACCGCTATCGTCATCGCCGTCGATGACCGACCGGAGCAGAAGGCCCCGCCACGGATCGAGGCGATCGGCGCCGATCCGCTGCGCGCCGAGCTGGACCGCTGCCGGACCCTGACCATGCCCGACACCGGCTGCGAGGCGGCCTGGGAAGATCATCGCCGCCGCTTCCTCGGCCGCGACCCTGTCGACCGACAGAGCGATCCCGAAACAGCCATGGATGCGCCGGACGACGGGTTTGATCCCGAACCCGCGAGTGATCTGGTCGCCGACAAGGCGGCCGCGTCTGCATCCGAGCCGGGCCGCTGACATGAACGACGTCGGCGTCATCAACCGCTTCCTCGACACCTTCAACAGCTACATCGATAGCGGATTCGGGCTGCTCGGCGGTGAAGTCGCCTTTCTCACCACCACTCTCATCGTCATCGATATCACGCTCGCCGGCCTGTTCTGGGCCTGGGGCGCCGATGAAGACGTCATGCACCGGCTGGTCAAGAAAGTGCTCTATGTCGGTTTCTTCGCCTTCATCATCGGCAATTTCTCCGCGCTCGCGGGCATCGTGTTCGACAGCTTCGCCGGGCTCGGCCTGAAGGCCAGCGGCGCCAGCATCAGCCTCGCCGACTTCATGAAGCCCGGCAGCGTCGCCGCAACCGGCTTCGATGCCGGCGAACCGCTGCTCGACGCCATCGGTGATCTCATGGGGTTCCGCAGCTTCTTCGCCAACTTCATCCAGATCGCGGTGCTGCTGATCGCCTGGGTGGTCATCCTCATCGCCTTCTTCATCCTCGCCGTGCAACTCTTCGTGACGTTGATCGAGTTCAAGCTGGTGACGCTGGCCGGCTTCGTGCTGCTGCCCTTCGCCCTGTTCAACAAGACCGCCTTCCTTGCCGAGAAGGTGCTCGGCAATGTCGTGGCGTCCGGCGTCAAGGTCCTCGTGCTCGCCGTCATCGTCGGTATTGGCACCGGCCTGTTCGCCGAGTTCACGACCGCATTCAGCGGCACGCCCACCGCCGAGGAAGCCATGTCCGTGGCGCTCGCGGCGCTGGCGCTGCTTGGCCTCGGCATCTTCGGCCCCGGCATCGCCACCGGCCTGGTCTCCGGCGCGCCCCAGCTTGGCGCGGGCGCGGCGGTCGGGACCGCGCTTGCGGTCGGCGGCGCGGCGATGGCGGGCGGCATGGGCGCGCGCATGGCGATGGGTGGCGCGGCTTCGGCCGTCGGCGGCGGCGTCAAGGCCGGCGCGGCGGCGGCGCGTGGTGGCGCTCATGCGTCAGGCGCGGCCGCCAGCGCCTATAGCCTCGGCTCGCTCGGCAAGAGCGGCGGCAGCGCCGTCGCCGGCGGCATGTCCGCTGTCGGCAAGACGGTGGTCGGCGGCGCGGTCAACGCCGCCACATCCCCGTTGAAGAAAGCCGCCGCCAAGGTCGGCGACGCCATGAAATCCAACTTCAGGTCCGGCGCCCGCGCCGGATTCACGGCCACAGGCGGCACGATCAGCGGCGGGTCAGGCGCCACAGCACCGACTGCGGCTGCGACGGCAGGCAGTGCGACATCCACCGCCAGCGCCCCTCCAGCCTGGGCGCAATCGATGAAGCGCCAACAAGCGATGAACCGGGGCGTGTCGTCCGTCACCCACGCCGTACGCTCCGGCGATCGCGGCGGCGGCGGTTCCTCGCCCGATCTCAGCCAGAAGGACTGACGGAAAAATGTTCAAACGCCCCTCGACCCGCTACGGCAAGACCCCCGAACCCGAGACGCCCTATCAGCGTGCCGCGCAGGCCTGGGACGATCGCATCGGTTCCGCCCGTGTCCAGGCCAGGAACTGGCGGCTCGCCTTTTTCGCCACGCTCGCCATGTCGGGCGGACTCGCCGCAGGCCTCGTGGTTCAGGGCGCGCGCGGCACGATCGTTCCCTGGGTGGTCGAGGTCGACAAGCTCGGCGTCGCGCAGACCGTTGCGCCCGCCGAAGCGGGGTATCGCCCGACCGATCCCCAGATCGCCTTTCACCTGGCGCGGTTCGTCGAACAGGTCCGCAGCGTGCCGGCCGATCCGGTGATCGTCCGCCAGAACTGGCTGCGCGCCTATGACTTCACCACGGATCGCGGCGCGCTGGCGCTCAATGATTACGCCCGCACCAACGACCCCTTCGCCAATGTCGGACGGGTGCAGGCCGCAATCGACGTCTCCAGCGTCATTCGCGCCTCTCCGGACAGCTTCCGCATCGCCTGGACCGAGCGCCGCTATCAGGACGGTCAGCTCGCCGGCACGGAACGCTGGTCGGCCATCCTCACCATCGTCATCCAGCCGCCGCGCGATCCCGAGCGGCTGCGCAAGAATCCGCTGGGCGTGTTCGTCACGGCCATCAACTGGTCGAAGGAGCTGGGCCAATGAAGATCATCCTAGGCACGCATTTCCGTAAATCCGTAGGTCCGGCTTTGCTGATCTCCGCATCGACGCTGGCGGGCTGCGCCACGACCTCGGCTAAACCGCCCGCGATCCGCTATGATGATGCGCCCGCCATCGCAGCAACGCTCACACCCGAGGCGCCCGCGCCGGTCGAGATCGTCACGATCGCCGAACCGCTGCCGTTGCCCGGCCAGTTGATGCCGGTCGAGGAACGGCGCGATCCGCCTGAACCGGCTGATCCCTCCGCGCGGGTCAGCCAGGCCAACGCCGCCGCGCGCATCCAGCCCGTCCGCGACGGGTTCATCAACGCCATCCAGCTCTATCCCTGGACCGAGGGCGCGCTTTATCAGGTTTATACCGCGCCCGGCCAGGTGACGGACATTGCCCTCCAGGAAGGCGAGCAACTCGTGGGGCCCGGACCAGTGGCGGCGGGCGATACCGTGCGCTGGATCATCGGCGACACCGTCAGTGGCTCGGGCGAAAGCAGCCGGGTGCATATCCTGGTCAAGCCGACGCGGCCCGACCTCACCACCAATCTCATCATCAATACCGATCGGCGCACCTATCATCTGGAGCTGCGCGCCACGCAGCGGACATGGATGGCGTCGGTATCCTGGCAATATCCGCAGGACCGTCTGATCGCGCTGCGCGGCCAGAATGCGGCAGCGGCGGGATCAGCGCCCATCGCCGCCGGCATCGATGTCGCCCGGCTCAACTTTCGTTACCGCATCGAAGGCGACAATGCGCCATGGCGTCCGGTGCGTGCGTTCGACGACAGCGCCCAGGTGTTCATCGAATTTCCCTCCGGGATCGGCCAGGGCGAGATGCCGCCCCTGTTCGTGATCGGCCCGAATGGCGGCGGCGAACTGGTCAATTACCGGGTGCGCGAGCGCTATATCGTGGTCGACCGCCTGTTCGCCGCCGCCGAACTGCGCCTGGGCGAACATCCCCAGCAGACCGTGCGCATCGTCCGCGATGACGCCCGTCGCAATGGCAGGGCACGGCGATGAGCGCGGCCGGCGAAGCCCCGGAAAGGGAGAAGGAGGAGCGCCCGGCGCCGGCAGCAGCAGCTTCGGCGGCGCCAGCGCCTGCCGATCCCGCCGGATTTCGTCTGCGCGGTGAGACCCCGCGCGTGATGCGCCTGTCGCGCAAGGTCATCGCCGGCATTGGCGGTCTCGGCGCGCTGGCTGTGGGTGGCGCCCTGACATTTGCGCTTCAGAGCCGCGATGCCAAACCGCCCGCCGAACTCTACAACACCGACAATCGCGCCGTGACCGAACGAGTAACGAGTGGTCCGCAAGACTATTCCGCCCTGCCATCTGGCGTTCCGCCGCTGGGAGCGCCACTCCCCGGCGACCTTGGGGGTCCGATCGTCTCGGCGCAACAACGCGGGGAAATGGTGACGGTCCCGCCGATCGGCGCCGGTGCTGCTCAGCCTAATAGCGGCCCGACACCCGAGGAGCAGGCCCGGCAGCGCGCGGTGCAGGAGCGCGAGGCTGCAATAGCAAGCCGGTTGTTCCTTGGCGGACAGAGCGCCGCTGCGATCGCTGGACAAGGCGCGTCGATGCCGCCGCTTTCCGGTCTCGATCTCGCAGCCTTGAACTCCGCGGCTATTCCGCCCGCGTCGGCTCCGCCGGACGGCCCCAATATGCAGCGGTCGAAACAGGAATTTGTCGAGCGCGGGCCGGAGAGCCGCACGCTTAACGCCGGGCGGCTGACCGATCCGATCTCGCCCAACATCGTCCAGGCGGGGAACATCATCGCTGCGGCCCTGATCACCGGCATCAGTTCCGACCTACCGGGGCAGGTCACGGCTCAGGTAACGCAGAATGTCTATGACAGCCCGACCGGACGGATATTGCTCATCCCGCAAGGCTCTCGGTTGATCGGCGACTATGACAGCCAGGTCGCTTACGGCCAGCGCCGCATCCTCCTCGCCTGGAGCCGTCTTATCCTGCCCGACGGCCGCTCGATCATTCTCGACCGGCAGCCAGCGGGCGACGCCGCAGGCTATGCTGGTCTCGAAGACCGGGTGAACCAGCATTGGGGCGGGATCGCCCGCGCCGCCGCGCTCTCGACCCTGCTCAGTATCGGCGCTGAAATGGGGTCGGACACCAACGATGAAATCGCCCGCGCCATCCGTGATGGCGGGCAGGATACGTTCAATCAGGCCGGGCAGGAGATCGTCCGTCGCCAGCTCAACATCCAGCCCACGCTCACCATCCGTCCCGGCTATCCAGTCCGCGTGCTGGTCGCGCGCGACATCTTGATGCCGGCCTGGAGGTCCGGGCGATGACCAAACTCAAGCTGGGTCCGCTGGTCGAGGAACGGCCGGTGAAGATCACGATCGAACTGCCCGCCGCCACCTACCGGGATCTCACCCGCTATGCCGAGATCCTGGCGGCCGAGACGGAGGAAAGCGCGGGATCGATCGAGCCTTCAAAACTCATCGCGCCGATGATCGCGCGGTTCATGGCGACCGATCGGGCGTTCCTGAAGTTACGGCGGACGGAGGATTAGAACCACGCGCCCCTACATTCGAAGGGCCGCCCACCGAGACGGACCAGCGAATAGTGCACGATCAATTGCCCATGAATTTCCCGAAGCGCTCCTTGCCTTCGGCCTCCACGACAGCAGTCTCGGCAGTGGCGCACTCACCGCCGCGCACCGCGCCAGTCTGGCACTGCTCGACAATCTCGCGGGCTTCATCGAGGTGCGCCCTGAAATATTGCGTGCCCCGAGGCTCCGTCATGGCCGGAGTGGGGACAGATACTCCGGCAGCCACCAGACCGGCGGGCAGGAAAATCGGGCGGAGAACAAAGCCTGCTCCAAACCCGACGATCAGCGCGACTAGCACGATGAAGACTGTCCTACCTTGTGTCATGTCTGCTCCTTTCCGAGTGATTGCCGTCGTCATGCGGCGCGAACGGCTCATCAACCTCCTGCGGATCGGACACGTCGATGCTTGCCCAGTCCGACGTTCCGCGCCGCGAGCGTCCGGCCATGACATGTGCCGTGCTGATAAAGCGCCGCAGCACCGGATTGTCGTTGTCGGGCGACCAGATCGCGCTGAATGGCACGATATCAGCTTCTTCGACGAGCGGCCGCATCACAACCCCCGGAATGCCAAGGGCGATCCAGCCTTCCGAAACAAGGCTGATCCCAAATCCCATGCCGACCATGCTCATCAGCATTTCTTGCTGAACCCCGCGTCGCTCGATCACCGGATAATGGCTGTAATCAGCAATCCGCCTCACGACATAGTCATGGACTTCCGGCCCAGGAGGGTATTCCGAAACCATGAACTGTTCATCGCGAATGTCTGACCAATGCAGCTCCAAACGTTCGGCAAGCGGATGACCCTGCGGCAACGCTACATGCACTCGTTCCTGCCAAAGCTCAGCGGTGTCGCAACCGATCACCTCGGCATTCCCGGTCGCTATCACCACATCGAGGGAATGGCGCCGAACCTCGCTGATATGAACACGGCGATCGCCCTCTCGAATATCGATGCGCACCAGCGGATGAGCGTTTCGAAACTCAAGGACCAGATCGCGCAGAAAGCCGCCAGCCAATGACGTGAACACGCCAATGCGCAACGTTCCCTGTTCGCCCCGTCCGGCCTGGCGCGCAGAAGCAATTACGCTATCAAATTGGAGCATCACACACCGGGCGTGCGTGAGAAAAGACTCGCCGGCGAGTGTTGTGCGTACGCCACGCGGACCTCGCTCAAACAAGGTTACTCCGAGATTTTCTTCCAGCATCCTGATGCGCTTGCTGACACCCGATTGTCGAACGCCGAGCGCGCTCGCCGCCGCGCTGAAGCTGAGATATTCTGCCACGACAAGTGCCTGGACGACCGAAACCAGATCTATTCCACGGGACAACAGCCGGCAGGCGAAGAAAAGATTTTCCTCATCCGCCAATGTTATGCGCCTGTTGGCCATTTCCAATCATAATCTGGAATCACCTGCCGGTATCTTAGCCTTGCCCGAGCGAGAGCGTCGGAATCAGCGCGAGAGCGGCAATCGGAAGAACAAAGGGCTTCATCATTTTCTCCGTCTTCCCTGCACAATGGCTATACGCACAGCGCGTGTGCATCCCTCACGATAAGCTTCCAAGGGAGTGTGAGTGCTCGCGCAACACCGTTCGTGCGGCAACGTGCCCGGCTAGATTCGGACGAGAATGCCCTTCATTTCATCGATCTCCTGGCGCTGCGATTTGATGGTCTCGTCGCAGAGCCGCTTGACCCCGGGATCGCGGATCTGCGCCTCTCGGCGACATTCCCAAGCGGTTCTGCAATGATCGCGTGGTAACTCTAGCTTACCCTTTTCTCAGATGGATTGAGGGCGTCAGGATGCCTCAGCATGTTGAGGTAAGGTGCGGTGCTCCTGGCGTTCCCACGTTTCGATCAGAAACAGAGCCAGCGTACTCGCCGCATTGATCGCAAGACGTGCAATCCGAGCGTCGATGCGGCGAAAGCCCTTCTCGCGCCCATGCGCATCCCCACCGTGCGTCCGCAACGCGCCAATACCCTTGGCAACGGAGGTGAGACCGCTAAGCGTTTGGCGGATGTCGGCTTCTACCTCGGGTGGAAGATCCGATCGACCCGGCGACAAGCCCAACGGGCTCTGAACGGCGCGGATCAGCCCATCGATGTCCTTCTTCGGCGGCAGCGGCATCTTGAGTTCGACAAGGATCGATCGGCACACCGCTTCGATCAGCGAGCAAGCTGCCGTTACCGCGTCTTCCGGGTCGCTCTCCAGGTTTGGGAGGGCACGGGCGATCTCCATCTGGACGGTATCAAAATCCAGCGTCGCCACCTTCTTGATGAAAGGCTCGACAATCCCGCCAGACCCTTGCCGTTCCGTCAGAATGGCTTTCCCGCCAACGATGACGACGGACAGTCCCTCTGGCGCCAGCGCCTTGTTGAGATGCTCGCGGACAGCGGTGGCTTTGTCAGGCTCCGCCAGATATTCGCGGGGATCGCACACCTTCTCGATGATCCGGGTGATATAGGTATCGCCATTGCCGTCATGATGATTGGCCGTCCGGCGCAAAAAATCCGTCGTGGCCGGCACACGCGAGTTTGAGCCGATGCGCATGTCGAGGCCGCAATCGAGAAAGAACTGCTCGATTTTTGGACCCGAGCGATAGATTCCGATCGCCGGCGTGTTGTCGTTTCCGGAGCCGCCCGTAATGGTGTCGACCAGCGCCTTGATAACAAATGGAGAGAACTTCCCGGTCATGGCTTCACCGCGAGCAAAGTAAGGACTGCCTGCTTTCGATCCATCCACGCCGCAGCCACCTGGCTGCGCCACGCGATCATGTCATGAATCCGTTGATAGTCGTCGGCGATGTTGCGGCTGAAGATGGGCTCGTGATGAGCGATTCGATTCCGCAAACGTCGAATGATCTGGAGGTCCGCATAAGCCGTGGCTCGACATTGCGGAATCGGCTGAGCTAGCGGCGCACCGGGGAAGCAGATACGAAAGTGCGCATTCCAGATGCGGCTGTCCTGGCCAACGGTGAAGATATTCTCCCAGAACGCAAATTTGAGCTCAGCGATGATTTTTCCGGTCGTGGGCAAGGATGCTGCGCAGGATTGAAGGTCATTCGCCGGGTTATATCGGAACTTGCTTTTCGGACGCGGCAGACTTCGGATAAAGCCATTGTTCCACGGCCAGTTCGCGCCGTGGACGTGCTCGATCGCTTCGGCGATTCCATTACGAACCGCCACTTCACACACCTGGAGCGGGACGATCAGGGCCGACGAAAGGTCCAGGTTCCACTCATAGAGTGCGAGAGCCTTCTCGCGGTCGTTGCCCACAGCCTGCAAGTAGGTGGCGAAGCGGGGCGCAGAGATAACGGTGGGCAGCTCGTGAAGCTCATCCTGAGTGAAGGGCAATTTTAGTGTCCTGCCAGCGTGGTATTGACGGTGGCGTCACTACCCCTATATAAGGTCCATCGGCTTTGAGAATGCGGGCTAACGCCCCCCCTCATCGTCTAAGGATATTTAAGGCCCGCTGTAAGGCGGGCCTTTTCTTTTGTCGACAGAGTGGGCGTGAGGCCTCCTGAACGACAGTCCAAATCTAAGTCCGGATAAATGGACTGTCTATCCGATCCATATCCTGCGGCAACGTTCCCCCAGCTACCAGTGGGAGCCAGGGGAACCGGAAATTGCGAACGGACGGAGTTACGCCGCCAAGCGTTCAGCATCATCGCGAGGTGCGAGGAATCTGGCTAGCGCCGCCTTTCGGGAACCGCGATCAAGCGCGTAATGCGTGTGGGACAATTCCGCACCCTCGAGGAGCGCCTGAATGTAACCCGACACGGTGTCCGCCGCCATGACAAGAGCCGCATCCAGCGTATGCACATACCGGCTTGTGATCGAGTTGGACGCGTGACCGAGGAGCGCGGCGATCGTGATCTCGGTGAAGCCAAGATCATTGGCCATGCTGGCGAAGCTGTGCCGGAGGACGTGGGCCGTGACACCCTCCAGTTCCGTGCCTTGGAATATTTTCTCCCAATGTCGCGGAAAGCTACCGAACGCCTTCTCGTCGTCCCGGCCTGGGAAGGCATAGAGGCTATCGTCTTCGGCGCCCTCTGCGCGCCGATCATCAAAATACTCCAATGCCGGGAGACCGATCGGACGGACGGACTGCCCCTCCTTGGTGTCGTCCAGACGGAAAGCGCTGCCGGCGGTATCGATCTCTGTCCAGCGAACCCCGATAATCTCACTGCGCCGACAACCCGTCAGGGCGAGCAACCGGACGATCTCCGTGGTCCGCGTATAGCGATCGTCTAACGCCGCCTCGTTCAGGATGCGGCCCAGCGCTCGATACTCGCCTTCGTTCAGGCGGCGAGTTTTCACGGCATCCTTGGGTTTACGCACCCCATGGGCGGGATTGATTTCGATAATCCCCAGTTCGTCGCGCGCATAGGTGAGAATGCCGCCGAGCAAGCCAACGGTGCGGCTGGCCGCCCCATGGCCGCCGCGCACGACCGACCTGCCACGCAGATTGCCTGTCTTTTCGCTAAGGCGCGTCTTCCCCGCCATGATATCCTTCATCATGGCGGTCACATCGGCTTTGGTCAGATGCGTCACCTGAGTCCTGCCGATCAGCGGAATGATATGCCGATTGATGCGGCCAAGGTCGGTAACCTTGGTGGTCGCCTTCTTCGGTCGGCCGCCCTTGCCGAGAATCCGGCCCTCATCGAGTTCCTTGATATAAAGCTCGCACAGTTCCTTCACCGTGATCGCCTTGCGAGCGCTGTTCCGGTTCTCCAGAGGGTCATTGCCCTTGGCGACGTCCGCTAATGCCTGGATGGCGAGTGTGCGGGCCTGTTCAGCGGTAATGACACCATGGCGACCGAGCTTCATACGCCGACGAACATTGTTGGCGTTTCGGTAGTCCACGAAGTATGTACGAGTGCCAGACGGCAGCACGAAGACCCCGAAGCCTTTAAGCTCGCTGCACCAGAGCGTGTACTGGCTGTCGCGCGGCAGCGCCCTGTCGACGACGATTTTCGTTAATTTCGGCATGTTCACCTCGCCAGAGGGGTCCAAAAAAACTCACCAAAAACTCACCAGAAGATCGAAAACGTTGGCGGCTATTAGAGTAGCTTGGCGACCCCTCTTTGTCAATAAAACCAATAAATCACAACGACTTATCGGACTTTGGCGAAGGCTGGCGCAGCATGGAGTAGCGTTGCGTTTCTAGCTCCGAAGGCAGAGGCCAGAGGTTCGAATCCTCTCGGGTGCGCCATATTTTCAAGCACTTAGCGTCGCCCAATCTTATTCGTATGGAATGAGTATGGAAAACAGGGGTGAAATGCCCCCTTGGATCGGGCTGCATCATGGATGCGCCGCGCGCTCGATCCTGCCGGAACGGAAGGCAGACCGTCGCGGCCAATTCGGGCAATTCGCCCGGCTGGTGCGGGTGCAGTTCGATACACACCGAACGCGGCAAATCGCGGTTGGAATTGGCGGAAGGCCGGGGCTGAGCGGCAATGGCAGCTTCCCCGTCAAAAGTGACGGGCGACGTTGATTTGACCGAAATACCCGGAAACGGCGCGCTTCGTGCCAGTCAGCTTCGCGTCATAGCCCTACACCTGCCGCGCCATCCCCCTCATGTATCGAGCGACTGCCATTGTGTCGGCAGAGCGCCCCCCGTGCTTCCATGCATTGCGGTTGCCCTCAGGTGCGCCGCTGCCCTTGCCGCCGTGCATCCGGCATCGCTTCGCCCCCTTGATCGCCGGGGATTGGCAAACCGTTCCCTTCCGCGTCGTGGCCAAGCATCTCGGGGCCGCTGCCAGCCGCGCCGGTTCCGGCTGCATGGGGTTGTTCGGCGGATTCTGCATTTCGGTGCCCCCCGGCGTGGTGGTGGAATTGATCGGCAATGACGGCCTGCCCGCCCTCGTTCACATGCACATGGCGCACGGTTTGCTCGCGCGGCTGGTGCAGCTTGGCCAGCGCCTCCAGAGTTGCCCGGCAGTTGCTTTGAGCCTTGAGCGCCAGCCGCCCATAGCGTTCGGCGGTGTTGATGTATTCGCCCATATTGTTCGCCGCTCGCCGCGCCAGCTCGGCAAACATGCTATCGAGGGTGATTGCCTGAGCCGCCAGAATCTTGCTGGCCATAGCGAGATCGCCCGCCGCTGCATCGCGGGCCGCAATATGAACGTGATCGGCGTAGTCACCGATACCCGGCAATTCCAAGTCGCTCCCCATCATCTTGCCGGTGAATGCCGATGCAGCCGCCGCGTTTTTCAAGGTCGGCTGGAGCAATTTGCGGGCCATCGCCTGAGCGCCGGTTTCTTCCGTGGTTTGCTCGACAGTCAGGGCATTGTTAGTATTCATGCCGCCGTCCGGTTTCTTGCGATTGGCCATTGTCAGTCCTTTGTCTTGCGCGCCTTCGCGCCGATGTTTTGAGAGGTGCCGCAACGCTTGCCGATCACGCGCCCGCCCGGCTCCAGCCGCTCCAGGGCGAATTGTGACGCGGCCTCAGGGCCTGCCCCTTTCAGGACATAGGCAAGCGCGGCCTCCAGATTGACGGCGTGGAGATCGGGATTGCCTGCCTCCAGCCCCAGCCGTCCGCCTATCGGTTTGCTGTGGATCACGCGCGCGCGATAACTGCGCAGTGTGATCCGGCGCAGCCAGCCCCGTTGCAGCGCCGTAACAACGGGAACGAGATCGGCAGGCACATGCGCGAGCAAGTGGCAGTGCCCGCCTTTTCCGTTGCCGCTCTCATGCGTCCAGAGCCATGCCGTCCCGCTGCCATGCCGGGCCAGAGCCTTCGCCATGAGATCGGTAAATCGCCCGGTCGCCTTTGCCATGCCAGCCATGGGCACTCCAGCCGCCTGCCAGTGAATCGAGATCATGCGGGTGAACGGCAGCCCAATTTTTTCGGCATGGCGCTCAGCGGCCTTGAGATTGCCAATTTGAGCTACTGTCAGGGCATGGCTCTCCCGGTCGGCGCGGTTGCGTGCGCCGCCCCTGCCAGTGCCTCCAGCGGAAAGGGCTGCCACACCTGAGATAAGGTAATTAATCGCAAGCCCCGTGCCAGTTCCGACAATCGGCGGATTTGCGGGCGATTGCGGCTGGTGCGGCGAAATTGAAACTTCACCGAAACCGCGATCCCGGTGAAGTTTCAAAGCGCCGCCATGCCGGGCGCTATCGAGCGACTTGGGCATGACGGCAGCGATCATGCGGCGATCCAGACAATGGCCAGCTTGCCGGTGCTATTCGGCCTGCGCTGCCCGCTGTCACGGATAAGCCCCTTGCGCCTCAATTCGCTGGTGCGCGGCTGGATCGACCAGCGGTCCATATCGAGCCGTCCCGCCAGTTCATCGGCGGTAAGGCCATGCGCGCCAGCATCGCGGATTGCGCCCTCTGCCATTCGCTGGAGCCGCCCCAACTTGGGCGCTATGTCGTCGGCAGCGGCAATCGAGGTTTCCACGTTCCGGTGCCCCGGTGCATCGGGATAGGCACTCATTTCGCGCCTCCCTCTGCCATCGGCGGCAAGCCCGCGCGGTCCAGCAGCTTCGCCAGCCAACTGGCCTGCGCTTCGCTCATGGGCGTGGAAGCGACGGCAAGCTGGCCAAGGAATTGCCCGGCCTTCCGGCTCAGGCGGCTTGTGCCGTTAAGCAGGGCAAGCGCCGCTGCCCGGTGATCGGGAAAGGGCCGCTCAGTCATTGCAGCCCTCCCCAAAGCAGAGCCGCGCCATATCCCGCGCCATCCAAGGCGACAGGCAGAAACGGGCTGCAAGCATTTGCGCCCGCCAGTCCGATGCGATAGAGGGGGAATGCAACCAGCCGCCAAGTTGATTGCGCGAAGCCCGGGGTGCCAGCCCCGGGTTTTGCATTTGTGGGTTGGGCATGGCTCATGCTCCCGCCTGAAAGGTCGGGAGGCTGGCCAGATATTCGTCGAGTGACGCCACGGAAACGAGTGTGCGCCGCCCGCATTTCCGGGCCTCAATCTTCCCGAGCTTCAGCGCCTCATAGAGCGCGGAGCGCGACGATCCGGTATAAGCAACTGCGCCGGGAATCGGCAGGTGCGATGGCTTGATTGTTTGTGATGTCATGGTGAAGTCCTGTGCTGCTGCCCGCGATAAGTGCGGACGCACAGGGATTTAGGCTTGTCCGATTGGCCGCTTGTCGAAGTGCCTAAATTTCAAGTTTCGGCAAAATCCTCAGGTTCCAGAAGTTCGCGTTCAAAACGGCGATAAGCCTGCCAAAGATTATCTACCGCTGATTCGGGCAAGCTGAATTGCTCGGCAATCTCTGCAATGATCTGCTTTCTCGTTCCCCTTGGCGGTTTTGCCATGATGCGGGTGATGCGTGGTGGCGGATCGGGATTGTCCGGTGTTCCGTTCAGAGCGTGAAGTTCGGTCTCAATATCGGCGCGGTGCGTTTCGCCTTCGTCGCCGTCATACCATTGCCGACGTTTGCCCACCGGAACGCGCTGTGCGGCATCCCATAAGGATTGAATGTCGCTTTCCGTCCTGAAGAGCCTAACTTTCTCTGCTTCAAACGCCTTCGCCTTGGCATCGCGCCAAGCGACTTCACATGCCTGGCCGACCGTCAGAACGTCGGCGAAGCGCCACTTGCGAGGGCGGCCAGCGCCACGGCGAGCGCCGCCGTGGTGCGTCATTCCTGCCCCCGCAGGGCTTCCAGATACGCGTCAAATCGCGCCCGCTGCGTCACTGTCAGTCGGTTATACAGGGCCTCAAATCGCTCTAGCTCGGCCATGCGCTCGAACGCTTCCCGCTGCCAACCGGCAATGACAAGCGCGTCTGCGCGGCTGGCGCACCAGTGGCGGCGATCCTCATGGCCTATGCGCCGCGCCACGGCATACCAGCGGGTGCGATGGCGCACCTTCACGAAATGCCGCTCGCTCTCGACCGTGACAATCCAGCGGTCCTTGAGCGCGAAGGGCAGCACGGCAGCGGGTTCGTCGGCGCTGTCAGTCCACACGGAACGCCACTCCGAAGCGGCCCAATATCTCGCGTTGATCGTCGCCGTAGTCGGGGACAGGGGCAGTGTCGGCCTCGCCTTCCCATTGGCTGCCCCAATGCTTGCCGTAATGCTCGCCGCCCCAAAATGCGCCGCAGCCATCATCCCCGGCGGGGCAACAATCCTCGTCCGGGTCGGACATTTCGTCGAGCATGGCGATAGCCGCCTCTGCAACGGCCTCCAGCGCGTCCCGATCCAGCCCGGACAGTGAGCGCCGCGCTTTGACCACTCTGGCCATATGAGGCTTGGCAGCGTCCCGCGCGCGCCGTTCCCAAGTGTCGTAATAGTTCATAGCGCCAGCTCCCCAAGCGCCTTAACGGCTGCATCGCTGGCAAGATGCCCATAGTGGCGCTCGATCATTTCGGCGCTGGTGCCTGAAATTTGCGCGATGGTGAGCAGCGGAAGCCCGGCGCTCACAAGGTCGGTGATCGTGCTGTGGCGCAAGGTGTATGCCGTTGCATCGCCCGGCAGCTCGGCAGCGGCGACGGCGGCGGCAATGGGAAGTTTCCAGCTATTCTTGTTCCATGCCTTGCCGTTGGCGCGCATGAGCAGTGCCGCGCCCGGCAGCTTGTTCTTCGCCTGAGCGGCCAGCAGCTTCGCCGCCTCTTGCGGCAACTGGATTCGCCGGGGCTTGCCCGTCTTGTCCTTGCCGATGGTCAATTCCGCCGTGCGCTTGTCGAAGTCGCCAGCCGTGAGCGCGGCCAGCGCGCCGGGACGCAATGGCAACAGGCAAAGCGCCCGAACGAACGGCGCGGCTTCGGCGTCCGTCTTGTCGAGCAGCTTCCGGCGCTGGCTGCGATCAAGGTAGAGGGTGCGCCGCCCGTTGGCATTCGGAGCGGCCTTCAAGGCTTCCTGCCATGCCGCCTCGCTATTCGGAGCGCCGGGCGAAAGCACCTTGGCCAGCGCCGCCCTGAAAACCGCCATGTCGCGGTTGACGGTCGAAGCGGCGCGCTCCCGGTGGATCGGCTCGCCTTTCTTGCGGCGGCTTACAAGGGCCGGTTGCGCCTCCAACCGGTCGCGCCATTCCTTGACGTGGCGACGGCGCAGCTTGTCGAGCTTCACCTTGGCAATGGCATCGTCATAGACATAGCGCCGGAAGCGGTGCCCGGCCTCAGGGCGCGTCTTTGCGTATTCCTTGCAGGCATCGGCAACGGTTTCGATCTTGGCGCGCACCTGCCCGCCCGCTTCCACCAGTTCGGCCAGCTTCTCGGCCTCCTTCTTGGCGGCTGCGAACATTTCGTTGCCCGGCAGCGTTCCGAAGTCGCCTAGGGACTTCACGCGATATTTCCCGGCATCCTCGTCATAGGCGCGGGCGATCCACGTTCCCTTGCCGCCGCGCTTGGAGGGACGGAAGCCAAGGAAGCACCCGGCGCGAAGCCTCTGCCAGTGCGGCTCGCGCTGCGCCTTGAGCCGGTCCCGCTCGCCAACTTTGCTCAGGTCCATCGCCATGCCAGCCGCCTCTTTCCGTTCCGTATGGAATGCGTATGGAATACATTAGGGGATGGATCGGGACAAGTGTGGATTGGAAACCTAGTAATTTAGCGGGTTTCAGCGTCCGCCTCTGTCCGTAGTTAGAGCCAAGCCCTGCACTCCGAAGGCAGAGTCCAGAGGTTCGAATCCTCTCGGGTGCACCAAAACTTCCCAATGAAATCAATTTGATATGGGGAGATTCGCCAAATTATCGATCGCTTTGACCGGCATGTCGGTGCGCCAGGCGGCGCGGCTCGACAGCTTCATCCGCACCTTGAGCCAGGGTGTCGGCAACCAGACCGATATGGCCGAGGGCGGCGCGGCCGGCATCGCCGATCGCGCCCGCAACGAACGGCTCACCCGCATCGTCGAGAATGAGCGCCTGACCCGCATGCAGAACCTGCTCAAGGATCACGGCGTCGATATGTCGAAGCGCGAGATCGCCATGGCGCAGAACGGCGATCTCAGCCTCAACCTCACCGCCGATACTGCCGCGCAGATGTGGCGCGTCGGGCTCATCAACGAGAGCCAGTTCGGCGCCATCGCCAATGGCGGCCGCGCGGTTTTCATTCGCCGACAATGACGTGCTGGTCTCCAGTTCGGTCGGGTTCCAGCAATCGGCCCGAAACGGCACCAGCACCCGGTTCAAGGCCGGCAAGCAGGCCGGACCCGACACGATCGAGCATTTCCTGGGCGGCGGCGCAGAAGGCCAGGCGATGATTACGATGTGCGCAGCGCGATAGCCGCGTTCGAGCGATCCGGCGGCAACTTTCTCTCGAGAACTCTCCGACCGGATTCTTGGACCTGACGGTATGCGCAACCGCTATTTGGGCGATGCCGATTCCGGACGCGCCACATTCGATATTACCGGGCCGCTGACCTCCATCGAGCAGAACTCCGTCTTGAAGAGCGGACGGTTCTCTACCGATATTGATGGAAGCCCCGGTGACGGCGATAGCAGCTTCAAAAACGTTAGATTTGCCGAACGTCATATATCGCTGCGGTGCAATATAGATTGAATTTCAAATCAAACTATATATTGTCGGGTCATGCTTACCTCCCCGACATCTCATCGCGCCCGTTTCGGCATTTCCTTCTCCTTGCTGGCGCGACGCTGGCGCCGGGCGCTGGATAGCTGCCTCGCCGAGGCGGGGCTGACCGCCACGACCTGGGTGCCGCTCATCCATCTTCAGGAAACCGGCGGCGGCATTACGCAAAAGGAACTGGCGATGCTGGTCGGCGTCGATGGTTCGAGCCTGGTGCGGGTGCTCGATATTCTCGCGCGCGAAGGTTTGATCGAGCGGAGCCGGGACGAGACCGATGGCCGCGCGCGGCTGATCCATCTGACAGCGGAAGGCGAGCGCCGGGTGGCTGGAATCCGCGAAGAACTTGGCCGGGGAGAAGCGCGGATGCTGATGGATATCTCGGACGACGAGATCACGGCGATGCTGGAATATTTCGGCCGGATCGATCGGCGCATGCAGGCTCTGGAGCAATCAGCGGCAAAGGGCCACCGCTGATGCCGGCATGTGGACCTCATGAAGCTGTGCCGGGGGAAGATCGGCCGCTGGCAATGCGGCGGGTCGATGCGATCCGCCATCTGCTGCATCCGCGACAGATGCGGGACAGCCTCGCGCTCGCCCCCCAGCCGCATTGGCGCAACGCTTCGCTGGCGGGGCTTCAGTCCGCTGCGGCCGCCGCGATCGCGCTGCCGCTCGTCTATCTGTCGCCCTGGGCGCATCTGATCGGCTTTGCCGCGCTCGGCGCGCTGGTCGCGCTCTTCGGCCGCTTTGCGCCCGAACGAGGCCGCAACCGGATCCTTTTCCTATGCGTACTTTGCCAGACCCTGGCCGTTTTCGTCATCTCGGCGGCGGGGTGGCTGGGCCTTCCCCTGACGGCAAGGCTGATCCTGCTGACGCTGGCCTGCGGCATCTTTTTCCTCGTCGCCTTCGCGGGACGGTTCGGACCGCCCGGACCGCTGATCTTCATTTTCGCCGCCGGCGCCGGCATGAGCGATGCCGCTTCGTTTCAGGACGTGCTGGAACGCAGCGCCGCCACTGACGTTGTCGGTTTACTGGCCTGGGGCATTTGCGCGGCGACCGAGCATTTCCGTCAGCAATCGACCTCCGATCGTACTTTGCCCGCCGAACCAGTCCGCCCCATGCGCGGCTTGCTGATCGCCTCGGCACGCAGCACGGTCGCCGCGGCGATCGCTATCTCGATCGCGCATGCGTTCGGCGGGAGGCACCCCGTCTGGGCGGCGATGGGCGCGCTCGCGGTGCTGCAAGGGGCTCATCTCCACATCAACATGCACCGCGCGCTCCAGCGTATGGCGGGCACGATCGTCGGCGCGCTGGCGGCCGGGCTGATCCTTGCCCAGACTCCGTCGGTCTGGACCATCCTCGCGCTGCTGGTCATCCTGCAATATGCGACCGAACTGATCATCGGCGCCAATTACGGTCTGGGACAAATACTGATCACCCCGATGGCGCTGCTGATGACCCAGCTCGCCGCGCCGGAGGTGACGGCAACCACGCTGGTGTCGGAGCGCATCCTGGACACCGTTCTCGGGGCCGCCATCGGTATCGTGATCGCGATACTCTCGTCGTCGCTGGAGGACCAACATATGCTTGCGCGGCATGCGGTTCGCAGCAACTCTCTCGACTGATGTCGGCCCGGTCAGACGGGATGGCATTCACGATTGCGCTTCGGCCAGTTCGGCCTCGATCTTCTCGATCCGCGCTCTCAAGGGGCCGAGATAGCGCGACGCCGCTTCTTCGATCTTCAATGCGCTGCGGAAAAAGATGATGTTCACGGCGCCAACCGCCCGCCCGACACGATGGGCAAGGCATATTGGCGGCAGGTTAATCCTCCAGAAAAGGCAAGGCGCAAGTTTATTTCGCGCATTCTCGCGGAGTAGCGTTATGCGCGAGTTGCGCCGGCACAACGCGATGGAGCCAATGATCGACCACGCCAAAAGTGGCCGACTATTGGAACGCAAGCACATCTATATCGAACGAGATGTATCTTATAATATAAATTCAAATATCCACTCTGATATATATGACATGCGTAAAATTTTACAAATCATACTAATAACATCATAAACATCTGTTTTATATTGATAATCGAATGATCATTATTTAATTTAACATCTTTCCGCTGACGCTGTTATATTTCTCATATGTTAACGATATGGCTTCGATTCGAATCCATGTCTCATGCGAAAATATGACTTCTTATATATAACAAAGGTCGCTTTTTCTTTTGGGACGCTGCCAGTCCAGTGCGTAAGGGGAAGGTGGGTTATGAGAAGCGCCAGCGGCATCCAGTATTTTTGTGTTTTCATGATCATCATGATAATCGCTTCCGAATGTCTATATTACAACATCATTGAATCGAGATGGCGATTTCCCGTTCTGTCGATGATCAATATCGCATTTCTGACATGCGCCTTCATCTACGGTCATGTTTTCATGAACGCCCTTGGCAGCGATTTATCGTTCAGAAGCGACCTGTTCTCCCATACCGCTATCGCCTTTTCCGTCGTCACCATGGCCGGCATTGGTTTTCGGTATAATAGGGGCAGGCAGGCGGCGCCCGCTCCGACAAAGGCCATTCTGGCGATCGGCGCCCATCCCGACGATGTCGAATTCGGCTGCGGCGCGGCCTTGCTCCATTATCGCAAGCAGGGCTTTGCCACGCATGCGCTGATTCTTTCCAGCGGAGAAAATGGACTGGGCGCCAGTCCGACCCCCCTGCACAACAGCCGCCGCCGCGAAGCCCACAAAGGGGGCGAGGTCATGCGATTGTCATCGCTGACCATCCTCAACTTCCCCGACTGCGGCATGACGTCGCGGCGGGACGGCATCAAATCGGCGATAGAAGAAGCGATCAGGAAATATAATCCGGACGTGGTTTTCACCCACAATAATTTCGACCGCCATTCCGATCATCGGATGGTGTTCAACGCCACGGTCGAAGCGTGTCGGAATGTCCCGACCGTCCTATGTTATGAAAATCCCAACACGCCGCCCGAATTCAGGCCGAATTTCTTCGTCGATGTGTCGGACTGCCTGGACTTCAAGATCCGCGCCCTGCAATGCCACAGCAGCCAGACCCGCAAATCCTATTTCAAGCCGGAACTGATCCGCAGCATCGCGCGGGTGCGCGGCAATCAGGCGAAAGTGCGTTTCGCCGAAGGGTTTATCGCCATTCGCGCCGTGCTGGGAGCGATGTGATGCAGCAGGCATCGGCGCGGCGGGCAGGGCCCCGGCGCTCGGTCCTGATAACCGGTGTGGGCGGCCCGGCCGGACGGGCGGCCGTGCAGTCGTTGCGCGCGCTCGACTATCATGTCGTCGGTGTCGACATGCAACGGGTGGGCGATTGCGAAGCCCAGGAATTTGCACTGGTCCCGCCCGCCACGGACGCCGATTATCTGCCGATCCTGCACGCATTGGCCGGGGCAAAGGGCGCATCCTGGCTGTTCCCCACCGTCGCGGAGGAATTGCCCCTGATCGCCGATCATGCGATGTTCTTCCGGTCGGCGGGCGTGGCCGTCTTCATCTCCAGATCCCATCCCGTCGCCATCTGCCACGACAAATGGCAAACGGCGCAGGCGCTTGCCGCGCATGACATCGCCGTGCCCCGCAGCGCATTGGGGCGTTCACCGATGCGGTGGCTGCGCTATCCCCTGATTTCCAAACCCCGCATCGGGCGAGGCGGCCGTGGCGTCGTCATCCATGATGAGCCGGCGAACATGGATGCCGACGACCTGCTGCTCTGGCAGGAATTCATGCCGGGCAAGGAATATGACGTCCAGTTGCTGATCCATCCCGACCCGCCGTTCAGGCTGCTGGCCAAGGGCATTTTCGAAAAGACGCAATTGCGGGAAGGACGGGTCGGCAATGCGCTGGCACTAAGGCCCCGGCGTCCCCGCGACGTGCAAAGCCTTGCCGTCGCCGCGGCCCGAACGCTGGGCCTGGCCGGTCCCCTGGACATGGACATTCGCCGCGACCGGGATGGAAGGCCGCGCATATTGGAAATCAACGCGCGGATCGGCGCCCATGTCCAGATGGTCCCCGACATCATCGCGAACATGGCGCTGCTGCATGAGCAGAGGCATCTGGGCTGATGTGGCCCCTGTCCCTTCTCTTCGCGCTGTTCGGGGCGGCCTGTTTCTATTTCGGCCTGCTCTCGCTGTTCTACATGCCGCTGGCGCTCACCTATCCCTTCTGGGAGCGCAGGATTCTCCGCCGCGCCCGAACGGAAGCCTACACCCCCAGCGTCACCATATTGGTTCCCGCCTATAATGAAGAGCGCACCATTGCCCTTTGCATCCAGTCGATCCTGAAATCGGACTATCCCGATTTCGAGGTGATCGTCATCAATGACGGGTCGACAGACGGGACGGAGCGCGCGCTTCAACGTCATATCGACAGCAACGCCATCCGCCATCTGGTCAAGGACAATGGCGGCAAGGCATCGGCGCTCAACCGGGGATTGGCTGAGGCGCGCGGGGAAATCGTGCTTTTCACCGACGCCGACACCCTGTTCGAACGGAACACGATCCGCAACGGCATATCCTATTTCGTCGATCCCCGGACGCAGGCCGTGGGCGGCAACGACACACCGCTGCGACCCCAGGGCCTGTTGCAGAAGATGCTGGTCGTCACGTCGCATATCGGCACCGGCTATGTGCGCCGCGCCCTGTCCATGGCCAATATCCTGCCGATCATCCCCGGCAATCTGGGGCTGGTCCGCACCGACACCCTGCGGCGCATCGGGGGTTTTCGCAACATCTGGGGCGAAGATCTGGAACTGACGTTCAGGCTGCACCGTCATGATGCGCGGATCGTCTATGGCGCGCAGGCCCGCGTTCTGGCGGAATGTCCCAATAATCTTCGCGGCCTGTGGCGGCAACGCGTCCGCTGGACCCGCAGCTACATGAAGATCGCCCGGCTTTACAAGGGCATGATCCTGCGTCCCAGATATGGGCTGTTCGGATGGTTCCTGCCGACGCTGACGCTCAACCTCATCGCCATTCCGCTGGTTCAGTGGTTCGCCCTCGCCCTGCTGCCCTTCGCACTCCACACCGGGCTGCTGCACCTCAAGACATTGGAGTGGATCGCCTATCTGGGCGTCGGATCGCTCATCCTGACGGCGGTGACGGCCATCCTTCTCGACAAATCGCCGCGCGACCTGCTGTATCTTCCCTATCTGGCGGTGCTGCTGCCGCTCAGCCATTTCTATAACGCCATTGTCGTCTATTCGCTCTGGGCCGAGTTCCGGTCGCGGTCGGAGAACTGGAACAAGCCGGAGCGCCGCAGCGTGCTGGATCTGTCGCCCGCCAGCGCCCCCGCCGCCAGCCGACGCAGCGTCGTGTTCAACGGAGGCCTGTTCCTGGGCGGCGGGCTGGCGGGCGGATATGCGTTGCAGGCGCGGCTTGGCCATGGCCCATCGAGCGATGCCGCAATCAGGATGGCCAGCACGCAACTCGCCGCGGCGATCCATTTCGCGGACTGGACCGACTGGCGCGATTCCTATCGCCTCTTCATGCAAAACCCTGCGTCCTCCTTCATCAACCGGGTCGCCATTTCGGCAGGGCGCCCCGACTGGACCTATTTCCGCTGGGACGGGCAGCGGAAATGGTGGAGCGACCATCAACGGTCCCATGACGGCGACATGCTGGACGAAGCGGTCAGTGCGCTGCGGGAACGGGGCTTCGTCACGACCACCATATTGGACGTGCTGGCCCCCCGCTATGTGGCCCGCCATCCTCAATATGCCGCGATCCACTGGAGCGGCTGGCCCAGCCGGGAATTCGTGTGCTCCACCTGGCTGGCGGCGGGCGAGTTTGGCGACTTGCTGACCGAAGCCTGCGACGCGCTGGCCCGGCACAATCAGGCCGACAGCATCAACATCACCGAGCTTTTCTACGACAGCTATTGCTTCTGCGAGCGGTGCAAAGGCGCCTTTGCGGACGCCACCGGCCGGGGCGACTGGCCAAGGCGGAAGAACGGCCAGATCGACCGGGACGACCCGGCCATCGGCATATGGCGGTCGCGGCAGGTTGCCTCCATCCTCGCCCGCCTGTCCGCCACCGTCGAGCGCGCAAGCAAGAACCTGTTCTTCGACGTCAGGATCAGCCGCAGCGATTTCCTGCTCAACAGCATGGAAAATGGGCAGGATTATCCGCTGCTGGCTCCCTTTGTCGATCAGTTCGTGGTCTGGGACTATTTCGCGCTGGACCATATCCCCGCCGAGGAAAGCCAGTCCGTCGCCTCATATATGAGCCGTACGCTGGGCGCCCAGAATTACTGGCACTCCATCGGGCTTTGGGGCGCGTCGGGCAGCGTCCTGACGGCAGAGGACATGAAGACCGCCATGTTCGCGGCGGTGCGTGGCGGCGCGCGCAAGATATGGCTCACCCCCGCCCACATGCTCCGCGCGGAGCATTGGCGGGTCATCCGGGACATGAAGGAAGGCGGATCGGCCTGAACGACAAAAGGAAGGCACGAATGTCTGGCACGAATATCATCCGAACGATCGGGCCTCTCACGCTCGCCTGCCTCGGCATCGCCGCCGAAACGGCCATGGCGCAGACCAATGCGGGCGGCAATTCGGGCACCGGCCTGTCCCTGACGGAGGAAACCGACCGGCAGCTCAGGGACTATCGCTGGCAGGACGCCATGGCCGCCTATCGCTCTGCGCTGGCCGCCGATCCGAACGATGCGGAATCCTGGCGGGCGCTGGGCAAGCTGCTGCGGTGGAACGGCCAGCTTCGGGAATCGCGCGAAGCCTATGAAAAGGCCCTGCAACTGGAGCCTGACAGCACTGACGCGGCGCTGGGCGTGGCGGTATCCTATCGTTACGATCATGATTTCGGCCGCGCCCGCGCCCGCTATGCCGATGCGGCCGCGCGATGGCCGGACGACAGCGACGTGGAGCGCAGCATCCGCCAGTTCCGGCGAGAGGCCAGTCCGCGCCTCTATGCCTTCTACGAAAACGACCTTTCGTTCGAGAGCTGGAAAATCGGCGGCGCCGCCCCCTTCCTCTCAAGGGAGGAAGTCTATTATGAACATGAACAGGAAGAGCGGCCGGACGTCTATCTGCGCAAGGACAATAAGGTCGGATATATCCATTATTTCGGCGTCAATCACTTCCTGGAACTGACGGCGCGCTTTTCGGACTATCGCTATGACGGCCCGGTCAGCGATTTTTCCGCCATCGACAGATTTCAGGAATACCGGGTCCGCTACGCCTTCCCGATCACCCACCGGCATGTCGTGACGGCGCGTTATACAGCGCGCCCCACGCGGCTTGAAAATTCGGGAGCGACCTTCACCTCGCACAAGGTGGAAGCCGAAATCCGGTCCCAGTGGAACCCGCGCTTCGCGACCGTCGTGGGGACGGGCGCGCTGCGCGATCTGGATGACGACGCGGCCAGCGTGCACGATCTTCGCAATACCGCGCTGGTCAGGATCGGCGCCGAATATGCCCTGACGCGGCGCTTCAGGGTCGCGGCGAACTACATCACCAATCCCGATCTGGACAATACGATCCGGGGCACGGCCCTCGGCCAGTTGAACTATCAGATCAACGATAGCTGGTCCGCGCTCTACCGGCTCCGCCACGACGACTATAAGAGAGGGTTCAATCAGGACGCGCATTATCTGGGCATCCGCTATTCGCCGGGAGGGCATATCTGGGCGGAAGGCGGCATGAAATATGTCAAGCGTGGCAGCAGAAACGGCGTCTATCCCCTGATTTCCATCGTGCTGCGCATGTAGGCGCGCCATTGTTCCGGGCGGCCCTTCCCACTTCCCCGCCATGGCCGCGACGACGCAGCGGCCATCGCTTCCTGCCGTCATAACGCGGCCAAAAGCCCCGGTTACGCGACCATTAACCAAGCGAGCGCACTGAATATTATGGCTTGCCCGGCATATTGCGGGCCATGTCCCATCCTGCCTCCTCCCTGTCAGCCCATGTCATGGCCAGCCTTGCGTTGCTGGGCGCGGCCCATGGAGCCGCGATGGCGCAAGGGCTTGCCGCGACGAGCCGGATCACCGCGATCGATTCCGTCCGCTCGGGCGTCGCCGATTCCTATAGGGACGCACTGGTCAACAGGCGGCTGAGCCAGGACCTGTTCGGCGGAAGCAATCGGCTGATGGAAATCAGCGCCCGCCAGATGGACGAACCCCATGCGAACGGACAGGCACATGCCGTCCATCCCGCCGCTTCGCCGATCATCAACAACCAGCGCATAACGGACATTATCGGCCAGCTTCCCGCCCTGCGGATTCAGGGAATGGCCATCATGTTCAGGGCATCGGACGATCATTTCCGCGTGCCCGTCGCGGTGCCTGCCTATATGCAAGGGTTGACCGCCGCCACCACACCGATCCTCCCGGCGGCGGTCCCGCAGGCCTCGCCCTTCATCATCAGCCCCCGCCCTGCGCCCGCGCTGCTTTCATCGACGGGGCTGTCGGGCAAGCCCGATATTTTCGGATCGGTAGCGCTGCCGCTGCGGCAAAGTTCGCTGGACGCGAAATGGGCCAGCGCCAATCGCGCGCTTCCGCAAAGCGGCAAATGGAGCGCCATCGTCCAGAGTTCACGCCATGCCGACCGGCAGAAACAGGCGGAGATCATCAACATCTGGGTCAACAGGCAACTCCGGTTCACCGATGACAGGCCGGGGGCCGATCATTGGGCCACGGCCGCTCAGTCGCTCCAGCAAGGCAGGGGTGATTGCGAGGATTACGCCATCGCCAAGATGAAGCTGCTGGAAGCCGCGGGTTTCCATCCGCGCTCGATGTTCCTCGTCATCGTCAAGGATCTTGTCCGCAGGGCGGATCATGCGGTGCTGGCGGTGCAGATCGACGGGGAACTGATGGTCCTCGACAATATGACGGACCGGATATTGCCCTCTTCGCAGATCAGCGACTATCGCCCGGTTCTGAGCTTCAACGCCTTTGGCCGGTGGACGCACGGCTATCGGGTGACGCCGCCCCGTGCCACGCAGTTCGCCGCGCGATAAACCCGCGCCCCAATTTCTGTACCAGCGGCCAGGCCCGATTGTCTGGCAACCGCTCCGGATCAACGCTCCCGCAACGCCTCGTCCCGCGCTTTCATTACGGGCTTGAGCAGATAGGCGAGCACGGATTTGCGGCCCGTCAATATCTCCACGTCGCACACCATGCCGGGCGTGATCGGCAGGCGGTGCTTGCCCGACCCCAGATAGGCACGGTCGGTTTCCACCACCACGGTGAAATAGGCCTCCCGCGTCGCTTCGTCATAGACGCTGTCGGCCGACACCTGCTGCACCGTGCCCGACAGGCCACCATAGATGGAGAAGTCATAGGCCGTCACCTTCACCACCGCCCTGTCGCCCGTCTTGATGAAGGCAATGTCGTTCGGCTTCACCCGCGCTTCTACCAGCAGCTTTTCCCCCACGGGCACGATCTGCATGATCTTCTGCCCCGCATTGACGAAGCCGCCGATGGTCGTCACCTGCACATCGTTCACCACGCCATCGACCGGGGAACGGATTTCCGCCCGCTGCGCCCGGCCGCGCGCGCCGCGCAGGGATTCGCTGTTGACCGCGATCTTCGCCTCAAGCTGGCTGCGTTCGTTGAGCGCATCCTGCCGGAACTGGTAATTGGCCTCCGCAAGCTGTGCCTGCGCCTCCTGAATGGCGGCGGCAGCGCGCGAAGCCTGCTGGCGGGCGGCGGCGAGGCGGCCCTGCGCGTCGACCAGTTCGCGCCGCGCGTCGAGCAATTCGGTCTGCGGCACGATCGACTTGGCCGCCAGCGGCTCCAGCATCTCCACCCGCTTGCGCGAAAGCTGCACGCTGCCGGTCAGGCTGTCGATGGTCGCCTGTGCCTCGCCCATTTCGCGGCGGCGCTGCTCGACCTGCGCGGACAGGCCCGTCTGACGGCTGCGAAGCGCGGATTCGCGCACCTGCGCCAGCGCCTGTTCCTGCTGGCACTCGCTGCTGACGCGCCCGTCCGCGCCGGGGTTGCAGGATGTGGCCGCCGCGCCCGTCCCTTCGCTGGCCAGCCGGTCGGCCCGCGCGGTCAGCGATCGCGTCTCTGCCTGAATTTGCCCCAGTTCGGACGCCAGCATCGCGTCGTCCAGCCGGACGAGCAACTGCCCCTTGCCGACCTTCTGCCCGGACCGGACCAGGATTTCCTCAATCGTGGTCGGCTCGGCGCTCTGGATGACCTGCGCCTTGCTGGAGGGGATGACGCGGCCCTGCCCGTGCGTCACCTCGTCCACCGGGGCGAGGCCGGCCCATAGCAGAAAGACGATCATGCCGCCGCCGCTGTAAAGAATGACCTGTTGGCTGCCGCTTTTCTCCCGCAGCCAGTTGATCCATCGCCCCATCATGGGTTCACCCCTTTTTGTCCCTGCCCGTCCGCCAGAGCCACCGTCTGACCAGCGCGCGCGGAAGGCGCGCCCTGCTGCTGCTGCGCCAGCATGGTGTCCAGCGAACCGCGCGTCTGCGATGGATCGGGGATCGAAAGCGTCCATCCCTTCGCCGGGTCGAGCCGTCCGCCCAGATCGTCCGCCGCCCGCCTTTCGGGCAGCGCGGCGACAGGCGGATAGTCGATCCGCGCTTCCTCCACCGCCGCGAAACGCGCGGGGTCGAAGGCGGGAATATGTTCGTTGCCCGCATAAAGGCCGGTGAAGGCGCGGGGCAGGCCCCAGCCGCCGGGCCAGCGATAGAAGATATGCGCCCCGATCTGCTCAATCTTCGCCAGATGCGGCGCCCAGCGGGGGAACACATAATCGGCATGATAATGGGTCGCGGTGCCGACGCCCGCATAGACTGTGCCGGCAAGCGCCTGCCCGGCGATGCGGCGCGCCTTCTCCCAAAGGCCGGGCAAGGGCCGCCGCGCCAGCGATCCGTCGCAGACGAAGCTGAACTGGCACACCGTGGCATGGAACCGTTCATAGACAACTCCGCACACCGTCTTGGCGAAGGCCGGATGCCGCAGCCGGTTCAGCACGACCTGCGCCACTGCCCGCTGGCCGTCCTCCGGCTCGCGCGCGGCTTCATAATAAATGGCCTGCGTCAGGCATTGCAGGGCGCGATCATGATCCATCCCGGCCTGTCCCATGCGAAAGGGCGCGGCGGCGCGAGTGGCGTCCTTCGCGAAGGCGAGGCGGCTGTTTTCCTGCCGCGCGGCGTCCCCTTGGGGCGCGGCCCCGGTCTCCTCCGTCATGCGGACCAGCGCCGCATATTGACGGGGAATGGTCCGTTCATGGGCAGTGGTGGAAGCGTAGACGGCGGGCTTTGGCGCATCTTCTCCCCGATGGAGATTCCAGAACGCCGCGCCCGCGATCAGCACAGCCACCGGAGCCGCTACGGCGGTGCTGCGGAACAGCAGGCTGGCGCGCATCCGGTTCATTGCGCCCCTTCCTTCGCCATGCCCTGAAGCTGGCCGATGATCCGGTCGCGCGGGCCGTCGGCGACCACTATGCCCTGGTCGATCACCAGCACGCGATCGACCAGATTGAGCAGCCCATGCCGATGGGTCGACACAATCAGCGTCTGGTCAGGCCGCAGCGCCTTTGCCAGATGGTCGATGAAAAGCGTTTCGGTCTGATGATCCATCGCGCCGGTCGGTTCATCGAGGAACAGCAGGCGGCACGGATCGACCAGGGCGCGGGCCAGCACCAGAAAGCTGCGCTGCCCGCCCGAAAGGCGGCTGCCCCGCTCCCCGATATGCAGGTCAAAGCCCGCCGCGTCCCGCCCGAAGAAGCGCCCTGCGCCCGATCGTTCCAGCGCCTCCACCAGTTGCTCGTCATCTGCCCGTTGCGTGCCGAGCATCAGGTTTTCGCGCACCGACCCGCTGAACAGTTCCGCGTCCTGCCCGACATAGCGGAAGGCGGCGCGCAATTCGTGCGGATGATATTGGCGGCTGTCGATGTCATCCACCAGCATCAGCCCGCCGCTGGGCGGATAGAGGCCGCAAAGCACCCGGCCCAGCGTCGATTTGCCCGACGCCACCCGCCCGATGATGCCGATCCGCTCGCCCGGCTCGATCCGCAGGTTGATGCCCTTGAGGCTCGGCTGGCTCGCGCCCGGATAAGCGAACAGCATGTCCTGCGCGACGATCGCGCCATTGCGAATCCTGGGGATGATGCCCCGCGCCCCGTCCAGCCGCTCGTCGGGCTGGTCGATCAGCGTTTGCAGGCTGTCGAGCGTCGTCATCGCCTGCCGCGCCCGCACGATCACGAAGGCAAGCTGCCCGACCGGCGCGAGCGACCGCCCCGCCAGCATCACGATGGCGATGATCGCGCCCATCGAAATATTGCCCGCCGAGAACATGTAGAAGCCGCCGATCACCAGCGCGATGCTCGTCACCTGCTGGCATAGCGCCGCCAGCGTCACGCTGGTCGCGCTGAGCCGCCGCAGCTTTTCCTGCGTCGCCGCGCTCATCCGTGCATAGCGGCGCCAGCGGTCGAGCATCCGCCCTTCGGCACGGCAGGCCTTCAGCGTCTCGATGCCGCCAATCGCTTCCACCAGCGTGGAGCTTTGCAGGCTGGCGTCGGCCTGCGCGTCACGCGCCAGGCGCGCCATCGACCGTTGCAGGAAAAAGCCCGCCGCCGCCATGATCCCCATCATGACCACCGGCACCATGGCAAGCCAACCGCCCAGCAGGGCGATCAGCGCGACGAACAGGAACAGGAAGGCCACATCGACAGCCAGAACGACCGTGGTGGAGGCGAAGAATTCGCGCACCATCTCAAATTCCGACACCCGCCGCGCCAGCGCGCCCGTGCTCCCCGCCCGGTCGGAGAGCGGCACGTTCATCACCTTTTCGAACAGGCGCTGCGACAGCCGCTCGTCAATCTCCCGACCGGCTTCATCGACCAGCCGCGACCGCGCCAGGCGAAGCGCGAAGTCGAGCGAAAAGGCCAGCAGCACGCCGACGCCCAGCACCCACAGGCTCGCCGCCGCCTTGTTGGGGATGATCCGGTCATAGACGTTCATCGTGAAAAGCGGCAGCGCAAAGGCCAGCAGGTTGATGACCGCCGCCGCCAGCATGACATAGAGGAAGGAACCGCGCACGCGCCATACTTCGCGCCAGAACCAGTGCTGGCGCACCCGTTCGTCCCAAGGCCGTTCTTCCGATCGTTCGCGCCCATGGTCGGCCTGCACGGCCAGCGCATCGCCCGTGAAGCGGGGCGCGATCTGATCCGACGGCACCCAGATCGCCTCATCCATGCCCGGCAGGTGGACCAGCGCGTCGCCGCCCTGCATGTCCATCAGCAGCAGATAGCGCCCTTCGGTCAGCGGCAGGATGGCGGGCAAGTCATGCGCCCGCCATTTGTCCAGCCGTCCGCGCACGGGATGGGCCAGCAGCCCGACCTGATCGAGCGCGGACTCCGCCTGATGGAATGGCAGGCAACCCTTTTCGTCCAGCGCGAGCCCCGCCCGCAGGCCGATGATCCCGGCCGACCGGTCGAAATGCCGCGCCACATGGGCGATGCATTCGGCCAGTTCGTCATTGGGCGTCAGGGCATCGTCCAGCCATTCGGCCAGACTGCCCGCGCTGCTTCGGTTCAGCATTGTCTACCCCGCGGCGCCTTCACGCCCCTTGTTGGAAACTCAGCCCGGATAACGGCGCCTCTGCAATTCGGCAGGCGGCAGGTCGGGCACATCATATGCCTTGCGCGCGGAAGCCCCGGCGTCGGACGGCGCAGGCAGGCCCATGGCGTCCAGCAGCTTGTTGGCCGCCGCAAGGATCTGATATTGCGCAAAAATCTCCGAGAAACGCGACGTTTCCGCCCGCACCAGCGTATTATAGCGGGTGTTCTGCGTGTCCAGCACGTCCAGCAGCGAGCGCCGCCCGACATTGAACTGTTCGCGATAGGACACCAGCAGCGCGTCGGACACGGTGCTCTGCCGCTGGAGGTCCACCAGCCGCTTCTTTTCCGTGTCCCAGCGGTTCCAGGCCGTGCGGACGTCATCCTCCGCCTCGCGCTCGCGCTGGCTCAGGCGGAAGCGGGCCTCGCTCGCGCGGCGGGTCATTTCCTGCACCTTCGCGCGGTTGATGCCGCCATTATAGAGCTGCCAGCGGACGACGACCCGGCCCTGGACATCATTGGTGCTGCCCCGGAAACCGTCCATGTCCTGACCAACCCGGCCTCGCCCTTCCAGCGACACCGTCGGCCCAAGCTCGGCTTTCGCCTCGTCCACGACGGCATAGGCGGCCTGAATGTCCGCCTCGGCCTCGCGGATGAGGGGGTTGTCGGTGCGCGCGGTCGCGATGGCGTCCTCCAGCGTCGGCGGCACGGCGGCGGTGACGGCATCCGGCATCGTCACCTGATCAATGGAAAGGCCGGTCAGCGTGCGGAAGGAGATTTCGGCATTGACCATGTCCTGCTCCGCCTCGCTTTTCCGCACCAGCGCCGATTGCAGCCGCTCTTCGGCCTGCTGCTGGTCGGCAATGCTGATCGACCCGCGCGACACGCCTTCATTGAGGTCGCCCAGCAGCTTGCGGTGGAAGGCGATATTGTCCTCCGACGCCGCGACGATCCGCTGTTGCAGCATATAGTCGAGATATTGACGCGTGACGTTCAGCGCCACGAACTGCGCCCGTTCCCCGACGCGCAGCGCAGCGCCATCGGTGCGCGCGGCCTGCCGCCGCTTTTCCGCGCTGCGATAGCCTGAATCGAAGAGGGTCTGCTCGATGACCGCATCGGCTTCCATCGGATAGAGCGTCTGGTCCTCCAGGCCCAGCGACCGGCGTGTGCGGTTCTCCAGGCGGCGGATGCCCGCCGACCCTTCGACGCTGATGCGCGGCAGGAACAGGCCCTTCGCCTGTTCGCGCTCGAACTCGATCGCCTGCTTGTTCTGGATCGCCTGATTGATTTCGGGATGGCTGTCGAGCGCAGCCTCGATCGCGCTCTTGAGGTCCGTCGACTGGGCCAGGGCCGATCCGCCCATCGCCGCGATGCAAAGGGCGATCAGGCTCCCGCATGTCTTGTGCATGATCATCTTCCGCTCCCCCTTATTGCGCGCTCGTGGCGGTCACTTCGACCCGACGGTTCATCGGTTCGCGAACGCCATCGGCGGTTTCGATCTTGAGCTGCGTTTCGCCCCGGCCTTCCACGGCCAGGGAACCAGGCGCCACGCCCGCCTGCTCCAGCATGGAGGCGACGTTGCGCGCGCGACGGAGCGACAGCCCGTCATTATAGACCGTCGTGCCCGACGTGTCGGTATAGCCCGTCGCGGTCAGGTTGCCCCAGCCGCATTGCGCGGCCGACCGGGCCAGAGTGGAGATCGTGTCCGCCCCTTCAGGCAGGGGCACGTCCTGATTCCAGTCGAAGAAGATGGACACCGCCGGCGCCGATACGCAGTCCAGCGCGGGTAGGGCTGGCGGCGCGGGAGACGCCGGCGGCGGTGGCGTCGCCGAAAGGCGGGCCACAAAGGCGTCGCACTTGTTGATGCTGTCTGCATCCTTCGTGCCGGATTTCAGAAAGCCGAGCGCGATGCCGCACTGGTTCTTGCCTTCGACCGCCCAGGTGAAGCGGCTGTCCTGCGCGGCGCGCGTGGCCGGATCGCCAGCCGCCGCGACCGCCGCGTCATAACGGCTCCGCAGTTCCTCCTTGAGCGATGACCTGTCGAGTTGCAGCAAAGGCGACGCCGGCGCCGCCCATGCCGTCAAAGGCATCGCGACAGCCATCAGGCTGACGGATGCGATCATCCCTGTTCCGTATCCCATAACCAATCTCCCCATATCCCCGCGAGACAGTGTGTTATTTTCCCGGCATTCCCCGTCAGGCGTGCGCGAGAGCCATGGCTTCGTGCATGACCATGGCCGCATCGAAGGCGCCGCCTGCGCCGCCCGCGATCGCCGCCATATGTCCGCCATCAAGCAGTTCCGCCGCGCCTCCGCCAAAAACCGGGGCCGTGTGCGGCCCGTTCGGCAATGCGGCGAGCAGCGCGTCGATGTTCGGCGCGTCCGCATGGCCCAGCGCTTCGCTCACGACCTGCGCCACCATCGCCGCATGGGCCGGAGCGGGCGCGTGGTCCGCAGGCAGCATCGCCGCCGCGCCGTCGAAACCGGCGAGGTCGATCGGCTGGGCCAGCAATGCCTGATGCAAGGCGGGCGATGCCTGATCCGCCCCGTCCGCAACGTCGGGCGCGGCGGTGCCAGCCTCAAGATCGGCGCCAAGACCGGCATGATGGACGGTTTCCTCTCCTGCGCCATGGCTGGAGCGCGCCGCGGTCGGCGACGCTTCCGTCTTATCCTGCACGCCATCGGCCAGAGCGTTGGAAGGCTGGTCCGAAGCGATGGACTCAAGCGGTGCGAACATGCTCTGGGTCAGCACCGGCTGATCGCTCGTCCCGGCATTCGGATCATCAGCCTGCCCCGCCGCTGCGGCGACATCGCCGGACTCCGGCTGGAGGTTCGCCGCTGCGACGAGGCTCGCCGCGACCAGCGCCTGATTGAACCCTGTCGTGGAGGTAGACGCAGCGGCAACCTTGCCGCTATCGCTTTCCCTGCCGCCGCTCGCGAAGATCGCGTCACCGATGGTGCCGGTGCGGCCATCGACGGTCGTGAAGACCGCTTCGCCCAGCACCTTCACATCGCCATTTGCAGCGCCATAGGATCGGCCGTCCGAAACAAGCTGTATCGACTGGATGCCCGCATCGGTCAGCGAGACATATTCGCCTGCATCGACCTTTCCGTTGCTGTTGGCGTCCTGCCATATGCCGAACTCGCCAAAGGCCGCGTCCTTCGCATCGAACACCCCGTCGCCATTGCCGTCATAGGCCAGGCGCAGCCCTTCAAGATCGCTCGACGCGCCAGCGGCGTCATCCGCGAAATTAATGTCATGAACGCTGCCTGTCGCATGGGCGAGCAGCCCGTCGTCGGCAGCCACCCAGGCCGTCGCGACCTGGCCGTGACCATAGTCATGCGTGACGCCCGCCGCGAGTCCCACGAACTCCAGCCCGTCTCCGTCCAGGTCGATCGCGATCGGCGGCGCGGGACTGGCCGCATCGACAAAGACGTTGAGCGTCGATGTGGAAGTCGGATCGCCATCCCTGTCGGTGGCCTGGATCTGAAAGCTGAGGTCCAGATCGGCCGGAAGGATGGATTTGTGGATGTCGATCGACGTGAAGCGGACGCCCTGACCACTGCCGCCGACACCTTCGATCACGACGCGGTTGAACTCTGCCATTATCGGGTCGATGACGGTTAGAGAAGACTCCGTGATGCTAAGATTGGTATGGACCACTTCCGACTGCCCGGTCACATCATTATAGACCGTCACCTTGATTTGCAGCGAGCCGTTGACCTTTTCATTCTTGAGAACGAGCGAACTCACCATTTCAGGATTTGCGCCCGGCGCTTCATCCCCCGATTGCCCCGGCGTGTGGAATTCGACGGTGAAGCCCTGATCGTAACGGACAAACGGGTTTCCAACGCCAAAGCCATTGTTGGAGGAGTTGATGCCCCCCCCGATGCCGGTGAATTCGACGCTGCCATCGGATGACTCGACAAAGTTCGTCGGCCCTCCTGCCTTAAGCCCCAGCAACGACAGCGTCTCCATCGTCCCGACCTGAGGCTCCACCAGGGTGAAGACCGATGTGCCGTCCGCATTGACCTGCAAGGTGAAGACCGTAACCGGCGGGTTGCCGCCCGCGCCATCCGGATCGGTCGTCGCGGTGAGCAAGGCGCCGGTGGCATTTTGGACCGTCGAATAGGTGATGCCTGCAAGAGGAGGCGCCGTGATCGCGAACGATCCATGGCCATCGGCGCCCGGATCATAGGCGAAGGTGCCGTGTCCGACGACATTGGCGCCATTGATGACCGAAATGTTGGAGAAGCTCCCCAGATTGCCCACATCGTCGAAGAAGGTGATGGCGGTGGCGATATGGGCCGTCGCCGACACCGTATCGCCATCCCCGTCCGTCACCGTCGCCGTCAGCGTGATGAGGCTGGCGGTGGTGATCGACAGGGGCTGGTTGGGTCCGCTATCGGGCGAATGCAGCACCGCGCGCTGCTGGTCGAGCGTGACCACGCCCGCCGCATCGACACTGAGCTGGAAGACGACCGGACCTCCCGCGGCGGTCCCCGCATTGGCGCCGGCACGGCCAACGACCTTGCCGCCCTCCTGGAACAGGAAAACCTGATGGCCGGTCGCGGTATCGAAAACGCCGGACGCCGCGCCCGATGCACTGACACCCAGCACATAGTTGCCCACCGATCCCACGCCGTCCGCGCCATATTGAGGCGTGAACAGGCCGGCGAAACTGGCGGTCCCATCGGTGGACAGCGACGTTTCGTCCACCGCCAGCGCGCCGGCGGCGGCGCTTCCCACCGTCAGGGCCGGGCTGTCATCGTTGATCGTGATGCTGATCGCGCCATGAGCGCTCTCGCCCTCCGCGTCCCTCACCGTCACGCCGATGGAAAGCGATTTGTCATCCTCGCTTGCCGGATTGCTGTGCTTGATGGGGGCCAGCAACTCGAATTGATAGGCTCCCGTCACAACATTCGTGATCTGCAATGTAAAGACAGGCGTGCCGTTGGTGGCGTCCTGCCCGGTCAGCATATGCGTCGCCGGGTTCCACACCGTTTCGACGACATGGCCTGACAGCGTCCGCAGTCCGGTATCCGCCATGGCCGCCAGCACGATGTCGCCCGGGCCGTCCCCACCGAAGTTCAGGCCCGCGAGCGTGCCCGTCCTGACGACATCCGCGCCGGGAACATCGCCGGGCGCGGGGGCTGTGATGCCACCGTTCAATCCGTCTTCGTCAACCGTGAAGGATGCCGCCGCCTGCGAAAGCGTCGGGCCGCTGTCCGTCAACTGGACGGTGAAGGTTGCCGTCGCCGTATCGCCGTCGCCATCCTTGATGGTGTAGGTGAACGTCTCGACCACCGACGCATAGGGCGCGGTGATATCATGGTGCGAGGCGTAGACCAGATTGCCGCCATTGATCGTCACTGTGCCGCCCAGGCTTCCGGTCGCGATCGTGATCGACGGCGAGCCCTGCCCATCCGCACCGAAGCTGTCATTGGCGAGCAGACCGGACAGCGTGCCAATCACAATGCCCGATGCATTGTCGTCGACGCTGGCGATCTGTCCATCATCCACCGCCGTCGGGACATCGTCGGACACGGTCAGATTGACTGTCACGGTCGCGCTGTCGCCATCCTGATCGGACGCCACCACGCCGATATTGCCCAGCGCGACAAGGTCATCCAGATTGACGCCCGGATGGCTGTCATAATTGTCGAGCAGGGTCGCCGTGACCGTCACCGTGCCGCTCGCGCCCGCTGCGATGGAGGCTGGAGCCGACAGCGTCAGCGACACGATCTTCGTGCCCGTATTCACCGGGCCGTCCCAGCCTTCGATCAGCGTCCCCGACACGCGGTTCCACGTCAGCCCGCCGCCCAGCGCGCCCGTGCCCGCGGCGAAGGCGAACCCTGTCAGGGCATCCGAACCGGCGGTAAAGCTCGCCAGTCCCGAAGCAAAGTCCGGATTGCCCGGCGTCGTCCCATCCGCCAGATTCTGATCGTCCAGCGCCAGATCGAGCGCCGCTCCCGCCATGGGGCCCGCGCCATCGGTGATGCCGATGGTCTGCGTGTCCTGCGCTACGTCGCCATCGGCATCCGTGACCTTCACCGTGAAGCTCAAAGACGGATTAGCATTGTTGTTCAGATTGTTGCTGGCGGCGAAGCTCCACGTCCCATCGGCCTTGACCGTCAGCGTGCCGACGCCGGTGTTGATCGGCGTTCCGATGGCATAGCTGTTCGCGCCCACCAGCACGACCGTGCTCGCCCCCGGCTGGTCCGCACCAATCACCTCCGACCATGTGCCCGTCGCCGTAGCGCCTTCCACCACGCTCGTCGCGCCGCCTACCGTCAGCGTCGGCGCGTCGTCCAGCACGGTCACATGGATGCTGTCCGCAGGCGACACATCGCCGTCGCTGTCCGTCACGCGAACCGCGAAACTGTCTCCCGCCCTGGGATCGGCAGCGCCGCTGATGCCATCGCCATCGGTCGGATCATGATCGGGATGATTCGGGTCGTTGGCGGTCAACGTATAGCTGTAGCTGTAATGCCCCGCGCCATCGGACGTGACGGTGAGTTGCCCCGCCAGTCCCGACACGATGATCGGCGATCCGGCAGTGGCGGCCGTCACTTCGACCCAGCCGTCCTTGCCCTGCACTTCCACTTTGGCCAGCGCGTCGCCGCCGGTCGCAATGGTCATGACGCCGCTGTCGGTTTCCAGATTGCCGGATGCCTGCGTGCCGTTCGGAAGGCCCGCTTCCCAAACGGTGAGATCGGACACCTGGACGCTGGGCTTGGAATCGCCCGCCAGCGTGATCGTCACCGTGGCGATGGACGGATCTCCATCGCCGTCGATGATTTTGTAGGTGAAGCTGTCTTCCCCTTCCGCGCCGGGCGCAGCAGTGTAAAGGAAAACGCCATTTCCCTGATAGACAACCGTGCCCTTGGCCGCGCCGCTTTCCAGCACCACGCCGCTGGAAAGGTCGACGCCGTCCGCGCCGGCGACATCATTGGCAAAGACGTCGATCAGGATCGGCGTATTTTCGCTGGTCTGGATCGCAACATCGTCATGCGCCATGGGGACGTCATCGACCACGCGGATGTCGAGGCTTGCATTGGCGACAGAGCTGTCCGTGTCCGTCACCACCACCAGGAAGCTGTCGGTCAGGCTGCCGTCATTGGCGCCCTTGTGCAGCAGGCTATTGTCGTTCAGCGTATATTTGTAGAAGAGTTCGCCGCCGATCACGTCGCCGTCGGCACCGGTCACGGGCGTGAAGCCGGTGATCTGCAACGTGCCATAAGCGTTGGTGATCGTCGCCCCCGTGAAGCCACCGCCCGAAAAGACGGATTTTCCATCCACGGTGATCGTCGACACGCCGTCCAGCGCTTCGAGCGTGAAGCTGCCCGTCTGGACCAGCGCGGCCGCATCCGGCGAACTGCCGTCCGCCAGATCGCTTTCATACACGACCTCTTCGGCTCCCTGACCGCCCAGGCCGGTGATGGTCACGCCGTCATCGCGGCCATGGATGGTGATGGTCAGCGTCGCCGCCGATGGATCGCCATCCCCGTCAGTGATGGTGTAAGTGAAGATTTCCTTCAGCGTCTGCGTGGAATCGAGTCCCTGAACGGCGCCGTTCCCGTTGTTCAACACATAGCGGTAGCTGCCGTCCGCCTCAATCTGAAGCACGCCATAGCTTCCAGCGACCGGCGCCCCCACCGCGCCGGTCGCTCCCCCAAAAGAAATCCCCGTGACTTGCGCGCCATCCGCGCCCGCCACGTCCTTGTTGCCATCCGTTGCATTGGCGTCCGTCCCGCCCGAACCGGTCATGACATTGCCGTCCGCCGTCAACGGGCCGTCCTCGCGAACGGAATCGATGTCAGGCGTGGCTGTCGAAACATCGTCGACGATGGTGATGACCAGGCTGTCGGTGGCGCTGTTGTCATCGGTGTCCGTGATGGTCAGCTGGAAGCTGTCGGTCACGTCGTTGCCCGTCGTGCTGGTCGTCAACGTATAGGAATAATCAATGCCGCCATCGGTCAGGCCGGTGATGGTCAATACGCCCTTGTCGGTGACAATGGTCTGACCGACGCCGGTGATGGACGTGCCGTTGACGGAGATGATCGCCGGGCCATCGGGCGCGGAATAGGTGATGGTGCCCGTCGTGGTTTCGGCATCGGAGGCTGCCTTGGACCCGGCCGGATGATCGAGGCCGGCTTCCTCGACGCTCGCTCCATCCCCGGCGCGGGGAATGGAGATGATGACGACCGGGCTGTCGGCAATGTCGATGCGCAGCGTCGCGGCGCTGAGATCGCCGTCGCCGTCGCGCAGCGTATAGGTGAAGCTGTCGCTGACGCCCCCCGGCGTGCCCGTCGCGCGGACATAGCTGTAGCCACCGTCCGCATCGAGGATCAGCGTGCCATATGTCCCCGCGATCGCCGTCCCGACTGTTCCCGCCGCGACCTGAGCCGCTCCCCCGGCCCCCGCGGCCACGCCAGCCACACTCGCCCCGTCGGCGCCCTTGACGTCTGCCCCCGCTGCCCCGGACACGGTCCCCGCGCCGGTGATGACATTGCCGCCTTCTGGCTCGTAGGAACCCGCCGCGACGCGATCCACATCGTCATGGGCGACCGGCACGTCATCGACGATACGAATGTCCAGCGTCGCGCTGGCGTTCGATCCGTCGCGATCCGTGGCGACCACATCGAAGCTCTGGAAAAGGCTGTCCGTCCCCGCCGCGCCATGGTCCAGACTGTTGCCGGTCAGCGCGAAGCTGTAGGTGAACGTGCCCGCCGTTACCGATGTCCCCGCCTGAGCGGCCGGGGTGAAGCCGGTGATGGTCAGCACTCCCTGCGGCGTCGTGATGACCTGTCCGGCGACGAAGCTACCATTGGAGAGCACCGTCACGCCGCCCACGGTCACGGTCGACAGTCCATCAGGAGCGGCGATGGCGAAGGCCCCGCCCTGCGTCAGCGCCGCCGCGTCGGGCGAACTGCCATCAGCAAGATCATTTTCCAGAACCACCGCTTCCGCGCCGTTGGCGGCGGGATCGCGATCCAGACCCGTGATCGTGACGGCATCGCCCGCGCCGTTGATCGTGATGGTCAGCGTGGCGGTCGATATGTCTCCATCGCCGTCGGTGATGGAGTAGTTGAAGCTTTCCGTCAGCGTCTGGCCGGGGACCAGATTCTGGACCGCCGCATTGCCGTTGGCCAGCACATAGACATAGCTGCCGTCGGCCTGAAGCGTCAGGACGCCATAGCTTCCCTGAAAAGTGCCGGTGGTCGAAACCACCGCGCCATCGGCTCCCTGCACATCGGCCACGCCGTCCGTACCATTGGCGTCCGCGCCGCCGGTTCCGGTCAGCACATTGCCATCGGCGATCAGAGGACCATCCTCGGTCACGCTGTCCACATCGCCGATGGCGGTCGGCGCATCGTCCGCGATGGAGATGGTGAGTGTGGCGGTCGCCTGATCGCCATCCGCGTCGGTGACGATGATCGTGAAGATTTCGGACGGCGGCGGGCCGATGATGTTGTCGGTCAGCGTATAGCTGTATCCGATCTCCCCATTGCCGATCGACCGGATCGTCAGGACGCCAAGGTCCGTTTCAATCATTTGCCCTATGCCCGTCACGACAATGCCGTTGATGGTCACGGTCGCGGGCTGGTCCAGCGCCGCGATGACGATGGAGCCGCTGGTCTTTTCGCTGTCGCTTTGGGCTGCGGAGCCGGCCGGTTCGCCCTCGCGCGGTCCGAGACCGGCTTCGCTGACCTGGGCCGTCGCATTGCTGGCACCGGCCGGCTGGTCGGGCGTGACGATGGTTATTTCGGGCTGATCGTCATCGTCCGGCGCGACCGGGATAATCTCCTGCTGCTCGGGCTGGCCGAACGCCAATTCGGTCGGGGGCAGCAGGTCGCCCAGCCCATGGCGATCACCGATGTCGCCCTGAGGATCGACGAAATTGCCGCCCGAACTTTGCGGCGGACCGGCGGCGGGCTGCGGCTCCTCGCCGATCAGCAGCGCGGCGAGGTTGGCGGCGGGAATTTCCACGTCGCCGACGATCATCCGCGGCACGAATACGGCGCCCCCGTCGATGACCATCTGCGTCCCATCGGGCAGCGTCACCACCAGATCGCTGCCGGCGACCTGAATCCGGTTCAGGTCCGTTCCCGCAGGCAGGACGACCGTGCCATCCGGCCCCGGCACGATATGCGGCATCTTGCCGGGCTGAAGATCGCTTGCCCCCGCCCGCAATGCAGCCGCGACATCCTGCCCCAACGCCTGTTGGCGATCATCGGCTGCAGAGAAATTCCAATCGCGCTCGAAATCCATCTCTCTTCCCCAACACGCTGCTGCGGGGGACGGTGGAAGAAGCGCGCAGAAAACCACTCACCCCGAAGCATGACTGCCAACGGAACGGATGCTTCCCATCTTGCTGCATGAGCGGCTTCGCTAATGCGGTGTTTGCTCGATCTCCCACCAGGCTGACTTTCCTAAAGTCGCCCGGCCCCGGATTAATCATTTATTAAAGTACTTATCCAATTCGTTACTCATATCTATGGGAGCCGAAATGGAGAGTCATCCAAATTCAACTTTTGTTAACCAATTAAAACACCTTGTCGCGACATATTAACTTACGCAATAGATCTATAGTTATAGATAAATAATTGCCTTATATACCGTAGATCATAGCATCATGAACAGGCATGGTTAACGCTCAACGCCGGAGCGGCCGACTCGGAGGAGACGCATTGGAACGAATCGAAAGACTTTCAGCGCACGCTCTGTATCGGGTGGCGGCCTGGGTCAGCCGCTCACCCATGATCGTTCTGGCGGTTGCCCGCATCGCCATCGCTTTCCTCGCCCAGGCGAGCTTTCAGGCCATTAGCAGCCAATATCCGAACCTGACGCCAACACTGAATCATGTAACCATCGGACTTTCGGTTTGGGCTATTCTCTTCCCGGCGGCCCTTTTTCTGCCAGCGCGGATGGAAATGGCGATCCGCCCTTTGATCCTGCTGGTCGATTTCCAGTTGCTGATGCTGATGGTCGCCCTGCTCCGGCCATTGGAACTGCCCGCGCTGGGGGCCGCGCTCATCCTTCTCTGGACCATATATGAGCGGCTGGGACGAACCATCGCGGCGATAGCTGCCGCGGCGGTAATCCTGCTCCTGTTGCTGCGGCATCATTACGAACCCTGGGGGATGCAGACGCTGCATCACGACATCCTGATCCGAATCGACAGTTCGACCGTGCTGATCGGATGCCTTGGTATGCTGGCTTTCATCGGCACGATGCTGCGCCGGGGGCAATTGCAGCATTGGGCCGACCGGCTTCAGGCCATCGGCGGCAATCTGCACAGCCTGCCCACCTCCGCGCTGCTGGAGGAACTGGCCCACATTGGCGACGCGCGCAAGGTCGGACTGATCTGGCGCAACCTGCAAAGCGGCGAAGTGCGCTGCTTCGCATGGGACAATGGTGCCTGCGATGCGCCGCAACTGACCGACGGCCTTGCGTCCGATCTGCTCGATTCGCGCGTCGCCGACATGCCCTTCCTCTTCAGCCGCCAATCGGAAGAGGTGCTTGTCCGCAACAGCATCGGCACATTGCGCTTCCGCGCCGTCCCGGAACTGATAGAGGCGCAGTCACGTATCTTCGGCATGGCCTATGGCGTGGGCTTTCCCATCGCCGCTGGAGATGTTTCGGGGATGGTCTTCCTGGCGACGCGCCACGGCTGGGCGGCGGGCGCGCTCGATCAGCTCATTTCCATTCAGGAAGGCGTCGAATCCTTTTTTGAGCGCTTCTATTTCCTTTCCGCGTGGCGCGAGCGGTCCTTTGTCGAAGCGCGGCAGGCCCTGAGCCGCGACCTGCATGACAGCGTGCTTCAGACGCTGGCGGCGATGCGGATGCGCCTTGCCACGATTCGCGGCCAGATCGGCGGCCAGAAACCTGTCGACTTGTCGCACGACATGCGGGAACTGGAGGAACTCATCATCCACGAACAGGCCAATTTGCGCGAGTTGCTGAACGAAAGCGCGCGCAGCATGAACATGCAGGAGGATCTGGTCGCGCGGGTCAGGCAATGTTCCGCGATCGCGTCGAGCCAATGGGGCATTGCTTGCCACCCGGTCTTCGATCAGGAGAAAATCGCGGTGTCCCGCACCATCGCCATCCAGGTGGAATTCCTGATCCGCGAGATGGCGGCCAATGCCGTGCAACATGCAAAGGCCCGCAGGCTGTCCATCGCCATATCGGTCGCCGGCGGCCATCTGATGATCGCATTTCGCGATGACTCCGGTCGTCGCGGCGGCAAAGCGCCTCTGACGGACGACGGCAAAGAATTGATCGTGCAATCCCGCTCCCTGACTCAAAGATTGACTTCCATAGGAGGAAGAGCATATTTCGATAAGCTGGACAAAAGCTCCCTTCTTTCCATTCAAATACCTATAACTAACGATAGGTCGTCAATATAATGGCCAAGCTGATCATAGTAGACGATCATCCAATATTTCTGGATGGACTCACTCAATTTCTGGGGAGCAATGGCCACGACGTATTGGGCGGCGCCAGGACGGAGCCGGAAGCTCTGGAACTGATCGCCAATAGCGACCCGGAAATCCTGGTGCTGGACCTCAGCATGAAGGAAGGCGGCGGCCTCTACATATTGGGTGAATTACGCGCAAGCGGGTGCAGCGTACCGGCCATCTTCCTGACCGTGTATATTTCCCCGGCGCAGACGCTGGCTGCCATAGAAATGGGCGTCAACGGCATCGTGCTGAAGGAAAGCGATCCGCAGGAACTGCTGGCCTGCATCGCCAAGGTTGCGGCGGGAGAAAATTGCATCGACCCCGACATCATGGACAAGGCTCTCCGCTACAGCATTCAGGCGCGGGATAAGAAGCTCAAGCCCACCAGCCCGCTGACCGAGCGGGAGAAGGAGATTTCGCAGTTGATCCGCACCGGCCTGCGGAACCGCGCCATCGCGGAAAAATGCGGGCTGACTGAAGGCACGGTCAAGGTCCATCTGCACAGTATCTTCCAGAAACTGGGCGTCAGGTCGCGGGCCGAACTGATCGTCTCTATGATCCCGGACGACACGGAATAACCATTCGGTTTCTTGTGCTTCAAGACTTAGAACATCGTGCGCAAAAGTGGGAACCGGCTTTTCGCAAAAAAAACGGTGCGGTAAGAAATGAATAAAGTGCACGCCCTGCGTCTGATTTAACGCAGCGCGCTCTAATATGGACCGCCCCTATTCCAGCCCCAGCGATCCCCGCATATAGGATGGAATCCCGCTCGCAGGCGCAGGATGCGGTCCGTAGAGATAGAGACAGGCGATCACGCCCGCTGCGATCGCCACGCCATAAGGCACCGGCCCCTTGGCTTTCAGCGCGGGAATCCCGCCCTCGCGGTTTCCGGCCGGAACGATCCGGCGCAGCAGGATGAAGACCAGCGCCAGCAAGCCACCCAGCAAGGTCACATAGACCGTCAACGGCAGCAGCCCCTTGATCGGAAACCAGAGCGCGCTCGCCGCCAGCAGTTTCACGTCGCCCCCGCCCAGCCATTGCCGCGCAAAGAGAAATGTTCCCACGCCCAGCGCGATAAGGAAGGACAAAGCGTTGGACCACAACGCCGTGGAAAAGCCGATATGAGCCGCCCACACACCGAACAGGGCGATCAGCGCCAGCGGGAAAAGATTCGATATGCGTAGCATCGCCACGTCCTGCACCGCCGCCAATATCAACAATAATGCGGCCAGAGCCAATATGATCTGCGTCATGGCGCCCCCTTCCCCTCCGCTGTTCCATCCCCTGTCGCGTGATCCGGCGTGAGGGCTTCCTGCATCTGCCGCGCCCGTTCCGCCGCCTGCGCAACACGCAACGCGCGGTCTTCACTGTCCACTCCTGCCGAGGCGGCGCGCAGGGCCAGCCCCGCCTGCAACCGCGCGGCGTCCTCATTATTCCGATAGCGGGCATTGGCCTGGTCCAGGCTGACCGCTTCAGCGAACAGATTGGCGGCCTCCCTCACCTGCCCCTGCCGGAACAGCGACATGCCATAATTATTAGCGACCCGTGCGGGGCGGTCGGTCAGGCGAAAAGCCTGTTCATAAGCCGAACCGCTCTTGTCCCATTGCCCGCGCCGGTCGAAATGCAGTGCTAGCGCTTCCCATGCGCGCCACATGCCGGGACATTGGCCGACCGCATCCCACAGATAAGGCTCCGCCTCATCGGCTTTCCCGCCTTTATCGAGCAGGCCGCCAGTCAACCACGACAGGCGGCAGGAACGATAGCCCGCCGCCTCGATCTTCTGAAGCGCCGCCAGCGCCTCTCCCGGCCGCCCGGCCGCTGCCAGCAACTGCGCCTGGGTTACGGCCGGCCTGTGCGTGTCCCGCGAGGCATGGGTCTGGCCGAGCATGGCCGTGGCCTGCACGAAACGGCCTTCGTCCGCCGCCGCCTCCACCTGATCCAGATAGAGATTGTCCCGATCAGCCTGCGATGCGTCCCCACCGCCTTCCGCCCAAAGCGCGAGCGGGGACAGACCCACGCCCAGGACAAGCAGGGCGGCCAACATCCTCATCCCCCCGCTTCCATATCGCGGATACGGGTCCACAGCCGCGTGAAGCCGCCATCCCCATGGGCCGAACGGGCCGAAAAGCGCTTCCTCTCGCCCGCGACCTCATCGGACGGCTTATCCATCGCTCCCTCATTCGGGGCGACGGCCTCATCGGGCTTGTCCGCCATCTGCCTGTCGATGATCGTCACGCTCAGGCTGCTCGCCCAGCTTCCCAGCGCCACCGACCTGTCCGGCTGTGCGGTGGAAAGCTGCACCTCGCGATCGGACTGGCGGTCGAGATACGGCCCCGCCGCCAATTGCTGCACTCTCGCATCCGCCGGAAGGGCGCGCGCGGCGATCTGGGCCAGGCTCAGGCGCGACTGCATGGCCCCTCTGCCCCCTTGCACCAGCAACACCCGCGCATCTGCGACCCGTCCCTGCCACTCCAGGCTCAGCGCATAGTTGCGCCGCACCTTCACGCTCGCCGGATCGAGTGATAGTGCCAGTTCGAAGAAGCGGCCGCTCACATCATGCCGCCCCAGCGCCGCATAGCTGACCGCCAGCCCGTTATAGACCTCCGCATTGTCCGGCTGAACGCGCAGAAGCCGCCGATAGGCTTCGATGGCCAGCGCATATTCCCCCCGCCGGAACAAGGCCTGGGCCGAAGCGAGGTCGGCTGGCTGAAGCGCGCGCTGTTCGCCCATCGCGCGCACTTCCATTTTCCTCCCACCCGAACAGGCCGACAGCCCGCCAGCGGCGATCATCATCAGGATGCAGCCTGACCTTTTCATCTACCCCCCCATCGCCGGCAGCATTTCCCGGATCACCCGGATCATCGCCGGCAGCATCAGGACGCCGATCATCACCGGCAACATGCAGGCGACCAGCGGCACGGACAGCTTGACCGGCAGCTTGTGCGCCTTTTCCTCCGCCCGCATCCGCCGCTTTTCCCGCATTTCGGCGGCATAGACCCGCAACGTCTGCCCCACGCTGGTACCAAGCTGGTCCGACTGGATCAGCATGGTGGCGAAGGAGCGGATCTCGTCGATCTCATTATCGTCGGCCATGCCGCGCAGGGCGTCGGCGCGGCTGCGGCCTGCCCGCAGTTCCAGCACGACCTTGCCCAGCATCTGCGACACCAGCGGCTGCGAAATCGCCAGTTCCCGCCCCACCCTGTCCAGCGCGGCCTCCAGTCCCAGCCCCGCCTCGACGCAGACCAGCATCAGGTCCAGCGCGTCGGGAAAGCCGTTGACGACGGCTTCGCGCCGCCGGTCCGCCTTCGCCGCGATCCACAGGTTGGGGAGGTAAAGACCGAACACCGCCACCCCCACGCCGAAGATATAGAGCTTCAGAACGCTCGGTGGTTCGGGCGACGCCAGGCTGAACATCAGCATCAGCGCGGGCAGGCCCAGCGTCAGCATCAGCCGGATGAGGGTGAAGATGCGCGGCGCTTCCGGGCTGACATAGCCCGCCTCGATCAACCGCTTCCGCAGCGCCTCATTCTTCGTGTCGGCAAGCGACAGGCCCGCCTTTTCCAGCCGCGCGGCAATACGGGTCCATTCATTGCTGACCTGGGCGCCGCGCAGCGTCACGCTGCCCGTCTCCGCCACCCCGCCGCCCAGATGTTCGAGGCGGCGACGCACAGCGGCGTTGCGGCTGGCGATCATGCTGGCCGCCATCACGATTCCCACGACGGCGACGAACACCATTCCCAGGATCAGATAGCGGGACGTGAACAATTCCCCCATGTCCGCCCCCTATACCTTGATATCGACCATGCGCCGGATCGTGACGAACCCGATCACATAGAGCAGGGCCAGGCCGACGAAGCCGGTGATGAACATGCTGTCCTGCGCCACGTCCAGATAGAAACCGGGGTTCATCAGGAACAGCGCGATGAAGGCCAGGATCGGCAGCACCGTCAGCATCAGCGCCGTCGTCCGTCCTTCCGAACTCAACGCACGCACCTTCATGAAAAGGCTGTGCCGCTCGCGGATGACGCTGGACAGATTTTCCAGGATTTCCGCCAGATTTCCGCCTGTCTCGCTTTGAATCGAAAGCGACACGACGAACATGTGCAGGTCGTTCATCCCCCACCGTTCCGCCATGCGCTGCAATGCATCGCGCAGGTCCGCGCCATAGGTGACTTCATCCGCCACGATGCCGAATTCCGTGCCGATGGGATCCTTCATCTCGACCGTCAGCAGTTCCAGCGCCGCCGCGATCGGATGTCCGGCCCGCAACGCGCGGACGAAAGTGTCGAGCGCGACCGGGAACTGGTCCTCCATCTTCTTGTGCCGCCGCTGGTTCAATCGCGAGATCAGCGCCAGCGGCAGTCCCGCGCCCAGCGCCACCGCGAACACGAGCGCCAGCACAGCCACTCCGCCAGTCAGCGCATAGCCGCCCAGCCCCGCCAGCAGCATCACCAGCGCGAACAGGATCGCCACCGCCAGCGCCATGCCGCTCATCACCATCTGCGCGGAATAGGGGATTCCCGCGCCATGCAGCATATGCACGATGCCCAGCGCCGCGCGTCCCGACAGCCTTTCCGGGTCGTAGCGGGCGGCTTCATCGTCGCGGCGCAGCTTCGACAGAACGACATTGCGCTGCGCGCCGCCCGCGATCAGCTTCAGCCGCTTGTTGACGGCTCGCGTCGTGCCCACCCGGCTGCGATACCAGCCGACTACGCCCTCAATCGCCAGTATCACCGCCGCGAACAGCAGCACCAGGACCATGATGCGGATGACATAGCCGGGCATCAGTGGATCGCCGTCTCTGGCCGGAACAGTTCAGGCGGCAGGTGCAGCCCGCGATCGGTCAGTTCGCCCAGGAAATGTGGCCTGATCCCGGTCGCCTCGAACCGGCCCAGCACCGCGCCATGTTCGTCGCGGCCCGTCATGCGGAAACGGAATATCTCCTGCATGGTGATGACTTCCCCTTCCATGCCGGTGATCTCCGACAGGCTGAGCAGGCGCCTGCGCCCGTCGGCCAGTCGTCCCACCTGCACCACCACATTGATCGCCGAGGCGATCTGCGCGCGAGCCGAGCGGGGTGAAATGTCGATGCCGCTCATACCGATCATCTGTTCCAGCCGCGCCAGCGCGTCGCGGGGCGTGTTGGCGTGGACCGTGGTCATCGACCCGTCATGGCCGGTGTTCATCGCCTGAAGCATGTCGAAGGCTTCGCCGGCGCGCACCTCGCCCACAATGATGCGGTCGGGCCGCATGCGCAGCGCGTTCTTCACCAGATCTCGCTGCGTCACTTCGCCCCGCCCTTCCAGATTGGCGGGCCGCGTTTCAAGGCGCGCGACATGGCGCTGCTGCAATTGCAGTTCGGCCGAATCCTCGATCGTCAGGATTCGTTCATCCACCGCGATGGAAGCCGACATGGCGTTGAGCAGCGTCGTCTTACCCGACCCGGTGCCGCCGGAAATCAATATGTTGCGCCGCCCCGCGACCACCGCCTGCAACACGTCGGCCACCGCTTCGGGGATACTGCCCAGCGCGACCAGCTTCGCCATGTTGATCGGCACGCTGGCGAATTTGCGGATGGACAGCAGCGACCCGTCCACCGCCAGTGGCGGCACGATGGCATGGACGCGCGACCCATCGGCCAGACGCGCATCGACATAGGGCGCGGATTCATCCACCCGCCGCCCGACCGCCGAAACGATCTTCTGGACAATGCGCAGAAGATGCTTCTCATCCTTGAAGCGGACGGGCGTTTCCTCCAGCCGTCCCTGCCGCTCCACGAACACCAGATTATAGCCGTTGACGAGAATGTCGTTGACGGTGCTGTCCTTCAGCAACGGCTCCAGCGGCCCCAGCCCCAGCAATTCGTCGAGGATATCACCGACCAGCCGCCGCCTTTCCTCCTGATTGAGCGCATGTTTCTGGAGCGCGAGCTGCTCATAGACAATCTCTCCGATCTCCGCCTCCACCTGCGGGCGCGACATGCTGTCCAGCGCTGACAGGTTGATGAGGTCCAGCAGCTTCTGGTGCAGCGCGACCTTGAGGTCGATATGCCGCTGCTCGTCCCGTTCGCGGCGCAGTTCGCTCGCCTCTTCCGCCGCTTCCATGCGCTCGACAGAGGCCGGGCCGGATTTGTCGATCTTCCACATCAGCCCTGTTCACCCCGCGATGCCTGCGCCACGCAACTTTCGACCAGCGCCTGGAAATCCTTGCACACGCGGCTTTTGGCCTTCAGATCCTCGATCAGCACACCCTGATCCAGCGCCGAATTGACCAGCGGGAAGTCGTTGGCGATGCTGAATTCGATCGGCTGGTCCAGCGCCTTTTCCGCTTCCTCCAGACCGATGGCGCGGAACAGCCGCTTTTCCACGCGATTGGCCACGACATGCAATTGCGTGGGATTGATGCCTTCGTTCCGCAACAGCGCGATCTGCCGCCGCGCCTGCCGCAGGCTTGCGATGCTGAGTTCCACGATCAGCAGCAATATATCGGATCGCGCGACCAGCGAAAGCGACCAGTTCGTCCAGTTGCCAGGCAGGTCCAGATAGACGGCATCATATTCCTGCCGCGCCAGGTCAATGATGCGATAAATCTGTTCGGGATCGACCGCCTCCAGCGGCATGATGTCGTTGGGCGCGGTGATGAGGTTCAGCCCCGACCGGGTCTGGACCGCGACCGTCCGCAGCAGTTCCGCATCGACGCGATTGCCCGCCGCCAGCAGGTCGCGGAGCGTCAGCGGGCTGTCCACGCCCAGATAGGTCGCCGCATTGCCGAACTGCACGTCCAGGTCGATCAGGCACACGCGGCGCCCCGTCGCCGCGCCGGAGCGGGCGTCGAGGCTGGCCATCTGCGTCAATATGGTGGTCGCGCCGACGCCGCCCACCGTCTTGATGGAGGTGATCAACTGGCCAAGACCGACGGTGGCCTGCCGCTTTTCCAACAAGGCCGCCAGGTCGCGCAGTACATTGGTCAACTCGTCGGCGCGCAGCGGCAGGCTGACGACATCGGCCACGCCACCCCGCAGGAGTTCCCGCATGACGGGCAGGCTCGCGTCCCGCACCGCCGCGACTATGGGCAGGTCGGGATGCGATCGACGCAAGCCCTTCAGCCGCTCCATCGACGCGATGCTGTCCGGGCTGACCTCCAGCAGCACGGCGCGGGCCTGCTCGATCAGGGCGGGCGGCAGCGGCCGATCAGCCGCCAGCATGGTCAACCGCAGCACCTGCCCGGCACCCTCGCCCGCCGTCAGGTCCGACGAGCGCACTTCCTCCTCGGAAAGGACTACGTCGATGCCGTTCCGCCCGCTATCGAGCGTCCAGATATCCGGTTCCCCTGCCTTTGTCCCGATGCCCACGGTTCGATGACCTTTCAATTTGACTGCCCGTCGTTCACTATTTCACCACCATTCCTTCATGACGACGGACATTTGGAGAAATCGCTTCCCTGCCCATCTTCCATCGTCAGTTCCGCCGATACCTGCGGCATGGGGAAGGTCAATTGGTTGAAAAGCGCAATGGGCGTGAAGGGGATACCATCTTTCACGATGCTGACACGCACCAAAGGCGAAATATCGGGGCCATTGGGATCGCCTGAAAATCCAAGACCTGAATTGATATAATCGACCTGTACGGCGCTGCCGGGCAGTTCCCCCAATATACGATGCATGCATTTTACGATCAGGCCGAATGCCGCATTGGCATTCGCTTGATTATTGATGAGATTGGCGGGACCGCATTTTGCCGTCTTGCACGTGCAGGTGGCGACGGTCCCATTGAATGTGCAACTGGCTCCTCCAAAGTTGCTCTGGTCCACGACCTGCCCCTGCGGCACATTTCCCTGCGCGGCAAAGCTGTAGTTCGTCAACCCATTGGGCACCATATCCGTGACCACAGCATAGCGCACCCCGAACTGCGTTGCCTTTTCCGCGCGATTCAAGGTCCACATCCAGCGCCCTGCGTCGATGATCCCCAGTAGCAGGAGCAACAACAAGGGCAGCACCATCGCGAATTCCACCGCGGTTGCGCCCATTCTGTCACGGCAAAGAGTGGTGATGCGTCTTTTCATAGCCCCATTACCGCCGATTGCGATTGGGCGCGCAGATATAATGCGTTGCCGGCGAACCCCAGATTGTTGAACAGCGAATTATATTTGAGCCGGTGGTCGCCGGACGTCACGATCTCCACCTTGACGACAGGAACATAGGATGATCCTTCGTAAATGCCTGAATAGGTAGGATTGGACGGATCGCTGGCTGATTCCACGCAATCATAGGTCACGTTGATGGATTCCGGATCGGTCCATCCCGTCAGCCGCGCAGAGCCACCCGTGATCTGCCCCGTCCGCACCAGATTGCGCGTATTGTCGACGACGGGTCCTCCCGGCGTTTGCCCGGTGGATGCCGAAGTGCAGCCGAAGTTGGTAAAGCCCAGCCGCCCTGCATAGCGCGCGCCGTCACGCACCGCCTTCACCACCACATGCTCGCTCATGAAGTAATTGCCCAGTTCGACGGACCCGAACATCAGGATGATGAGCAATGGCGCGACCAGCGCCATTTCCGCTGCCGCCGTTCCGTTTTTCGCCCTGAACAGGTTCATCCTCCGCATCGCCACACCTATTCGATCAGGCGCGGCGTTTCGCGCCGCGTGATCTGGGGCGTACCGCCGCCCTGTCCTGTGCCGGACGCCCCGATAAACTCGACGTAGATGTCCTGATTACCGGTTATCGCTGTGTTACAACCGCTGCCGCTATTGCATTTCGTCCGACTAAAGCTCGGCTCAACAAGGAAAATGTCGGAAAAAGCGGCGACAGAGATCGTCTTACGTCCATTGATCTTGCCCGCCGCCCGACAATTGACCACAGCCGACGTCAATCGCCGCCGGTCAGTATCGGAATTCGGCGCGATGCCCGGTGCGCTGCAAATAGGACCGCTATTGAATGTCCCCGCAGTCATCGCCTTGGAGAGAGGCATATTGCTCGCGTTTTCGGCTTCCCATAGATAGGTCTGATACCGGGTTACACTTGATCCCAAGCCGGACGTATTCGACCAATCGAGACCCGGATGGTTGGAGCGAAAATAGGCTCCTCGATCCCATACCCCGTCGCCAATCTGACCCTTCGTGCAAGACCCGCCATTGCTGACAGCATGACATATATCACGGGGCAACCCCATGGCGGTCGGCGTCACCGTGACAGCCAGCGGAGCATTGCTTGACGGCCGGTAACGACCGGGACTGTTGGTCAAGAGGTTCGCTGCTGTCGCATCATTTTCCTGCCATTTTTTGGAGCAGCTATTATTCGGCAACACCAAGTCCTTCACGACGTTCGTGGAGGGTGAACACGGCCCTTGCGGGCAAGTATTCCCGTTAGCAATCACATCAAAGCGCCGATTCAATGCATCAAAAACCGAAGTCATTTGACCAGGCTCAGTATCAACCGAAGGTGATACGCTTGCACAATCATCAAGGACTGCATCCTTGGACAGGGCTTCCGCCAGATTGTTCGCCCCCCTGCCTGCAAAGACCAGGAAACCGAAATTGCCCGGTCCTTTCTGCTGCCCCCCCTCCAACATCTGGATACCCGTGCCGGGCGCAATCGAGACAGGATAGAGCGGATTCGTATTGCCCAACGGCTCATCGGGATTGCAAATGAAGAAAGGCACCACGGCGCAGAGCGCGCCATCCACTCCGGCATAGGCTTTCGCGGATGAATCCCCATGGAACGCGGCCACGATCGGCGTGAAGGCATAGTTGGCGCGACGGGTTCCCACCTGAATTTCGACGAACTTGGCCGTGGCGTCGTCGACGGCGGCCGTGGACTTGTCCTTCGTCTCATAGAAACGGACATCGCCCGCCGCGTCGCAATCCGGTTCGTCGGGGATCGTCACCGCCAACCCCTCGCCGTCATTGGCGAAGCGCGTGTCATTCGCCACCAGATCGCGCGCGGCCTTCGCGGCTCTTGCACAAGCGCCCGGCTTCCCGTCCAACTGGCTTGCGGCCGCCAGCGCCGCCTGATCAGCCGCGCTCTGCAACTCCGTGTCCATCGCCGCCAGCCGCGCATAGTCGAACGCGATGCCGCCTGCCGCGATCAGGCCAAAAAGCGACAGCGCGACCGTCGGCGCGACAGCGCCGCCGGTTGCGGCTATCAGCCCTCTGCTCCTGATCGACATGGCTTCACCCTTTCGTCCTAGAAACCGCCCGAGCCGGACCCGCCGCCGCCGCCTCCACCACCGCCGCTGCCGCTGCCGCTGCCGGAGGTCGTGCGGATCGTGCGCGGCTGCTTCACCTTGTCGGTGCGATAGCGTTCGACGGCCGCCGCCGCCCGCGCACCGTCGCCGCCTTCCATTTCCTGCCCGTCATAATGCGGGTCGGGATTGATGACCTGCTGGGCATAGTTTGTGCGGATCGCCGCTCCCAGCGTCGGATCATTGGGAGTGCAGGCCGCCGCCAGCGGGATCAGCGCGCAACAGGCCAAGATGGAATAACGCATCATGCTTCCTCCCTTACGGTTCATAGCCGCTTGGCGTGTCAGGCTGCGACGCGGACGGTGCGGGCGCAGGCGCGAGGGAGGGCGCCGCCGCCCTGCCTTTCCCGGATTCGGGCGGCATGGCATTGGGGTCCAGCGGATTGATCCCCATCGCCTTGTCCGTCCGTCCCATCATGAACAGATCCAGTTCATGCGGATTGCCCACCCGGTCGGTCGGCAACCGCACATCTTCCGGCCGCATCGGTTGCACCAGACGCGGCGTGACGACGATGACCAGTTCCGTCTCCTGCTTCTGGAAGCCGGTGGAACGGAACAGCGACCCGATGATCGGGATGGAACCCAGGATCGGCAATTGCCGCACCGTGTCCTGGAAGTCGTTCCGCAGCAGTCCCGCAATCGCGAAGGATTGCCCGTCGCGCAGTTCCACCACCGTCTTGGCCCGCCGCGTCAACAGCCCCGGAATGACCAGCCCGTTGATCGTCACGGAAGCGGACGGGTCGATGGAGCTGACCTCCGGTTCCACCACCAGGTTGATGATGCCGTCGCTCAACACCGTCGGCGTGAAGCCCAGACTGACGCCAAAGGGCTTGAATTCGATGGTGATGCCACCGCCACCGCCGCCATTATTGCCGGAACCGCCGCCGCCGCCATTATTGCTGTTCTGGATCACCGGGATCGGAAATTCGCCGCCCGCGAGGAAGGACGCCGTTTCCCCCGACAGCGCCACCAGCGTCGGTTCGGCCAGCGTCTTGACCAGCCCCTTGCGTTCCAGCGCGTCCAGCGCGGAAAAGATGTTGAGGCTGCCGATGGAATAGGATGCCGTGCCCACGCCGAACACGTCCTTCAACCCGTCGAGAATGATGGTCGGCTCGCGATCATTATTGGTACCGATGATGGAAGTGCCCGACAGATCGCCGATGCTGCCCGCCACCTTGTTGCCGACGAAACTATGGTTGAAGCCCAGTTGCTTCGCTGCGCCGCGGTTCACCTCCGAAAAGCGCACTTCGAGCATCACCTGCTGCGACGCGCCGATCGTCAGCATATTGACGACCTTCTCCGCGCCGCCCGCATAGGTCTTGGCGATTTCCACCGCGCGCTGGATCGCCGCCGCGCTGGAGGCGGTGCCCGTCAGCACCAGCGCGTCGTTGGAGATGCGCGCGCCGATCGGCTCGCCGGGCATCAGTTCGCCCAACTGCCGCTTCAGCGTCACCACGTCCGGACCGACCGCCACGTCCACCACCGCGATCAACATGTTGCGGCTGTCATACAGCGTCAGGCTGGTCGTCCCGACCTTCTTGCCCAGCACATAGAGCGAGCGGTTGGTCATCGGCAGGATGTCGGCCACCTCGTCGCTGCCCACCAGCGCCTTGGCGAAGGGGCGGTCGACGGTCAGCACTTGGCTCTTGTTGAGCGGCACGTCGAGCTGCCCCGCATGCATCGCGTCGCTGCTCTGCACGCCTGCCGCAAGCTGCGTCTGCGCGCCTGCCACCGGCATCCCGCCGACCATCGCCAGCGCGAAGGCGCCCAGCGCCACGCGCATTCCCGGTGCCCGCCGCATATGTCCCCCCTTACCTGCCATAGCGCTTCACCTCGTAAGAGCTGCCCTTTGTGCCGCGCACGATTTCGACCGTGGCGGTGGACTTGAGCCTGGGCGCGCCCGCAGGAGCGGCCCGTGCGGCCGGACGATAGCGCGGGGCGCTGGGCATGAACCCGGCGGGCAGGCCCGCATAGGCCGGCGATGCTCCGCGATAGCCGCCGACATAGGCGCCGTCGCGCAGATCCTCTACACCCACCGTCTGCACCGCCGCATTGGGCTGGTCCGCCACATTGCGCAGCACCAGCGTCAACTGGCCGACATTCTGGGCGAGCGCCAGCTTCTGCGCGTCCACCTGGCTGGTTTCCAGCGTCGCGGTCTTGCCCACGGACGGGTCTTTCGTATTGTCATTGGCGTTCTGGTCGATGGCGATCACGCGGACGCCCTGCAACAGCACGTCGGTGATCTGCTGCGTCGGCCCGTCGCCCACGCCCTGTTCCTGCCGCGTGACCAGCACGTCGACCGTGTCGCCCGGCAGCACGAAGCCGCCCGCCGCCGCGACGTCGCTCACGCGCACGGCAGTGGCGCGCATGTCCGCGCGCAGCAGGCCCGCCATGGAAGCGCGACCGCCTTCGCCCGACAGCTTGCTGGCCAACAGGGGTTCGTTTGCCTCGACCGGGCGGATCACCACGCGCTGCTTGCCCGCGGAGGTCAGTTGCAGCGGCGAATGAAAAGTGCCCACAGGCAAGGAACCGCGCGGCCAGTCGACCACGCGGATATTCTCATTGGTGATGGCGGTGCCATAAGGCAGGGGGACGCGCGCGACGACGACCTTCGCCATGCCTTCGGGCACCTGCGCCTGCTGCTGCTCTTTCTTTAACAGAAAGCTGTTAGCGATAAAGACCGCCGCAAAGCCCAGCAGAACTGCAAAAGCCAAGATAATTAAAGATCGGCGCTGCCCCACGGCCCACTCCCCCGAAAGCCGAATTAGGTATTCGAACTTACGGAATGTCCGCTTAAAAGCGGACATTCCGTATCAATGCTTTACTACTCCGCTTGGCACTTGGTGAGATCGCCGGTGCCAACACCCTCCTGCTGTATGCAGGTCGAGGCCTGATCCATTGCATTGCTGATGGCGCCACCCAGAGTCGCCGCAGCAATGGCGATACCCGTGCCCACGATCGCCAGGATCAACGCATATTCCGCCGCCGAAGCGCCGCTCTCGTCATTCCACAGAGTCTTGAAAATGTTCATGTCTAGTCACCCCGATTTACCAGCCGGACCATCCGGCTTTCCCACTTGACTTGCGCGGCGGGGCCTCACCTTGCGACCCCGACGCCGTCTTGTCCGACGACTGCCAGGCAGGCACTTTTCCGCGAAGACAGGGCCTATAACCGCCCATTCCCCAAAACTGTCAATATACCTTTTTTTAAGCTTTTATTTCAGTGCCTTATCGTGAAATTTTGTTAACCATAATGGCTGTCGGAGCAAATAATGATAAAGTCAAATCCGAATCAACCATCTATAACTTTAGTTATAGAAGGACATAAAAGATAGTTAATAGTCCTCCTATATAATAATGCAAGTCATCGTGATAGAACTCGACACAATATCCTCTGATTGACGTGAGGACGGGCCAGCCGGATAGGAGATCGGGAAAGAAAACGCCCGTCAGGCGGGCAGGCGGTGCCGGAAGGTCAGGTTCACCCGCTCCGACAACAGCAGATAGGGCAGCCAGATCGCCGCGCTGATCAACACTTTCTTGAGGTTTCCGCCCAGCAGGTCGGCAATCGCCTCGCGAACGCCATCGGGCATCGGCCCCAGCATCGCCGTGCCATGCGCGATGCCGATCTGCGCCACAAGGTCCAGCCCCCAGACCAGCAGCAGGAAACGGGGAAAGAGCGGATGCTTCCGGAGCGCCATGGCGAAGGCGAACAGATACAGGCTGCTGATGATCACGCAGTCCGCCAGCATCATCGCATAGATGCCGGTGAACCAGTGCGGCGCATGGCCGCCCAGCGCGGGCATGGCGGTCAGGAACTCGGCCGTGCGGACCGGGATGTTGATGAGCAGGCCGATCAGCAGCGACGCCATCACCCCGAACAGCCCATAATGGTTCATGTCGCGCGCCGTCACGCAATCCACGCGCCGCCAGCGGCCCAGTTGCGCCAACCGGATGGCGGGCTGATCGAACAGCGCTCCACGCGGGAACAGCTTCAATCCCAGCGCCAGCGAGCACAGGGGCAGGCCCACGACCGCCAGATAGGGCAGGAATGCCGCCATTATCCCTGCCGCGCCTTGCGCCAGCGGGGTAGCGGGAAAGGCGATGCGGATGCCGCACATCAACCCCGCCACCAGCACCCATCCCGCCACGATGCCGCGCAGGTTCAATTCGATCATGTTGACGGCCGCGACGCTCTTGCGGTGCAGGGTGTCACCCAGCATCTGCCACCCCTTCATCATTCCGGCTCGCCAATCATTTCGCATAACACCTGTTCATCACAAGTTGGTCAACAAGTGGTAAACACGCGCGCCGCTCAATCGTTTCCGCCCCCGGCCGCCTTTGAAGGTCCATGAACAGAAACAGGCGCGGGAACCGGTCCAGCGCCTGCTTCGCTCGTCATTTCACCCTCACCGCGACCCGAGGGCTTTGCAACATGATCCGAATGCAAGAATAATTGCCAAAGTTTTTACTACGATTATTCTATCCGGATCTTCCGAACGTCTCATCTACATAGCATGATGGCGATCAAAGCACCATATACCGATGCACATATACCAATGCCGCCCGCAATGACTTGCCGGGGTATAATGACTTGCCGGGGTATTTGGAATTTAGGCAGCGCGCCGCTTACAAATGGGGGCTGCCTTATTCGGCGCAATCAATTTGCCTGTTAATGACCAGACCGCGACGGAAGCAATTGGTGGGCCCGGCAGCGCCCGAAATGTTTGATTTTGGGGTTGAAAACAAAGGATTTTTGCTGCGCGCCTTGCGATCATGCCCGCAGAAGAATCTGGCGACCTATCGTCCTATATTATCCTTATTTATCAATATCATACTCTACTTCCACCCTTCCCTCTCTCCTTCTACTGGTAAGGTTGTCAGCTAGGCTGCGTTGACAAAGTGAGGTATCCATTTGCGGATAGCTGCGAGGTTGAGGAAGCTGGCGAAGGACAGAGCGGTTTTGTCGTAGCGCGTTGCGACGCGGCGGAACTTCGAGTTGACCGAACATGCGCTCGATACGGTTGCGATCCCGATAGCGTTGGAAATCGCACGGGATAGGCTCACGGCGATTGGACTTGGGCGGGATGATCGGCAGGATGCCCTGTATCAGCAGGTTTTCGCGAACGGCGTCACCATCATAACCCTTGTCGGCGAGCAGGGCCTTGGGCTTGGTGACGGGGATCGCCATCAGGGCATCGACAGCGCTATAATCGGAAGTCTCGCCACCGGTCAGGATGAAGCCGAGAGGGCGTCCCTGATGGTCACAGCGGGCATGGACCTTGCACGTAAAGCCGCCGCGTGATCGACCAAAAGCCTGCGCACGCCCCCCCTTTTTCGCCCACCGCCGAAACATGGCCGCGAACTATGGTGCTGTCGATCATGTGCTGCCAGTCGTCCGTCAGTCCCAGTTCGACCAGCGTCGCCAGGATCGCATCCCATACGCCCTGTTCGGCCCAGCACCGGAACCGCACATAGACCGAGTTCCACAAGTCGTATCGCTCATGCATGTCGCGCCATGGGCACCCAACCCGCAACACATGCAGCATGCCGTTGAGGAAACGCCGATTGTCATGGGCAGGCCGCGATTTACGCCCTCGCTCCGACGGCAGCAGCACCGAGATCACGCCCCATTCCTCGTCCGTCAGAGATCGCCCCGGCCCATCATCACTCCTCGTAAAAAGAAGCTCTGAATCAGAAATCAGGCCAATTAGAAATCCACTTTGTCAACGTAACCTAGGTTGCAAATTCAAAGGGCGATTTTGCATTATCGTCGCACGTTCCCCACCCGCGAGTGAAGCGAGCCTGAGCTCGCAAACTCTACAATAGCGGCTTTCTCACGCCAAGTGGCGCACGAAAAGTTCGGGCAGTGTGCTTTGCCATCACCTGCCCTGCCCTTCCCGGTTCACGCGTTCGAGAATTCCCCTGCCAGCCTTGAAATGGAGGCGCGACCTGCCCGGTACTGCAATCGAACAAGCTGCCGGCCTTTCGCATCGCGGACCACGGATACAACCCGATATTCGCCGTCGCACGCCAGACCTGCACCGACCTGATCCCGGTTGAATTTCAGAACCTGACCACCGGAATAGAAGCGAGCCAACTGCTTCTCCTGGTCGCTGAGCCCGGCGGGCGTCAGCACCGCAACGGCCCGGCCATGGCGATCGGGCTTCGCGCCGCAGAGCTGCTCCTGGAGGATCTGGGCGCTGCGCAAAAGCCGATGTCCGGCAGCTCGGTTCGATCCGGCGACGAGATTGCGACGCAATTTGTGGGTCGCTGGACCTAGCGCCAGGCCAGCAAAGCGGTCTACAGGACAGAGACACGCGCTCGGCGCGTCGATGAGTTCGAGCCGCCGGGAAGCGGGTTGCAAGCGGAGCGCTCTTCCTTCCCTGCCGGATGCGACGCAGGCCGCTCTTGTTGCGAGCCAGCGGCGCTTAGGGCCGCCTGCCCGAGCCGCCGAGGCGAAACAGGTCAGGCCGTTCGGCCGGGGACGACCGAAGGTTCCTGTCGTAGGTTCGGCCAAGCGCGATGCCAGTCAGTCAGCTGTTGCCACGCGTAACCTGCACGTAGCAGCAGTACCTCCTCGAAATGGCGCGCAACCAGTTGGAAACCCATCGGCATGCCATTCGAGTCAATCCCACCTGGCAGCGCGATAGCGGGGTTCCGGCTCACGTTGACCGGACCAGTAAAGCGCACCAGATCGAACAGTCGCTCAGGCCTCTCAGCAAAATCGCGCTCGGCAGCCCCCACTTGCGGCGTCACGCGGGTCAGAACAGGCAGCAGAAGCAGATCGACATCAGCAAAGAGGAGAGCCAGCTGGCCGCACAGGCGATCGACACAGTTGATGGCCTCGGCGACCTCAATCCCGCTTGTCGCAAGCGCCTGGTCGAGCATGGCGCAGAGCGCTGGGCCATAGCGATCGCGATGCGCGGGAAAGAGATCGCGATGGGCCGGCATCATCCCGGCGCTCATCAAGGGCAGTATCGGCACCATGTCGAACGCGGGCAGGCTTACCGGCCTCAGTCGCGCGCCAAGCGAGACAAAGACCGAGGCTACTTGTTCGAGCATCGCTGCCGTCTCGGCATCGCAGCAATCGCTGATCGTAGCTTGGTCGAAACCAATGACCAGACGACCGATGCCCTTGCCAATTTGGGCCAGATAGTCCGGAACGCGTTCAGGCAACGCCGTCGGATCGGCGGGATCCGGCCCCGCCATGATGCCCAGGAGCGCGGCGGCATCGGCGGCGCTGCGGGTCATGGGACCGGCCGTGTCATAGCCCTGGGTAACCGGGAAAAGGCCGCTCCGGCTGATCCGGCCCCAGCTCGGCTTCAGTCCGGTCACACCGTTCATGACAGCCGGGATGCGAATCGATCCGCCGGTGTCCGAACCGATCGCCGCGGCGCAGAGCCCGGCCGCGACCGCTACACCGCAACCGCTTGAGGAGAAGCCACTCGAACGGCTCGCGTCCCAGGGATTAACGGGCACGGAAATCTCCGGATGATGGCAGATCCCCGCTCCTTCGGTCATCTCAGCCTTGCCGATGATGACCGCGCCTGCCGCCTTGAGCCTTGTGACGATGGTGGCGTCGAAACCGGTCCTCTGACCTGCAAGAAGCGGCATCCCGCACGCGGTGGGTTGCTCGCTTGTGGAGATCAGGTCCTTGAGCGCGATGGGAACGCCATGGACAGGCCCCCTCCTGCCATGGCTCAGCAAATCTTCGTCAGCGGCGGCAGCGTCGCGTAGTGCTTCTTCCGCAGCGATGGTCGCGAAGGCGTGAAGATAGGGGTTGAGCCGGGAAATCCTGTCCAGCAAATGCCGGGTGATCTCGACAGAGGAAATCTCCCGTTCGGCAATCCTTTGTCCAAGTTTGACAAGAGTATCAGATTCCAGCTCGGCAAATGCCATGACCAACTGCCCCTCCACCTAATTGCACATCTTGCGGCGATATTGGGTCAATGATCTTCGTCTCGTCAAAGAGAATGACGCCCGAAGAATGCGGAACAAATACAAAATGATTGCGCAAATTTGGTTCGCGTCGCTGGACGCGATGACTGCGTTTATCCAGTTTCGGCGAGACGCTCGGCTTCAGCAAGCAATTCGTCGAGCAGCACTATGCCTGCAGGGGACAGAGGCCGCCGGGCGGCGAACCCGACGACTGCGCGGAGGGGAAAGCCAAGTTCCGGCAATGTAATGGTGCTCAACAAGCCGCGTGACACCTCGTCGGCCACCATGGACGGCAGCATGCACGTCACCAGGTCGGTCGTTCGCACTAGCTGGCGCATGATGCCGAAATCGTCGCTCTCGACGAAGAAGGACTCGATGGCGCGGTTGTCGGGATCGAAGGGACCGCCAATGCTGCGGCTGAGAATGTCGGCGTACCAGCGCGGCAGACGAGGAACAGCTATTGGATAGTTGATGCAATCGCTGGCATGGGGCAGTTTGAGCTTTAAGAGCGGATGATCCGGCCGACAGACGAGGGTCAGCGGCGGCAGCATGACGTCACGCCAGATGATGCGATTGTCCGGAAGCTCCAGAGGGAGCCCGACGTAGATGTCCGCCTCTCCGGCGACGAGTTCCTCGATGGCCTGCTCACTACTGGCCGACCGCACGGCAAACCGCAGATCCGGATAGCCAAGGAGCATGTGATTGAGAGCCGGTCCCACCAGAACCTCGGCAGCCCAGGCATTGCAGCGAACCTGGAGGCGTCCAGCCTTCAAACTCTTCATGAGTTCGATTTCTCGCCGCAGGCCGCTCATCTGCCGCAATGTCTGGCGCGCTGCGTGTAGCACCGTCATGCCGAAGGCTGTGGCCACCACTTCGCGCCCGGAGCGGTCGAACAGCGCAACGCCGAATTCCTCCTCCAAATTGCGAATGCTTTGCGTAAGGGCAGATTGCGTGAGGCCAATCGATTCAGCGGCACGCCCAAAATTGCGGTACTCGGAGAGCGCGACGACATGGTGGAGCTGGCGCAGATTCATAATTAGGCCAATTAATCATATCGGCCAAAATAATCAATTTCCCAGCTGAAGAACCCGCGCTCATATTCGCCTCAGGAAATAATATCGGAGAGCCGTCATGAATGCCGGAACCAGCCTGATCGGAATAGCGGCTCGGGGAGCCATACTGACTGCCTTGGGGGCCGATGACCCAGCGCATTCACGGGCCGCTTCCTCCGGGACACGCCACAATGCAGAATAATGACACAACATGCGAAGGCGACCGTACAGCGTTCAGCTTTTGCCGGAACTGTTCTGCGGGATGCGGGGTCAAGTTCGAGATCACCGGCGACACGATCCAGTCCCATGTGCCAGACCGGCTCAATCCATTTTCGAGCGGGTTCATGTGCATCAAGGGCAATATGGCGGTCGAGTTCATGCAGGGCGGCGAAGGACGGCTTCGCGAATGCTTCGTGAAGAGAGGCGAGGAATGGAAAGCGATCTCGCCTGCGCTCGCCAGCGACGAAATCGCGGCGCGATTCGGTGCGATCATAGAGCTGCATGGGCCATCTGCGGCCGCACTCTACTATGGAACATCCGCCTATGGCAGAGCTCTCACCCTACCGATTGCCAAATCTTTCTGTAGCACTCTTGGCATCAAGAAGATATTCTCGACGATGTCGATCGATCAGTCGGCGCGCTACATCGCCAGCGGCCGGATGGGCATATTCGCGACGGGCAAGCGGACCATCTTCGACACCGACGTCCTGCTTCTCTCAGGGACCAATCCCGTCGTTTCGCATTGGCCAGGCATGGGTGTCCTTCCGACAAACAATCAGGTCAAGAACATCCGAAACCTCAAGGTCCGAGGCGGCAAGCTCATCGTCATCGATCCGCGCGCGACCGAAACGGCGCGGATGGCCAATCTCCATATTCAGCCGCGACCCGGCTTTGACGCCGCCATTTTCGCTTCACTCATCCATATCCTGCTCAAGGAGCGACTATACGACGCTGCATTTTGCGCCAGGCATATTACTAATCTCGATGTACTTCGCGATACAGTCGAACCATTCGAACCGCATAAGGTTGCAGCCTTGGCGGGGATCGACCCCGCCCAGCTCTATGAAGCGGCGCGTTGCCTCGCTCATCCAAGGCGTGTGTCTGTCGATTTCGGCACAGGCACGACCATGGCGACTTTCGGTGACAAGGCGGTGCATTTTGCCGAAGCCTTGAACGCCCTTTGCGGCGGCTATGTGCGGGCGGGCGATGAGGTTCGCTATCCCGGCGTGTTCGCCAAGCGCGGCCTTCAGGAGCAGGTCTATCCGCCTAACCGCATGTGGGAGCAAGAACCCAAGCTGCGCAGCGGCTTTGGTCGCCTCTATGGAGAGTATCCCACCTCGAGGCTGGCCGACGACATCCTGCAGCCGGGCGATGGTCAGATCCGCGTCCTCTTCGTACTCGGGGCAAATCCATTAGCGACTTGGGGAGAGCCGGAGCGCGCAAGACAGGCGCTAGAGCAACTCGATCTTCTCGTCGTCATCGATCCGCGCATGACCGAGACGGCTGACGTGGCGGACTATGTCATCGCTCCGCCCCTCCAGTATGAAGTGCATGATTTCGGGATGCCGTTCGACTTCTCGGTCCATACGCCCTTTCTGCAATACTCCCCTCCCGTGATGTCGCCTCCGGAAGGGACAATCGAGGAATGGAAATTCTTCAACGGCATCGCCAATCGCCTGGGGCAGAAGATCAAGGCCAAGCCGTTCATATTCGGGGTCGATTTTGACAGCATTCCCGGCGGGATGGACCTCGACCCGACCGAAAACTGGACGTCGGACAGGCTCATCGCCTGGTATTGCGAACAGGCGGGAATTTCCTTTGCCGACCTTTGCGACCATCCGCACGGCATGATCCTCGAACTGGGCAAGCCCATCGTGACAATGCCTAAAGAGGATGACGGAAATCGGCTGGACATTTGCCCGGAGGATTTCTCCCGGGAAATAGCAGAGCTACCCTGGGACGTGTCCGACCGCGAACTGCCCTATCGGCTCATCAACAGGCGAAGCGTCGAGGCCATGAACACCGCGTATCGATTCAATGCCCAGACCGTTCGGCGTGGGGTCAACCGCCTTCACATGAACCCGGAAGACCTTAAGCGGGATGGCATCGCGGACAATGACATGGTGGAGATTGCCGGTCGCCACGGCTCGCTCACTGCGACGGTCAAGGCAGATTCCTCGCTGCTTCCCGGCGTCGTCTCCATCCCCCATGGCTGGAACGTGAGTGCCCTTATCTCGATGCGGATCGAGGATGTCCAGCCGATCGACGGCATGCCTGTCCAGAGCAATATTCCCGTCCATATCTCCAGAATATCCGAGCCTCGCTCGGTCGTCTCGGCAGGCCAAGCCCGCAATATAAGCGATCAGGGACGAAGGTCCGGGTCAAAATATGAGTAGCTCTGCGGCGCGTGCGCTCAAGGGGCGTGGCTGAGCGATCCGCTGCCTAACGGATCGTCATTAGCTAGGCTTATCAAAATCGTCATAACAATCAATTTTACTTTCAAATACCGCTGCCCGATAACCAATTTCAGTATCGCGCCAACGGAGAGAGGTGAAATGGACAGCAGCGCGACCACCATGGTCGACCCGCAGAGCATCCCGATTGACCAGATAGATGTCTCGGATCCGAAACTCTATCAGGAGGATGCGCACTGGCCCCTGTTCGAGCGTCTTCGCCGCGAAGACCCTGTCCATTATTGCGCGGACAGCGCCTATGGCGCCTATTGGTCCGTCACGCGATACGAAGACATTGTCGCAGTGGACAGCAACCACAAGATTTTCTCGGCCCATCATGCCGTGATGCTCGACGATGGCCGGCACAGCGGCCAGACCGAAGACGCAACCGTCATGCTTCCTTTTCTGGCGATGGATCCCCCCGAGCACGACAAGCAGCGCAAAATCGTCACGCCGGCCATGTCGCCTGCCAATATTGCTAAGCTCGAGGCGACGATCAGAAGGCGGGTGCAGGAAGTTCTCGATATGCTGCCTATCGGCGCCGAGTTCGACTGGGTTCCGACGGTCTCGATCGAGCTGACCGCCCAGATGCTGGCGACACTGGTGAACTATCCCCTCAAGGATCGTCATCAACTGGTTCGCTGGTCCGATGTCAGCGTCGGCATCCCGGGAGACGGTGTGATCGATTCCTGGGAACAGCGCGACCAAGAGCTTAAGCTTTTCGCCCAAACATTCCTTGCGCTGCGAGAGGAACGGCGAGCCGCACCTCCGACCTCCGACCTCATATCCCTGCTCGCGCATTCACCTGAGGCGCAGGACATGTCCATCCAGGACTATATCTCCAATGTCATCCTGCTGATCGTCGGCGGTAATGATACAACCCGCAACAGCATGTCGGGCAGCATTCTGGCGCTGCACGATCATCCTGAAGAATGGGCGAAGCTGAACGCCAATCCCGCACTCATCGAAAGCATGGTTCCGGAAATCATCCGCTTCCAGACGCCGCTCATCTATATGGGCCGACGCGCGACCCAAGACGTCGAACTGGGCGGCAAGCTCATCCGCAAGGGCGATAAAGTCGCGATGTGGTATATTTCCGGCAATCGCGACAGCGAGGCCATCGAACATGCCGATCGGTTCATCATCGACCGCCCCCGTCCCCGGCAGCATCTGTCCTTCGGTTTCGGTATCCATCGTTGCGTAGGCAACCGCCTCGCCGAGATGCAGCTCCGTATCCTGTGGGAAGAAATTCTCAAGAAGGGCTGGAAGCGGATCGAGGTGACTGGCCCGGTTCGGCGCGCCTACTCCAACAATATCCGCGGGATCGTGTCGCTGCCGGTCCGCATACACGCTTGAAAATTCGAACGAGGAACGAATGCCAAAGATCAGGTTCGTCCAGCAAGGTACCGAATATGCCGTGGAGGCGCCCGACGGGATCAGCGCCATGGAAGCTGCCCTCAATGCCGGCGTACCCGGCATTGACGGCGATTGCGGCGGACAGTGCGCCTGCGCGACCTGTCACGTCTATGTCGATCCTGCCTGGATGCCGGTCGTCGGTCCTGCCGATGCCGACACCGAGCAATTGATGATCGACCTCAATGAAGGTGTTCAAGCGAATAGCCGCCTCGCCTGCCAGGTCCAATTAACCGACGAAATGAACGGCCTGCTCTTGCTAGTTCCCGACGCACAATTCTGAATATCAAAACATAAATATACTATAATAACGGGAGAGATTGAAATGGCTAACAAGGATACTGAAGATCAATATTTAAATGTTTTGCCGGGACACACCCGGATGATTTCTTTGCGTAAGACGATGATGGCAGCCATGGCGGCATCCGTCGCCTATGCCGCCCTTAGCAGCCTCGCCATCGCACAGGACCGACCGCAGGATCAATCCAATGCCGCGCAGCCCGCCGATACGGTCGGGATCGGCGACATCGTCGTGACGGCTCGCCGAAAGGCCGAGAATTTGTCGCGGGTTCCGATCTCAGTGACCGCGCTGGGCGGCGAAGCGCTGAAAGAGCGCGCGATAAGAACCGAGACGGACCTGCAGAGCGCGGTTCCGGGTCTAACGGTCCGCGCCGCTGCCTCGCCGATCGCCACGATCTTCTCCATCCGCGGCCAGACCGTCGAGCAGTTCACCGGATCGACGCCCGCAGTCCTGCCTTATGTGAATGAGGTCCAGATCACGCCGGGCGGCGCGTCGTCCTTCTTCGATCTCAGCTCCGTCCAGGTGCTGAAAGGACCGCAGGGCACGCTTTTCGGCCGTAACACGACCGGCGGCGCGGTGCTTTACACCACCACGGAGCCCGGCGACAGCTTCGGCGGCGACGTCACCTTGAGGGCCGGTAATTTCAACCTCATCGAGGGTACGGGTGCGATCGACCTGCCCGTTTCCGAGAAGGTCCAGCTGCGGCTGGCGTTCGAGGTCAAGAGCATTGACGGCTACCAGTATAATGTCTTCGACAACACGTCGCTTGGATCCGAACGCACTCAGGGCGGGCGCGCAACCCTTGTCCTGAAGCCCACGGAGCGCCTCACCAACAAGACGTATATCCAGTATATGTTCTCCAAGGGAAATCCCGCGGTGAACGTCCTCTATTCGGTCAATGCCTGCGGCGCAGCCGGGCTCGCCTCAACGGCGGCCTGCCTCTACAGCCCATCTTCCTATTCCCCCGAGGTCTGGGCGGCATATCTTGCAAAAAACCCTGGTCGCAATCCGGGCGGCATCATTGCCGAGCTGGCGGCTCGACAGGCAGCTGGTCCCTATGTGGCCAACTCGGCTGCGACGCTTAATTTCTTCCGGTCGAAGAATTTCTATACGATCAATACGACCAGCTACGAGCTGACCGACAACGCCACCCTCAAGAATATTTTCGGATATTCGAACTCTAGGCTCGCGCAGGCATCGGAAGTGTCGGGCAGCCCCTTCCTTATCACCAGCTACATCAGTGATGGTGGCTATTCCGGCTATATCACGAACCAGAAGTCCATCTCGGACGAACTCCAGATCCAGGGCAAAGCGCTCGACGGAAGGCTGGAATATACCGCCGGCTTCTATTTTTCGAAGATCAAGTTCGAAAATATTCTCCTCGACAATTTCCTCGACGTATCGCCGATTATCGAGCCCTTCGTCGCAAATTATGTCTACAGGACGAACGTCGAGAACGAGGCTGTCTACGCGCAGGCTTCCTATGATCTCGGATCCGCTGTCGGTGTCGACGGGCTCAAGGTCTCCGGTGGATTTCGCTACACCTGGGAGCATACCGACATCAGCTTCCCCCTTTTTCCGAATGCTGTCTATGGCGGGCAACCGAGCGAGTCGATCCTTTTCCACAAGCCGAGCTGGCTCGTAGGCATCGACTATCAGGTCACTCCGACGTTGATGCTGTACGTCGCTCATCGCGGCAGCTGGCGCAGCGGCGGCTTCAACGGGTCAGCCCCTTCCAATCCTGTGCCCTTCGACCAAGGCGGGAACCTCTTTCTGCCTGAAACCACGAAGGATATTGAGGGAGGCGCGAAGTTCAACGGCAGGGTCGCGGGTCGGCCAACCACCTTCAGCTTCGCTGTCTTCAATCAATGGGTTAACGGCGTCCAGCGCTCGAACAATTTCCAGTTGCCGAGCGGCGGCTATGTGTCCCTGACAGCCAATATTCCCCAGGCGCAGATCACGGGATTCGAGGTTGACGGCAGCATCGCCCCAACCAACTGGCTGACGCTGGGCGGCAATCTCGCCTATACAAACGCGCGCTTCACCAAGGGGCTGACGGCCGGGTACACCTATGGCCCCTATGGCGACACTCCGCGCTGGTCGGGCAGTGGCTTCGTCATGCTGACGCTCCCCACGCCGGAAGCGATCGGCAAACTCAATGTCCGTGGCGATGTTTTCGCGCAGTCCCATTATTACTTCTCGCACCTCGACAACACGGTCAACCCGGGCACGAAGCTGCCGGGATATGCACTGCTGAACGGCAGGATCGAACTGAAGGAAATTGGAGGAAGTAATCTATCGGCTGCGTTCTACATGAAGAACATTCTCAACAAGAAATATTATATTGGCGGCGTCGCGTTCGGAACGTCCATCGGATACAATACTGCTTCCCCAGGACTTCCAAGAATGTTTGGAGCGGAGCTTAGCTACAATTTCTAGGCTATTTACTTGGCTTACGTGCAGGCGCGCTAAAGGGGGGCGCCTGCACGTAGGACTTATCGAGGAGTTGGAAGAGAACTATATGAAGATCAGGGCCGCCGTCACTCGCCAACCAGGTGCTGAGTTCGCAATCGAGGAAGTCAGCCTGGATGATCCGCGCGACGATGAGATTCTCGTACGGATCGAGGCGGTGGGCATTTGCCACACCGACCTGATCTTCAGAGAAACCGTGGGCCAGTTCGGGCGACCCGCCGTGCTGGGCCATGAGGGTGCCGGGATCGTCGAAAAGGTCGGGGCGAACGTCACCAAGGTCAGACCGGGCGACAAGGTTCTGCTGACATTTAGGTCGTGCGGAGAATGTTCGCGCTGCGCCATGGACAAGCCTGCTTATTGCGAAAATCTGGCTTTGCTGAACTTCAGCGGCATGCGCCCGGATGGCAGCACGGCCATTGCCAGCGATGGAATGTCCATAGCGAGCAATTTCTTCGGTCAGTCGTCCTTTGCAAGTCATGTGCTCGCCTATGAACGAAATGTCGTTAAGATCGACGCGGCGCTCCCGTCGGCAGTCTATGCGCCTTTAGGCTGCGGTGTGCAGACCGGCGCTGGGGCGGTGTTGCGGTCGCTTCAATGCCGCCCTGGGGCCTCAATCGTGGTCATCGGAGGCGGCGCTGTAGGTTTGAGCGCCGTCATGGCAACAGCCCTTCTGGACTGCGATCCCATCATCTTGATCGAACCCCGACCCGAGCGGCGGAAACTGGCCCTCGAGATCGGCGCCACCATCGCGCTCGATCCCTTTGGCGAGCCGGTCGGCGAAAGGATCAAGGACGTCGCGCAGGCAGGCGTCGATTATGTCTTCGACAGCAGCGGTGTGATTTCAGCGATTGAGGGCGCCATGGAATGGCTCGCCACGGACGGCAGCATCGGCCTTGTCGCCGCACCAATGGATCCTGCCGCAAGCCTCGCCGTCCCCCTGTTTTCTGCCGTTACCCGCGGAATTTCCGTGAAGGGTATCGTCGAGGGCGACAGCGACCCCGATGTGCTCATCCCCGAGCTCATCGCCCATCATCGCGCCGGTCGCTTTCCCTTTGACCGGCTGATTTCGACCTACCCCTTCGACCAAATCAACCATGCGGTCGAGGACCAGCATTCCGGCCGCTGCCTCAAGGCGGTCCTGACATTTGGAGACTAGAAACATGGCCAGCCAAGCGGCAGGAACTCTGCTCGAACGCCCCGATCAGTTCTTCATCGGAGGCGAGTGGATAGCGCCTTCGAGCGACGCCATGTTCGACGTAATTTCACCATCCACCGAACAATTGTTCGTACGCGTCGCCGAGGCGCAGGCAGTAGACCTGGAGCGGGCCGTGGCCGCCGCCAGAAAGGCCTTCGACGAAGGACCATGGCCGCGTCTTACGCATGCCGAGCGGGCGGAGTATCTCCGCGCGATGGCCGCCGAGATTCGTCGTCGGGCGGAAACGATCGGGACCGTCTGGACGTCGGAAATTGGTGTCGCCAGTTGGATGTCGGGGCAGATCGGCTCGATGGTCGCCGAGACCTTCGATTATTATGCGGACCTCGCGACCAGTTTCTCCTGGGTCGAGCAGCATGAGCCGCGCTATTCGCCGGGCGCCGCGGCCGGCTATCTCGTGCGTGAGCCGGTCGGAGTCGTGGGTGCCATTGTCCCCTGGAACGGGGCGCTCGGCATGTCAGCCTGGAAGTGCGCTCCTGCTCTTCTTGCTGGATGCACGGTCATCTTGAAGGCTTCGCCGGAATCCCCGGGCGGTCCGCTCCAGCTTGCGGAGGTTGCGCAGGCTGTCGGGCTTCCGGCGGGCGTGTTCAACGTGCTGACCGCCGATCGGGCCGTCTCGGAACTCCTCGTGCGACATTCCGGCGTAGACAAGATCAGCTTCACCGGATCGAGCGTCGCTGGCAAGCGGATCGGCGCGCTCTGCGGAGAACGTGTCGCCCGCTGCACGCTGGAGCTTGGCGGCAAGTCGGCAGGCGTCATACTTGACGATTACGATGTCGAGGAAGCGGCCCGACATATCGCGACTTACGCCCCTGTGCTGAGCGGACAGGTTTGCTCGTCGCTGACCCGGCTTGTGGTATCTCGCCATCGCCATGACAGATTCGCAGACGCCCTGTCATCGGCATTCCGGGAGATCAAGGTCGGCGATCCCTTTGCTGCCGAGACGATGATGGGCCCTCTGGCCATGGAGCGCCAGCGCGCGCGGGTGGAGGACTTTATCGCAAAGGGCCGCGCCGAGGGCGCCAAAGTGGCCGCCGGCGGTGGACGCCCCCAACATCTGGAGCGTGGCTTCTTCATCGAGCCGACCGTTTTCGCCAATGTCGACAACGACATGACGATCGCGCGCCAGGAGATTTTCGGCCCGGTGGTGAGCATCATCCCGGCGGAGAGCGAAGAGGACGCCATCGCGATCGCGAATGACTCCCCGTTCGGGCTGAACGCCTCGGTTTTCACAAATGATGCCGACCGCGCCTTTCAGGTGGCCCGCCAGCTCAAGGCGGGGACGGTCGGGCATAACTGGTTCCGCACGGATTTCTCGATCGGATTTGGCGGCTTCAAGCAGTCCGGCATTGGACGCGAGGGAGGTGTCGAAGGATTGCATCCGTTCCTGGAGTCGAAGACGGTGATCCTGGACGGCATCCCAACCCGAATTTGAAGACCGGCCGACCGGCACTGAACAATCGCACAAAGCGGCAGAAAGGCGCCCGCTGGCGTTGAAGCCGCCAGCTGTCAATCGGCGTCGAATCGGGTCGTTGGCCCGCCTCGGAGGGCTGAAATCCGTTTCAGTGGCTATCAGCTTTCCTAGCTTGCCGTAATGCAGGTTGGCCGCGCCGTAGCACTCATACCCCGCTGCCTCAGCGAGCCTGGTTGCAGAAATGAGAAAGTCCGGCGCCTCGAAATGTGCCTTGAGCATGTGCCGGTAAACCGCCTGCTCAAAAAAAGCATGATCGCGGATGCGCACAATGGTCCAGGGGACCATTGTGCGCGACGACGCATGAGATATGCCGCATCCGAAAAACTCGAGATCATCCGGATCGTCGAGCAGTCGCATCTGCCCGTCAAACGCGCCCTGGACCAACTCGGCATCCCCCGCCGGACGTTCTACCGCTGGTATGGCGGCCGCGACGGCCTGGGAGTGATGACGACGATGGACCATGTAGCGATGTACCTGCTGATCAGTAAGGTGGAGGCCAGGCATCGGATCCTATCGTCGTTATGTTCGATAGTTGTTCCGATACCACCACCCCACGCCGCCCAGCAGAGCCCCAGTCGGAGGGGAAAACTCTCGCCATCGGTTGTCTGGCCTGCTCTCCGGTCGGGGCTGCGCCCCTCCCTGCGATCAGGCCAGACAACCGATCCTACCGGCCATCATAGTCGCCGCTCAACCGGCCATCGTTAATGTCGCCGCGCAATCTTCGGCGTTTGCACCGGAATTGGCGATACGCCGCTGCATCGCCTTGCCGAGCAGTAGCGAAAGGAATGGAATGCGGAATGCCGGCGCCTTCGGCTCCGGTCGCGCTGGGAGCGAGTGCGGCATCGACATTCTGCTGCATATGTCGGACGAAAGGTAACCCGCCGCCCGGCTTGGTCCACAAACGACGGGTTGTAGAAGGACCGGTGAACACCGTTGATTGCCCGTTGGTATTTCGCGAAAAGTTTCTCAAGGTCGCCACTTTGTTCAATCATGGCGCAGGCTTGCGGTGCGGACTGCGTCAGTCCATCCTCTATGATGTTCTGGCGGGGAGTTTCGACAAGACCGAATAGAAATCCCGGATACTGGTAGAGAACGGCAACAACCCCGCTATGCGCCTTGGCCGCGTCCCGGACGGTTACCAGCCCGTCCGGCTTTCCGGTCTGTTGGCACTGTCAGAGAAATGGTGCTGGGCAAGCACATGTGGCTGCAAGGGGTCGGATGAGCCTGCTTTCCAGTCCCGCGCGCGCCCTAACCCAACTTGAACAGTCAAACGCGAACGGAAGCGGAACGATATATCCTCGGCGCACGCGAGCGCAGCAGCGCCATCGTGCGCGATGTCATACTCAATGACGAAACCCCGTTCACCCCGCTTGTTATCGACCGCCAGCGCGGGGAGACCCAGCTGTTCATCAAGGAAGTCCGGGTCGACAAGCAGCGCTACATTGTCTGTCGCAACGAGGCCGAAGCGACCAAGGACAAGGCTGAGCGCCAGCAGATCATCGCCGGCATCGAGGCGCAGTTGAAGAAAGGCGACAAGGCCCTGGTCGGAAACTCCGCCTACCGCCGTTATCTGCGCGCCACGGGCAAGAAGGCCTTTGAGATCGATGCCGGAAAGCTGGCCGAGGAAGCCCGCTATGACGGCGTCTTCGTGCTACGCACCAATGCGAAGATCACGCCCCTGCACGCCGTGTTGCGCTATCGCGACCTCCTCCAGGTGGAAACCTTGTTCCGCCAGGCCAAGGCGACGGTCGATACCCGCCCCATCTACCACAGCTCCGACGCGGCCATCCGCGGCCATGTCTTTTGCTCATTCCTCGCGCTTGTGTTGCAGAAGGAACTCGCGCGCGACTGTGAAGTCGCGAACATCAAGCCGGAATGGCAGCCACTGCTGCGCGATCTCGATCGCCTGCAGGTCGCAACGCTGACCAAGGACGGCAAGTCCATCGTCGTGCGCACGCCCGCCTCCGGTCAGGTCGGCAACATCTTCAAGGCTGTCGGCGTCGAGTTGCCGCCCAATATCCGCGATCTCGCCGCCGCCTGATACGCACACGGCCAAAATCCCAAAACGTGGTGCTAACAAACCTGCGCGCCTGCACATCTTGTTGTTATTAATAAATCTTTTTGAATGCGCTGTTCAAGTTGGGCCTAACAGGTCGCCCAGTGTTTCAACCGCAGAAGTCAGCGGAATGGAGGCGCGCTTCACAACGCCGATCGTTGACGACACCAAAGGCTCCGACACCGATATGCGAACCAAGGTACTCTTCAGGCCGAGCAACTCCTGAAGCTGTTGCGGCGGAACATCCAGCATTTGCGCGGAACCATGCGCGAAATACCGGCGCATTGAGGATCGGGCCACCCATCGCACAAGGTTTTCTCCATGACATCGGGATTATTCCAATATCCGGCCATGCAGACATCGCATGACCGCTTTTCGCAGGCTATGCGGCTTCACGTCATCGACATGATACGCATGTCAGCCTTCGCCATGTGATATTCTTCGCTGAGACGCCGGACAAGCTGCCGTGTCGAGGGCACATCCTGAACCCCCGATACCGAATGACCCGCGGACCAGATATCGGCCCAGCGGCGCGGTCCGGCCGAAGCGGTTCCGAACATCTCGCGCGAATCCTCCGGCGAGACCTGTTCGTCCAAACGGTCCGGATCAAGACCAGCCGCCTCTATCGATGGCCGCAGCATATTGCAGGGAATGCCGGTAAAGGCGCGGGTGGTGAGCACATCATCCATTCCGGCATCCAGCAAGGCCTGTTTATAGGCAGCAGCCGCGCGACTTTCCTCGGTAGCGACAAATCGCGTCCCCATATAGGCGAGGTCGCATCCCAGAATCTCCGCCGCGAGGAGGGCTTGACCGTCCGCCATTCCGCCTGCCAGCACGATCGGCCCGGCGAATATCTTTCGCACGGCACGTGTGAAGGCAAAGGGATTGGCCCACCCCGTCTGCCCGCCTGCGCCAGCAGCGAGCAGGACCAGCCCGTCCACCCCGGCGGCTATGGCCTTTTCCACATGTTTGAGGCTCGCCACATCGGCAAACACCTTGCAGCCTATCGAATGCAGCGGCGCTATCACGGGTGCCGGCGAGCCGACGCTGGTGATGACCATTTCGACCGAATGCCGCATCAGGCAATCCAGATCCTCCTGCAGCCGCGCCTGCCGGATAATCAGATTGGGGCAAACCGGCGCACCCCGGCGTCCTGCTCCGATATCCCGCGTTTCGGCGATTATCTGTCCCAACCATTCATCCAGTTCCTCGATGGAACGACAGTTCGAAGTCGGGAAGGCTCCGATTACACCCTCGCGACAGGCCGCAATGACAAGTTCCGGCCCCGATACGGTGAACATCGGGGCGGAAATCAACGGCAAGGCCAGTCGATCGCCGATGTCCCCAAGGCGGGAAGATAAAATGGTCATGCCGACATTCCTTCCGCCAACCTGCGCCTCAATTCGACCTTCGACACCTTGAATTCGAAGGAACGGGGCAAGCTGTCCACTATATGGACGCCGCGCGGCACCTTGAAATCGGCAAGCCGACGCGTACAGCTATCGGTGATCATGCTGGCCAGATCCTTGTCACTGCCCGGATCGGGGATGACGAAGGCCACCGCCACCTCCTGCAACATGACATGCGGCATGCCCACCACCGCCACCTCTCTTACGCCCGGAACGTCCCGAATAACCCGCTCTATCTCGGAAGCCGCGACATTTTCCCCCCCGATTTTCAGCATGTCCTTCAGCCGATCCCCCAGCACGATCGCCCCATCGGCCCGGGTGCTGACGAGATCTCCGGTGCGAAAGAAGCCATCCGGCGTAAAGCAGGCAGCCGTTGTCGAGGGATCATCAAGATATTCCGCGAATATCGACAGACCCCGGACCCCTTTGACGAGAAGCTCCCCACTTTCACCAAACGCCGCGGCCGTATCGTCCTCCCGCGCGATCCGTATCTCATATTCGGGCGCCGGTCTGCCCATCGCGCCCTCATCCAGAATCGAGAGCGGATCATTGAACACCGGCTGCGTAATCAGTTCGGTCATGCCGTAGGAGCCGAAGCTGTCAACGCCAAAGAACATATCCGGCGCGGTGAAACTGGCCCCGCCACAATTGAAGCGAAGCCGATGATTGGCAGGTATCTGTTGATCGATCATCGCTCGGCTGTGGAAGGATGACATCGTCGTCCATGTGCAGCCATGGCGAACCGCGATATCCCAGAATCGTGATGCCGAAAATTTGGGCTGCAACACGATCGACGCACCGACCCACAGAGAACCGAGAAGCTGCCACGCCAGCGCCACCGTATGGAACAACGGATTGGTGACCAGCGCGACATCATCCCGTTGGAGTTGAAAATGGCGGGCATTGACCATCGCGCCCCACAGCCCATTGGCGTGGGTCCAAAGAACCGCCTTGGGCCGCGACGTCGTTCCTGACGTGAACTGGATGCACAAGGGGTGTTCAGGCCCGAACTCGCCGGGATCGGCCTCAGATGCCCCCAGCAAGCTGTCGTCACCCTGCTGCGAGAGCGCCTTCCAGCCGATGTCCGGCAGATATTCCTCTATCATGGCGCCGAATTTCGGCTGGCTGATGATACCGACAGCGCCGGACTTGTCCGCGAAATAGGCCAGTTCCTCTCCGGCGCATCGCGCATTGGTGGAGACCGCAACCGCACCGATCTGCGCACATGCGAACCATGCCAGTACCGATTCCGGGGAATTTTCCAGATGAAGGATGACGGCATCACCGGCGACCACGCCCCGGTCCTTCAGAAATGTCGCGATGCGCCGGATATCGGAATAGGCCTGCCCATAGGTCCAGCATCGCGATGCCCCCTCAAAGGGTTCCCAGATCATCAGGGTTCTCGCTGCGTGCCGACCCGCCAGACGCGACATCAGGCCGGGTATGTCCATGTTGACGAAGGGATGAGAAGACGGCAGCTTTATATTGGAATGGATCGACATTTCGGCGGCCTTCCTGCTTGCAAATAGACTTTCCTGAACTCGCTGCGCCCATTGTGACGCGTGCTTCCGCTTTCTTCTCCCCTTACGGGGCGCAGACAGTCCTGAGGCCGGTTCACGCGATTTCTTCCGGACAAAGGACATCTCTTTCGGCCCTTTCGACAAGGCTGAAACGCTCCATCCAATGCACGATATCATCCCACAGTCGGAACCGCGTTCCGGCAAAATTATGCGTGTGGGACATTTCCGGATAGATGCGCAGGCTGATATCCCTGCATCGCACATAATGCCCAGGTTCTGCCTGGGGCAGCATGGACGTGTCCCGTTCGCCAAAGCCCAGGAACACCGGCACCTCGATATTGGCGACCGCCATGGTAATCCGCCCCCGCGCCATCGCCTCTACCCCGCATCGCGGTATTTTCACGCTGGCCCATTCGGGTCGGACCCCGCGCACCGTCAAACTCCCTGCCTGCTCCACGGTTATCAGCGGCTCGGGGACATCGGGCCAATGGAAGCTGTAAAAATAATCGATCCGGGGCGCTTTGGGTAGCGGGGTGGCTATCCCCATGCTGTTCGCCGCCAGAGCGGCATAATAAGCGCGGGCAGCCTTGGTCAGTTCCGGGGTAGGCTGCGGCAGCACATTCTCGATCGCGCTGATACCGAGCAGGATGATGCCTTCGAAACTGGCATAACGCCACTGCATCAGGGCAAGGATCGCGCCGCCCATGGAATGCCCGATGCCAAACACTGCAAGATCGGGCTGCGCGGGATAATCCGAAACGAGACATCCTGTTTCGAGGCGGTGGAGAATATCCGTGACGGCCGCTGCATTGGCGGCCGCAATCATTTCCAGCCCGAAGGGAACAGCGCCTTCGCCACTGCTCTCCCCCACGCCCAGATGATCACAGGCGACGACGATAACGCCGTTGTCGACATGATGCGCCGCCTGACTATAATCGTCATAGCCGGACAGCCATATGTCATAATAAGCCCGGCTATATCCGCCGCCCGGAAAGGCGAACAGCACCCGACTCGGTCTGGGAAAGCGCTTCGCATCGGGCAGATACACAGTCGCAGCGATCTCATATATCTGCTCCGCTCCGATTGCTTCTCCTACACTGGACCGGATTACCACACTTCGCACCGGATATTTCCCCTCATCAGCAAACCGGCCTTCCGAGCGTGGGGAGATTCTTTCTCATGCCCCGGAAAGAATCCCTCCGCACCCCTCGCTGAAAAAGACCTTGCTCCGTAACAATCAGAATTTCGTCGACACCCGAAGCATGATTTCCCGGCCACGACTGACTGCGGCAATCGTGTCGGCAAGGACCGATGGTCCCGTTTCATTGCCCGGGGCGGTACCGGTGAAGGGCGTGTCCGATCCACGGGTCCAATAATGCTTGTCGGTAAGATTGCGGCCGATCACCGCGACTTCCCAACGGTTGTCAGCCTGGCTCACCCGTATGGACGCATCCAGAAGTTTATAGCTGGGCGAGCGCGCATTATCATTGGAAAGCGGGTCCGTATAATAGCTGTCGCTGAAGGTCATATCGCCGGTAAAGCCGATCTTCAGATCACCAAAAATGGGCGTTTCATAGAGGAACCCGACATTGCCGGCCCATTCGGGCGTACGAACCAACTGGGAACCGGTCAACTTCTGCAACGAACCATTTTGACCGGGTGCCGCGGGCTGTGCCTGACCGGCCTGTCCCCCGACAAGAGGAACGAAACCGCATCCAAGCGCCTTACTCTGGCCACGATAGCAGCTTGCGAAATAATCCGTGTAGCGGCCGCGGTCATAAGCGATGGTGCCGTGTACCGAAAGACCCCGCACCGGCGTGCTGTAGTGCAGTTCAAACTCCCCGCCCTTGGTCGTTACGCCTGCGGCATTCTTCAGTTCCTGAATATTGCCCTGCGTCGTGACCTGAACCTGCAAACCTTTGATCTTATAGGAATAAAGATCAAGTGTCGCGCGCAGAGCGCCGTCCAGGGCGGTTGCCTTCACACCGCTTTCAAAGCCCTTGATGGTCTGTTGACCATAATCGATCGGAAGCGCAAAATTTGCCGCTCCGGAATTGAACCCACCCGAAAGAAAGCCATGCTTGTACGATCCATAGAGGGTCAGGTTGCTCGTCGGCCGATAGCTCAGGGTCACTTCCGGCGAGAAGTCGTTCCAGCTTTTCTCCGTCAATACGGTTGCTACCGGGGGCGGAGGAAACCCATAGGCACCCCCCGGTAGTTGTGCCCGTGTTTCGGGCAGGCGCTTTTTCTCATATGAATAGCGACCGCCGACATCAAGCTCGATGTTGGGAGTGATATCCCACACCAATTGAGCAAAGGCCGAATAGGCCTTTCCCTTTTGCCGGAGGAAGAAGTTGTTGATCGACAGCGGAGGAAGCGCACCCATGAACGCTGAAATCCCGGCAGAGGCCGATGATGTCTGGAAAAAACCGCCGATGAGGAAATTGACCGGCGAATCAAACGCACTGGCCAATCTGACTTCCTGTGAAAATTCTTCGATCCCTACTGTCGAATATGCGGGGAGGAGTGTGGCGGGAATATAGCTGGCCGTGGAGTTGGACCGGTTTGTGAACTTGTATTTGTAGAAGCCGGTGAGCGATGTGACAGCAAGATTTTCGTTCAGATCGGCATTGAGTTCCAGACTCGTGAGGAACTGGGATTGCCGCATGAAGGTCGAGCCATCACCAAAGCGCGGGTCAATCTCACCCAATGCCGTGCCCAACGATCCCGTCTGGACCCGGTTATCGGGCTTGCAATCGGGCTGGCCGCCCAGTTGCGGTGTACCATAGGGACATTTCACGAACTGGACATTGGACTGCGCCTGATCGCCCTCACTTTCATTGTAGGTGACTTTGAGCCGCGCGCTCCACACATCCGATGGCTGGAAAAGCAAGGTCCCACGGACAACATATTCATCCGCTCTGGGTGCCCGGCTGTAGGTGGGTGCCAGCAATTCGTCGGACGGTACGATATTCTTCACCCAACCCTTCATCGTTGAGCCATAGGCGGCTACCCGGAAACCAAGAGTGTCGGTGATTGGGCCTGATATATATCCATCTGCCCGCCATTCGCGCGCCTCAAATTCATAGCCGCCCGAAATCCTCGCCTGGAAATCGGGTGTCGGGTCGGCAGTGCGAATCGAAATGACACCACCCGGACTGTTCTTTCCATAGAGCAGCGCCTGCGGCCCCTTCAGCACTTCGACCCGTTCGATATCCAACCCTGCCATGCGCCGGACGCTGGCACGGGCGACCTGCAAGCCATCAAGATTGAAGGACACCGCCTGATCACCAAAAGGGTTGGAATCAGCGCCGCTCACCCCGCGCAGCACAATATTGCCGCCCTGATAGGTGCCGCCGCCTTCACCGACGACAAGTTGCGGCACCATCCGCGCCAGCGCATCCATGCTGTTTACGCCGCGATTTTCGAGCACGGAACCACTGATGGCGGACACGGCGACCGGTACGCTCATCAATGTTTCTTCACGTTTGCGGGCGGTTACAACAATGTCGCCCTCAAACCCATCCCTGACCCCACCAACGGAATCCTGCGACCATGCTGGCGTCTGGGCCAAAGCGATTGAACAAATCGAACATGCCAGGAAATAACGATACTTATGATAATGCATAAATCCCTCCCAATTAATATATTTTTAATAAAAACTACAAAGTATAAATCTTACCTCTGTTACGAAGAGTACAAGATCAGGATGGCATGACCGAAGACCAGCCCTGATCGGCGACGATCAACGATCCATGGATGGCGCTTGACGTATCGGAAACCAGAAACAGGGCGATATCGGCCACCTGCGATGGCTCAAGCATCGCCTGACCATAGGGGCTGCGCGACAGCGACGACCGTTTGTCGAGTTCGGCCCGCTTCTCTGCGATCATATCCTCATCCGCGAAGCCGATCATACCTGTCCGGACCGAACCGGGCGCAATCGCATTGATGCGGATGCCCGATCCACCCAGCCCGCCGGCGATCACTTTGGTAAACTGCGCGAGACCCGCCTTGGTGGCCCCATAAACAGCGGTATGCTCAACAGTCATCAGCGCGCCGACCGAAGCAATATTCAGAATATTCCCGCGTCCCTGTCGACGCATTTCGGGGATGACCGCGCGCGTCAACAGCATGGGAGCGACGAGATTCACCGCGATGATCGCCTGAATCGCTTCGGTTGACATGCCCTCGATCGCCGCCCGCGCGAACAATCCGGCGCAATTGACGAGGATATCAATCGTCCCGCAGGTGGATGATACTCTGGAAACAAGCGCCTCGATTTCGGCGGGCGAGGCAAGATCGCAAGAGAACCCCATCACCTCGCCCGGCGAGGACGCGAAACCGGAACAAAACTTTTCCAGTTCTTCCTGCGGCTGGTTTGATGCAATGACGACGCACGCGCCATTGGTATGAAAAATCCGGGAGATCGCTGCGCCGATACCCGTCGCGCCTCCCGTTATCAACACCCTCTTGCCTTCCAGCATCATTCCCCCTTTCTCCCGCATAAATTCTCACAAGGGCGTAGTGTTGGCGCGCACCTTGGGACCAGATCTTCCAAGGCGTGCGCCACTACATAGGGCTGCCGTTCCCATGAGCGCCCGTCCACCGCACAGGCAGCAGAGTTTCTATCTTCAACCAGTGGACATCAAATAAAAGATATCCGAAAGATCAATAATAAGACGAATGGAAGATGATCGTTTCTTATGGCGCATCGAAACGTAATTTGGCCTTTGGATCAAAACCCCTAACAATGACAGAACGAGATCTGCCATCTTCTTGGCGTATCCTTCCCGGATTATAAGTCTGATTTTTTCAGCCTTGCTTATTCCCAAGCAACCCATGAGGGCCACCGGCGCAAATGTCACCGTGTAATTGTGCAAATCCTCTTTGCAAAGTTCCGGAAAGACCGCTCCGACCTATCGGCAGTCCAACGCGGTGCAGACCGATACGCGCCCCACCTCACCCTGTTCATTCCAAGGCTATCAGCATCGCCCGACAGGATACACGCTCGATCAGCAAACAATCCCTTTCACCGCATCAATCGGATGCGGCGAGTTGGTCTCCGACCCTCGACAGGTTCTTGATATCCACCGTATGGGGGGGGCAAGGTTTCATACAGGTCGCGCAGCGCCTTGTTCACGATCTTGCCGCTCATCGTCCTGGGCAAATCACCCGGATGATCGACAATATATCGAGGTCGCTTGTAATCTGCGAGTTAGTTGCGGCATATCTCACGCAGCGCGTTCAGATCGACCGGCCCCATGCCGCAGGCGACGATCAGCGGCACTTCCCCCCAGCGGGGATTGGGGGTGCCGACGACAGTGAACTGGTCGAGACCGGCTCTCCGCGCCAGGGTCCGCTCGATCTTGGCCGGATAGACATTCAGACCGCCCGAAATGATCATGTCCTTCAACCGGTCCACGATCGTGAGAAAGCCTTCATCATCGAACCGCGCCATGTCGCCGGTATGAAGCCACCCATCACGCATGGCCTGCGCATAATCGTCAGGACGGTTCAGATATATTCAAGACCCCGCTCTTCGAGCGCCGTAATGGCGGCGGCCGAGATCATGCCGCGATGGCAACCACGCAGACACGGCCAATACCAAAGCGTGCGCGCAGTCGGTCGATGATGGGTACCAGCACGGCCACATCGGCGGTATTTCCCGGCATCATCTCCGTACAGATGGGGCGGCCCCCGGTGTCGATCACGAGCGCCACGATCATTTGCTTGAGGTCGGGGCGATAGTCCTTTGAATGACCGCGTGCGCCCAATGTTTCGCCGCCTTCGCCGTAGAAGGAGAGCGACGTGGTATCCATGAAGACGAGGCTGAGGTCAGTAAAGAGGTCGCGCCGGCGGTCGAACAGCTTTTCCTCGATGACATCCTTCACGGTGCGTGGCGCAAAGGGCGTGGCATCGGCTTGCTCGTCATCGGGCAGCTCCTCGCCGAGCCAGGCCATGGCGCGGTAGAAATGATGGAGTGCCAGATCAGCGCTGCCGGGAATGTCGTAATCGCCCATCCAGCTGACACAATCGCGATCCGAACCCGAGACGAACAGCCGGCGCAGCGTGGCCACCAGCACCGCGCGCTCAACCGCGAACTCGAAACCGCGCGCTTCCAGGAGATGATCGATGACCTCGCGGATTCCGGTGCGCTCCCAAAGCCGACCGAACAGCAAAGGGCCACCGATCCGCAGCGGCGTAAAGTCCGCAGATCCCGCCTCGATGGCGTCCAGGACCATGGCGCGTTCGGCGTGCCGTCCGACGGATGCTGCCAGCCGATCCAGTTCACCTGATACCAACACCGTTTCCTTGCGACCCAGGTTCTTGATAATGCGCTGTTTGGCGCGACCGTTCTTGCGGACGCTCTCTACCAGGTAGAGATAGGTGTATTCCCGCGATATTGCTCATTCCATCAGACATTAGGCATTTTCCACAATTTCAGCAGTTACCCCTGCCTATTTCGGCGACGATGGCATGGCCGAGCTGATCAATCACGCCTCAGTCTTCGTTGCCGTGGCCGTGGTGATCAAGGGCATGGAACTCAAGGTGCCCGAGCCGTTCGACCCCGATCCCGTACCGTGATCCGAGGCGAGGCAAAGTCGGAGGCATCACGCCACCATCTTCGAGATGAATGTCGAGAGTTATCGTCGCAGGGCCGCCCTCCAGCGACACACAGGGGCTGGAAGGACACCAAAAGCCGATAATCGCTGGCTTGAGGCTTGGCATTCTTAATTTCGACGATGGTAAGCGACATGAGATTATGCCCTCAAATCGGCCCGCCATGCCCGCAATTATGCCCACAGATTCGCTGAACTGTCCTGGTCTGTCCTGAACAGCAAAATACTGAACAAACCCCTGTTTTTCAGCGGCTTATCATAGAATTTGAACTGTCTTGAAAGCAATATTTGGTGGGCCCGGCAGGACTCGAACCCGCAACCTAGCCGTTATGAGCGGCCAGCTCTAACCATTGAGCTACAGGCCCCACCTGAAGCGGGCGATAAGGGGCATCATGCGGCTTTGCAAGCCCGCCTGTTTTGAGATGCGCTTTGGACGAACTCGTCCAGATGGACGGGGCGAACGCCGCGGCGCGCCAGATGATTGAGGACGGCATCCCACCATCTGTAAAAGGCATTCCTGTCTTCCGCATCCCGGACATAAGGCGTGTGGCCCGGCTCCAACGTCGGGGAATGGAAGCTGAAATTGAGAACGGGCGCCCCTTCTTCGATCAGCGCGTCAATCGCCATGATGGCCGCATCGACGGATACGCCTTCGGGCGTCAGCGGAATCCGACTCAACAATCCTGCGCGCGCCAGTGCGCCGGAAAGCGGCCCCATGGCTTGCGATGTCCTGTAAAGCCGTTCGCCTCCCCCCCTCAGCAAGCCGATGAAGGCAGTGGACAAGGGCAGCTCGATCAATGTCCTGCCCGGCCCGGCCCAATAAGGATGCAGCGGCAGGCCGCGAAAATCGGGTCCATATTGGGGGCTATAATCAAACCGGCTCCGCACGGAACTATCGACGATGAACCCCGCCTCCTCCAGCAGACGGGCGCTATTGCGGCCGAGGCCATAACGCCCGGCCCGATATGCGATCGGCCTTCGCCCAAAGCGTTCGGCGATCCTTCGGCTCAAGGCTTCCAGCTTCGCCTGCTCCACGGCCCTGGGCAGAGATCCGGCATAGCTGTTCGCCTCCGACATCTCTTCCACATGAGGCGGATTGACCCACGGATGCAGATGAGCACCCACATCGGCAGCCCCATCATCGACCCACTGCCTCATCATTGCAGCGGCATGATCGTCATCAATCACCGGATAGTCCGTCACATAGACCGGCCTGATCCCGGCCGCCGCGAAATAGGCCTGCCCACGCGCCATGCCGTTCCACACCGACACGGAATGTCCGGTCCGGCTGAAAGGCGCGTCCCAGTCGAATTCCTCCTCTGTATCGACGAACAGCATGAAGCGCGTGCCGAAATCCGGATCGAACGAAATCCTGTCTTCCGGTCGAGGCGGAATCAGCAGGTTGCCGTCATGGGAAGCCATGGTCATCGCTTCCCTCTATCGCGCCAATGGTTTCGATAGGGTTTCCCCGTTTCTAGCCCTGCCCCGCCTGCCCTTCCGTCTGCATGAGCGCGGGCACGGACAGGATAAGCCGGTCAGGCTCGATTTCCAGCGCCGCGCCGCATCCTGTCGCGAGGCTGCGGATCAAACGAAGCGAAAAACCGAGGCCGAGCAAGGGGCCGTCCGCCCAATCCCCCTCCGCCGTATAGCCAGGGTCCAGCAATTCCTTCTCTTCCATGCCCTTGAGCGAGGAAGGCCGATCAAAGGCCAGCATCACGCGGCCTGTCGCGCCATCGGGCTGGAACCAGCAAGCTCCTGTCAAATTCTCTCCCGAAGGGGTGACGGAAATCAGCGTCCGCAGCAGGTGCTGCACCATCCGTTCTCCCTGAATCGGATCAATCCGCACGGAAGGAATGTCGGGTGACATCCGAATATCCACGCGGGAACCGGGTTCGCGGGCTTGATCGGAAAAGCGCGCCACGACCTGCGTGATCAGAAGCGCGGGGTCGACGACATGCGGCGTGATCGGGGCTTCGTCCTGATGCGACCTGGCAGCCAGATCCAGTTCATCGAAGGCGGCCAGCAGATGGCGGGCATCGACCGCGATCTTGCCCGCCATCTCGCGATAATCGGGACCGGCGGCGCCGAATAGCTCCTGTTCGATGATCTCGGCAAAGCCAAGGATGGCGTTAAGCGGCGTCCTCAGTTCGTGGACGAGTTGGCGCAGGGAATCGGCCGGAAATCCCGCCACCGATACCGATGCCGTGTCGGATGGGATCGCGACCTCATGGATATAAGGCCGACGCGCCTGTCCCCGATAACCCTGGAACCGACCGGATCGCGGATCGAAGAAGGGCGTCGCCGACAGTCGCCATTCCCCGGCGAGAGTGCCGCCGACGATCTGATAGCGACCATGGCGAAATCCGCTGCGCCGCGCAAAAGCGCCCGCCACATGGCCGTCCGGTCCGCTGCCGCCATCGAGCGCGGCTTCATTCAGAGAAAGGCCGATGAGCGCGGCGCGTGGTTTTTGATCGACCCATATGATCGCCCCATTGGCGTCCGTTTCAAACGCGAAGGACCGTATCGCGGTTTCAGGAGAGTCCTGCGAAACCTCTGACGGAGCGGCATGACGCCTGGTCCTTGTGAATCGTTGTATCCGGTCCACCAGATTGCGAATCTGGCTTTTCCCCTCGCGGGGCGCCGTGTCCGTATCGGGAGCGGCTTCGCTGACCGCCATTTCCGCCGTGAGCAGCATGGCCTGCGCCGGGAAAGCGTCATCACGATCCGTCGTAAGCACCAGATCGGCGGGACCGAAAGACTCCAGCGCGCGCCGCGTTTCCGGCCCAATGTCACGCCGCCCGCGCAGAACCCCCCGCGCCGTGGGAGTCAAGCGGGACAGCAGGGCAACCCAGTCATCATCCGCCAAACGTGCACGAGCGATGGCCGCCGCCGCGACCGAAGGCCGGTCATTGGCGAAAAACTCCACCAATGCGGGGGAGGCCAGCCGCGTCCCCAGTTCCACAACTGTCGCCATATGTTGGGCTTCGGACAATTGGGGGCGCAAAGCCGTCAAGCGATCAAGCAGCGCGTTCCGATCTTCCGCATCCATCGCGCCCTGCGCCCTGTCGTGCTGGGCAAGCAGATCCACGCATTGACGCCAGAGCGTGACCGCTCCCTGACCGCTTCTGTTTTCAGCGGACAACACCGTCTGCATGAGATCGTTGAAACGCACCCGAACCCTCTTTTGCAAGGTCAGCGTTAATGCGACCGTCTGTTTGGCGCATGATAGGCCCTCCCCGTCTCAAACGAAAGGGGGCGCGCGCCTCCCTGCATCATCGTAACATTGTGGGACAATTGCATTGCCCTGAAACATTATTATGATAATGCGCAACAACCATGTAAGGAAATTATCAGGATAATGGCGAGCGCGAATATCGACGACATCGATCTGCAAATTCTGGGAGAGTTGCAGAGGAATGGCAGGATGACCAATGTGGAACTCGCCCGCAAGGTGGGATTGACCGCGCCTCCCTGCCTGCGCCGCGTCCGTGCGCTGGAGGAAGCCGGGGCCATCACCTCCTATCATGCGATCGTCGCCCCGGCGATGCTGGGCTATATGATAACGGTTTTCGCGATGGTGAGCCTGCGCAGTCAGGCGGAGGCCGACCTGAAGGCCTTTGAGGATCATATCGCGACCCTGCCCGAAGTGCGCGAATGCCATATGCTGAACGGTGAAATAGATTTCATTCTGAAAGTCGTGGCGAAAGACCTTCAGAGCTTTCAGCAATTTCTCACATCCAAACTGACCCCCGCGCCCAATGTGGTGAGCGTGAAAACCTCGCTCACCATTCGGACCGCCAAGAGCCTGCCAGGCGTTCCCCTGCCCGTTTGAAATTTCAACTGGCGGTCGGGGATGTGGGGGGCGTGCCTTGCGCCGTCTTCTGGCTCTGTTCATCAAGCCAGATCGACCAGAAGCCCGCCACATTGCTCCAATCGCCCTTCACACTGGCAAGAGCCGCCTTTGCACCGGGAAGGTCGCCAGACCGGGCAAGCGCAATGCCCAGCCGCGCATTGGCATGATCGTCGTTGACCCCGCCTTTGCTCAGCGCCAGCCGATAAAGTTCAGCCGCCTTGGGATATTGCGCGAGCGAGAAATAGGTATCCGCCGCGTCAAGAGCCGATGTGCCATTGCTCGCCGATGCCGCTTTCTTCGTGGCGGCGGGCAGTCCGGCCATTTCCTTCGTCGCCTTCGGCGTGACGCTCTTCAGCAATTGCGCGGTGACCGCTTGCGTCGGCGTGAGCTTGCCTGACGAACGCCCGGCCTCGATGATCGCCTTGGTTTCGGCGGGATAGCCGGCCTTCTCGGCGAGTTGCGCGTAGGATTGATAATCGCGTTCGCTGGCCATGGCGCCGCTGGCTGCCTGCAAACGATAGAGATCCAACTGAATCTGCGGATCGAGCGACGCCGTGGGCAAAAGATTGCTCAGCGCAGAACGCCAGTCGCGCGTGGTGCGGTAAAGGCTCAACCGCTCCCGATACAGCGCGCCCAGATCCGCCCAGTTTCCTGCCTGGTAGCTCAGGGAAATGGCGCGGTCGAACCAGGCGGCGGGGATCTTTTCTCCCGACGCGCGCTTGCGGGCCATCGCTTCCTGCACGAAAGGCCATGCTTCCCTGGGCTTGTTTTTCCGCAGATAGATGTCCGCCCTCAGCAGGCTGGCGTCGATATTGTCATAGCCAAGGGTGCGCGCATAATCGAGCTGCGCGATGGCATCGTCATAATTGCCGACGACATAGGACAGATAACCGGCCACATAACGCAGCCGGGAGGCGTCCGCCCGGGGAACCGAACTGGTCTTGAACATGTCGGTCAGCGCAAGCCGCTCGGCCTGAACATTCTGACGTTGGGAAGCGAGCTGGAACCGCAGGCCCGCAGCCGCATAAGCCTCGAAATCCGTAGCGGGCGTCAATGCGGAAATCCGCCCGCTCGCCGTGGCCGTGTCTCCCGCCTGCAACGCGGCCTGAGCCGCCTGCACATTGGCACGGAAATCGTCCGACATCTGAATGACCGGACCACTGTCCTTCCTGGCCGAGACGGGCGACGCAAGCACGGCCACGCTCATGGAGGCGGCCATCAGATAAGCAAATTTCAAATTCTTCCGCATGGCCGATCCGGCCTCCCCCCTGGATTGAAATCGACGAGGGCCGCAATCAGCCCTCGCCCGTCATCGGATCAAGCGCCCTTGCTGGCCAGATAGGACAGCCACAACCCCGCAATGGACTTGCGCGCGCCGCCCTGAACGGTTTCGAAAGCCGTCTTTGCCGAGGCGGTGTCGCCGCCCAGCACCTTGGCGATGCCCAGGCGCGTATTCACTTCATCCGCGTCGACGCCGCCCTTCTGCTTGGCCAGTTCGAACATGGCCGCCGCCTTGGCGTAATCGCCATAGCCAAGATAGGCGTCGGCGGTCGCTGCGGCGATCTTGCCATTGGCGGCCTTGCGCGCATCGGCTTCGGCCGCGCCGAGCGAACTCTTGTCCCCGGCGATCCGGGAAACGGCCTGCTGGTAGAGGTCTCCCCCCTGAGATGCGTTCAGCACGCCCTTGGAACGGCCCGCGTCGATGGCCGACTTCACTTCGCCGTAAATGCCGGTCTTGGACGCCATTTCGGCATATTCGGTGAAATCGCCCGCGACCACCAGACCGCCCGACGCCGCCATCAGGCGCAGCACGTCCAGATTTTCGCGATTGGTGATGTTGGGATTCGCCTGCTGGAACAGACGAACCAGCGTGCGGAGGTTTTCACCGCTGGGGGCGGCCTGATAGGCCAGCGTCGCCCATTCGGTGACTTCAGGCAGCTTTGCCGCCGCCGCGCGGCTGACGCCGATCTGATACCATTGCGCGGGAACCTCCTGGCCGCTCGCCTTGGCCGCCACGATCGCCGCCTTCAAAGCGGCGATGCCCTGCTGGTTGAAGCCGCGCGCCGGTTCTGCCGATGGGTTCGCCTCGCCAGCCTTGCCGAAATAGGCCTGCGCCAGCGTGACATTCACCGCTTCGGGCTTGTAACCAGCCTGCGCCGCGGCCTGTGAGCGCTGGATCGCCAGATCGTAATTCTTCGCCGCCAGCGCCTGCTCGCCCGCGATCGCGTTGAACTGCCCCACCTGATCGGCCGGGGTCAGTCCGCTGTCGAGCATCTGCGTCAGCGCCTCGCTCTGCTGGGCGGCATCCTTGGAGGCGATGGAGGCGTTCAGCTTGATCGCCCCAATCTGATATTTGTCGTCATTCGACTTCGCCTTGCTGTCCGCATCGGCCAGCGCGGCCTTGGCAGCGGCGAAGTCCTGCTTTTCGATGGCGGCCTGCGCGGTCTGAAGCGCCTTGATGACGTCAGCGGACAGGTTGAGCTTGGGCGCGCTCGCCTTCTTTTCCTTCGCCATGGCGGGAACCGAAACGGCGCCGCCGGTCAGCGCCAATGCGAGCGCAAGCGCCACCGGGGTTACAAAACGCATGATCCTCATCTCCTTTTCACCTGAACGGGCCAGGCGACCTTCATGTTGTGCGTCGATTAGGGGCCGACGCGTGAACGCGTATTGAACAAGCCTATAAACGCGGATTTTGCAACTGTCATGCGTCGGACTTCGTTCCCCCTGCCCTGCCGCCTCGATAATTTCCGTTCCACCCGAACAGATCGGGACCGCCCCAAAGGGGTGACAGATTTGTTTCGCTCCGCTAGTGCATGCGCAACGATATTCACCCGTAAAAAAGAGAGTCGCCTTGACCGACGAGACCGCCCTCGCCGACCCTTCGGACATCAGCCCCGTCAGCATCGTCGAGGAGATGAAGGCAAGCTATCTCGACTATGCCATGTCGGTCATCGTCGCCCGCGCCCTGCCGGACGTGCGCGACGGGTTGAAGCCGGTGCATCGCCGCATTCTCTTCTCGGCGAACGAAAGCGGCTTTCACTACAACAAGCCTTATCGCAAGTCGGCGCGCATCGTCGGTGACGTGATCGGTAAATATCACCCCCACGGCGACAGTTCGATCTACGACGCCCTGGCGCGCATGACCCAGGATTGGGCAATGCGCGTGCCACTGATCGACGGCCAGGGGAACTTCGGTTCGATGGACCCCGATCCGCCAGCGGCGATGCGGTACACCGAAGCGCGCCTTGCCAAGGTGACGACAGCCCTGCTGGAGGATCTCGACAAGGATACCGTCGATTTCCAGCCCAATTATGACGCTTCGGAAAGCGAGCCGCAGGTCCTGCCCGCGCGCTTCCCCAACCTGCTGGTCAACGGCGCGGGCGGCATCGCGGTCGGCATGGCGACCAACATCCCGCCGCATAACCTTGGCGAAGTCATCCGCGCCTGCCTCGCCTATCTCGACAACACCGGCATCACCATCGACGAGTTGATCCAGATCGTCCCCGGCCCCGATTTCCCGACCGCGCCGTTGATCCTCGGCCAGTCGGGCGCGCGCAGCGCCTATCATACCGGCCGCGGCTCGATCATGATGCGCTCGCGCCATGTGATCGAGGAAGGGCGCGGCGATCGCCGTTCCATCGTGCTGACCGCCATCCCCTATCAGGTCGGCAAGAACGGCCTCGTTGAAAAGATCGCCGAAGCCGCCAAGGACAAGCGGATCGAGGGCATCAGCGACATCCGCGACGAATCGAACCGCGAAGGCGTCCGCATCGTCATGGACCTGAAGCGCGACGCGACGCCCGAAGTCGTGCTGAACCAGCTCTGGCGCAACACCCCCGCCCAGTCGAGCTTCCCGGCCAACATGCTCGCCATTCGCGGCGGCCGCCCGGAAATCCTGAACCTGCGCGACATCATCGAGGCGTTCGTCCACTTCCGCGAAGAGGTCATCACCCGACGCACGAAATATGAACTCAACAAGGCCCGCGACCGCGCGCATATCTTGCTGGGCCTCGTCATCGCGGTCACGAATATGGACGAGGTGGTCCGCATCATCCGCGGGTCCGCCAGCCCCGCCGAAGCGCGCGAATCCCTGCTGGCCCGCGAATGGCCGGTGGAGCAGATCGCGCCCTATCTGCGCCTCGTCGAAGCGATCGAGACCGAAGTGACCGGCGACGCCTACCGGCTGTCGGACACGCAGGTCCGCGCCATCCTCGACCTGCGCCTGCACCGCCTGACCGCGCTGGGCCGGGACGAGATCGGCAACGAACTGGCCGAACTGGCCGCCGCCATTGCCGAATATCTCGAAATCCTGGGCAACCGGGTGAAACTCTACGCGGTCATGCGCGAGGAGTTCGAGATTATCGAGCGCGACTTCGCGACCCCCCGCCTCTCGGAAATCACCGCTGCCGCCGACGGCATCGAGGACGAAGACCTGATCGAGCGCGAGGACATGGTCGTCACCGTGACCATGCAGGGCTATATCAAGCGTACGCCGCTCGATACTTTCCGGGCGCAGGCGCGCGGCGGCAAGGGCCGCTCCGGCATGGCGACCAAGGATGAGGATGCGATCACCGAACTGTTCGTGACCTCGACCCATACGCCGGTGCTGTTCTTCTCGACCATCGGCAAGGTCTATCGCCTCAAGGTCTGGCGTCTGCCCGAAGGCGGCCCCGCGACCCGTGGCCGCCCGATGGTGAACCTGTTGCCGCTGGCGCCGGGCGAAACCATCTCCACTGTCCTTCCCCTGCCGGAGGACGAGGCGGAATGGAGCAACCTCCATGTCATGTTCGCGACGGCCAAGGGATCGGTGCGCCGCAACAGCATGGACGCCTTCACCAACGTCCCATCGAACGGCAAGATCGCCATGAAGTTTGACGGGGAGGATGCAGACGATCAGTTGATCGGCGTCGCCTTGCTGAACGAGAGCGACGACGTGCTGCTGGCGACTCGCCAGGGCAAGGCGATCCGCTTCCCCGGCGACGATGTGCGCGAATTCCAGAGCCGCAATTCCACCGGCGTCCGGGGCATCCGCCTTGCCGGAGGAGATGACGTCATCTCCCTCTCCATCCTGCACCGCGCCGGCATCACGGACCAGGAAGAGCGCGAGGATTATCTCCGTTTCGCTCCATGGAAAGCGGAGAAGGAAGGCGCGCCGCAGATGAGCGCCGAGCGTTACGAGGAGTTGCAGGCGAAGGAGCAGTTCATCCTCACCGTCTGCGCCAATGGCTATGGCAAGCTGTCCTCGGCCTATGAATACCGCCGCACCGGCCGGGGCGGTCAGGGCATCACCAATATCGACAATATCGCCCGAAACGGGCCGGTGGTGGCCAGCTTCCCGGCGACACGGCAGGACCAGCTCATGCTCGTCACGGATCAGGCGAAGCTCATTCGCACGGGCCTTGATTCCCTGCGCGTCATCGGCCGCAATTCGGCGGGCGTGCGCCTCTTCAACGTGGCGGACAATGAACATGTCGTCAGCGCGGCCCGGATCGATGAAAGCGACGAGGACGACTCTGGCGAAGGCCATGACGAGACGCAGGAAACCACCGAAGCGTGACGGAACTGTTCGCTTACAAGATATTGACGCGTCCGCAATTCGATCAGTTCAAGGCAGACGGCGTCTTTCATGGCGCGCCGGTCGATCTTGCGGACGGCTATATCCACCTCTCCACCCGCGAGCAGGCGGGCGGGACGGTGGCGAAGCATTTTGCGGGGCAAGACGATCTGGTCATGGTGATGGTCGATCTCGCCCCCTTTGGCGAGGCGCTGAAATGGGAGCCGTCGCGCGGCGGCGCGCTTTTTCCGCATCTCTACGCGCCCCTGCCGATGAGCGCGGTCGCGGGCAAGGTGACGCTACGCCTCGATGAGCAGGGGCAGCATTTGTTCCCGGCGGGTTTTTAGTCGGACCGGCTACAACCGCGCCTTGTCTACCGCCTCCATGCGGATCACTCGTCCTCTCCGCAGCCAATAATCATAGCCACCCCAGCGAATCCGGCGAGACAATGCGCCAGCAACCTGCACCGCCAGATGCGCCCATGTTACGACAAAGGGGGCCAGCACATCCCAGACCAGCGACCGGGCTGCCTTTCTCGCCTGCGCCGGTTCCACCACTTGCGCGATGATCTTCCTGCGGACCAGCGCCCGGCTCCACGCAGCGCCATAGCCGATGATAACCGCACTCCAGCCACCCCAGCCCAAGGCCCAGAGCCAGCCCGCCGACTGCATTCCCATGACCAGCGCCGCGACCCACCACATGCCGGGGCTGTTTGTGACGATATGCCGATATTGCCGCATGGCGAAATTAAGAGCCGCCCGGCCATCGCCCCGCAACGGACTCCCCACCAACAGGTCGCGCACCGGGCGAAGCCGCAGCTTTTCGCGCCATCCCGCAAGGCCGATCGTCATGTCATCGGACAAGCGGCCCGCCAATATCCGATCCAGTTCCAGCCGCTCCGCAGTGGCTCGCGTCATGGCCATGGCGCCGCCCCAGGGCATGGTCGAACTTGGCGCGCGCGGCAATGTCGCAAGTTGCATCTCCACCGCGCCGACCAGCGCCAGCAGAGGCTTTGCGTCGGGCAGCAGCAGGCGATAACCCGTCACGATGTCCGCCTTGCCGCGCACCAGCGGGAACAGCAGTCGTCCGATCAGCCGCGCTGGCGGTTCGATGTCGGCATCAATGAAAACCAGATAGCGATCATCAGGCCCCAGCGCGCGGAGAGCGGCTCTGAGCTTATGCACCTTTTGCCCTTCATCGTCCGCCACGCCGGCCCGTACGATCCGCACATCGGGAAACGTCAAACCCTCCGCCGCCGGGCAAGTCCCCGAAGTCGCCACGATCAATCGAAAAGGCGCCGTCTGCGCCGCCAGCCGCGCCACCAGATCGGCCCCGCCGTCCCAGTCGTCCCGGACGCATAGCAGAACCGCCACGCCTTCAGGCGCTTCCTCCTGCCGATCCGCAGGCAGGTGCCGCCAATAATGGGCGACGCCCATCACCGTCATCCCCTGCAACAGCAGCCAAAGCCCCAAGGCCCAACTCATCGCGCGTCCCGCCCTTTACCGCCTCGGCTGCTGCTGTATGAGCAAAGGGCGATGCTCTCAAACCCCTTTCTCTTCACACTGTTGCGTTTGCTGCCCGCTGCCATGGCTTCGTGGATCGGGGGATGGCTGTCCGTAAACATCGCGCGCCGGACCATGAAATTGCGCGACCGGCGGGCGCGGACGAACCTCGCCCTGCTGCGCCCCGACCTCAACGAAGCCGCGCGTGAGGCCATGCTGACCCGCCGCTGGTTCAACCTTGGCCGCACCATGGCGGAGCTTGCCAATGTCGACCGACTCGTCACGCCGCGCCGGATCGCCATTCAGGATGAAGCCGGTTATCGGGAGGCGCTGGATTCCTCCCGCCCGATGATCTTCCTCACCACTCATATCGGCAATTGGGACCTGCTCGCCGCGCATTTGAAAGCGTCCTGCGACCGCGCGCCGCTGGGCGTCTATGACCCGCCCGCCGATCCCGCTCAGGCGAAGATGCTCCAGCGCGCCCGCAAAAGCTATATGGGCGAAGCCATCACCGGCGGCGGCGCGGCCCGCGCCATCGTGCGGCATCTGAACAGCAGCGACCGCGCGATGCTCTACATCCTGATCGACGAGCGCCGCGACATGCAGGTGGCCTTCCCTCGTTTCGGGCGCGACATCGTGCCGAGCGGCAACCTCTCCATCGCCCTGCGCCTTGCCCGCCGCAGCAATGCGCGCTTCCTTCCCTTCCATCTCGCGCGGGAAAAGGGCGCGCATTTCCGGCTGCATTGGCACCCGCCGCTCGATCCGGCCGAACTGGAGGATGCGGCCTTGCTGGATTCGATCGACGCTTTTCTGGGGCGGGCCTGTATCGACCATGCCGACCAATGGCTTGCGCTGCACGACATGGACCTGACCCAACCCGTCGAGCAGCCGATGTGACTTGCAGGCCCATCGGGTCTAAAGCCCCTTCCATGTCCCGAATCGCGATCAAGATCTGCGGCCTTTCGACGCCCGATACGGTAGGCGCGGCCGTGCGGGCGGGGGCGGCGCATCTGGGCTTTGTCCATTTCCCCAAAAGCCCCCGCCATGTGGAAGTGGAGCAAATCCGCGCGCTGGCCGCCTCAGTGCCCTCGCATGTCGGGCGCGTGGCCGTGGTCGTCGATCCGGCAGACGACATCATCGCGCCGCTCGCCGCGATGGGCGCCCTCACCGCGCTACAGCTCCATGGCAAGGAAACACCCGAACGCGCGGCCGCCATCCGCACGCGTTTCGGCATCCCGGTGTGGAAGGCCATTTCGGTCAAGACCAGCACGGATATCGCCGCCGCCAGGGCCTATGCGGGCGCGGTCGACTTGCTGCTCTTCGACGCCAAGACGCCGGACGGGGCGGCCCTTCCCGGCGGCATGGGCCTGCGTTTCGACTGGAACCTGCTGCGCGGAGTCTCCATCCCCGCGCCATGGGGCCTTTCCGGCGGCCTTTCCATCACCAATGTCGCGGAGGCCCTCGCCATCACCCGTGCGCCTCTGATCGACATTTCTTCGGGCGTCGAAAGCGCGCCGGGCATCAAGGATGTGGACAAGATCATCGCCTTCTGCAAAGCGGCTGAACCATCATGACCATTCAGAACTCGCTCCGTTCCCAGCCTGACGCCAGCGGCCATTTCGGCTCCTTCGGCGGCCGCTATGTCGCCGAAACGCTGATGCCGCTGATCCTCGATCTGGAAAAGGTCTACAGGGAAGCGCGGCAGGACCTGTCGTTCGAGGCGGAATTTGCCGACCTGCTCAAAAATTATGTCGGCCGCCCCAGCCCGCTCTACTATGCCGAGCGCCTGACCGAGGCCGTTCGCGCCGAAGCGCCGCAGGGCAAGGGCGCGAAAATCTATCTGAAGCGCGAGGAACTCAACCACACCGGCGCGCACAAGATCAACAATTGCATCGGCCAGGTGCTGCTCGCCAACCGCATGGGCAAACGGCGCGTCATCGCGGAAACCGGCGCCGGGCAGCATGGAGTGGCGACCGCCACGGTGGCGGCGCGCTTCGGGCTGCAATGCACCATTTTCATGGGCGCGAAGGACGTGGCGCGGCAGCAGCCCAATGTATTCCGCATGAAGCTGCTGGGCGCGGAGGTCATTCCGGTGACTGCGGGCGCGCAGACGCTGAAGGACGCGATGAATGAAGCGCTGCGCCACTGGGTCGCGAACGTCCACGATACTTTCTACATCATCGGCACGGCGGCGGGTCCACACCCCTATCCCGAACTGGTCCGCGATTTCCAGTCGATCATCGGCAAGGAAACCCGCGAGCAGATCATGGAAGCGGAAGGGCGTTTGCCCGACATGCTGATCGCGCCGGTAGGAGGAGGGTCCAACGCCATCGGACTGTTTCACCCCTTCCTCGATGACGCGGATGTCGCCATGATCGGCGTCGAGGCGGCGGGCGAAGGGCTGGATGGCAAACATGCCGCCAGTCTGAACGGCGGCTCTTCGGGCATCCTGCACGGCAACCGCACCTATCTGCTTCAGGACGAGGACGGCCAGATTACCGAGGCGCACAGCATTTCGGCGGGTCTCGACTATCCCGGCATCGGACCGGAGCATAGCTGGCTGCACGAAATAGGACGTGTCCAATATATGCCCGTCACCGATGATGAGGCCCTCGCCGCTTTCCAGCGACTTTCCGCGCTGGAAGGCATCATTCCGGCGCTGGAATCCGCCCACGCCATCGCCGCGGCGGAACAGGTCGCGCCGACGCTGGATGCGGACAAGCTGCTGGTGGTCAATCTTTCCGGCCGGGGAGACAAGGACATCTTCACCGTCGCGCAGGCTCTGGGAGTGGAGATATGACCGCCGACCGCATGGCCGCCCGCTTCGCCGCCTGCAAGACGCAGGGCCGCGCGGCGCTCGTCACCTTCATCACGGCGGGCGATCCTGACGTCGCCGCCATGCCCGCCATCCTCGATGCGCTGGTCGCGGGCGGAGCGGACGTGATCGAACTGGGGATGCCCTTCACCGATCCGATGGCGGACGGCCCGGCGATCGAACTGGCCAACCTGCGCAGCCTTGGTTCCGGCACGAAGACGAAGGATATCTTCGCCATGGCGACCGCTTTCCGGGGGCGTCATCCCGATGTGCCGCTGGTGCTGATGGGCTATGCCAATCCCATGCTGGTGCGCGGCCCCGAATGGTTCGCCGGTGAATGCAGGGCGGCGGGCATAGACGGCGTGATCTGCGTCGACGTGCCGCCGGAGGAAGATGCCGAGATCGGCCCGGCCCTGCGCGCGGCGGGCGTTCACCTCATCCGCCTCGCGACGCCGACGACCGATGCGAAGCGGCTGCCCGCAGTCCTCGATGGCGCGAGCGGCTTCCTCTATTATGTCTCCGTCGCGGGCGTGACCGGCAAGCAGCAGGCGGCGCAAGCCGCCGTCGAACAGGCTGTCTCCCGCATCAAGGCCGCCACCGACCTGCCCGTCTCCGTGGGCTTTGGCATCCGCACGCCCGAACAGGCCGCCGCCATCGGGCGCGTCGCCGACGGCGTGGTGGTCGGGTCGGCCATTGTCGACATCATCGGATCGCATGGCGACGCCGCCGCGCCCTTCGTCCAGGAATGCGTCGCCGCCCTGCGCGGCGCGCTCAACGCCCAGTCACGGGAGCCTGCCGCATGAGCTGGATCAACCGCGTCCGCAACGCCATCCCCTTCATCGCGAAGAAGGAAACCACCGCCGAAACGCTGTGGCACAAATGCCCGTCCTGCGCCGAGATGGTGTTCATCAAGGAGTGGGAGGAAAATCTCTCCGTCTGTCCGCGCTGCGACCATCATGGCCGCATCGGCCCGTCCGAACGGTTCGAGCAGATGCTGGACGCGGGCTTCATCCTGCTGCCCAGCCCGCCGGTGCAGGAAGACCCGCTCAAGTTCCGCGATTCCAAACGCTATCCCGACCGGCTCAAGGCCGCCCGCCAGACGACCGGCGATCAGGAGGCGCTCATCAACGCGCGCGGGGCGATCGAGGATATTCCCGTCGTCATGGGCGTCCAGAATTTCGCCTTCATGGGCGGCTCCATGGGCATGGGCGTGGGCGCGGCCTTCATTCAGGGCATCAACGAGGCCATCGGCCATAAATGCCCCTATGTCATCTTCACGGCGGCGGGCGGGGCGCGGATGCAGGAGGGCATATTGTCCCTGATGCAGATGCCCCGTTCGACCGCCGCCATCCGGAAGCTCCACGCGGCGGGCCTGCCCTATATCGTCGTGCTGACCGATCCGACGACCGGCGGAGTCACCGCCAGCTACGCGATGCTGGGCGACGTGCAGATTTCCGAACCCAATGCGCTGATCGGCTTCGCGGGCCAGCGCGTCATAGAAAGCACCATCCGCGAAAAGCTGCCTGAAGGGTTCCAGCGCGCCGAATATCTGCTGGATCACGGGATGCTCGACATGGTGGTGCACCGCCGCGACCTGCGCGAGACGCTGACCCGGGTCGTCACCTATCTGACGCCGCGCGCCGCCGCATAGATCAACAGCGCGACGGGGGACCGCGCCATGGCCGATTACGCCGTTTCCGACGATCCGGAGGTTCAGGCCCAACTGGACCGGCTGGCGGCCCTGTCGCCGGGCGCGGACATATTGGGTCTCGACCGGATCACGCGGCTGCTGGGCCGTCTGGGCGATCCACACCGGGCGTTGCCGCCGGTCTTTCATGTAGCGGGCACCAATGGAAAGGGTTCGACCTGCGCCTTTCTGCGCGCCGCGCTGGAGGCCGACGGCAAGAACGTCCATGTCTTCACTTCGCCCCATCTGGTGCGCTTCAATGAACGCATCCGGATCGCGGGCCAGTTGATCGACGATCCCATGCTCGCCCATACCCTGGAGCGTGTTCTCGACATTGCGGACGGGATCGGCGCCAGCTTCTTCGAAGTCACCACGGCGGCGGCGTTTCTTGTCTTTGCAGAGCAACCCGCCGACGCCGCCATCATCGAAGTGGGGCTTGGCGGGCGCCTTGATGCGACCAATGTGATCGCCCATCCCGTCGCCTGTGGCATCGCCCAGCTTGGGCTCGACCATCAGGCGTTTCTCGGCAACAGCCTTCAGGACATCGCGGCGGAAAAGGCGGGCATCGCCAAATCCTCCGCCCCCCTCATCACGCAGCGTTATCCCGAATCGCTTTTTCCGGTGATGATCGACGCCGCCATGCGTGCGCGCACCACATGGTTCGCCATGGGGACCGATTGGGACGCGGCGGCTTATCGCGACCGGCTTCATTATCGCGATGTACAGGGACGAATCGAAACACCCCTTCCCCGTCTGTCCGGCGCGCATCAGGTGGAAAATGCCGCGCTCGCCTTCGCCATGCTGCGCCATCAACAGGTCGTGGAGGTGCGCGAAGCCGCATTGAAGGCCGCGCCGCTCTGGGCGCAATGGCCCGCGCGGCTGCAACGGCTGGAGCGGGGGCCGTTGCTCGCGCCGCTGCCCGAAGAGGCGACAGTCTGGCTGGACGGTGGCCATAATGCGGGCGCGGGCCAGGCCATCAGCGCCTATTTTACGCCTGATCGCCTGAAGGGGCAACGACTCCACTTCATCATCGGGATGCTCGCCAACAAGGATTTGGAAGCCTATCTGGCCCCCTTTGCCGGACAGATCGGCCATATCCACGCCCTGCCCGTCAAGGGGCATGAACATCATGCGGCCGAACGTTTCGCGAGGGTGGCGGCGCGCTGGGGCATCGGTTGTTCGCATCATGATACGCCGGGCGAAGCCATCGCCGCCATCGCGTCGGCCCAGGAACCCGCGCCCAAGCTGCTGATCGCAGGCTCCCTCTACCTTGCCGGAGAAATTTTACGGGCGAATGGACAATTTCCTGACTGAATAGAGTTGCGATTCATTCTCAATAGCGTAACATGCACTTCGCTATCAGAGAAAGGCGCACATCATGGCATATGGAGAGTCCCCGTCCGTCGACCTGGCCCGACCGCTTCCGGGCGGTTATGGCAATCGCCTGTTCCTCTTCGTGATGCGCCGGATGGCGAGCGCCGGAGTGAATGACGCCCATGCCGCCAATGCTATGCTGGGCGCTTTCGGCCGCAGCTATCGCCGCCCGCTGGTGCTGATGCGCGCGATGATGCTGGAACTCGCCCGCGCGTCGACCCGCAGGATCATGGTCGCGCCCTGCTGCTGCGCCCGCATGACCGCCGACGAGGCGCTGACGATGGAGGCCATCAGCAAGGCGCTGCGCGATCCGCAGGAGGCCTATGAGCAGGTCGCGTCCCTGCTGGGCAGCGACGATGCGTTGGGGGCGCTTACCTGCTTTCAGGCCGTGGCGCAGTCCCATGCGGATCTTGGCCGTCCGCTCGACCTCTACGCGGCGGGCTGATCGTCTTTCTCGGACGCGGCGCTGCCGACGCTGGCTTCGACCAGCCCGGCGCGCATCATCAGCCAGAAAAGCGCGATCCCCGGCAGCGCCAGCGCGGTCGTCAGCAGATAGAAGTCGACATAGCCGAACCGCTCGATCATCGTGCCCGCCGTGGTCCCGGTCAGAAACCGCCCGACGATGCTCGCCGCCGCCGAGATCATCGCATATTGCGCTGCCGTGAAGCGCAGATCGCACAGCGCGGAGAAATAGGCGACGACCGCCACGCCACCGATCCCGCTCGCGAAATTCTCGAAACCGATGGCCCCCGCCATGCCGATATTGCTCTTGCCCGCCGCCGCCAGCGCCGCGAAGCTGAAATTAGACACGGCCATCAGGATAAGGCTGATCAACACCGACCGCTTCAGCCCCAACCGCGCATAAAGCACGCCGCCCACGAATATCCCCGCCAGCAGCGCCCAGAAACCTACGCCGACATCATAAATCGCGATCTCGTCATTGCTGTAGCCGAGATCGTTGAAAAGCAGGCGGAAAGTCAGGTTCGCCAGCGTATCTCCGATCTTGTGGACGAGGATGAAGAGCAATACCAACAGAGCACCCTGACGCTTGAAGAAATCGACGAATGGGCCAATGATCGCCTGCACCAGTTCCCCGCCGCTCTTGCGCGCCGCGATCTCCTTATGCCGCTCGGGTTCGCCGACGATCAGCGCCGTCAGCATCGCGGGCAGCGCAAAGAAGGAACAGACGATATAGGCCATCGTCCAGTCCCAATGCTGCGCGATCACCAGTCCCAGCGCGCCCGCCGCCGCCGCGCCGATGCGCCAGCCATATTGCGACATGCCCGCGCCGATGCCGAGTTGTTCGGGCTTCAATATCTCGATGCGATAGCCGTCGATGATGATGTCGAAGGTCGCCCCGGCAATCCCCAGCAGGATCGCCGCCCGCACCGTTCCCATGAGGTCGGCGGCCGGATCGACCAGCGCCAGATTGACGACCGCCGCCATCACCAGCGCGCCCGCCAGCAGCATCCACGACACGCGCTGGCCCAGCCGGTGCAGCAGGGGCAGTTTCACGCCCTCGATCACCCAGGCCCACAGCCATTTGAGATTATAGGCCAGCAGCACGAGGCTGAAAGCCGTCACGCTTTTCTTGTCGATGCCGTCCTGCGCCAGCCGGGACGCCAGATTGGCGCCGATCATCGCAAAGGGGAAACCCGACGAAATGCCCAGGAACAGCGCGGCCAGCGGCGCTTTTTCCACATAGGGCTTCACGGCGTCCAGCCAGTTTCCGGTGCCCTGCGCGATGTCCGTCATGCGTCCCCCTTCATTGCGCGTGTTCGGGCACCATATGAGCAAAAATGCGGGAAACAAGCGGCTTGCGTTCAGATCGTCGCCTCTGCAAACAGGCTCAGTCCCATCGGCAGGCGCGTCGCGTGGCGTCCGCGCAGCATCCGGTCGACCACGGCGACGGAAGCGATCAGGTCGCGCGGATGATAGGGCTTGGCAAGGCATCCGACCGCCAGATCGCGCGCATGGCTGGGGCAGCTTCCGGTCACGAACAGGACGGGAAGCCCTTTCCCCCGGGCATGACGGGCCACGTCGATGCCGCTTCTTGCCCCATGCAGGGTCACGTCGGCGATGACCAGATCCACATCCTCCCCATCCATGACCCGCACGGCATGACCATAATCGCCAACCGTCGCGGCGATGCGATAACCGGCATGGGAAAGCGCGCGTTCATTGTCGAACGCGATGAGCGGCTCATCCTCGACCACCAGCACGGTGCGGATCGCGCGCGCCGGACCCGACGCCATCTTTTCGTCCCTGACCAGCCCGAAAAACATTTGCCGATCCGCCCTGTTTCCGCCATGTGCCAACCAACGCCGCGCCCATGCGCTTGGTTTCCGGCGCGAATGGCCACCAGCCCTCGCGCAAGCGTCCGCCCGGCACCGTTCGTCACGCCTGCCGATGTTCTTCCCATATGGGGAGAACCCGTTGCCACGAAAAGGAATGAGCCGTGGAGCCGCCAAAAAAATCAGGACCGCGCCGCCCCGTCCGCCCGGGCGCGCCCGGCAAGCCCGGTGATGGCCGCGCCCGCGCTGGATCGCGTCCGCCCCGCCCCGCTCCCGGCAAAGCCAAGGCCGCCGCTTCGCACTCCGCCAATCCGCATCCGGCCCGCGCCGCCGCCAGCGCCGGAGGCAAGACGGAGCCTCAGCGCATCGCCAAGTTGCTCGCCCGCGCCGGCGTCGCGTCCCGCCGTGAAATCGAGCGGATGATCGAGGATGGCCGCATCGCCCTCAACGGAGAGGCCGTCTCGACCCCCGCCACCTTGCTTTCCTCGCTCCATGGCGTGACGGTCGATGGCGTTCCGGTGAGCCAGCCCGCGCCGACGCGCCTCTTCCTCTTCCACAAGCCATCAGGCTTCCTGACGACCGAGCGCGACCCCAGGGGTCGCCCGACCATCTACGACAAGCTGCCCGCCGACTTGCCGCGCCTGATGCCGATCGGACGCCTCGACATGACGACCGAGGGGCTGCTGCTGCTGACCACCGACGGCGAGTTCAAGCGCCAGATGGAATTGCCCGCCACCGGCGTCCCGCGCACCTATCGCGCCCGCGCTTTTGGCGATGTCAGCCAGAACCAGCTTGAAGACCTGTTCGACGGGATCGAGATAGACGGTATCCGCTACGGCCAGATCGAGGCCAATCTGGAACGCCGCACCGGGCGCAACCAATGGATCGAAATGACCCTGACCGAAGGCAAGAACCGGGAAGTCCGCCGCGTCCTTGAACATCTGGGGTTACAGGTGAACCGCCTGATCCGCACCAGCTATGGCCCCTTCCACCTGGGCGAACTTGCTTCCGGCGCGGTCGAGGAAGTGCGCCAGCATGACCTCATCATCTTTCGGAAGGGCTTGAAGGGCGGGAAGGCGTGAGAATTATCGCAGGCCAATGGCGTGGCCGTCCGCTTACCGCGCCCAAGGGCGACGCGACCCGCCCCACGGCGGATCGGACGCGCGAAACGCTTTTTTCGATGCTCCTCAGCCGCATCGGTTCCTTTGAAGGGCTGGCGGTTGGGGATTTCTTCGCCGGGTCTGGCGCCCTCGGTTTCGAAGCCCTTTCACGCGGGGCGGCAAGCTGCCTTTTCGTCGAGCAGGACCGCGCCGCCATCGACGCGATCCGCGCCAACGGGGATCGGCTCGGTCTCCGCCCCGACATCAGGCAGAGCAGCGTCCTCTCACTTGGCCCGGCGCCCAGGCCGCTGGACCTGATCTTCATGGACCCGCCCTATAACAGCGGCGCGGGCGCGGTGGCGCTCGACAAGCTCAGCCGTCTGGGCTGGACCGGCCCCGGCACCTGGGTCAGCATCGAAACCGATCGGCGCGAAGATGTCGAGGTCAAGGGCTTTACGGCCGATGTCACCCGCGACGTGGGCAAGGCGCGCTTGACCCTGCTGCGCGTCGGCACCTGAACGCATGAATCGCGCCGGAGAGACGATGATCTGTCCGGCGCGTCATATTCCCCGATCAGCCCGGCTTGCGGTTCGCCTTTCTGGCCTTGCGCGCTTCGCCTGGATTGATGCAGCTATCCTGCACTGTCTTGCTGCAAACCGGATAATCCTTCGCTTCGGTCGGCGGAGGCGTCATATTTCCGCCCATCGTCACGGGATTTGACGCGGACCCAACCGGTGCGGACGGATCATTCGGAACACCCGGAGGGGCCGGTTGCATATCTCCACCGGGGGGCACGGAGCCGGTCGGCTGCCCCGCATTGGGATCGACCTGATCGGGCATCTGCCCCATCGAAGGGTCAGCCGGTGGTGGCGGCGCTTCCATTCCCGCAGCCGGCATATCCTGAGCGGATGCCCCAGACATAACAGTCGCGAAACACATCATGGCGGCACCCGCCAGCATGATCCTTTTCATCGGGATTTTCCTTCCTCATCTTGATCACCCCGTTCTGCCGCTTGGGGCCGACAAAGAACCGGAATCGTGACGCTTGCGTTCCTGCCACGGCGATGAGCCGTTGCTATTGCGCCATCAGGCGATGCGCTGCCTTACTCTGCCGGATAACGATCGAATTTGGGCAGGTCATGGGCCTTTTCCATCCATGGCGCGGCCTCCGCATATTGCACATGAATGGCGGGCGGAAAGATCGCTGGATCGTCGAGCGTCGCGGTCTGAATGTCGATCATGTCCGGGAAGCTCACGGGATTGGTGTAGAACAGCCCCGTTCCGCATGCCCCACAAAAATGCCGCGTCGCATTTTCCGACGATCTATAGAGCAGCGGCTCGCCGTTGACCGTCAGGTCGCCTTGCGCGAACAGTGCCCATCCCACCATCGGCGCGCCCGCGCTCCTGCGGCAGTCCGCGCAATGGCACAGCGCGCTGTAGACCGGATCGCCCCGCGCTTCATATTGAATCGCCCCGCATTGGCATCGTCCTGTAGCCATCGCCTTTCTCCTTGCATTATTCCCCTTTTGTTCTCATATTTCCGGTCACATCGCAAGCCCCCCGCCTCTTGCTCCGCCCACCCGCTCATCCTAGTTGTGCCCCATGACGACCGTCACGCCTTCCCCTCATGATCCGCCCTATCTTCAAGGCCTCAATCCTCCTCAGCGGGAGGCTGTACTGACCACGGAAGGGCCGGTCCTCGTCCTTGCGGGTGCGGGCACCGGCAAGACGGCGGCGCTGACGGCCCGACTCGCCCATCTCATCGCCACCCGGCGCGCTTATCCGTCGGAAATCCTCGCCGTCACCTTCACCAACAAGGCGGCGCGGGAGATGCGCGAGCGCGTCGGCCGCATGATCGGCCCGGCGGTCGAAGGGATGCCGTGGCTCGGCACATTCCATGCCATCGCCGCGAAGATGCTGCGCCGCCATGCGGAACTGGTCGGCCTGCAATCCAATTTCACGATTCTCGACACCGACGACCAGCTTCGCCTGATGAAGCAACTCATCCAGGCGGAGGGCATCGACGAAAAGCGCTGGCCCGCGCGTCAATTGGGCGGCCTGATCGACCAGTGGAAGAACAAGGGGCTGACGCCGGAGGAAATCGGCGCGGGGGAAAGCGAAGCCTATGCTCATGGAAGCGGGCAGAAGCTCTATGCCGCCTATCAGGCCCGGTTGCGTGAGGTAAACGCCTGCGACTTCGGCGATCTGCTGCTCCATGTCCTCACGATCCTGAAGCGGCACCGCGACGTGCTGGAAAGCTATCAGCAGCGGTTTCGTTACATCATGGTGGACGAATATCAGGACACCAATAGCAGCCAGTATCTCTGGCTCCGCCTGCTTGCTCAGCAGCGCAAGAATATCTGCTGCGTGGGCGATGATGATCAGTCGATCTATTCATGGCGCGGGGCCGAAGTCGCGAACATCCTGCGCTTTGAGAAGGATTTTCCGGGCGCGAAGATCGTCCGGCTCGAACAGAATTACCGCTCGACGCCTCATATCCTGGGCGCGGCATCGGGCGTGATCGCGGAAAATGGCAATCGCCTTGGCAAGACGCTCTGGACCGACATCGACGTAGGCGAGAAGGTTCGCGTCCTGGGCGTCTGGGATGGACCGGAAGAAGCACGCCGGGTCGGTGACGAGATCGAGGGGATCGAACGCGGCGGCGGGTCGCTGGATGAGGTCGCCATCCTCGTGCGCGCCCAGCATCAGACCCGCGAATTCGAAGACCGCTTCATCCAGATCGGCCTGCCCTATCGCATCGTCGGCGGCTTCCGCTTTTATGAGCGCGCCGAAATCCGCGACGCACTGGCCTATCTGCGGCTGATCAATCAACCGGCCGACGATCTTGCTTTCGAGCGGATCGTCAACATCCCCAAACGCGGGCTTGGCGACAAGGCCGTCGAAAAGCTCCATCGGCTCGCGCGGGCGCAAGCCATCCCCCTCACGCTCGCCGCCGCCCATATTCTCGATACGGACGAACTGACCCCGCAGGCGCGGCGGTCGCTGGGGGGGTTCATCGGCGATCTGGCGCGCTGGCGCGACCGGGCGGCGCAATTGCCCCATGCGGAGTTGGCGCGGCAAATCCTCGACGAAAGCGGCTACACCGCCATGCTTCAGGCGGAGCGCACGGCGGAAAGCGCGGGGCGGCTCGAAAACCTGAACGAACTCACCCGCGCCATGGAGGAATATGAGACGCTGGGCGCGTTCCTGGAGCATGTCAGCCTCGTCATGGACAATGACGCGCAGGCAGAGGAACGCAAGGTCACGATCATGACCATCCACGCCGCCAAGGGGCTGGAATTCGACACGGTGTTCCTCGTGGGATGGGAGGAAGGGGTTTTCCCCTCGCAACGCGCTCTGGACGAAGGGGGACTCAGCGCGCTGGAGGAAGAACGGCGCCTGGCCTATGTGGCGCTCACGCGGGCGCGCAAAGCCTGCATCGTCCTCCACGCGGCGAACCGCCGCATCTATGGCCAGTGGACCAGTTCCATCCCCTCGCGCTTCGTCGGCGAACTTCCGCCCGAACATGTGGACGAGGAAAGCAGCATGACGGGCGGCGCATCCCTCTGGCGCGCCAACTGGTCGGAGCGGGCCGATCCCTTCGCCGATGCCGGACGCGGCACGGGGCGCGGCCCCGGCTGGCAGCGCGCCCAGCAAGGCGGCCAGTTCAGCCGCGAGCCGGTGAGAATCGTCGAGGCCCGTGCCTCCGCCGTTTCGCTGGGAAACAGGGGCCGCGATGACATGACGGTGGGGCTGCGCGTCTTTCACCAGAAATTCGGTTATGGCACCGTCGCGGAGATCGAAGGCAACAAGCTGGAGATCGACTTCGAAACCGCCGGGCGCAAGCGGGTGATGGACAGTTTCGTCAATCCTGCATGATATAGCATTTTTTGCTGCAACATCGACGACTGGAGATTTCGACCCCGCCTTCCGTCCGACATATGCCGACCGGCAAATTGACGTCCTTGCCCGCAAGGGATTTAATTCACGTCGGAGCCAAGCTTACACAGGGGGGTGTAATGCAACGACAATCATCGAAACCGACCCGGACACATGCTTTGGTCAATGTCGAAAAAGCACCAACTGCAAAGAAGCCACTTGGCACGCCACCCTCCCCGCATCGGGAAAAAGTCAGCCAGATCATATTGTACGATTCTTTGGGGAATCTGACGAGGGCGGTCGGCTTCAGCACCGATGATGGCGTCGTCATCTGGCCTTGTGTCCAACACATGGGCAGTTGTTGAATCTGGCTTTCCACGATCCTGGAACAAGATTTCATGCCAATCCTGGTGGAGCCTAGCGGGATCGAACCGCTGACCTCCTGCATGCCATGCAGGCGCTCTCCCAGCTGAGCTAAGGCCCCATCCGCAGTGGTCCGGAGATCATATCCGGCCTGACCGCTGATGACATGAAGAAGATGGTGGAGCCTAGCGGGATCGAACCGCTGACCTCCTGCATGCCATGCAGGCGCTCTCCCAGCTGAGCTAAGGCCCCGTGTCCATCTTGATGCGCCGCTTGGGTCACGGCGCCTTGGGAGCGCTGCCTCTAAATGGCAGCGCTCCCATTGGCAAGTGCAAAATTAGTCCGAGGCATTTTCACTTGAGCGAAAACGCCCCGCCAGTTTTTATGCCGCATTTTCCACGCCGTTGACGGTGAACGGTCAAGTTGAAAATGCTTTAGTTATCGTCGTCGCCACTGTCCTTCGCAGCGTCGACGCCAAGGTCGTCATCACCGCCCAGATCGACATCATTATCCGGCGAATCACCGTCGTCATCGACGTCCAGATCCAGATCCAGATCGTCATCCGCCGTTTCTATTTCACCATCGGCGGTTTCGATGACCTTCTTGGGCGCTTCCTCATAAGGAATCGGCTGCTTCGACTTCAGCACCGGCTCAGGCTCCCAGGCGGTGCCACAGTTGATGCAGGTAACCGGGTCTTCCTTGCCCAGGTCATAGAAGCGCGTGGCGCATTTCGGGCAAGTACGCTTCGTACCCCATTCAGCCTTGACCATGTCCGGGCTTGTCCTTCTTGAAAATGCTCAAACAGATATCACGCGGTACAGCAGCGCCGCCCGCGAAGCGTCGCGCGCCTTGCCATAGCGGAACCGCCCTGTCAAAAGCCGGGCGCAATTTTTTCCTCGTTCAGCAACGGATATCTTGTGACCGCTTCCCCTGACCAGCCCGCCCCCATGACCTTCACCGCCGCGCCGCCGCTGGCAGGCGCCATCGCCGTGCCGGGAGACAAGAGCATTTCGCATCGCTCGCTCATGCTTTCGGCCCTTGCGGTCGGTGAAAGCCGGATCGAAGGACTGCTGGAGGGCGAGGACGTGCTGGCCACGGCAGACGCCATGCGCGCCATGGGCGCGGACATCCGGCGCGAGGAGGACGGTATCTGGCACGTCCATGGCGTCGGCGTGGGCGGATTACTTCAACCGCAGACCGCGCTGGAGATGGGGAATAGCGGTACGTCCACCCGCCTGCTCATGGGCCTGATCGCCAGCCACGCCATCACCGTGACCTTCACAGGCGACGCATCGCTGAGCAAGCGGCCGATGGCGCGCGTGACCGAGCCGCTTTCCCGCATGGGGGCGAGCTTCACGACCAGCCCCGACGAGCGCCTTCCGCTCACCATGCGCGGCCTGTGCCCCGCCGTGCCGCTCGACTATCGCCTTCCCGTCGCATCGGCGCAGGTCAAGTCCGCGATCCTGCTGGCGGGCCTCAACGCGCCGGGCATCACCCGCATCGTGGAGCCGATCCCTACCCGCGATCATAGCGAGCGCATGCTCAAGGGCTTTGGCGCGGACCTGAATGTCGAAACCCAAAGCGACGGCGCCCGCATCATCACCTTGCGGGGCGAGGCGGAGTTAAAACCCCAGTCGATCATGGTTCCCGGCGACCCCTCATCCGCGGCCTTCCCGATGGTGGCGGCGCTGCTGGTTCCAGGGTCCCGCATCACGATCATGAATGTGGGGCTGAACGCCACCCGTGCGGGGCTGATCGAACTGCTCCGCGCGATGGGCGGCGACATCGTGATCGAAAACCCCCGCGAAGTCGGCGGCGAGCCGGTCGGCGACCTCACCGTCAGCGCCTCCAGCCTCAAGGGCATCGAGCCGGACCCGGCCCTCACGCCGTCCATGGTCGACGAATATCCGGTGGCCTTCGTCGCCGCGGCGCTGGCCGAAGGACGCAGCGTCTTTCGGGGACTTGAGGAACTGCGCGTCAAGGAATCGGATCGCATCACGACCATGGCGGAAGGCCTGCGCGCCATCGGCGTCACGGTCGAGGAACTGGAAGACGGCCTCATCATCGACGGAAGCGGCGGCGCGCTGCTCGCGGGCGGCGGGCCCATCGCGACGAAACTCGACCATCGCATCGCCATGAGCTTCGCCGTCGCGGGCCTCGTGTCGAAGTCGGGCGTCGCCATTGACGATATGCGGCCAGTGGCCACGAGCTTCCCCGGCTTCACCGCCCTGCTCCATGCGCTGGGAGCGATCGCATGACCATCATCGCCGTGGATGGTCCTGCCGCTTCGGGCAAAGGCACCATCGCCAGAGCGCTGGCCTGTCACTATGGCCTGCCCTGCCTCGACACAGGCATGCTCTACCGGGCGGTCGGGCTCTCCGTGCTGAAAGCGGGCGGCGACCCCGACCAGGAAGCCGACGCGCTTGGGGCCTGCGATTTCGACGAGTCCATGCTGGACGATCCTGCCTTGCGGAGCGAAGCGGTCGGCTCGCTCGCCTCCCGCGTATCCGTTCATCAAAGCGTCCGGCAGTCCCTCATCAAGCGCCAGCGCGATTTCGCGACGCAACCGGGAGGCGCGATCCTTGATGGGCGGGACATCGGCACCGTCATCGCACCGGATGCGGACGCCAAGATCTTCGTGACCGCCAGCGTCCATATCCGCGCCCAGCGCCGTTACAGCGATGCGCTGGCGCATGGCGGCCATCCCGACATGGACAGCCTCATCGCCGACATTCAGGCTCGCGATACGCGGGACATGAGCCGGGATCACGCCCCGCTGCGCACGGCGGACGGAGCGGACTTGCTAGACACCAGCGATTTGTCTATAGAAGCCGCCATCCAACGGGCCATCGCGCTGGTGGATGCTCAGCTTGAAGGTCGCCGGAAGGTCTGACCCGTCAAGGCGTGCGGTGTTGCCGTGCGCCCTTTTCGCTTTTCTCGCCTGCGCGTCCGCACGCCTTGCCCCGCGGATGCCTGTATCGCATCCGGCGGCATGGGCGGTTTGGCCAAAGACCATCGGACACAACCGATTGGCCAGCAATGATGAATGAAGGACATATTTAATGGCCTCTACGGCATTCCCCTCGCGCGACGATTTTGCCGCGCTTCTCAATGATTCCCTCGGTGGCGAGGACGGCGGCTTCGAAGGCCGCGTCGTCAAGGGCACCGTCACCGGCATCGAAAACGATCTCGCCGTCATCGACGTTGGCCTCAAGAGCGAAGGCCGCGTGCCGCTGCGCGAATTCGCCGCGCCGGGCCAGAAGGCTGACCTGAAGGTCGGCGACGAAGTCGAAGTCTATGTCGACCGCGTCGAAAACGCCCATGGCGAAGCGATGCTCAGCCGCGACCGCGCCCGCCGCGAAGCCGCCTGGGACAAGCTGGAAGCCGAATTCACCGAAAGCGCCCGCGTCGAAGGCGTCATCTTCGGCCGCGTCAAGGGCGGCTTCACCGTCGATCTCGATGGCGCCGTGGCGTTCCTGCCCGGCTCGCAGGTCGACATCCGTCCGGTTCGCGACGTCACCCCGCTGATGGACATTCCGCAGCCTTTCCAGATCCTCAAGATGGACCGCCGTCGCGGCAACATCGTCGTGTCGCGCCGCGCCATTCTGGAAGAAACCCGCGCCGAACAGCGCAGCGGCCTGATCCAGACGCTGGCGGAAGGCCAGATCATCGAAGGCGTGGTCAAGAACATCACCGATTATGGTGCGTTCGTCGATCTGGGCGGCATTGACGGCCTGCTGCACGTCACCGACCTCAGCTACAAGCGGATCAACCATCCGAGCGAGATGATCAACATCGGCGACACCGTCCGCGTGCAGATCATCCGCATCAACCGCGAGACGCAGCGCATCAGCCTTGGCATGAAGCAGCTCGAAAGCGATCCGTGGGAAGGCGCCGCCGCCAAATATCCGGTCGGCGCGAAGCTGTCCGGCCGCGTCACCAACATCACCGAATATGGTGCGTTCGTGGAACTGGAACCGGGCATCGAAGGCCTTGTCCACGTTTCGGAAATGTCCTGGACCAAGAAGAACGTCCATCCCGGCAAGATCGTTTCGACCAGCCAGGAAGTGGAAGTCATCGTCCTCGAAGTCGATCCGGAAAAGCGCCGCATCTCGCTGGGCCTCAAGCAGGCGCAGAACAATCCGTGGGACAGCTTCGCCGAACGTCACCCGGTCGGCTCGACCGTCGAAGGCGAAGTCAAGAACGCGACCGAATTCGGCCTGTTCATCGGCCTCGACGGCGATGTAGACGGCATGGTCCACATGTCCGACATCGCATGGGGCATTTCGGGCGAAGACGCGCTGGCGCTGCACCGCAAGGGCGAAACCGTTCAGGCGGTCGTGCTGGACATCGACGTCGAGAAGGAACGCATCAGCCTTGGCATGAAGCAGCTTGAGCGTGGCGGCCCTGCCGCTGGCGGCACTGCTGCTGCGGCTGCTGGCCTGTCGAAGAACTCGGTCGTGACCGTCACGGTTCTGGAAGTTCGCGACGGCGGTCTGGAAGTCCAGGCCGGCGAAGACGGCGCCGCCGGCTTCATCAAGCGCAGCGACCTTGGCCGCGACCGCGACGAACAGCGTCCGGAACGCTTCCAGATCGGCCAGAAGTTCGACGCCATGGTCACCGGTTTCGACCGCGCCAAGAAGCCGACCTTCTCGGTCAAGGCGATGCAGATCGCCGAAGAGAAGCAGGCCGTGGCTCAATATGGTTCGTCCGACAGCGGCGCATCGCTGGGCGATATCCTGGGCGAAGCGCTCAAGGCCAAGAGTGAAGGCTAAATCCTTATACTTTTGATATATTGACAAAAACGCCCCGGCCGATCAGCTATCGGCCGGGGCTTTTTTGTATCGTTTTTGGACCGAACGGATAAAATGGGCCGATTGTCAATATTTCGCCGAGTCTCTATGAAATAGCGGCGAACCCATAGGATGCGGGAGGGTCAAATGATCCGTTCTGAACTGATCCAGACGTTGGCCGACGAGAATCCGGAGCTTGGCCTTCAGGATGTTGAGAGGATCGTTGATCTCTTTTTCAAGGAGATCGTGGATCGCCTTTCAACCGGCGGCAGAGTAGAATTGCGCGGCTTCGGCGCCTTCACCACGCGCGCGCGCGAAGCCCGAACCGGCCGCAATCCCCGCACCGGCGAACAGGTGCCCGTTTCCGCGAAACGGGTCCCCTATTTCAAGCCGGGCAAGGAAATGCGGGAGCGTTTGAACAGCTAGGGCATTTTCAAACCAGGGCGGGACGCCCTTGTTTTGATTGTGGCATTCCGGACTGCGCTGGCCCGAAGCAATGGCGTGTTCTTGCTCGAATGCTCCCGACACAGGCCCGAATGCATCGCTTGACGTCCTGCCGTTGAAACCGCAGGGAAGCAGTGTGCGGACGTGGCGAAACCGGTAGACGCAGCGGACTTAAAATCCGCTTTCCCCTGGAAGTGCGGGTTCGAGTCCCGCCGTCCGCACCACCTCTATTTCAATGAGCAAGCAGGAGCGGCACTCGCGCATCCCGCAGCATACGGCGTGTAACCCCGCCGAAAACCAGCTCCCGCAACCGGCTATGGCCGAAAGCGCCCATGACCACCCAGTCCGCGGCCAGAGCGGTGATGGCCTTCAGCAAAGCCGCCTCCACCGCTTCCCCATCGCGTGGCCAACTGTGCAATTGGGTGGAAATGCCATGGCGGGACAGATATTCCGACGCCTCCGTGGAAGGAAATTCGCGCTTATCGGCTTCCTCCACCGTCACGACATGCACTTCCTGCGCCCGTTGCAGCAGGGGAATCGCGGCCTTGATGGCAGCCGCCGCCTCCTGCGATCCGTCCCACGCCACAAGGGCGCATCCCGGAAGTGTCAGGCATTTGGCGGATTGCGGCATGGCGAGCACGGGCGTCCGCCCCCCCAACGCCAGATCGGCGACGATGGGCAGCGCGTCCTTGAAATCGCCGCGCGCCCCTTCGGGCAATGTGGCGACGATGATGTCGGACAGTTTGGCCGCCCGCAGCAACGAACCTACCGCTTCACCCTCCATCTGCCGCCAGTCCCAGCTTACCCCCTCCCGTGTCAGCCGGTCTTCGACCTGCGCGCGCAACCTGTCGTCAATCTCGCGCAATTCCTGAACAATGGCGGGGGCGAAGACAGCGCCGCCATACATATCGGCCGCCACAAGATCGGGCGTCGATCGAACCTGAACGCATTGGATATGGCCTTCGCAATAGCGGGCCAGATCGCATGCAGCCTGAAGGCGGCTTTCGGCCCCCCGGTCGTCGCGGATATGCAGCAGAACCGATTTCATCGCCCGTCTCCTTGCCAGATGCTCTTTCCTTCTATTTTTTAATATGGCGGTGGCGCCCCTCACCATCAGGGAAAGCCCCTAGCCAGAGCGCAGCCATGGGCAGACACTATAGCATATTAACAGGAGGCGGAGCGAGGGATCGCCATGCCCTCCTGACAGGCTCGCGCGAAATATCCGCTCAGTTCGGCATGTTTTGCGGGCATGAGATCAATCCGAAGATGCATTTCTATCTCCGCTTCTTCTGCCCGCCTGCGATAGAGACGCAGCATCCCCTCAGAACACATCAGCTTTATCACCCCGAACAGGGGTTCGCCTTGCAAGCCTGAAATATCGGATGCGTCGGCCACGGTGTAGGGCACGCCATGCGCCGCATGAATATAGATGTCCGTCAGAATGCCAAGCTGAGGATCAGGAAGCGCTTCCACCGTCAGGCGCGCCGAAACGGTCAAAGCCCCGAAATACGCCGCGCGAGCAAACTCCCCCCGCAAGGCGCGCGGCGGGCTATTGTCCAACGGCTCCCTGTCCAGACGAAAGTCCTGCGGGTTGCTCCCTGATGGGCTCTTTTCCGTTTTATTGATCGGTTTCGCGAATCTCGGCTGATTCATAGATACGGTCTCATCTGATGATTGTGGTTCCATCAGAAATTACGCATAAATTTCCAACCTCCGATTAGGCCGGTCTGGCCCGCATTATGCGTAATTCATGTATTCCAGCAGCTCCAGCGGGTGTGGCCGGTGACGGTAATAGATGGAAAACGGGCTGCGCATTTTTCCCATGCATCCCCCATGCACGTAAAATCCGCAAATTATCCGGAATCGCCACACCGACGCTCAAGGTCGAGCAGGTAGGACTTGGCGCGAAGCCCGCCCGCAAAGCCGGCCAACGCGCCATTCTTCCCCAGCACCCGATGGCAGGGCACAATGATCGAAAGAGGATTTCGGCCATTCGCCGCCCCTACCGCGCGCGACGCGTTGGGTCTGCCGATCCCGCGGGCGAGATCTTCATAGCTGCGCGTCTCTCCATAACGGATATCGAGCAGCGCCCGCCAGACCGCCTGTTGAAAAGCCGTTCCCGCGACGTCCAGCGGCAATTGAAAGCTTCGCCGTTCTCCAGCGAAATATTGATCGAGTTGAACTTCCGCCTGCACCAGAAAAGGCGCGCTGGCGGCTTCCCTCGACACCCCCAAAGGCACCCGGCGAGGATCGTCGCCGTCCCATAGAACAGCTTTCAGCCCGTAATCGCTCGCCACCAGCTTGAGCGGCCCGACAGGGGAAGCGATGACCTTGTGCAAAAGCATGGCAGAAATCCGGCCTCAACCGCGAGAGGGCTTATTTCAACCCTCCGCCCATGGCTCGATAAAGCTCGATCATGTTGGCCGTCCGCGCCAATCGGGTAGCCAGCAGACTCTGTTCCGCCGCATAGAGCGCCCGCTGGGAATCCAGCGTAGTCAGGAATCCGTCGATTCCGGCCCGGAACCGCGCTTCTGACAGGGTGTAGGCAATGCGCGCGGAATCCCGCAGCGAAGTCTGGGCGGTCAACTGATCGGTCATGGTGCCACGCCGCGCCAGAGCATCGGCCACTTCACGGAAACCCGTTTGCACGCTCTTTTCATATGTCGCGAGCATCGCGTCATAAGTCGCGCGCGCATAACGCAAATTGCCCTGATTGCGGCCGAAATCGAAGATGGGCACACTGGCGGACGGCGCGACCGACCAATAATCGCTGCCGGATTTGAACAGATTGGAAAGCCCCAGGCTCATGGTTCCGAAGGCTGCCGTCAGCGATATATTGGGGAAGAAAGCAGCCCGCGCAGCCCCGATATTCGCATTGGCCGCGCGCAGTTGATGTTCCGCCGCCGCGATATCGGGGCGCCTGAGCAGGAGCGAGGACGGCAGATCATCCGGCAAATTGCCCAACGCCACATCATCCTGCGGCATGGCTTCCGGCAAATCTTCCGCGCCGATCGTCGTCCCGGCAAGAAGGTTGAGGGCATTTTGGTCCTGCGCCACCAGCGTCGTCGCCTGCGCGATGTCGGCGCGCGCCTGATCGTAGCTGGTCTGCGCCTGCCGCACTTCCAGCTCCGATGCGATACCCTTGGCAAAGCGGGCTTTCGTCAGCTCAAGCGTCTGGCCGAACGCGCTTTTCAGATCGCGAGCGATCCGTAATCTCTCCTGATCAGCGGCCATGATCATCCATGCGGACGCGACCTCCGCGATCAGGGCCGTCTGCGCGGCATTGCGGTTTTCGATGGAGGCGAAATATTGCTCCTGCGCGGCTTTGGTGAGGTTTCTCACCCGCCCGAACAGATCAATCTCCCATGCCGAAATACCGACGGATGCGGAATAGATATCCGTGTTGATCGAGTCCCCCCCCAAACCCGGGAACTGCACTGGTGGCGTGTCCTGATAGGTCGCACTGCCGTTGAGGCCCACGGTCGGCAGGATATCGGCGCGCCGGACTTTGAACTGCGCCCTCGCCTGCTCCACATTGGCGAGCGCGATGCGAAGATCGCGATTGTTCGCCAGCGTCGTGTCGATGACGCGGACCAGGCGCGGATCGACGAAGAAATCCTTCCATGCCGTATCGGCCGAAACGATCGCCTCTTGCGCGCCGCCATCGGGATAGGCCGCGCCCTGCGGGCTGGCGATGGGAACCGGCAGTTCGGGACGCACATATTTGGGTGCCATGTCGCAAGCCGACAGCGTGACCGCCAGACTCATCGAAATCAGCGCTTTTCCCTTAAGACTGTTCATCTTCTATCAGCTTTCCTGCGGCCGCAGCGCGGCGTCATCCTCGGAGTTGTCAGACGGTTGATGATGCTCGCGGAACAGGCGCTTCACGACGGTGAAGAACACCGGCACGAAGAAGATCGCCAGCACCGTGGCGGACAGCATCCCCCCGACGACCGCCAGACCGATGGCGTTCTGACCACCCGCCCCCGCGCCCGTGGACACGGCCAGCGGCAGCACGCCGAAGATGAAGGCGAAGCTGGTCATCAAAATGGGCCGCAGACGCAGCTTGCCCGCCTCCAGCGCCGCCTGGGCTGGCGCAAGCCCCTGCCGCATCCTTTCCTCGGCGAACTCGACGATCAGAATGGCGTTCTTCGCCGACACGCCGATCGTGGTGATCAGGCCGACCTGCAGGTAAATGCCGTTCTCCAGCCCCGCCAGCACTGCCATGAGCACAGACCCCAGCACGCCCAGCGGCACCACCATCATGACCGACAAGGGCACGGACCAGCTTTCATAAAGCGCGGCGAGACAGAGGAACACGATCAGCATCGACAGGGCGTAAAGCGCTGGCGCCTGCCCGCCTGAGGTTTTTTCTTCGTAGGAAATGCCGGTCCATTCATAACCAATGCCCGCCGGCAGCTTCGCCGCATGTTCCTCCATCGCCTTCATCGCTTCGCCGCTGCTGACGCCGGGCGCGGGCGCGCCCATGATCTGCATGGCGGGAACGCCGTTGAAACGCTCCAGACGGGCGGGACCATGCGTCCATTCCGTCGTGCTGAAGGCTGACAGGGGCGCCATGGTTCCGCTGCTTCCCCGAACATGCAGGGCGCCGATGGATTCCGGATTCGTGCGGAAGGGTGCATCGGCCTGAAGATAGACGCGCTTCACCCGATTGCGATCAATGAAGTCATTGATATAGGAGCCGCCCAACGCCGTGCTGATCGTATCATTGACGTCAGCCTGCGCGATGCCAAGCGCCCCGGCGGCGGCCTGATCGACGTTCAGTTTCAACTGGGCCGTGTCTTCCAGCCCATTGGGCCTTACCTGAGCCAGACGCTTGTCGGTCATGGCCATGCCAAGCAACTGGTTGCGCGCCTCCAGCAATTTTTCATGGCCAACGCCGCCCACATCCTTCAACTGAAAGTCAAAGCCGGAGGCGTTGCCCAGTTCCTGCACGGCAGGCGGAACGAAGGCGATGACCTGGCCCGCCGAAATCTTGCGGAACGCGGCATTGGCGCGCTGCGCGATGGCATCGGCGCTATGGTCCTTGCCCTTGCGCTCCGACCAGTCCTGCAACTTTACGAAGGCCAGGCCGACATTCTGGCCCTGTCCGACAAAGCCGAAGCCGGCAATGGTGAAGATGGCCCTCACATCCTGCTTTTCGTCTTCCCGATAATAATCGCGCAACCTCGCCAGGGTGCGCTCCGTTTCCTCCATCGTGGTCCCTGCGGGCAATGAAACCTGATTGATGATCTGCCCCTGATCCTCGCCCGGCAGAAAGCCGGTGGGCAGGCGCAGGAACAGGACACCCATGCCGATGATGATCGCGGCATAGACCAGCATCGTCCGGCCCCAGCGCCTCTCGCACTTCTCCACGCCCTGGCCGTAACGGACGACGCTGCGGTCGAAGGTCCGGTTGAACCAGCCGAAGAAGCCCGTTTGCGCCCCATGCCCGTCCCTTCGGGGATGCAGGATCGTGGCGCACAAGGCGGGCGTCAAAATCAAGGCGACAAGCACAGACAGCACCATCGAGGAAACGATGGTAATGGAGAATTGCCGGAAGATGACGCCCGTGGACCCGCCGAAAAACGCCATGGGCAGGAACACCGCCGACAGCACCAGGCCGATGCCGATCAACGCTCCGCTGATCTCATCCATCGACTTCCTGGCGGCTTCCTTGGGACTAAGCCCCTCCTCCTGAATGATACGTTCCACATTTTCGACAACGACGATGGCGTCATCGACCAGCAGGCCGATCGCGAGGACCATGCCGAACAGCGTCAGGGTATTGATCGTGAAACCGGCGGCATACAGGATGGCCATCGTCCCCAACAGAACGACGGGCACCGCGATGGTGGGAATGAGGGTCGCTCGCCAGTTCTGAAGAAAAATGAACATGACGACGAAGACGAGCAGGACCGCTTCGACAAGGGTGTGAATGACCTGCTTGACCGACAGCTTGACGAAGGTCGAGTTGTCGACCGGGAAGTCATATTTCACCCAGGACGGGAAGTTCTTCGAAAGCGTCTCGACCTCCGCCTTGACGGCATCCACCGTATCCAGCGCATTGGCCCCAGGAGCGAGCTTGATGCCGAAACCGGCCGAGGGATGGCCGTTGAATTTCGCGCCGAAACCGTAAGTTTCCGCTCCGAGTTCAACCCGCGCCACATCGGCAAGGGCGACGATCGACCCATCGGCATTGCTGCGCAAGCGGATCTGCCGGAACTCCTCTGGCGTACGAAGCCGGGATTGCGCCGTCACCGTGGCGTTGAACGCCTGCCCTTCCGCAGCAGGCGAGCCACCGATCTGACCCGCGGAAATCTGGGCGTTCTGGGCCCTGATGGCATTCTTCACATCGCCCGTGGTGATCCCCAGATTGGCCATCTTGTAGGGATCGAGCCAGATCCGCATCGCGTATTGGGCGCCCAGCAACTGCGTATCGCCAACGCCCCTGACCCGGCTCAACGGGTCTTGCAGCGTCGAAGCGATGAAATCGCCCGCATCCATCTGATCATGGACACCGTCGTCGGCATAGAGGGCCAGGATCATCAGGAAGGTCGAACTGGACTTCGTGACCCGCAGACCCTGTTGCTGCACTTCCTGCGGCAGCAAGGGGGTGGCTTGCGCCAGCTTGTTCTGAACCTGGACCTGCGCGATGTCCGCGTCGGTCCCCTGCTCAAAGGTCAGCGTGATGGTCAGGTTGCCCGCCGAATCGCTGGTCGACGAAAAATAACGCAGATTATCAATGCCCTTGAGCTGCTGCTCGATGATCTGCGTCGTCGTGCTTTCCAGCGTTTCCGCATTGGCGCCGGGATAGTTGGTGTTGATGGCGACGGTCGGCGGCGCGATTTCAGGAAATTGCGCCACGGCAAGCCGCTGGATGGCCAACAGCCCCGCCAGCATGATGACGATCGCGATGACCCACGCAAAGATGGGCCTGTCGATAAAATAACGAGCCATGTCTTAACGCGCTCCGTCTGCGGGCCGTGTCACCTGTTGGGGCGCGCCGGGGCGGACATCCGCGCCGGGACGAAGATTGACCAGCCCTTCCACGATCAGACGGTCGCCCGCCTTCAGCCCGCCGGTCACGATCCATTTGTCCCCGACGGCGCGGTCGGCCTGCACTTCACGCATTTCCACTTTGCTCTGGGCGTTTACGACCATGGCGGTGGCGCGTCCGCGCGCATCGCGCGTTATGCCCTGCTGGGGCGCGAGTATCGCCTCGCTCCGCTGCCCTTCGACAAGTCTGGCGCGCACATACATGCCCGGCAGCAACAGGCCGTCCGGATTGGCGAAGGTTGCCCGCAAGGTGACGGCGCCGGTGGTCGGATCGACCGTCACTTCGGAAAATTGCATCCTCCCTTCCATCGGATAGACGCTGCCATTGGGAAGCAGAAGCTGCACCCGCGCGCCATCGGCTTCGCTCACTCCGCCGCTCTTCAACGCCTGCTTGAGGTTGATGATATCGGCGGCGGACTGCGTTACGTCGACATATACCGTGTCGGTGCGCTGAATGGTCGCTAGCGGGTCCATCTGCCCCGCCTGCACGAGCGCGCCGGGAGTGAAGAGGGAACGACCGATCCTGCCGGAAATGGGCGCCTTGATGCGCGTGAAATTCTGGTTCACCTGCGCCGACTGAACGGCCGCTCGCTGCGCTGCAACATCGGCGCGGGCCTGCTGCGCGGAAGCCATGGCGTTGTCGGCTTCCTGCTTGCTGACGGCATTGATGCCAACCAGATCCTTGTAGCGTTGCGCCTGCAAAGTGGTCGCGGCGATGGATGCCTGCGCCCTGGCGAGATTGCCCTGCGCCTGCGCGAGCGCCGCGCGATAGGGCGCGTCGTCAATTTCATAGAGAACCTGCCCCGCCTTGACATAGCCACCCTCCGTAAAAAGGCGGCGGCGGATCACACCGCTGATCTGAGGCCGCACTTCCGCCGTTTCCAGAGCGGCGATCCGTCCCGGCAGCTCGGCCGTCAAAGGTACGGTTTCGGCCTTCAATGTCACCACGCCGACAGTCGGCGGAGGCGGAGCAGGCGGCGCTTCCTTGCCGCAGCCAGTCAGGGCCAGAGCCGACGCGCAAGCCAGCAGTCCGACGATTGTCCCCTTTTGCATCTATTGCCTATCCGTTCCGATGGAGTTTATTGGATGCCGGAATGAACATTCATTCCGCTTGCCGGTCAGTTAAGAAGGTGGCACAATCAATTCAAGGGTAAAAGTAGGATAAGAAACAAAAATGGTTGCAGTGCAACAGGAGTTGAGCGGCCGGGAGCGAATTTTGAACAGCGCGCACGAACTGTTCGCCAGCCATGGCTTCCATCAAACCTCGATGGCCGAACTCGCAACCGCAGCAAAAGTTTCGGTCGGGCAGATCTATCGCCTTTTCAAGGGCAAGGAAGACATCATACAAGCCCTGATCGGCGCGGACATGAACGAGCGCGTCAAAAAGATCGAGGATCTTCGCCTTCGCCTTGAAGCAGGGACAATCGATATCGAACAGACGTTCGAACAGGTCCTTCTTTTCAGCCTGCGCGACAGGGAGGAGGCGCTGTCGTTCGACATTCTGGCCGAAGCGCTCCGCAACCAGCCCGTAGGCGAAACGGTCGGCGACATGTGTCAGCGTTTCCGCCGTTTCATCCGGGATTTCGCCTGCGTGGCCAATCCGGGCCTGTCGGGGGAAGCCCTCGACGGAGCGGAAGAGTTGATCCTCGCCTCCATCTTCGGCCTGGGACATCGAAGCCTGTCCCGGCCGAATTTGTCCGACGAATGCACCGCTCACCGCGCCGCGCAAATGATCGTCGCCGCATTGAAGGCCGTTCGCTAGAGTAGAGATTGCATCGGTTCGGATGCTCTAGCGATTTGTTTTAACGCGTTTTCCGAGTCAGCAGATGCTCCCATCTGCTTGGGAAACGCTCTAGCCGTCCACCCCTGTCATTTCGCGGCGACGCCTTCGGGCAGAACCACGGCCGACCAGCTTTTTGCGGGCACGAGATATTTTGCAGCCAGTTTCTGGATATCGCCGGGCGTGACGGTCAGCATATCCCGCGCCATGGTCTGCATCGCCTCGACATAGCGGGGATCATGGGTGGCGCCTTCCATCTGGTTCATCCAGAAGGCGTTGCCTGTGCCCGCCCGCATCAGCAATTGCTGCATGGGGGCCACAGCGCGCCGCAATTCATCCTGCGTCACCTCTGTCCTGGCGAGATCGGCGGCGGTTTCCTTCACCACATCATAGAAATAGCTGACCCGGTCGGGCCGCACCTGACTCGACACCAGAATATAGCCGCCGCTCTCATAGGAAAAGGGCCAGCTATTCTGGACGGTCGGCGAATAGGCCGAACCTTCCGTGGATCGCAGCTTGTCGAACAGGCGATCGTTGAAGATCTGCGTCAATATCTCCAATTGCCGCGCCTCTTTGGTGAGGGCGAATCCGCCGGAGGTCGGCCATGCCATGACGGCGGCGGCCTGTCCCTTGTCCCCTTCATGCCGCAGCACCACCGGCTTTGCGACGTGCGCGGGAAAGCGCATGGCGCGGTTCGCGGCGGGAACGGGCACATCGGGACGGGGTGAAAGCGCGCCAAAGGTCGCGCCCACCGCCTTGATCGCGTCCTCGGCGTTCACTTGCCCGAACAATTGCACCTCAATGGGGCCGGACGCCAGAATCGGTTCCCAGGTCGCCCGGAAATTTGCGGGAGTGAGCTTTTCGATTTCCTCGCGCGACGGCGTGCGGAAGCGCACATCCTTGTCATGCAGCAGCCAGTTGAGATCGCGGCCCAGCACCGAATCGGGAGCGCGCGACATCGCATCATAAGCCACCAGCGCGCCGGACTTGACGCGCGCTATGGGGGCCGGGTCCCAGCCGGGAGCCGCCAATTTGGTCGCGAAGAGGCGGAGTTGGTCCTTATAGTCGGCAGGACGGGTCACGGCCTGTAATTCAAAGGCGTCGTCGTCGATGGAAAATTGCATCCCCATGCGCCGGCCATTGGTCAGGTCATCCAGTTCCCGCTGACCGAGCTTGCCGATCCCACTCGCCACCAGCGCATAATCGGCGGCCCAGCTCGGCACCGGCTTCGTGGGAGAAAAGGCCTGCTGCCCATGGCCGAAACGGACGTTGATCCGCACCTTTTCGGTTTCCGCATCATTGGCGAACAACGTCAGCTTGACGCCGTTGGAATAGGTGATCGTCTCCATCCCCTTGAGACCGATCGGCGTGCGCGAAACGACCGTGCCGGGTTTTCCGAGCGACGGCAGGTCATCCATTGTCACCGCCTTGTCAGCCAACCGCGCATTGGCGGCCGCCTGCACGGGCGCGGCCAGGGCAGAGGCCAGTTCAGCATCCAGCCCCGGCTGCGCCTTCCCGGTAATGAGCAGGGCGCGAAATACGCCAGCGGAGAAAAGCCTGCGGGTGGAATCGAGTATCTTCTGCGGCGTCATGGCAGGCTTGCCGGAGCGGAAGATATCGAGCGCAGCCTGCGGGCTGACCGTGGTTTCGCGAATGTCGACCGCGCTCACCAGATCGGTGGCCTGCTTGGCCCCGGCCTCCGTATCGGCATTTTCGACCTGAATCGCGAGCGCCGTGTCCATCTGCGCATATTCGCGGTCGATTTCCTGCTGGCTGGGGGGCGTGGCCTTCGCATCCTCTATGATGGCGCGGACATCCCCCAGCGCCGCCTTCCAGTCGTCGCCGGAGGGCAGGATCGTGACGAAGGTGCCGTCGGCGGAGCGGCTGACGTCCTGCTGGTCGGCGCCTGCCTGAAGAAAGCTGCCGCCTCCCCGCGCAGCGGCTTCAAGACGGCGGCTCACGATCTGGAGCGCCAGCATGTCGGTCAGCTTGTCCTGATTATAGAGGATAGTGTCGGCACGCGGTTTCCACGGCCGCAGCCATGCCAGCGTGACGCCCAGCGGGACGCCCGGTTCCACGGCGACGGCGGTGGCGGGAGCCTTGGGATCCGGCTCACCGAAATCGGGGGGCGAAGCTCCCTCCCCCGCTACTTTCCATGCGCCGAAATTATCCTTGATAAGCTGTTCGGCCAGCGCCGGGTCGATGTCCCCCGCTATGGCGATCACGGCGTTTTCGGGCCGATACCAGCGTTGGTGAAACGCCTCCATCTTCGCGGCGGTGACGGCGTTGAGCGTCGCGACGGTGCCGATGGGGCTATGATCGGCAAGCGGCTGATCGGCGAAGAAATGCTTCCGGGTGGCGTCGGATATCCGCATCTGCGGGCCGTCGCTTTCGCGGCGCTCGGCCAGCACCACGGCGCGTTCGGCATCGACGGCGCTGTCGATGATATTGGGGTCGATCATCATCCCGGCGAGGATCTTGAGGCTTTCGCCCAGACTCGTCTGCGTCGCCTGCGGCAGATCAAGCGCATAGGTAGTGCCGGTGGGCGTGGTCTGTGCATTGCTGTCGCTGCCGAAGGTGACGCCCAGACGCTGCCAGATGCGCTTGGATTCGCCGTCGGGAACATGGCGCGACCCGCGGAAGGTCAGATGCTCCATGAAATGCGCGTAACCAAGTTCGTCCGCATGTTCCATCAGCGATCCCGCATCCATCCGCAGGCGGACCGAAACCTGACCCGGCGGCACGCCATTGCGGCGGATCGCATAGCGCAACCCGTTGGACAGCGTGCCGAAATGCCATGCCGTATCAATGGGGACATCGCTGTTTTCATACAGCCAGGGGCGGGTTTCGGCTTTGGTCGAACCGGCAATAGCGGGAGAGGCAGGCGCTTCCGTCCGGGCCGCCAGCGGCATGGGAGCAGCCGCGAGCAGAAGGGCGAGGACGGATAGCGAAGCGGCAGGACGCCGGAAAGGAAAAGTCATAGGCGCGGGAACCTAGCGACATTTTCCTGAATGGCCACTGACAAAGCGTCGTGGCGAATGGGTAGCGCGTTGGCAACGACGACAGGTTGCGCCGTCTAAAGCCCAGGCCAGGCGATCACGGCGCCCCTGCCCTTGCAGGAGCACCGTTCCAGCATTCCTTAACGACCGCCCGTCCGCTGCACCGCGCCCTTGTGCGCGCCCACGTCGTTGCGACGGCGACGGAAAGGCTTTTTCGCGGGTGCATCGCCCTCGACGCGATGGGCGCGATCGGGAGCGCCACGCTGCGGTTGTTTCTGCTGGTCCTGATAGCGGCGCTGACCTTCGGCGCGCTTGGCCTGCTGGGTGGGCGTCTGCGGCTTGCCCTTGCGCGGGGGCGCGGGTTTGGGGAGGTTGCGAACCGCTTCCATGAAATTGTCGGGTAGCGGCACCACATCCAGCTTCACCTTGGTGGTCCGCTCGATGGCTTTGAGATAGGGCCGCTCGTCATCCGCCACGAAGCTGATCGCAACGCCTTCCGCCCCCGCGCGCGCCGTGCGGCCGATCCGATGCACATATTGCTCCGGCACATTGGGCATCTCGAAATTGATGACATGGCTGACGCCCGATACGTCGATGCCGCGCGCGGCGATGTCGGTCGCGACCAGCAGCTTCACATGGCCATGGCGGAAAGCCTGCAACGCGGTGGTGCGCTGGGCCTGGCTCTTGTTGCCATGGATGGCGACAGCCTGAATTCCGGCTCCTTCCAGAAAGCGCACGACACGGTCCGCACCATGCTTGGTGCGGGTGAAGATGAGGGCGCGGTCAATCGGCTCATTGCGAACCGTCAGCGTCAGCAGCGCCTGCTTTTCCGCCTGATTGACGAAGGTCGCCTGCTGCCGCACACGTTCGGCGGTCGTAGATTGGGGCGCGACGCTGACCTTCACCGGATCGTGCAGGAACTGGGCGGCCAGCGCCTCGATTTCCTTGGGCATGGTGGCGGAGAAGAAGAGGTTCTGCCGCTCCTTCGGCAGCAACTTCGCGATGCGGCGCAGCGGGTGGATGAAGCCCATGTCCATCATCTGGTCGGCTTCGTCGAGGACGAAGATCTCCGTATCCTTGATGGTGAAGGCGCGCTGGTCGAGCAGGTCGAGCAGGCGGCCCGGCGTCGCGACCACGATGTCGACGCCGCGGCTCAACGCCTTGATCTGGCGGTTGATCGGAACGCCGCCGAATACGACTTCCACCGACAGTTTCAGGAACCGGCCATAATCGCGGAAACTCTGCGCGATCTGCGCGGCCAGCTCGCGCGTGGGCGACAGCACCAGCATCCGGCAGCCATTGAGCGGCGTCTGCCTGGGGTTGCGGGCGAAATGGTCGAGGCTGGGCAGCGCGAAGGCCGCCGTCTTGCCCGTGCCGGTCTGGGCGATGCCGCACAGATCCTTGCCCTGCAACAGGACCGGAATCGCCTTTTGCTGGATCGGCGTGGGGGTCGCATAGTTTTTGGCGGCCAGCGCCTTCAGAATCGGTTCGGCAAGACCAAGGTCGGTGAATTGCATGGGATGACTTCCATTATCAAAGCCCGCGCCTTCGCAGGATGCGGGCACGGGGCGGGTGGCGAAACGACCCGCGTGACAAGGGAAGCCTCAAGAAAAGACACGAAACTGATCTGGCCTGATCTCTGCGCTATATCCATGCGCGGAGACATTCACGCTGCCAGCAATCGGAGCCATTGGCTCCTCAGCCGGGGCGCGTATGATGCAAATACAGGCAAAAAGCAAGCCGCTGCTGGAAATCCAGCAACGGCCAGCTTCCCAAAAGAGGATTAAAGCGGAACTTCCGCATGTTTTTCCTGCATTCCCTTGCGCGCGTCGCCGCCGAACAATTTGCGAAAAAAGCCACTCGCTGCACCATCCGCGCGCCAGATTTCCGCCGTGCCAAGATCGAAACGCAACATCAGCAGATCAGGATCGTCACGCCCGCCCGGATACCAGGCGGCAACATCCTGCGACCAATAACGGTCGATGATGGCTGGATCGGCTTCCGGCGTCAGCGTGCCGTCGATGCAGGCGAACAGGTCATGATCCTTCGCGACGAACTGCGCCATGGCGGGACCGCCGGTGGCCAGACGATTGCCCTTGCTCGAATAGAACCAGAAGCAATGGTTCGCATGAGCATCCAGTTGCGCGGTCATGGGCATGGCATGGTCCTGCGTCCCTTGCAGCGACAACATCAAGAAAGGACTATGCGACAACTCCTTCCAGAAGCGTTCCCGGATTTCGGCTTCCGTGCTCATGCGCCTTCTCCTCTGCTGGTTTCATCTCATCAATGTCCTCCTTTTGCGGAAGTTCCACCGGCGCTTGATCTTCTCCCTGTCCAACGCCACATAGCAGGCATGTTGATCGAGACCGAAACGACGCCCAATCCGGCAACCGTCAAATTCCTGCCCGGCCGTGCCGTCATGGGCAACGGCACCCGTGATTTCGCGAATCCCGAGGAAGCGGAGGCTTCTCCGCTGGCCGATGCGTTGTTCGGGCTGGGCGATGTGACCGGCGTATTCTTCGGCAGCGACTTCATTTCCGTCACCATCGCGCCGGGCGCGGAATGGAGCGATGCGAAACCGGAAGTCCTGTCCATCCTGCTCGATCATTTTTCGGCGAACATACCGCTTTTCGCACCGGGCAGCGCGGCGGACATCGCGGTTCCCGGCGAAGAGGATGATTTTTCCGACGATCCCGAAGATGCGGAAATCATTGCCCAGATCCGCGAACTCATCGACACGCGAGTGCGTCCGGCGGTCGCCAATGACGGCGGCGACATCGTCTATCGCGGGTTCGACAAGGGCACCGTCTATCTGCGGATGCACGGCGCCTGTGCGGGTTGCCCATCCTCGACCGCGACGCTCAAGAACGGCATCGAGCAGCTTTTGAAGCATTATGTGCCCGAAGTGACGGAAGTGCGCGCTATCTGAGCCATTGCGCCCAGGCGAATATCGCGGCATTTGACGAATCGGGCGGCTCCGATGGCTGGTGACCGCTCAAGGGAGTTTTTGCTTGCGATTGCTTGTCATCGACACCGCGACACAGGCGCTGTCCGTCGCGCTGCTGGATGACGGGGTCGCCATAGGGCGTTTTCACGAGATTGTCGGACGCGGCCATGCCGAAGCATTGTTGCCGGTGATCGCCGCCCTGCCCGATGGCGGCCGCGCCGATGCGATCGCCGTGGATGTAGGGCCGGGCAGTTTTACAGGCGTACGGATCGGGATCGCGGCGGCAAAGGCGTTGGCGCTGGCGTGGCATATTCCGGTCCATGGCTTCAGCGCGCTGGCGCTGGTCGCCGCAAAGGCCGCGCAGACGCATGAGGATGGCCCGCTGACCGTCATGCTCACGGGCGGGCATGGCGAACTCTTCTGGCAGGATTTCGCGAAGGATGGCGTCACGCCTCTCACACGGCCTGCTTCCACGCCCATCGCCACGCTGGCGGAACAGGCGAACGGCACGACCTTCTATGGCCCCGGCGCCGATGTTCTGGTGACCGCGAAGGGAACGGGCACGGCTGTCACCCTCTATCCCGATGCGGCCGATTATCCTCTGATCGCGGCTCTACCCTCCCTGCCGCCCACGCCGATCTATGGCCGCGAGGCGGATGCGCGCCCGATGGCGCGGCAGGGCGCGGCATCATGATGCCGGATATCGTCCTCGACACCTATGAGGGCGGCGAGCGCAATGCGCTGGCCGACGCCATGGAGGTCATGTCCCGTGCTTTCGACCCGGTCTATGGCGAGGCGTGGACGCTGGCGCAGATGTCGGGCGTCATGCTGATGCCGGGAACATGGCTCACCATTGCCCGACTGGACGCCATGCCGCTGGGTTTCGCACTGGTCCGCTCGGTGCTGGACGAATGCGAATTGCTGCTGCTGGCCGTCGATCCTGCCTGGAGAGGTCGGGGTATTGGCAACGCCCTGCTTTCGGGCAGCCTTTCCACTGCGCGCCGTAGGGGAATCACCTCCATGAATCTGGAGGTGCGCGCCAACAACAGCGCAATCAAACTTTACGAAAAATTCGGTTTCGAATATGTTCATCGTCGTCCTGCTTATTATCGCGGCAATGATGGTCAACTTCATGACGCATTAAGCCTGCGGCTGGATATGAAGATATGACCGCCCCCTTGCCAGAATAGGCAAAAAAGGATAGCGGGCGGTTGCCGCTCATCCATGAACATTCGGCAGGGCGGGTCGCATCCAATAGAAGCCTTTGCAGGAAACAAGAAAATGGAAAATGAATCCGCCCAGAACGAACTGCTGATTACTTTAACGTCGGATATCGTCGCGGCACATGTTTCCAATAACAGCGTGGCCGTTTCGGACGTCGCTTCGCTTATTCAGAATGTGCACGCGGCGCTGACCGGTTTGTCGGCCCCCGCCCCTGCTCCCGAAGCGAAGCCGGAACCCGCCGTTTCGGTGCGTTCTTCGATCAAGCCGGATTATATCATCTGCCTTGAGGATGGTAAGAAGCTCAAGATGCTCAAGCGCCACCTGATGACCCATTATCAGATGACGCCGGAAGACTATCGCGCCAAATGGGGCCTGCCCGCCGACTATCCGATGGTCGCCCCCAACTATGCCGAACAGCGGCGCATGCTGGCGAAGAAGATCGGCCTTGGCACGAAGCGCCGTCGCGCGCGCGCCAAATAACCGTTTCGCCCAACCCGAAGCCGAAGGGGTGCGGGCCTGCCCCCTTTAACCTGACACCAAAAGGCGTTAGGTTCGAACCGTCCTGTCCCATTTAGCCGGCGAATATACATGAACCGCAAGATCGACGTAGAAGCCCTTTGCCATGAAAAGGGCCTTCGCATCACCGAACAGCGCCGGGTGATCGCTCAGGTTTTGAGCGATGCGATGGATCATCCCGATGTCGAGGAATTGCACCGGCGTTCCGCGGCGGTCGATCCGGGCATTTCCATCGCCACCGTCTACCGCACCGTCCGCCTCTTCGAGGAAGCGGGCATTCTCGACCGGCATGATTTCGGCGATGGCCGCGCGCGCTATGAAGCAGCGCCCGAATCCCATCACGACCATCTGATCGACGTGGAAACCGGCAATGTAATTGAGTTCGTCGATCCGGAACTGGAACAGCTTCAGAAGCAGATCGCCGAGAAGCTCGGCTTTCGCCTGGTCGATCACCGCATGGAACTGTACGGCGTGGCGATCGACCGCAAGAGCTGATCGCTTGGGCCGGATACGCCGTTTCCTGCGTCTTGGCGCGTTGACGGCCAGCCTTTTCCTTTGCCTGACCCCTCATCTATTATGGCGGATCTTGCGGCGGCCATCACCCTGGCCGCGCCGGTTTCTGGCGCTGGCCGCCCGATCCGTGGGCGCGCGGGTGGAGGTGGCGGGAACGCCCGTGACCAGCGACCTGTTCCTGATCGCCAATCATGTAAGCTGGATCGACATATTGGCGCTGGGCGGCGCGACCGGCACCGCCTTTGTCGCACATGACGGCATCGCCCGCTGGCCGGTGATCGGCTGGCTGGCGGCGCAGAACAACACGCTGTTCGTCTCCCGCGAAAGGCGCGGCGGACTGTCGACCCAGATCGACGCCTTGCGGACGGCGATGGCGGGGCATCAACCGGTCGCGCTGTTCCCCGAAGGAACGACCGGCGATGGCCGCAGCCTGCTCTCCTTCAAACCCACGCTGCTGGCCGTATTGCTTCCCCCTCCCCGCGACGTGATGATCCAGCCGGTGCATATCGACTATGGCCCGGCGGCCCCCGACATCGCATGGCATGGTAATGAACCGGCGGGCAACAATGTGAAGCGACTGCTGGAACGCAGGGGGCGGCTGGTCGTGACGCTGCGCTTTCTGGAGCCTTTCGACCCGTCGGTCTATCCCGACCGCAAGATCATCGCGGCCATGGCGCGCGATCATATCGTCGCGAGCATGGCGCTTCACCTGCCGCCTTCCGCTCCGCGCGATGGCACTGTATAGCTGGATCGCATGAATCGTAACCACACGCCCCCAAAACCCGCCAGCAAGTCCCCCGCGACATTCCACGTCAAATCCTTCGGCTGCCAGATGAACGTCTATGATGGCGAGCGCATGGCCGAGATGCTGGGCGAGCGCGGCATGACTTCCGCTACACACGGCGTGGAGGCGGATCTCGTCATCCTCAACACCTGCCACATCCGCGAAAAGGCGGTGGACAAGGTCTATTCCGACATCGGCCGCCTTCGTCGGGAGGATGGCTCACGCCCGATGATCGCGGTCGCAGGCTGCGTCGCGCAGGCCGAGGGCGGAGAGATCAGCCGCCGCGCCAAAAGCGTCGACATCGTCGTCGGTCCGCAAGCCTATCATCGCCTGCCGGACCTGATCGACAAGGCGCGACGCGGCGAGGAAGCGGTGGACACCGACATGCCGCTCGCGTCGAAATTCGGCGCCCTGCCCGCCCGCACCAGGCAGGCGCGCCCCACCGCTTTCCTCACCATCATGGAAGGCTGCGACAAATTCTGCACCTATTGCGTCGTGCCCTATACGCGCGGCGCGGAAATCAGCCGGACATGGAACGCAATCCTAGACGAAGCCAGGGCGCTGGTCGATGGCGGCGTGCGGGAGATCACGTTGCTGGGGCAGAACGTCAACGCCTGGACCGGCGAGGACGGCAAGGGCCGGATGCAGGGCATGGACGGCCTCGTGCGGGAACTGGCGAAGATCGGCGATTTGAAGCGCATCCGCTACACTACCAGCCATCCCAATGACATGAGCGACAGCCTGATCGCCGCCCATGGCGAGGTCGAGAAGCTGATGCCTTTCCTCCATCTGCCGGTGCAGGCGGGCAATGATCGCATCCTCAAAGCCATGAACCGCAGCCACGGCGCCGAAAGCTATTTGCGGATCATCGAACAGGTACGGCAGGCCCGGCCCGACATAGCGCTGTCGGGCGATTTCATCGTCGGCTTCCCCGGCGAGACGGACGCGGACTTCGAAGATACTCTGAAGATCGTCGAACAAGTGCGCTATGCGCAATGCTATTCCTTCAAATACAGTCCCCGCCCCGGCACCCCCGCCGCGGATATGGACGGCCAGATTCCCGCCGAGGTGATGGACGAACGGCTGGCGCGTCTCCAGACGCTTCTCAATCGCCATCAGACGGAATTCAACGCCGCCACGGTCGGCCGCCGCACGGACATATTGCTGGAACGCAAGGGCCGCCATCCCGGTCAGCTCATCGGCAAGACGCCGTGGCTCCAGTCCGTCCACGTCACCGCGCCCGACCTTGCCATCGGCGACATGGTGGAAGTCGATATCGTCAGCGCCGGCCCCAATAGCCTGGCCGGTGAACCCAGCAGGAGGAAAGCCGCTTGAACCCAATCACAGTCGTTCCCGCGCTGGCGGGAACCTATCTCCGAAGCTGTCCGCCAGGCGCTACTCGCAGGAGATGGATGCCCGCTCACGCAGGCATGACAGATGGGAAGGGAGGCTGCTGACATGAGCAAGAAACCACATCAACGCGCCGAATCGGGCGACCGCGCCCGACTCGAAGTCACCTTCGAACGACCGCATCTTCTGGGCACGTTGTTCGGACAATATGACCAGAATCTCGTGGCGATAGAGAATCGTCTCGGCGTCTATATCGCCGCGCGCGGCAACAAGCTCCAGATCGAGGGGGAAGCCGAAGCCGCCGCTCGTGCGCGCGATGTGCTGACCGGCCTTTATAACCGCATCGTCGCGGGGCAGGAGATTGATGGAGGCGCGGTGGACGCCGTCATCGCCATGTCCGCGGAACCCACGCTGGACGGCATCATCCGCCATGATGTCGCCGAACCGCCCAAGGTGATGATCCGCACCCGCAAAAAGACCATCGTGCCGCGCTCGGCCACGCAGGTCACGTATATGGAGGCGCTGACGCGCGCCGACATCATCTTCGCGCTCGGTCCAGCGGGCACGGGCAAGACCTATCTCGCCGTCGCGCAGGCCGTGAGCCAGCTTATCTCCGGCTCGGTGGACCGCCTGATTCTCTCCCGCCCCGCCGTGGAAGCGGGCGAGCGGCTCGGCTTCCTGCCCGGCGACATGAAAGAGAAGGTCGACCCCTATCTGCGGCCCATCTATGACGCGCTTTATGACACGCTGCCCGCCGAACAGGTGGAGCGGCGCATCGCAAGCGGAGAGATCGAGATCGCGCCACTGGCCTTCATGCGCGGGCGAACGCTCTCCAACGCCTTCATCGTGCTGGACGAGGCGCAGAACACCACCATCGCGCAGATGAAGATGTTCCTGACCCGCTTCGGCGAAAACAGCCGCATGGTGATCTGCGGCGATCCCCGTCAGGTCGACCTGCCGCAGCCGGGGGTTTCCGGCCTCGCCGATGCGGTCGCGCGGCTGGAGGGGGTGGAAGGGATCGCTATCGTTCCCTTCAACATCAGCGACGTGGTTCGTCACCCGGTCGTCGGACGGATTGTCCAGGCTTATGAGGGGCCTGATGCTTGATATTGCCATATTGCTGGAAGATGGCTGGCCCGGCATCGACTGGGAAGGACTGGCGGAACGGGCGGTGACCTCGGCCATCGCGCACAGCCCCTATGCCGCCTTCGTGGACAGCCCCGTCACTTATGAAATCGCCGTCAAGCTGACCTCCGACGACGAAGTGCATCAACTCAACCGCGATTATCGGGACAAGAACAAGCCGACCAACGTGCTGTCCTTCCCCATGGTGCAGTGCGACCTGCTGCAAACTACCGCGAACACCGACGATGGCGAGGTTCTGCTGGGCGATATCGTTCTGGCCGAAGAGGTTTGCGCGCGCGAGGCGCATGATAAGGGCATATCCATCGCCGATCATGCCGCGCATTTGATCGTTCATGGGACTTTTCATTTGCTGGGATATGACCATATGGTCGACGCCGAAGCCGAAGCGATGGAGGCGCTGGAAATCCGCGCGCTCGCCAGCCTCGGCCTGCCTGATCCCTATGGGGATCGCGAAACAGGGGATTAGGGAAGATCATGGCTGAAGGCAGCCCGAAAGACGGCAATACGTCCAAGGAACCGGACAGTAGCGGCGAAGGCGGTTTATGGAGCGGCCTGAAGGCGCTGCTCTTCGGAGAGGATGAGGGCCACAGCCTCCGGCGCGAACTGGAGGAGGCGCTCGATGAATATGACGAGGATGGAGGAGGCGGCTCGTCCCCTCCCGCCAAGGGCGACCTGTCGGCGATCGAACGACAGATGGTACGCAATCTTCTCCATTTTTCCGAACATACGGTCGATGACGTCGCCGTGCCGCGCGCGGACATCATCGCCATCGAGGAAAAGGCAAGCTTCGCGGACCTCGCCGCGCTGTTCGCGCAAGCCGGACATAGCCGCATTCCGGTGTATCGGGAGACTTTGGACACCATCGTCGGGATGATCCACATCCGCGACGCCTTCGCCATCATGGCGGGCAAGACGCCGGTGCCCGATACGCTGGAGCCTCTCATCCGGCAGCCGCTTTATGTCCCTGAAAGCATGGGCGCGCTGGACCTGCTGGCGGAAATGCGGGCGAAGCGGACGCATCTCGCCATCGTGCTGGACGAATATTCGGGGACCGAGGGACTGCTGACCTTCGAGGATCTGGTCGAAGAAATCGTCGGCGAGGTCGAGGACGAGCATGATGATACGCCCGAAGCGATGCTGGTGCCGCTGGAAGACGGCCTGTGGGAAGCGGATGCCCGCGCCGAACTGGAGGACGTGGCGGAAGAGATCGACGAGAATCTGGGCGAGGTCGAGGAAGATGTCGACACGCTGGGCGGGCTGGCCTTCGTGCTGGCGGGCCGCGTGCCGGAACCGGGCGAGATTCTAGAACATCCCCAAAGCGGCTGGAAGCTCGAAGTACTGGCAAGCGATGGCCGCCGCGTAACGCGATTGCGGCTGCATCCGCCAGAAGCAGGGGCGGACGTGGAGGAGGCCTGACATGGCCTCCTTCTCCTTCCAGCCATGAACAGACACAATTCCGCATTGAATCATATGTGGACGACCCCCTCTTACAAGATCCCTGAACAGATATTTTGATCGGATCGCTTGCGATCATATGTCCGGCCTCTGGGTGCGGTCGCACATGACCGCGGGCCAAGATGGTTTCCGCGACGCGAGTTCCAAACAGACAAGCGACCTTTGATGGCCACTGATTCAAACGGATTGTCACGCGTCTCGGATCGATCGATCACACCACCTGTTCGTTCACTTGCAAGTTCCAACCTCAACTCGGCGCGGTATCGTCACCCGTACACTCCGCGCCTGAGTGAGCTCTATACCGCGATTGCCGCTGAGGGTGCTACGGATCG
>FMTU01000088.1 GCA_900100475.1 Sphingobium faniae | reverse complement strand
TGAATCATATGTGGACGACCCCCTCTTACAAGATCCCTGAACAGATATTTTGATCGGATCGCTTGCGATCATATGTCCGGCCTCTGGGTGCGGTCGCACATGACCGCGGGCCAAGATGGTTTCCGCGACGCGAGTTCCAAACAGACAAGCGACCTTTGATGGCCACTGATTCAAACGGATTGTCACGCGTCTCGGATCGATCGATCACACCACCTGTTCGTTCACTTGCAAGTTCCAACCTCAACTCGGCGCGGTATCGTCACCCGTACACTCCGCGCCTGAGTGAGCTCTATACCGCGATTGCCGCTGAGGGTGCTACGGATCGCGAATGGTAGGCCGCGCCCGTTATCATCATTTTCCAGGCGATGCGGGCGATCTTGTTAGCCAGCGCGACGGCCACGAGTTTGGGCGGCTTGCGCCGAAGCATGTCAACGAGCCAGGGCGACGCATTCCGCGCGCGCCCGGCTCGAATTTGTCTCAGAAGTGAGGTTGATCCGACGACTAACGTTCGTCGCAACGCCTCATCGCCGGCACGGGTAATAACACCGAGTTTGACCTTGCCAGCTGTCGAATGATCTTTGGGTGTAAGTCCAAGCCACGCCGCAAAATCCCGCCCGGAACGGAAAAGCTCAGGCGCTGGTGTCTTCATGATCAACAGCGAAGCCCCGATAGGCCCCACACCCGGTATCTGCGCGAGGCGGCGACTGCACTCGTCAGCGCGGTGCCAATCCATCAACCTGGTCTCGACCTTCTCGATTTCCGCCTGCAACTGCACATATTCACGGGCGTGGATTGCAAACAGATCGCGCGCCATTTCTGGCAGCGTCTCATCGGTGGCGATCCGATCAAGCAGTGGCGCAATATGCCGAACCCCCTTGGCAGCCGTATAGCCCAATTCGGCCGCATAGCCCCGGATTGCATTTGCAAGCTGGGTCCGATTGCGGATCAATCGATCGCGCATACCGACTAACATCAGCGCGGCTTGCTGCTCAGCTGTCTTTACCGGCACGCTGCGCATAGTCGGTCGACTCATCGCCTCGCACAGCGCCTCGGCATCAGCGGCATCATTTTTTCCGCGCTTCACATAGGCCTTGACGTACTGTGGCGGCAGCATCCTCACTTCGTGCCCCAAGCGTTGCAACTGCCGCGCCCAATGGTGGGATCCACCGCATGCTTCGATCGCCACTACCGTCGGTGGCAATTTGGTGAAAAAGTCCTGCATCTCCTTGCGCCGAAGCTTCTTGCGCAAAACCGGCTCCTCCGCCGCATTCACCCCATGCAACTGAAAGACATGCTTTGACGTATCCATGCCAATACGAATAATCTGTTCCACGGACGGCCTCCTCGATTGAGATCTTCAACAACCTCATTCTGGCACACTTCGATGCCGTTCGGGGGTCGTCCACCCCAACAG
>FMTU01000009.1 GCA_900100475.1 Sphingobium faniae | reverse complement strand
ATGCAATCAGCGGCATTCATCTTCATCATGTCGCACGAACAGTTCGCCATCTGTGCCTGATCGGGCACCCACACGCGCTTCCGCGCAGGGCCGGTAGCCCGCGGGCCGTATTGAGGCGCCGACTGCCACTCCCAATGCCCTTGAGGCGTGGTCTGGGCGTTGTCGGTCGCCCATACGGGCGTGGTGAAGCTGAGGGCCGCCAGCAATGCGGCCGAAAGCAACTTCATAGTCATCACGAATATCCTTTGACTGAATGGAAACGGATCGGGTTCGGGGCGCGGTGCTGCCGCGTGCCGAACAGACGCGATCGGTCAATCAGCCAAGGTTCATGGGAGGATCGGGATCGGGGGCGAAGTTCTTGCCAGTGAGTACGGTCGTCGCCGACCAGAAAATCGGCTTGCCGTGGATGTGAAGTGCCGCGAGGTTTCCAGGAAGATCAACCGCCATCAACGGCACGACGCACCCCATGGCGGCGATGCAATCAAGGGTGAGACCCTTGCATGGCTTTTCCTTTGGCGCCGGCAGCTGCATGGCCATCATGGCCATGCAATCCGCGTCCATCGCCATTGTCTTGGCCGGCGCGGTCGCGGGAACGCTGCGCGCATAGGCCAACTCAGCTCCGAAGAGGCCGATCAGGGCTCCGATGAGGAGCAGCGAGACGAGGAAACGCTTCACGATGGAATTTATCTATAACAACCCTGTCCTGACGGCAATCGCCGTCTATCCTTGATGCCGCGCATATATACGGGTGCCGTTGGAGCCAAAGGCCGTGACCACATAGGGATCGCCGCGCCGCCCCGGCACTTCCATTCCTGGCGATCCAATCGGCATTCCAGCGACAGCCAGTCCTGATACGCCTCTCGGGCGCTGGGCAAGCACCCGCTTCATGTCTGCGATGGGAACATGACCCTCGAAGACCATGCCGTCGACGAGAGCGGTGTGACAGGAGGAAAGCGAGACAGGAACGCCACGCGCACGCTGAAGGGTGGATCGCTTCTGATCATCGACCATCCTGACGGGCCTGTCGAATTGTGTCCGCACCTGGGCAGCCCATTGCTCGCAGCAGCCACAGCCTGGGTCGCGATGCACCACAATCGGTCCTGCCGCGCTCGCCGCCGTTGCGGATAGCATCAATGCCGCCGCAGCTAGATGAAATTTCATGCTCCGAGTCCTCTCATATTCCACGACCTTTACGCACCCGCGGCGCGGACCCCTCGAAATTTGTCGATTGTCAGTCGAGGCGATCGAGAATCGCCTTCATCTCGTCGATTTCCTGGCGTTGCGATGCGATGATTTGGCCGCATAGACGTTCGACTTCTCCATCGCGCAGATCCGCTTCACGGCACATCAGGATCGCGCCTGAATGATGGGGGATCATTGAGCGCAGAAAGGCACGATCGCCGATCGTTGCCTGGGTTCGGATCAAAGCAAACGAACTAAAAAAGGCGATCAACGACAACGTAATGATTGTGAGATTGGCCGTCCTCTCGATGCGGTCGCCGAACGCGCCTTATTCCGACCTGCAACGCAGCGCGACGATGAGCGGACAACTCACGTTGCTGTCGTGGACACGACAATCGCGGACCATTCTGGAGAGCGCCGCATCCATCCGCTTGAGGTCCGCGAGCCGTGCGCGTACGTCCGTCAAGCGCGCACCGGCAATTTCCGCAGCTTCGCTGCAATGCGTACCATCCTCAAGCCGCAACAATTGCGCGACTTCATCCAGGCTGAAACCCAGGCGCTGAGCGGCCTTTATGAATTTCACGCGGGCCACGTCCGCTTCACCGTAGCGCCGGATACCACCATAAGGGCGATCCGGTTCGACGAGCAGCCCTTTGCGCTGATAAAAACGGATCGTCTCAATACTGACCCCGGCCGATTTGGCGAACACTCCGATGGTCAGATTTCCCAACGCGAACTCCTCCAGCTTGACTCCGTACCTAAGTCCGGAGGTAGCCTTATTTCAACAAGCCGATGCGCGAAAGGAAATATATGTCGGAAATGCCTTTGGAGGAGCCCGGAAAGGGGCGCGGCGCGCTGGTTGCAGGTGGAATTGCCGCGGTCCTGGCATCGGCCTGCTGCCTCGGCCCTCTTGTATTGGTCTCGCTCGGATTTTCAGGCGCCTGGATCGGCAATCTGACCGTGCTGGAGCCCTACCGGCCGCTCTTCACTGGAGCGGCGCTGATCGCGTTGTTTTTCGCATGGCGCCGCATCTTCCGTCCAGCCCACGCCTGCGATCCGAACGATATGTGTGCGATCCCCCGTGTGAGGACCGGCTACAAGATCACTTTCTGGATCGTGGTGGCTCTCGTGCTGGTCGCCCTCGCATTTCCTTATGCTCTGCCGTTCTTCTACTGAAAGGAGTCCTCATGAAAAAACTTGCAGTTCTTGCCGCGCTCATCGCCACGCTTGCCACGCCGGCTTGGGCGGCCACCAAGACTGTCACGCTGTCGGTGCCTGGCATGACCTGCGCGGCTTGTCCGATTACGGTCAAGAAAGCCCTCGCCAAGGTCGCTGGTGTCGAAACGGCCGAGGTCAGTTTTGAACGGCGCGAAGCCGTCGTGACCTTCGATGACGCCAGGACCAATGTCCAGGCACTGACCAAGGCCACCGAGAACGTCGGCTATCCTTCCACGGTCAAGAAGTAAGGCGGGCGGCATGAGCGAAGCTATTGCATTGGGCGAACTACCGCTGCACGTCGCCGTGATTGGCAGCGGCGGGGCGGCGATGGCGGGTGCCCTCAAGGCCGCCGAGCAAGGCGCGCGTGTGACCCTCATCGAGCGAGGCACGATCGGCGGGACCTGCGTCAATGTCGGCTGCGTACCGTCAAAGATCATGATCCGCGCAGCGCATATTGCTCATCTCCGCGGCGAGAGCCCGTTCGACGACGGCATCTCGGCGACATCGCCGGCTGTCCTGCGGGAACGGCTGCTGGCCCAGCAGCAGGGGCGCGTCGAGGAGCTGCGCCATGCCAAATATGAGGATATCCTCGACGGCAACCCCGCCATTACCGTTCTGCACGGCGAAGCCCGGTTCAACGGCGAGCGCAGCCTGATCGTGCACATGACAGGCGGCGGTGAGCACGAGGTGGCGTTCGACCGCTGCCTAGTCGCGACCGGCGCGAGCCCGGCCATTCCGCCGATCGCCGGTCTCATGGATACGCCCTATTGGACCTCCACCGAGGCGCTGGCGAGCGACACCATCCCCGAACGGCTGACAGTTATCGGGTCATCGGTCGTGGCGGTGGAGCTGGCGCAGGCTTTCAGCCGATTGGGAGCGAAGGTCACGATCCTTGCGCGCAGCACCTTGTTCTTTCGCGAGGACCCGGCCGTCGGCGAGGCACTAACCGCGGCCTTTCGCGCCGAGGGAATCGACGTGCTTGAGCACACGCAGGCTAGTCAGATCGCCCATGTCGATGGTGAATTTATGCTCGCGATTCCGGGTGGCGAGTTGGGTGCCGACCGCCTGATGGTGGCCACAGGCCGCTCACCCAACACGCGAGATCTGAACCTCGAAGCCGCCGGAGTAAATGTGAACCAGCAAGGTGCCATCACCGTCGATCAGGCGATGCGAACCAGCGCTCCGGCCATTTACGCGGCCGGCGACTGCACCGATCAGCCGCAGTTCGTTTATGTGGCAGCGGCGGCGGGAACGCGAGCCGCGATCAACATGACTGGTGGCGACGCCGCGCTGGATTTGACCGCAATGCCGACCGTCGTGTTTACCGAACCGCAAATCGCAACGGTAGGCTATTCCGAGGCGACCGCGCACCATGACGACATCGAGACCGACAGCCGCACGCTCAGCCTCGACAATGTGCCGCGCGCTCTCGCCAATTTCGACACGCGAGGCTTCATCAAGCTGGTTATTGAAGAGGGTAGCCGGCGGTTGATTGGCGTCCAGGCCGTGGCACCAGAAGCCGGGGAGTTCATTCAGACGGCGGCCCTCGCGATCCGAGCCGGCATGACCGCCGAGGAGCTGGCCGATCAGTTGTTCCCCTATCTCACCATGGTCGAGGGACTGAAGCTCGCCGCGCAGACGTTCCGCAAGGATGTGAAGCAACTGTCGTGCTGCGCGGGTTGATTGAAGTGACCGGAGGATACCCCGGGTGCGCGGACTGGCGGCGTAATCTGAAGCAACCTTAGCCAAGCCGCCAAACTGTCCGAACAACCGGCGCCAGCCTCAACCCCCCAATATTTCTGCAAGCTTGGCACGGGCGCGATAAAGTCTGGTTTCCACGGCCTTCCCGCTAATCCCAAGCGCTCCTGCCGTTTCGGCCTGACTTAACTCCTCGATCGTGCGGAGCACGAGCACTTCTCGGAGATTGGCCGGCAGTGTGCCGATAGCCGCCATCGTGCGTTCCAGTTCGTGTCGATCGGCCAGTTCGACATCGGCGCCTGCGGTGCCGTCCGCGATGTGCCACGCTTCTTCAATAGGGCGGGCAAAGGTAAAGAAGCGGCGGACAGCGCGGCGTCGTGCCCAGTCCCGCGCCTTGTTGATTGCGATGCGCGAGATCCATAGCCGAAACGGGCGTTCGCCATCATAGCTGTGCAAAGCCGAAAATGCGGCGATGAAGCTCTGCTGGGTAAGGTCGACGGCGGCGTCCGCGTCACCGACATGACTGCGCAGCAAGCGGAACACGCTGCCTCGGTGACGCTGCATCAATTCACTATAGGCGAGTTGTCGTCCGCCCAACGCGAGCGCTGCCAGCTCGCCATCCGAGCAGGCGGCGAGATCGAGACTCACCGTTCTTTGGCCGTCAGCGCCCTGACTACTGTGGCGTCAAACTTGGCGGCCTGTTCAGGTGTGAGAACGGCCCGCATGGCGAAGATATGTTCAAGCGTTTCTTTCTGAAGCTCGCCCATCGCCTGATGTGAACGATCAATCGCAGCGCCAACAGCAGGACCATAGCCGTGTTCGGCCTGAATGGCATCGGCAAGCCTGGCATTATCAGCGCGCAGTTCTAGTTCCAGTGCCTGCCTACGGATAGCGAAACGACGCTCGATCTCATCCATTTGCGTTTGCTGTGCGCGGTCGAGTTTAAGCTCATGGTGAAGCAAGGAGTGAAGTTCATTTTCGACTGGTGCCGGCCCTGCGATGAACGCGCGGCCAATAAATGCACCCGCTATCGCCGCGAGAAAGGCAATTACCGCGATAAGCAACAGACGGCGACGGTCCGTCATTCGCTTGCACCGAGAAGCGTCGAAGGAGCCAATGCCGGCGGCGCGCCGAGAGGGGCGATCGATGTGGTGCTAGTCTCGTGTGTTGCTATCACTGAGCCAAACAATCCGATCGAGAGCGCAAAGACGGCCGCTATGCCGAAAGCCGTGCTCGGCAACGGAGTGCCATACCTTCGTTGGAAGATAACCGCTTCCATTACGGCACCGTCGATTTGTTCCAACCTGGGGTCTACCGGAAGCTCTCTTAAGCGCCTGAGCGCCGCATCTATGTCCATCATCTCACTACTCCCGCCCCCCCAATCCGCCACATTACGCATGGCAGTTTACGCATGGTAGCGGAAAACCCCTCGACGCTTGGTAACGAGGGGTAAGCGGCCAGGCTGCGTAAAATACATCGAACCCAACGGAGATGTTCGATGAAGACAAAGACGAAATTCGCAGCCCTGCTGGCAATTCTGTCAATCGGCCTGTCAACGCCGGCGCTCGCCCATCCCAAGCTCGTTAGCTCGACGCCGGCGGCCAGTGCGACGGTTGGTGCCACAAACCGCCTGACGCTTACATTTAGCGAGCGACTGATGCCGCGCCTGTCCGGTGTCGATCTTACGATGACCGGTATGCCGGGCATGGCAAACCATGCCCCGATGAAGATTGGTGGAGTGACAACTGCGATTGGAGAGGATGGCAAGACGCTCATCGTGACCCTGGCGCGTCCGCTGACCGCTGGCAGCTACAAGGTCGACTGGCATGCCGTCGCGGCCGACACTCATCGGATCACTGGCAGTTTAACCTTTACGGTGCGCTGAAGAATGGACGGTCCGCTTGTCGCGATCCGCTGGTCACTCTACGCGGATCTTGGACTGTTGTTCGGGTTGCTCCTCTTCGCGCTCTATGCCCTGAAGGGGTCTGAGCGCGAGGAGTTGCTCCCGCTCCGCTGGTTGACAACAGCGTTGGCCGGGTTGGGCATTGGGCTGAGCGGCTTGAGCTTCGTTCTTGCCGTCGCCGCGATGCTTGGCGTCGATCTGAAGGACGTCGATCATGCCTCGGTTATGATGATATTGACCGAGACGCCCGTCGGTTGGGCACTGCTCGCGCGTATATTGGCGCTGACCATATTATGCGCTGCCGTTCATGCTTCCTGGGCGTTCCGGAAAGCCGGGATAACAATTCTTGCCCTTATTGCCGCGATCCCAGTCGCCAGCCTCGCCTGGTCAGGTCATGGCGCCGCGTCGGAAGGTCTCACGGGGATGGTCCACCTTGTCGGTGACATCCTTCATTTGCTTGCCGCATCGGCGTGGATTGGTGCCCTGGCCGCCTTTATCCTGATCCTGTCACGCCGCTCTCCAATGTTTGAGCCGCTCGATGCAGCACATCGGGCGCTTGCCGGTTTCGCCACTGCTGGCACGGTCATCGTTGGCTTGATCTTCGTGACGGGCGTTGTGAACAGTTACGCGCTGATCGGGCCGCAAAATATGTCGGGGCTATTCCAGAGTGCCTATGGCCGGCTGCTCCTCATCAAGCTCGTCCTTTTCGGACTGATGCTTGCGCTGGCAGCTAGTAATCGCTTCAGTCTGACCCCAGCGCTGGCGACAGGAATCAAAGACGGCAACATAGAAGGAGCGGTGTCGCGGCTGCGTCGAAGCCTCTGGCTCGAAGTTGGCGCCGGGATACTCATCCTCGCTTTGGTCGCATGGCTGGGAACGCTGCTGCCACCAGCATCCGCAGGGTGACGAGAAGCGCCTCAAACAAGCGCGACGACAGGCGCCGGGCGCTCAAAAAGAACAGCTAATGGCATCGGTCGGTTGGGCGCGCTACACAGGCTCAGATTTCGCCGATCCTGTTTCACACATGAACGGCCGCCAGCGATTACAGGTTGAGAGGTGCCGCCCCGATTCCGACAGCGGAGTCCAACATACTCACCTACATTGTCTGTAACCCAAAGCTTCACATGTCACTGGTTGCACCGTTCGCGTAGCCGGACATACGCTCGATGATCGGGCAATCGGGACGGTCGTCGCCATGGCAGCGGTCGGCCAGTTCCAGTAGCGTGCGGCGCAGGGCCTGAAGCGCTTTGGCCTTGCGGTCGAGTTCTTCGGCGCGGGCGATGGCGAGCGCTTTTACCTCCGCACTGGCGCGCTGGCTGTTGCTCCACAGCCCGAGTAGATCGCGGATGTCCTCGATCGGAAAGCCAAGATCGCGCGCATTGGCGATGAAGCGCAGGCGGTGGACATCGGCATCGGCATAATCGCGATAGCCGCTGTCCCGGCGCGGTGGCGCCGGGATCAGGCCGATCTTCTCATAATGGCGGATCATCCGCTGCGAGACCCCGCTCTCTTTCGAGGCTGCGCCGATATTCACAGCTTCACCCGGTTGAGACGCAGTGCGTTGGCGACGACGCTCACCGACGACAAGGCCATCGCCGCCGCGGCGATCATCGGCGAGAGCAGGATGCCGAAGAACGGATAGAGCAATCCAGCAGCGATCGGCACGCCTGCCGCGTTGTAGACGAAGGCGAAGAACAGGTTCTGGCGAATGTTGGCCATCGTCGCCTCGCTGAGCTGGCGGGCGCGGACGATGCCGTTGAGATCGCCCTTGAGTAGCGTCACGCCCGCGCTTTCCATGGCGACATCGGTGCCGTGCCCCATCGCGATGCCGACATCGGCGGCCGCCAATGCCGGGGCATCATTGACCCCGTCGCCCGCCATCGCGACGACACGGCCTTCCTGCTTCAGCCGCACGACGACATCTGCTTTCTGGTCGGGCAAGACATCAGCCTCGACCGCATCTATGCCGAGTTGGCGCGCGACCGCCTCAGCGGTCGTCCGATTGTCGCCAGTCAGCATCACCACCTTGATGCCGTCGGCGCGGAGGGCGGCCAGCGCCTCGGGCGTCGTCGGCTTGATCGGATCGGCGATGGCGAAAATACCAACGGCCCGATTATCCAGCCCCATGAAGATCGCGGTCGCGCCATCGCTGCGAAGCGCATCGGCCTCGGCGGCAAGCGGCGCGGTGTCGATTCCCGATTCCGCCAGAAAACGCGCATTGCCGAGCGTGACGCGCTTGCCCTCGATCACCCCCAGGGCACCCTTGCCGGTCGGCGAGTCAAAGTCGCTGACGGGCGGAATTTCGATGTTCCGGCCCGTCGCCGCGTCAACGATCGCCAGCGCCAGCGGATGCTCCGATGCGCGCTCCACACCGGCGGCGATTCGCAGAATTTCCGCTTCGACATATCCGTCCGCCGCGATGATCCGGGTGACGGCGGGCTTGCCTTCGGTCAGCGTGCCGGTCTTGTCGACGACCAGCGTATCGACCTTCTCCATATGCTCCAGCGCCTCGGCGTTCTTGATGAGGACGCCAAGCCCTGCGCCGCGCCCGACGCCGACCATGATCGACATCGGTGTCGCCAGTCCCAATGCGCAGGGGCAAGCGATGATCAGCACCGATACCGCCGCGATCAGCCCATGGGCAAAGCGCGGCTCTGGACCCCAGACGCCCCAGATGACGAAGGCGAGGACAGCGACCCCGATGACAACCGGCACGAACCAGCCGGAGACCTGATCGGCCATGCGCTGGATCGGCGCGCGGGAGCGCTGCGCCTCGGCGACCATCTGGACGATACGCGAAAGCATCGTATCGCGCCCGACCTTGTCGGCGCGGATGACCAGGGCGCCGCTCTGGTTCATGGTGCCGCCGATCACCGTATCGCCATCCGACTTGGTGACGGGCATGGATTCGCCCGTCACCATCGATTCATCGAGCGCCGAGCGCCCGTCCTCGACGACGCCGTCGACCGGCACCTTTTCACCCGGCCGCACCCGTAGCCGGTCGCCCACCGCCACATCCTCCAGTGGGATTTCCGCTTCGCTGCCATCGTCGGCGATACGTCGCGCGGTTTTCGGGGCAAGGTTCAGCAACGCCTTGATCGCGCCCGACGTGCGCTCGCGGGCGCGCAGCTCCAGCACCTGCCCCAGTAACACGAGCACGGTGATGACGGCGGCCGCCTCGAAATAGACCGCAACCGTCCCGTCGGCGGCGCGGAAGGCATCCGGGAAGATGCCGGGCGCCAGCGTCGCGACGACGCTATAGGCCCATGCGACCCCGGTCCCCATCGCGATGAGCGTGAACATGTTGAGATTGCGGGTTTTGAGCGATGCCCAGCCACGCTCGAAGAAGGGCCAGCCCGCCCACAGCACGACCGGCGTCGCCAGTGCGAATTGAATCCAGATCGACACCTTCATCGGCACGAGATGATGCAGCGCCGGGAACAGATGCCCGCCCATTTCAAGGATGAAGACCGGGATCGCCAGCACGAGGCCAATCCAGAAACGGCGCGACATGTCGGTCAGTTCGGCGCTCGGTCCGGTGTCGGCGCTGACCATTTCCGGCTCAAGCCCCATGCCGCAGATCGGGCAGGCGCCGGGATGATCCTGCCGGATTTCGGGATGCATCGGGCAGGTCCACATCGTGCCCGGAGGAGCATCGACGGCGCGGTCGGCCGCCGACTTGTTCAGATATTTTTCCGGGTCGGCGATGAACTTCTCGCGGCAGCCGGCGCTGCAAAAATGGTAGTCATGGCCGGCATGGCTTGCGTGATGCGTGGTGGTTTCGGGATCGACCGTCATGCCGCAAACCGGGTCGACAACCAGTCCGGCGGAATGCTTGTCATGGCCTCCACAACGACTGTGGTCCCCGGAATGATCGCTCTGGTTCGACTCGGCCATTACACCGTCTCCTTCTATCACACAGCAATATGGGGCTTGACACTATGTTAGAGTCAATATGCGCCTTGACCTTGTCATAGTGTCAAGGTGCATCGAGAGTTCTAGAAGGATTCGAATCGTTGTCACCAATGGCCAACCACCCCACAGGATTGTGATGAAGTTGCTTTCGTCACTCCTGATTGCGCTTGTCATGCTCTTCTCGTCTGTATCCATGGCGAGCGGCAATGCAGCGGCTATGCCGTACCAGGGCGCAGTGGAGGTGGCTTCGGTGGCAGGACATTGTGCCGGCAGCGAGTCTTCCTCTGATCGTAAATCACCCGAACCCGGCATGCACTGCGCCGTTGCCTGCGCGGCGTTCCCGGCAATGCCTCCCCTCATCGAGCAGCGGGATCGGCCAACAAAGACGTTATATTCTATTGTGGGACAGCGATATCTCGCCGCGATCACGCTTGAGGGAGAAACGCCGCCGCCGCGTATGACTCCGAGGAATTGAGGTTCACCCCACTTTCTTCCGGAGATTAGCCATGAAGTTGATAATTGCTGCGATCACGATGATGATCGCCACGCCAGCCTTCGCCCAAAGCGTCGCACCGGCCGATGTGCATACCCAACACACCACTCAAGCCGGAACGACCGGCCAAGGCAGGCATGAAGGCCACGATATGTCCAGCGGCTGCTGCGACAAGGATGCCGATGGCAAGATGGCCTGCTGCGAGAAAATGAAGGCCGAGGGCAAGGCGACGTCCCCTTCGGGAGCGCCTGCCGCCGATCCGCATGCCGGACATGGCACGGGTCAGCACTGATCGGACGCGAACCGGGAGGCGACTTCTCGCCTCCCGGTCCATTCAGCACATAGAAGGCTCCCCGGTGGAGCCGAGGACAAAATCATGACACAGACGATCGATCGACGATCCCTACTGCGTGCCGGCGCGGTCGGTGCCGCCGGACTGGGCTTTTCCGGCCTGTTTCCGGCCTGGGCGCAGACCGGCTCGCTGGGCCTGGCACCACAGATGCCCACGCTTTCGGGCGAGGATATCCATCTCAAGATCGCCAATACCGCTTTCACGGTCGGCGGGCGTACCGGCCACGCCGTTACGATGAACGGTGTACTCCCAGCGCCGCTGATCCGGCTGCGCGAGGGGCAGAATGTGCGCCTCCATGTCGAAAACACGCTGGATGAGGACAGCTCGATCCATTGGCACGGGCTGATCGTTCCGTTTCAGATGGACGGCGTTCCCGGCGTCAGCTTTCCCGGCATCAAGCCGCACACCACCTTCGTTTACGAATTTCCGCTGCTGCAAAGCGGCACCTATTGGTATCACAGCCATTCGGGCCTCCAGGAGCAGCAGGGCCATTACGGACCGATCGTGATCGATCCAGCGGAGTCCGATCCTGTCGCCTATGATCGCGAGCATGTGATCGTGCTAAGCGACTGGACCTTCCTGCATCCGCACCAGCTCGTCACCAAGCTCAAATCAGAAGGCGGCTATTTCAACCGCCAGAGGCAGACGCTGTTCGGCATGCTGCGTGGTGGTCCCGAGGAGAGCATGTCCGCTTCCGACCGCGCCATGTGGGGAAAGATGCGGATGGACCCCACGGACATCGCGGACGTGACGGCTGCCACCTATACTTATCTCGTCAATGGTCACGGGCCGCAGGAAAACTGGACCGGCCTCTTTCGCTCCGGCGAGCGGGTGCGGCTGCGCTTCATTAATGCTGCTACCATGACGATCTTCAATATCCGCATTCCGGGTCTGCCCATGACCGTGGTCAGCGCTGATGGGCTGAATGTCCGTCCGGTGACCGTGGACGAATTCCAGATCGGCAATGCCGAGACCTATGACGTCATTATCCAGCCAACCGAGGACAAGGCGTTCACGCTCGTCGCGGAATCGATCGATCGTTCCGGCATGGCGCGCGCCACGCTCGCGCCGCGCATGGGGATGACCGCGCCCGTTCCACCGCTTCGCCCACGTCCGACACTCACCATGAGGGACATGGGCATGGGCAGCATGGATCATAGTTCAATGGCTGGAATGGACCATGGCGCAATGGCCGGGATGGATCATGGCGGCTCCCATTCGATGGGCAGCATGAACATGCGCGACAAGTCTTTGGTCCCCGACAGCGTCAAGGTCGGTGTTGGCGTGGATGCCATCGCCATGTCACCAGTCGATCGTACCGGCGATCCGGGCGTCGGGCTGGAAGATGTCGGGCACAAGGTGCTGACCTACCGTGACCTTATGTCGCTTACCCCAAACCCTGACACGCGCCCGCCGCAACGCACGATCGAGGTCCACCTCACCGGCAATATGGAGCGCTTCATGTGGTCGTTCGATGGCGAAAAATTCAGCGAGGGTGTCGAACCGATCCGCTTCGAGCGTAATGAGCGCGCCCGTGTCGTCCTCATCAACGATACGATGATGACCCATCCGATCCATCTGCATGGCCATTTCTTTGAGGTGGTGAACGGCCATACCGGCAGCTACCCCCGCAAGCACACCGTCAATGTGCTGCCGGGCGGCAAGGTCAGCTTCGACCTGACCGCCGATGCGCCGGGCGACTGGGCCTTTCACTGCCATTTGCTGCTGCACATGCACGCGGGGATGTTCCGTGTCGTCACCGTCCGTCCGCTTGAGGGAGAAGCAGCATGAAGTCTCTCCTGGGCCTATTCCTTGTCGGGATAGCAACGCCCGTCCTGGCGCAGCAGGATCATGGTGCCGCCGTGCAGCAGGCACCGGCCGATCCGCACGCGCAGCATCAGGTCGATGAGACCGGCGGCGATCCACATGCCGGGCACGACATGCCACCGAAGCCTTCCGAGCCGACAGATCCGCACGCTGGCCACCAGATGCCTACGGCCCCGGCAAAGGACGCACACGATGCTCATGTCGGGCATGAGCCCGGCATTCCCGATCCGCCGGTGGCGCCGCCGTCAGCGGCGGCATTGCGTGGCCCCGATCACGCTGCCGATGCCATTTTCGGCGCTCCGGCAATGTCCCCGGCGCGCGAAATCGCCCGCAAGGAACATGGCGATATCAAAAGCGGCATGATCCTGATCGATCAGCTGGAAGCAGTCATCGGCAAGGGCAAGGATGGCTATGCGTGGAACGCGCAAGGCTGGTATGGCGGCGATATCGACCGGTTCTGGGTCAAGACCGAGGGCGAGAGCCGCTTCGGCGAAAGTCTCGAAAGCGCCGAGGTGCAAGCGCTCTGGAGCCGTGCGCTCGACCCGTGGTGGAATCTTCAGGCCGGTATCCGTCAGGATTTTGGCGCGGGGCCTGATCGGACTTACGCTGTTGTCGGCGTCCAGGGCCTTGCTCCTTACTGGTTCGAAGTCGACGGAGCCCTGTTTCTCTCGGACAAGGGCGATGTCACCGCGCGGTTCGAAGCAGAATATGATCAACGCCTGACCCAGAAACTGATCCTCCAGCCGGCAATCGAATTCAATCTTGCCGCACAGGACGTCCCCGAGTTGGGCATCGGCTCCGGTCTTTCCACCGCCGAACTGGGATTACGGCTGCGCTATCAGTTCGTGCCAGAGTTCGCGCCGTATGTCGGCGTGAAGTACGAACGCGCCTTTGGCGATACGGCGGATTTCCGGCGTGCCCGGGACGAAAAGGCGGGGGGATGGCATCTCCTGATCGGAATCCGTTCCTGGTTCTGAAGAGGGTATTGTTTCAGGACCGGCCTGCCTCATTGAGACAGGCCGGTCCCGTGCCTTCAACCACAAGGCTTTGTAGTTTATTATGGAGGTATCTGAGTGGGTGGGGACGTCAGAAGTGCGCCTGTAATTTCTGGATGGCGTCCTCGGTCGTCTAAAAAGCGCTCGACAATCCCGGCGCGTTCCAGCGCTGGTTCGGATTCCAGCCTAATATCAATGCACAACGTTCTCGTCTGGGCCAGGCCGGAGCGCGAGGAGCATTTCGCGTCATCTCCGGTCGCCCCCTTGACTCGCTTCGGAAGCTCATTGGCCCCTAATTCCACGTTCAAGGGTCGCGCGACCACCGACTACCAAATGTATTCGCGATATTCCTTCCGCGACCCAGCCTTGATAAGCCCTCCCCGACTGGGTTTGCTAACGTCTCGATCACACGGCACTCTGAAACCACGCCACGGCTACACTCATCTACCATGCGAGCGAGTTCGTCCCGCAGCTTGAGTAAGCGGTCGATGCGTTCCTCGACCGCTTCAAGTTGCCCTCGCGCAATCTTGCTTGCATTTTCACAAGATGCTTCCGGCTGCTCCTGCAAAGCCAGAAGCGTCCGCACCGCTGACAGATCGAAACCAAGATCGCGGGCATGGCGGACAAAGCCAAGCCGTTGCGCGTCGACCTCGCCATAGCTGCGTCTGCCGTTCGATTGGCGGACAGGTTGAGGCAAAACTCCGATGCGCTCGTAATACCGGATTGTTTCGATGTTCACGCCTGAACGAGCGGATAATTCGCCAATCTGCATTTTTTCTCTTGCTCCTGTAGTCGCTACAGATTGTAGCGCCCTCAGAACAGAGAATCGAGGAAGCTATGAGGGCCAACGCCGACCTAATCCGCTATGCCGTCGCCGGCATGGATTGTTCGTCCTGTGCCGCGAAGATCGAGGGCACGGCGCGTAAGGTCGAAGGCGTCCGGGATGTTAGCGTGTCGATCGCTACCCAGGTTATGACCCTCGATATCAATGATCCGGCAAAGAATCTGCGACAGGTGGAGGCATCGGTGCAGAGCCTTGGCTATCAACTCGATCGTCTCGGCACTGCCGAGGGGGAGGATGATGGCCATATTCCCGATCTGACGCACGTCAATCCCGCATACAAGCGCGCCTTGTGGATCGTCGTGCTGCTCAACGCCGGCTATGGCGTGGTGCAGATTGCAGGGAGTTTCCTGGCTGGATCTCAAGCCTTGCAGGCAGATGCTCTCGACTTCATTGGCGATGGTCTCATTTCTTTCCTGGGGCTAATTGCAATCGGATGGGGTCTTGTGGCCCGTGCTCGGGCAGCGCTGCTACAAGGCATTTTCCTGGCTCTGCTTGGCCTCGGCGTCATCGGCTCCACTGTTTATCGCGTGTTTGCCGAATATGAGCCGCAAACTCTGCTGATGGCTGGATTTGCGCTGGTGGCTTGCGTCGTAAACATTCTCGCAGCCGTAGTGCTGATCCCGCACAGGAAGGGCGATGCCAACGTGCGCGCCGTGTGGTTGTTCTCGCGCAACGATGCGATCGGAAATCTCGCGGTGGTCGCTGCGGCCGGCCTTGTCTGGTGGCTAGACTCGACCTGGCCCGATCTGCTTATGGCGTTCGTGGTCGCAGCACTGTTCCTGCAATCTGCCTGGTCGATCATACGCGATGCGCGGCGAGAACTCGCACAGGTCGGCCGCGCATGAGAATGATCGGGAACAGCAACAGCCCCAACCGTTCGGAGAAAGCTTGGGCTTGTAGCGCAAAACTTGTCAATCGGGGCAAGGCGTCACGGCTTCTGTCCAGGCTTTCAGATGACAGAAAGAGTATCAACGGCTATGGGATAGCCATGCTGCGCCGGAGCCTGCTCCTTTTTTGCCTTCTGATGACGTCACTAGTTGTGTCGACGACGGTGCATGCGAGCGAGTTTTCAATCGCCGGAACGCTCGACTGTTCGGGCGAAATCCATAGCGATGGCGACGCAGATCAGTCACCCGGCGACTCCGATAGGGGTGTGCCGCACCATCATGGCAGTTGCCATGGCCATTGCCTTGTTGCCCCTGTTTCCGGTCCATCCCACGCCTTGATGGATGGGGCGTCATCCAAGTTCCATTTTCCGGCTTCCGATGCCTTTGCGCGATGGTCAGTCGACCCCGCGTTGCGACCTCCCAACGCCTGATTGATCGGTAAGCGGGTCGTCTGAGCCTCGCAATGCGAGGCGGCGAGCCTGATTCGTTTCAATCAGGAAAATCAACATGCACAGAATGTTTGCAGCCTTGCTGGCTGCCGTGTCTTGCGTCTCCGTGGCGCAGGCACAGGATATAGTCTCGGCAGTTCCCTCAGCGGGACCACCGCTTACCCTTGACCAAGCGGTTGCGGCAGCGGGGGGCAGCGCTCCGGCGGCAGACGCAGCGCGCGCCGACATCACGGCGGCCGAGGCGGCCCGGACAGTTGCGGGCCTGCGCCCCAATCCCACCGTCACAACAGAAGTCGAGAATGTTGTTGGCACCGGCCCTTATAGCGGCTTCCGGGGCGCAGAGATGACCGTTGGGCTCTCTATCCCGATTGAGCTTGGTGGCAAACGATCGGCACGGATTGCTGTTGCCGATGCCCGGACGACGCGAGTCCGGCTCGCCGCCGCGATCACCGAGGCGGACATTCGCCTTCAAGTCACCGAATTATATATCAACGCGGTGGCTGCCGACCGCCGGTTAGCGACGGCCCTCGACCAGGCACGCATCGCGAGCGAAGCGCTTAACGCGGCTCGCGTGCGTGTTCGGGCCGGACGCGCTTCACCGATCGAGGAACAGCGCGCGGACGTCACCCGCCTCAATGCCGAGGCGGCGGCCGAGAATGCACGGCGCCTGCTTGATGCCGCGCGTCTCAATCTCGGTCGCAGGATCGGGCGGCCTGTAACGGGACAACTTGATCCGACTGCTCTCGACAATCTGCCAGCCACCAATGGTCCACGCCTGACGCCCATTGCGGAAGGCACATTGGCGCTCGCCGCTGCCGACGCAGACCTTGCGGTTGCCGATGCAGGCGTTCGGCTGGCCAGATCGCAGCGCACTCCCGACATCACGGTCGGGCCAGGTGTGCGGCGGTTCTCGGAGTCTGATGATACCGCCGCGCTGTTCAGCATTTCGGTTCCGATTCCGCTTTTCAACAGCGGCAGAGCTGCCGTTGGGCAGGCCAGCGCCGAGCGCAATCGTGCCGAAGCACAGCGCCGCATGACCGCGCTCGATGTCCAGCAAGCAATCCTCGATGTCCGGACGGAAGCGGACAATGCCGGCACCAATGCGCGGACGGCCAATGGTCCCGCGCTGGCGGCCGCCCAGGAAGCCGCCCGCATCGCGCGGATCGGCTATCGCGAGGGAAAGTTCGGTCAGCTCGATCTTCTTGATGCCGAACGGACGCTGGCCGAGATCAGGCTGGCCGCGATCGACGCGCTCGTCGCCTATCAGAACGCCAGGGCACGGCTTGAGCGCCTGACCGCTCCCGCGCCCGAACAGGGGAATTGATCATGAAGTTCTATCTGAAAGCGGCGCTGCCGCTGACCCTCGCCGCATTGCTTGTGGCGGGTTGCTCCAGTGGCGAAACGCTCCCGGAAGACACCGAAAATACTGCTGCCGGTGAAGAGGCTGGCCACGCTGAAAAAGAAGGCGAGATCAACCTTAGCGCCGAGCAGATCGCCAAGGCTGGTATCGAGCTTGTCCGCATCATCCGTAGTGGCGGGGGCGCGCTGACATTACCCGCAACGATCGAAGGCGACCCGCAGGGGATGCAGGTTGTGTCCGCCGCTATCGGCGGCCGCGTCGTCTCCCTGACCCGTAATCTTGGCCAGTCGATCGGGCGTGGGCAGACGCTGGCGATTATCGAGAGCCGCGAGGCTGCGTCGCTCAATGCCGAGATCGAAGCGGCGCGGGCGCGGCTGGCGCTCGCGGAATCGAACCTGAGCCGCGAGCAGAGGCTGTTCAATGAGCGGGTTTCGCCCGAACAGGACCTGATCGCCGCACGCACGGCCGCGACGGAGGCTCAGATAGCCCTGCGGCTTGCCCGGCAGCAAGTCGCAGCGGCTGGCGGCGGCGGCGGTGCGCTCAATCGCATTGCCATCACCGCTCCGATCGCCGGACAGATTGTATCCCGAAACGTGACGCTCGGTCAGACCGTCGCTGCGGACGCCGAGCTGTTTCGCGTGGCAAACCTCTCCCGCGTTGCGGTCACGCTTGCCTTGTCCCCGGCTGATGCCGGCAAAGTGCGGCCCGGCTCCGAGATCGAGATCGTCTCCGGCGATCGCAGGTCGGCGGCACGGGTCGATTTCGTCTCGCCAATCCTCGACGAGACGACGCGCCTCGCCACCGTGATCGCCATCGTCGACAACCGCTCAGGCCAGTGGCGCGTCGGTGAGCCGGTGACGGCGTCGATCCGGCTGCCGGACGGCGGTGCCGGATCGGTGCTCGTCCCGCAAAGCGCGATCCAGACGGTTGAGGGGCGGCCCACGGTATTCGTCCGCACCGATGACGGCTTCAAGGCCACGCCCGTCACGCTTGGAAACCCAAGCGGCGACAATGTGGTGGTTATGTCGGGACTCAAGGGTGACGAGCAGATCGCCGGGCCGAACAGCTTCACCCTCAAGGCAGAGCTAGGCAAGGGCGAAGCGGAGCACGGACATTGATCATGATCGACCGTATCGTCACATTTTCCGTCGAGCGTCGCTGGTTCATCCTGCTCATGACGCTCATCGCCATGGTGATCGGAGGCTGGGCGATCAGTCGCCTGCCGATCGATGCCGTTCCCGACATCACCAACAATCAGGTGCAGGTCAACATCACCGCACCGGCGCTCTCGCCCGAATTGGTCGAGACGCAAGTCGCCTTTCCCATCGAAACCGCGCTGGCGGGTGTTCCGGGGCTTGAATACACACGTTCGCTGAGCCGAAATGGTTTTGCCCAGGTCACGGCCGTCTTCTCTGAATCGACCGACATCTACTTTGCGCGTCAGCAGGTCGCCGAGCGGCTACGTGTCGCCGAAGAAAGCCTGCCCGAAGGCGCCACGCCGACCATGGGGCCGGTCGCGACCGGGCTGGGCGAAGTCTATATGTGGACGGTCCATTTCGAACATCGCAAGGAGGACGCCCACAAACCGGGTGAACCCGGTATTCAGCCGGACGGTAGCTACATCACGCCGGAAGGCGATCGACTCATCACCGAAGCTGACAAGGCGACCTATCTGCGCACCGCGCAGGACTGGATCGTCGCACCACTGCTCAAGAACACAGCCGGCGTGGCTGGCGTCGATACGATCGGCGGCTATGTGAAGCAGTTTCAGGTAATCCCTAACGTGCAGCGGCTTGCCGCGTTGGGCATGAACCTCACCGATCTCGCCCGCGCGCTCGAAGCGAACAATGTCGGCGTAGGCGCAGGCGTCGTCGATCGCGGTGGTGAGGGGCTGGCCGTTCGCTCGGACGCGCGCATCCGCAACATCGGGGAGCTGGCCAGCACCGTCATCGCCACGCGCGAAGGCGTGCCTATCCGCCTCGATCAGGTGGCGCAGGTGCGCCTCGGTCAGGCCATCCGCTCCGGTTCGGCCTCCGAGAACGGCAAGGAAGTCGTCGTCGGAACCGCCATCATGCGGATCGGCGAGAACAGCCGGACGGTTGCCTCGGCTGTCGCCGAGCGGCTTGAAGAGATCAACGCATCATTGCCAACCGACGTCGCGATACAGCCGGTGCTCGACCGCACCGCGCTGGTCAATTCCACGATCAAGACGGTCGCGAAGAACCTGACCGAGGGTGCGTTGCTCGTCATCGTCGTGCTCTTTCTGCTCCTCGGTAATTTCCGGGCGGCATTAATCGCGGCGCTGGTGATCCCGATCACCATGCTGATGACCAGCTTCGGGATGCTGCAAGGCGGTGTTTCGGCAAATCTCATGAGTCTCGGGGCGCTGGACTTCGGCCTTATCGTCGATGGCGCGGTCATCATTGTCGAGAACGCGCTGCGTCGCATCGCTGAACGGCAGCATCACTACGGCCGAACGCTCACGCTTGAAGAACGCCTGTCGGTGGTTGCCCAGGCCGCGCGCGAGATGATCCGCCCGACCGTGTTCGGGCAAGCCATCATCATCCTTGTCTATGTGCCGCTGCTCACGTTGAGCGGCGTTGAGGGCAAAACCTTCACGCCCATGGCGCTGACCGTCATCATGGCGCTGGTCTCGGCCTTCGTCCTCTCCCTGACCTTTATTCCGGCGATGCTGGCCATCTGGCTATCGAAGCCGGTCGAGGAGAAAGAAGGACGCATCATGTCCTGGCTCAAGCGCAAATATGAGCCAGGCCTCGACAAGGCGATGAAACGACCTTCACTTACCATGGGTGTTGGCGTTGGCGCCTTTCTGGCGGCGATCCTGACCTTCTCGTTCCTGGGGCAGGAGTTCCTTCCCCAGCTCGACGAGGGCGACCTGACCGCGCAGATTCTGCGGGTTCCCGGAACGTCGATCGATCAGAGCCAGGCGATGCAATTGCGGATCGAGCGGGAGATCGCAAAACTGCCGGAAGTGCGGTTCGTTTTCTCCAAGACGGGCACGGCGGAACTCGCGGCCGACCCGATGCCGCCCAACATCTCTGACACCTTCATCATTATGAAGCCAAAGGATGAATGGCCGGATAGCCGATTGTCCAGGGCCGCGCTGATCGCCAAGGTCGAAACTGTCCTCGAAAGCATTCCGGGCGGTGCGTTCGAGATCACCCAGCCGATCCAGATGCGCTTCAACGAGCTGATCGCCGGAGTGCGCGGCGACGTCGCGGTCAAGGTGTTCGGCGATGATTTCGACGCCATGAACGACACCGCCAACAGGATCGCGGCGATCCTCCGCCAGACTGAAGGAGCGGTCGATGTCCGGGTCGAGCAAACGGAGGGGCTTCCGATGCTCGACATCCGCCCTCGCCGCGACATCATGTCGAGGCTCGGCATTACCGCTCAAACGGTGCAGGACACGGTCTCCGCCGCAATCGGTGGACGGGATGCTGGCATGATCTTCGAAGGCGACCGGCGCTTTGCCGTTACTATCCGTTTGTCGGACGCGGCGCGCGCCGATTTCCAGACGCTGGCGCAGGTTCCCGTTCCCCTGCCGAATGGTGGGTACGTGCCTTTGCAAAGCATAGCAGACATCGGCGTGACGGACGGTCCCAACCAGATCAGCCGCGAGAACGGCAAGCGGCGTGTCGTCGTGCAGGCCAATGTGCGTGGCCGCGACGTTGCAAGTGTTGTCGCCGATGCCCAGGAAGTGATCGACAAGGACGTGCGCCTCGCTGCCGGCCAGTATCTCGATTGGGGCGGGCAGTTCGAGAATCTCCAGTCGGCCACCAAGAAGCTGATGCTGGTCGTTCCCGCCTGCTTCGCGCTGATCATCCTGCTGCTCTACGGCGCATTGGGTAGCGTTCGCGACGCCGCGATCGTGTTCACGGGCGTGCCAATGGCGCTAGTTGGCGGCGTGCTGGCGCTGTTCCTGAGAGGTATGCCGTTCTCAATCTCGGCGGCGGTGGGCTTCATTGCGCTGTCCGGCATCGCGGTTCTCAACGGCCTGGTGATGGTGACGTCTATCCAAGGGCTGATGGCGAGCGGCATGGACCGGGCAAAGGCCGCTCGTGAAGGCGCCATGATGCGGTTGCGACCCGTGGTGATGACGGCGCTCGTCGCCTCGCTCGGGTTCGTGCCCATGGCCATTGCCACTGGTGCGGGATCTGAAGTGCAGAAGCCGCTCGCGACTGTCGTGATCGGCGGTCTGATCTCAGCGACGCTGCTCACCCTGTTCGTGCTGCCGACACTCTACGCCCGCTACGGGCGCAGGGAAACGGAGCTGCCGGAACAGCGGGCAACGAATGTCCCGGACGCAGTCGAAGCTATCCCGGCCGATTGATCATCCGATCACGGCCGCCGCCGTCCTGACAGTGGGCGGCGGCGGTCTGAGATGGACAGACAGGAAGATACGCGATGACTACGACACTCCAACTCGACATTCCCTTGCTACTACCCGATGTCGCCGACGCTTCGGACGGCTGTATCGGTCGGCTGATTGCCGATCTTGACGGTCGCCCTGGCATCGAACAGGCGCACGTCGTTGCAGCCAAAGGCGATGCTCCGGCGCAGCTTTGCATCCATTACGACCCCGACATCCTGCCGCTTCCACGCATTCGCGAAATCGTCCAGGCGGCGGGTGCCGCGATCACCGAACGCTTCGGCCATGTGCTGTGGCCAGTCGAAGGCATTGCGCACCAGCGCCGCGCGCGCACCATTGGCGACCGACTGCGCACTTTACCCGGCGTGATCGAGGCGGAAGCGAATGCTTCGGGCCTTGTGCGGATCGAGTTCGATCGCGAACGCGGCTCTGAACGGGTGATCCGCGATGCGCTCATTGACATGGGTGTAACCCCATCCGTCGGGGTCTTTGCCGTGGGAGCCCCACCAGTAAAAGAGCTTGAGGGTCACGATCATGCTCACGGCGGCCTCTTTGGTCACAACAGCGAGCTTATTTTCGCACTGATTTGCGGGGCGCTGCTTGTGGCGGGCTTTTCGATAGAGAAGCTGGTGGCCGCCGCGCCGGGCTGGTGGCCGACAGCTTGCTACATCGCCGCCTATTTCTTCGGTGGTTTTTATACGCTGCGGGAAGCGGTCGACAATCTTCGGCTCAAACGGTTCGAGATCGACACGTTGATGTTGGTGGCCGCTGCCGGCGCGGCGGCGCTCGGCGCCTGGGCCGAAGGTGCGTTGCTTCTGTTCCTGTTCAGCCTCGGCCATTCGCTCGAGCATTATGCGATGGGTCGCGCCAAGCGGGCGATTGAAGCCTTGGCCGAACTGGCGCCACGCACCGCCACGGTCCGGCGAACGGACGGCACAATGGAGGAAATCCCTGTCGACGAGCTGAAGGTTGGCGATACCGTCATCGTCAAGCCCGATGCGCGCGTCGCGGCTGATGGCTTCGTCGTCAAGGGCACGTCGGCCATCAACCAGGCGCCCGTGACCGGCGAAAGCATTCCCGTCGACAAGCAGCCCGTGATGGACGATGCGGCGGCGCGCGCCAATCCCGATCGGGTCGATACCGCAAGCCGGGTGTTTGCAGGGACGATCAACGGCAGCGGTCTTATCGAAATCGAGGTGACACGCCTGTCGAGCGAAAGCACGCTGGCCAAGGTAGTCAAGATGGTGAGCGAGGCGGAGACGCAGAAGTCGCCGACACAGCGCTTTACCGATCGTTTTGAGCGCGTGTTCGTGCCGCTCGTTCTCGTGCTGGCGGTCGTGTTGCTGTTTGCCTGGGTCGTGGTCGACGAACCGTTCCGTGACAGCTTTTACCGTTCGATGGCGGTGCTGGTGGCGGCCAGTCCTTGCGCGCTTGCCATCGCCACCCCCAGCGCAGTTCTCTCCGGCGTAGCACGCGCGGCGCGCGGTGGTGTCCTCGTCAAGGGTGGTGCACCGCTGGAACTGCTCGGCTCGCTCGATGCGATCGCTTTCGACAAGACCGGCACGCTTACCAAGGGCGAGCCGCGCATCCAGCAGATCATCCCGGCTCCGGGCGTGGACAGGCAGGAGCTGATGGCAATCGCGGTTGCGGTCGAAAGCCTGAGCGATCATCCGCTTGCACAGGCGATCGCGCGTGATGGACGCGACCATGTTGGCGATTATCCAATTCCGCAAGCCGACAGCCTGACGAGCCTTACAGGTCGCGGCGTCTCGGCCCGTGTCGGCAAGGACGAGGTTCTTATCGGCAAGCCGGGGATGTTCGGCACAGATGGGATCGCTTCACTGTCCCCGGCGATGGCCGATGCCGTCGAGCAACTGCGCGAAGGCGGGCAGACCAGCATGGTCATACGGTTGGGGGACCGCGACCTCGGCGCGATCGGCCTTCTCGACACGCCCCGCGAGACGGCAAAGGTGGCGCTGAGGCGCCTGCACGACATCGGCATCAAACGGATGATCATGATCTCCGGTGACCATCAACGGGCGGCCGAAGCGATCGCGCGCGAAGTGGGAATTGACGAGGCATGGGGCGATCTCATGCCGGAAGATAAGGTCGAGGCGATCAAAAAGCTCCGCGCCGACACAAAGGTCGCGATGGTCGGTGATGGCGTAAACGACGCGCCCGCGATGGCTAGCGCGACTGTGGGCATAGCGATGGGCGCGGCAAGTTCCGATGTCGCCCTGGAAACCGCCGACGTGGCGCTAATGGCCGACGATCTCTCGCACTTGCCCTTCGCTGTCGATCTTAGCCGCCACACGCGATCGATCATTCGTCAGAACGTCTTCGTCAGTCTAGGCGTGGTTGCAATACTTGTGCCGGCAACAATCCTAGGGCTCGGGATAGGTCCAGCGGTGGCGATGCACGAGGGCTCAACCCTGCTGGTCGTATTCAATGCCCTGCGGTTGCTCGCCTACCGGGATCGAATCCCTATTACCGAAGGACGAGACGTCCGATAATTCGCGAAGTGTGGTCCGATCTCAGTTTATGGGATCGGAATGCGTGTCCGGTCGCGGCGATCAGCGCCTCGGCTTCAGGCAGGATAAGTCCGTCGGGAATAGGTGGCGGTGGAGCAGCAATCCGTTCGGGCAAACCCTCGCACTGGTCCGTCGAAAGACAGTGTAGCGTTTGAGGAAGGCGATCGAGCCGGGTTCACGGCCATTCTCACTGGCGCGGCGTCGTTCGCTGTCCGGCGTGAAACGATGGGCATAGACGACGGTCGTACCGTGCTCGCCCTTGCGGACATTGCGGTCACCGGTCTTGCCGTTGCGCGGCATGTCGAGCGACGCCTTCGACGTGGCCCAGGGCTGAACCCACGGCACCCGCCCGGCCTCCAGTTCGGCGATGATCTTGTCGGTGATGGACTGATAGAGGTCTGTCCGGTCGTTGCCGGTGCGAGAGGTGGTGGTGTGTGCCATCGCGAATCTCTGCGACGGGCCGGCAGCGGGCCACTCCCTCTGCCTTTCAACCCGTCACGGATAATCCGGCCATCCTCTCCCTCTCGGGGTGTTGCGGGGTGTCCCCGCTGATGGGGGTACGACCAGACCGCAAGGGCTGGGCGTCAGGGGGAAGACCTTCCCCTCAAATCTCAGAAACCGTCGCCAGCTACCGTCCATCGAATCGAGAAAGCGTCCGCCGCCGAGGCTTGCAGCCAACCGAAAAGGGCTGGTGAGAATCGGGGGGCTGATTTCTGAAGGATTTTCAGGATCTTGCGTCGAATCTGCGAATTTTCTGGTGAGTTTTTCCAACGTCGTTGTTCGAAGAGGGCCTGTGAGGCGGTCTGAACTAGTTGATTTTGTTGGGGATTTTGGCGCACCCGAGAGGATTCGAACCTCTGGCCTCCGCCTTCGGAGCAATTATTAGCAGTCTATCCGAAATGTGCGATGGACTACGCTACAGTGCGATAAAACACTGAAATAACTTTACTTTCCAGCGCATCACGACGGAAAAACGTAACCGGCTCTACGCTGTGGTTTTCCCCCAAGTGCTTACGTGGTGCTTACGCGAGAGCCCGACTGGAAAGGATAGATTCCATGCCAAAGATATCGAAACGGCTTGTTGAGAGTGCCATAATCAAACCCAACGACTACGTCATCTGGGACGATGACCTACCCGGTTTCGGGCTGAGAGTCTTCGCGTCTGGCAAGCGCAGCTATGTGATCCAATATCGATGCAACGGATCTTCCCGGCGTTTCACCATTGGCCTTCACGGTATCTGGACGCCTGAGACTGCACGACGCGAGGCGAAAGCACAACTCGGGCGCGTGGCTCAAGGCGACGATCCGGCTGAAGAAAAGCTGGAGGACCGAAATGCCATGACGATCAAGGAGCTTTGCGAACGCTATATTGGCGATCTCCATGCCGGACTCATCCAAGGTAAACGCGGTCGACCCAAGAAGCCAGCGACAATCACTACCGATATCGGCAGAATCAATGGCCATATCATCCCAATCCTCGGCAAGAAGCGCGTGCGCGATCTGAGTAAGGCTGATGTGACGAAGATGATGAACGACATCCTGATCGGGAAAACGCGCGCGGTCATGAAGACCAAGAACCTTCGCGGCAAATCCATTCTTCGCGGCGGACCAGGGGCGGCAAGTCGTACTGTCGGCTTACTCGGCGGGATTCTTACCTATGCGAATGACGCCGGGATTGTGGATCGAAATGTTGCCCATGGCATCAAGAAACCAAAGGATCAGGTTCGAAACCGGCGCCTAAGCACCGCTGAATATCGGGATATGGGTGAGGCGCTGAAGCGTGCGGCAACAGACCCCGATCTTGCTATGATGGCCGACATCGTGCGTCAGATTGCTCTGACCGGCTGTCGGCGCAGTGAAATCATTGGTCTGCGGTGGAGCGACGTGGACCTCTCGAACAGTTGCCTACGACTGTCGGATTCAAAAGAAGGCGCGTCGATCCGTCCGATTGGCCTTCCGGTGGTCGAGTTCCTGGAGATGCAGTGCGAAGTTGCTGCGGGAGATTACGTGTTTCCAGGATCGCGGGGCGGCAAGGCGTATGGCGCCTTTCCCAACAAGTGGAAGAAGATCTTCGCCGGGACTGCACTTGAGACGATCACAGCCCATGTCCTTCGGCACAGTTTTGCGAGCATTGCCAATGATCTTGGCCTCAGTGAGATCACAATTGCAGCGCTCCTTGGCCATGCCAACAGTTCGGTGACCAGTAGATATGTCCATACGCTGGACAACACACTCGTCATGGCGGCCGACACTGTCTCGGGGTATATTCAAGGCCTACTGGACGGCAAGGAATTCAAACAAACTGCCTATGCCTTTAACAGATTTGCGAGAAAGGCATCTCTTGAGCAGTTTCTTCAGAACGCCATCGAGTAGTTATCCCGGGGCTGCTTAGGTTGGGTCACTATATAAGACTGAGCATAACTTGCGCTTCTGGATACAGGCATGCGATAGAGTGCCATCTAACTATTGTCTCCCAGAAGAAGAACGCAAGGATCGCTTTTTGGGGTCAAAATGGTCGTCTGCCGCTTGCCTCTGGTCACGCTGACACGGAAATTCTGCCGCGCCTGATCGTCGATCTGCTCCTTGGAGTTGAAGCGCACGATCCTGTCGCCATTGTAGGGCGGCTGCCCCTTTCGCTTGATCGGCCAGTGTTCAAAGATGATGACCTCGTCGAACTGCTTTCCCTTCGCCTTGTGCATGTTCATCACGACGACCCCGGTCTCGGGCTTCGCGTTCGTCGAGAAGTGCTCCTGAATGAAAGCCTGCCGCGTGACAGCCAGGGCATTGCGATAGCCGCCACTGTCACGCCAATCCTGGGACAGTTCCTGACGAAGTTGGGTGCCGCGCTCCAGAATGCGGAGATTGCGCAACTCTTGCCCAATCTCCTTCAGGCGCGCGCAACTCCCGTCCTCCAGAACACGCCGCACAGCGCGCCAATCCTTGCCGGGATCACCCGTCAGCACAACGGCACGGGCTTGCCCGTAGACGGCAACCATGTTGACGAGGATGCTGTTTTTGCGGATCGCCTTGCCTGCCGCCTGAGAGGCCAGCCATTCGTCGTATGCTTTGCGGATGTTCGTGGCTTCCTTGAGCGCCCCCTGTGTCGGCTCATCGCCGCCTTTGCCCTGAAAGTAGCTGCATATCAGGTCGATGAACTGACCGAAATGCTGGTCGACGCCTGGCTGCATGAGAAGGGCAATGACTTCCGCGCCGAGAATGGCCGGCTCCAGTTCAATGACCGCTGAGTGGGTCACCTCGGCCATGCCGGCAGGTGGCTGGCGGAAGGCATCGGATACCAGGCGAGTCATTTTCTTTGTCGGCACCAGAACGGCCAGTGACCAATTGACGACGCCCGCATCCACGAGACGCTTCCGCGCCTTGTAAACCGTCGTCACGAGCTTGGTCATCGCCGGATCGGGAAACGGGTCGAAGACATCTAACTTGATGCCCTTATAGGAACCCTGCCGGAATTTCCCGGTGAGCACGTCATTGCCGAACAGGGCAATCTCGGTTCCGGCGCTACGGTGATTGTCTGTGCTCAGGTCCACTTCTGTCGGCTTGAAGGCTTCCCGGAAATGGTCGAGCCGGGCAGGATCGGCACCGATCCAGTCGTAAATACGTTGCTCCGGGTCCGCCAAGGCGATCAGGCGGCAGACTTCGCCCAGCGCCTGGACAACACGCCACTGCGCCTCGTTGGTGTCCTGAAACTCATCGAGGATGATGACAGGGTACATGCTGGCGATAAGGCGCCGGATACGCGCGCTGCCATGGAGAAGGTCGCCCACATAGGGGGCATAAAGATCAAAGCACACGCGGCCGTCTTCCGTTGCAAGGCGCGCGCGTTCCGTCTCTTCTGCGGTCTTTTTTGCTGCTTTCTGCGCGTCCGTTAGATTCCGGACGGGGAAGCCCGATCGGGCGGCCGAGAGCGCGATAGCCTCACCGGGCGGCGTGAGAATGAAGAGTCGCCGCGGCAGCCCGATGAGATAGCCGTGCGCCTTAAGGATGCGCCAGAAAAAGGAATGGTAGGTTTCCACGTCGATGAGGCGCTTCTGAGCGGGCGGGATCTGCTGCTCGTACTCGATCGCCTCGACCACGCGGGAAACCGTGGCGCGGGCAAAGCTGAGGAACAGGATCTTCTGACCGGGGCGAAGGTCCCACTCGGCAATCTGCGCCGCCTTGAGGATGGAGATGGTGGTCTTGCCGGAGCCCGGCCCGCCTGTGACCAGGAGATGACCGCCCGCCTCCATGATATCCTGTTGGCCCTTAGTCAGTTCCATGTACGACCGCTTCCGGGTGCTCCTCCGCAGCGACGGGTGCGGCAGGTTGGTCACCGCCCGCAGGCGCAGGAAGACAGGCATCCTTCAACTTGACCGCCGCATACCGGAGCCATTGGGGAATCTCAGCCTCGCTGCATTGCGCGAGAAAATCGGCAATGCCCCAGCTCCCCTTCGACTTGGCGAAATAGTCCGTCAGGGCGGCAGCGGCCTGCGCCTCCGGATCGGGATATTTCTGAGCCAAGTCTTGGGGCCAGTCGATCAGCTTGGTGAACCGCTTCAAGGCGGCCTCCGTGGTGCCTTTCAGCACCATGGCCTCAAAGCCTTTTTCGTCGTGCATCAAGAGCAGATCGACCTGCGCCTCAATGAGCTCCTTGTTGGCGTCGCTCTGCTTGTCGCAGATCGCGAAAGCCCGTTTTCCGAGGTCTCGGTAGAGCTTGGCCATGCCCGGGATGTCGGTTTCACCACCGGCGTCAACAATGCAGACGCCGAGCGCCTCAAGGGATGCGTAGGAATCGGGTTTGAGCTCCGCCAGGCGGCGGCACGCGACGGGGAAGGCCGAGGTTTCTGTGGCGCCTTCCGCCACAAGAACACGACGGGCAAGCAATCCTTCGCAGAAGCGCGTACGAAACTGCTGCCGATAGCGTTTCAGCTTCACATTATCCGGGAGGATAATTGCCTTTTGTCCCAGGACCCCTTCTCCATCGCGCCCGAGCACCACAGTCTCCTCGACCGCAAACTCCTCCAAAACATAGGGGGAGTGAGACGTGAAGAGCGTCTGTGACGCAAGCTTCCGCACCTCGTGAACGATACGCTTCTGCGCGTAAGGCGGGATTGCAGTCTCTGGCTCCTCCATGGCGAAGATGACATTCTGTTTGTCTTGGGCAATCTGGGAGAGCATTGCCAGGACGAGCATGTTGATGGTGCCCGTGCCCTGTCGATAGAACGGCGCCGCATGGTCTCCGTCACCCGTAGCGATGAAGGCCGTGATCACCTTGCGCAGATGCTCGCGGGTGAGATTAGAGACCTTGAGATGGGGCTCCACGCCCCACTCTTTTGGCACGTACTTCTTCAGCGCCGTGTTGATGCTCTCGAGCACGGGCGAGATGCCCAGCTTCGGATCGCTCGCGACCGAGATGCCCGCCAGGGTGCCGAGGGTGGCCTCCCACATCTGTGGTCTGACTTCCTTGAGGCGCAGGATGATGTCGAGCAGACTGCCTCTCTCCAGGCTCAGTGCGCGTGAACCTGTGCGAAGGGAGCGCAGGTAGAGGAAGCCGCACACCTGCTTGTGTTTCCTGGAGAACGGCTCGGGCCGGTCGCTCTCGGTCAGGCTGCGGGTGAAATAGGTCTTCCCCTCGAAATCGTCCTCCTCGGCATCGTACCAGCCGAGGAACGTGACACGCAGTGCTTCGGTGATGGTGGCGGCATCCACACCGGCCGGATTCGGCTCGTCGTAGAAGGTGTCGGTCGCTCCGTCCCAAAATTCGGTGTAGTCTCCGAATTTCCCTTTTTGCTCGTCGGTGAGGTCGGCAACGGTCACCTCGATCTCGATCCTCGGTGGTTCGACGTCGGTTTCCGGTGCCGGAAGCTCCCCACCGCCGCCGTCACTAGCCGCTTCGGCCGCTGGCGCAGCAGGCGCGAGAAGATACGTCCCCCGGAAGAAATCGTGTTCATCGATAGGCGGCTGACGATTGAGCCGGTCAGGCCCAAGGACCAGATCAAGCGCTTCGAGTATGGTCGTCTTGCCGGTGTTATTGTCACCGATAAGCACACCATGCTGCGGCAGCAGCAAAGTCGCGGATTTAACGCCCCTGAAGTTATTTATCGTTATCCGACAAGCCCTCACATCTACCCCCCTTTGCTTGGGCTCTCCTTGAAACCCGATGCTAAACCTCACTTCTATCTCGAGCGGCCACTGTTCACGCAAATTGACCCATCATGGTTGGACAAAGACGCGACGTCAGCGATGCTGTAGACTACAATTTTATTCATCTTTGACATAGGTCACGTAGAAACCCTTGAGCATCCGATGCTCCTGCATCCGCTCCCCCAGTGAAAAACCGTTCATCTTCCGAGGGGTCGGCTGAAAGATGTCCAGCCCACGATCCAGAACCATCTTCCATCCGGTGTCTGTGGTGATGTCGCGGGCATGGAGCGTTCCACTCCCATCAAACGCCCATGTGAAATCGACGCCCGTGCCTGTGCAGGCCTCAGCAATCCCGTCCAGACATTCTCGCTGCTCCTGGATGTTCCCATCGTCCGGAGCCGTGACAAGATGCACGGCGACCTGATCCTCGGGCTGTTTGCGCCGGATCAGCATCTCAATCAATTCCATGACGTTGCGCGCCTGATGGAACTTCCGAATATAGGGGTCTGTGATGATGATCCGCGTCGCACCATCCGTCCAGGGACCAAAGATCTTGTCGAAGCTGATGCCCTTGCGGTTTTCTGTGAAAACAACGTGGCCAGGCTTCGGGACAAACGCAGGGGCAACTGACACAACAGGTGCGGCAGAAGACGAAGCCACTACAGCCGGCGCTGCCGCAATCGGTACGGTCTCATGTTCCGCTCCACCGTCCCCCCCATCGCCGGCCGATCGGCGATGGTAGAACTGGGGAAACTCTTCTTCCTCGAGAGTGGTGACAGCGCGCTTTGCGCCATCTGATGCGATGTAGTGGAAATCCGCACTCTCAAAGGTGCTGTCGATCCGAAGAAGCTGATCCTTCACCCGCTTGCGGCATTCAATCGCAAATCGCAGCAGCTCTTCGACCTCAACTTCCGTCTCGCCTCCATTCGGGAAGATCAGCTTCAGCAGACCTGACATGGTCTTGTTGATCGCCGCACGGTCCCGGATATGGGTTTGAACCGGAATGGTGAAATAGCGATCTGGCCGGTGCGAGAAGTCTTCCGCACGCAGATGGCGCAGGATTTCGGCGAGATAGTCAACAATGAACCCATAGCCAGATGTGAACATCTCACCCCGGATGATGTCGACCTCCCATCCGGGCAGATAGGCATGCAATCGATCAATAAAGGCGCTGTCGTGGAACTGCGGCGGCAGAGCTTCGAACAGGTCCGTATTTTTCAGCATCCAAGGCACGTTATGGTCCGTGTTGCCGACGAAGGCGAAGCTGGCCTCGGCGCCCATCGGATTTACACCACGAGAGAACTGCTTGTTTGCCATGTAGTTCTTCATGATATCGACAAGCGCCTTGTTGGCCGTCTTCTCGCGGCCGGCAAATTCGTCAAAGGCCACGACATCCCAAAAGCCGACCAATCCGATCCGGCCATTGGAATTGTTCACGAAAAGCTTGGGAACCGTGATTTCGCCGCCCGAGATCAGCTGACCATGTGGTGAAAACTCGGAATAGATATGAGATTTGCCCGTGCCCTTGGGACCAAGCTCGATGAGGTTGTAGTTGCGCTCAACAAATGGGACCAGGCGCAACAGTTGCAAAAGTTTTGACCTGCGCCCGAACAATGACGGATCGAAGCCGATGCTCTGCATCAGCAGATCGATCCATTCCTCGGTGGTGAACTTGTCCCGCGTCTCGCGATAACCATCATAGTCGACACGGGCGATCTGGATCGGCTTCAGCGTGTCGATGATCCAGGGAGAGATCCGGCTGTCTTCCGAGAATTCGTACTGCACATCGGCGATGCACCAAATACCGGTAACCAGCAGTTTCGGGTGTGCCTTGACCGTGGCGCTGTCGATGGCAACCCGCTTGATTCCGAGGTTTTCGAAGACCGCCTCATAGGCATCGGTCTTCTCATTCAGCGCCACGCTGACCTGATCGATGACCTTGTAGCGGCCGCGCTCCTTGATCGTCGACTGGACTAGCCCCGCTTCGGAGCGATGGACGTAGTGCTTACGTAGGATGTCCTTGACCGTTTCGATGCCCGTCGCAATCGAGGCTTCGTCATCGGTCGCGCAATATTGGCCGAGCAGATATTCGAGCACATATGTGGGAACAATGGCGTTCCCCTTCACGGCCTTCACCAGGTCCTTACGGACCACGAAACCGGCATAATGCTCATTGATCTTGTCATCAAGGGTCGACATCGGCACCTCAGAAATCGAAATCTGTACTGATCCCGCGTTTCAGCAGCAGCGGCTGCGAAGCGTGATCCTCGAAATGGCTGGTCTTGCCGATGCGCGTTCGCAGCTTCAGGAAGACTGTCTGATTGTTATAGGCGTCTGCCGCCTTGGACAGCAGGAAGCTCCGCGACAGCTCGCGCTCACGCGGGTTCTCAGACGTGAAATCGAATTCCAACTCGGCTTCGTCAGAGATGAGTGTTCCATCGTCAGCAAAGATGGCTGCATGCACCTGCCGGGGCTGCTGCTTGTCGGTCACTGGCTCCGCCTGATAGAAGGTGACCTGGATCTGGCCCGTGGTGATCTGAGCACGGGGTGGCGGAATGATCTGCACCGAAACCTGTCCGACATCCTCCTTACGCTGCTTGCCGACACGCAGGACCGGTAGGACGATCTCCTGCAGGCTCGCCCCGCCATGGACAAAGCGGCTGCCTGATCCTTTGACCCGCAGGCGGTTGATCGAGTTCGGGATCAGAATGTCCTGCTCACCTTCCAGCCCAAGCTGTGCGGCAGAGAACTTCTTCATGCCGCCACTGCTGTTAAGGCCTCGGCCGATCACGAAGCGGCGGTTGCGTGTAACGATCTCGCCTTCCGGCTCGCTCAGCGCGAAGCCGCTCTCTTCCAGAGCCTTGTGTTGCCACAAGAAGCCGTGATCGGCGGTGATCAGGATGTTCGAGAAGTTGGCCGAGGTGAGCTTCCGCACCAGCTTCACCAGATCCTCGATGGCAGTCTCTGCCGCGGCGGGGACATTTTCCTCCGTGGCGAGCTTGTCGCCAATTGCGTCGATCTGGTTGTGATACAGATAGAGGACATCATGATCCCGGAAGAGGTCTTTACCCTCCGATGATCCCAGATTCATGAAATCCTTCGCCGCGAGAACCTTTACCCGGTCTCCAGTCCGGCCCGCAGCAAGAGCCTTTTCACGAGCGGCGGCCCCCATGGTGCTTTCACCGTTCAGCAGCACCAGATCATTGTCGTCGCGGATCGCCAGTTGCCGGTGCGGCAACAGCGCCGCCATGCCAAGCTGCGTGTAGCTCGGCAAAACCCCGATCATTGGCTTCAGTTCAGCATCGAACCGATTGAGCTTGCGGATCTCGCGTAGCGCCTCTTCGGCCACCTCATAGCGCAGCGCATCCGAGATGATGACGACGACCTTCTGATCCTTGCGCCGGTATTCAGCGGCCTGTTCCCGATAGAAATCCACCTGACGCGGAAAGCCCGGGACCGCCCAGTCCGTCAGGCGGGCAACCTGATCCTGCCAGGCATCGTTCAGCTTGAGCACGAAATTCGTAGTGTAACGGTTCTCAACCGCCTCATAGAGCGCGGACAGCAGCCCCGACTGACCGCTTTTCTGCATGTGATAGATGAACTTGCGATAGAGCTGGTCCAGTCGAAACCAGCTTGCGGAATAGCGCTTCACACCATCGGACAGGCTGGTCATCGTCAGATCAGCCTCGGCCAGCGCCTGCTGAAACTCGGTCGCATAGCCAATGGCCTGATAGACATCCGCGTAACGGCTATACCAATGGCTCTGGCGGCGATCGCGCACCCATTTCAGCACATCTGTCGCCGACAGGCTCTGCCGGGCAAGCCCCTCAACGATGGCGACAACGATCCTCCGATCCACTTCCTCGAAGTGATCATGCGGCATCAGGCTACGGAAATCGCGGGAAGCCAGATCGTCCCTGATCTTCAGCACGTCCTGATAATCGCCCGACAGCTTCTCGAACGCCTCACCCCACCGGCGCGAGGCGCTCCAGCGGCGGAACATCAACGCGGCATCAGTGTTCAGGCGGGCAGCCTCTCCCATGGCCCGCGCCCAGGCGCTGGAAAACAGCGTGATGGCGAAATCCTGAAAATCCGGCGCATCCGCCGCATAGCCATAACGCGCTGTCACTTCCTTCCAGAAGAACTCTGACAGCCCGACACGATCCACCAGCTTCAGCGCCTCATCACGGCCTTCAGCCAGCTCGGCCAGCAACGCCTCAATCACCGTATCGAGATCGCCATCCGCACCAGCGCAGACCGCCAGCATCTTGCGGCGGACATCGTTGGCGCTTTGCGAGGGCCGCTCGTGCTCGATCGCGCGCAGCGCTTCCAGCCGCTTGCCGGAACGGTAAAATTCGGCGTGATCGCGGACGGCGGCTTCATACTTCGCCGGAATGCCGAGATCAGCCACCCAGATCGCCGCTTGATCGGCGCGGAACACAGCGCTGGCCAGTTGCACATCCAGCAGCCAGTTCTCGGGCATCGGTGGCTCGGGGCCGTCCTTATAGAGCAGGAACCGCGCCTTCGGCTCCTGCCGCAGCATGCGGTATTTCAGGCCGAATTCGTTATTGGCGATCTCCACCTTGGTGACGCCGGGCAGATCAACCGCATCGAATGCCTCGCGCAGATCGCGGGCGGTGTCATACCAGAAGACGATGCGATGGCCCTGATCCTCATAGAGCCGCATCAGGCCGGAGGTGATGCGGTCAGTCATCCGCAGCCTCCAGCCCCTTGATCGGCTTTAGCGCACCGGCGAACAGTGGATAATTGCGCTTCACCCCGTCATCCAGATCGATGGCGATCTTCTGCTGCGCCATCGGATAGACGACATCGCGCTCCCATTCGGTCAGCTCGGCAAGCTGCTTGATAACCGTAGCCGTTTCCTTCTGCGCCTTTGTTTGCTGCGCGGGCGTGGCGGCAGGATCGACAGCCAGCTTTTCCAGCCGGGTGCGCTCCACCTCCAGCTTGTGAATGAACTCGCGCACATATTGGTTCAGCACGACCGAGACGGTGTCGGACCGGTAGCGGTGCATATAGATCAGCGCATTGAAGCTGCCCTTGGGGCTAGAGAACATCCAGTAAATCGGGCGCTTTTTGTAGCGGCGCACATGATAGTCGAAGAAATCCCTGGTGAACCACTTGCGCAGATCCTTGCCGAGCGCCGCCTCAACGAAGGCAAGGTTTTCGCGGAACTTCGCCTCGCCAAAGGTGACGCGCAGGAAATCGCGGGCACGGGTGACTATGTCATCGGCGAACCAGTCGGCATCCAGCACCGGGATGACATTGTCGCGGTCGGGGGCAAACGTCGGCTCCGGCACGCGCGCCAGATAGTCCTCAATCCCTTCGCCCTGATTGGCGAGGATCAGACCGGGCGCATCAAGGCTATAGCGCCCGAACATACAGCCCACGGCATAGTGGAGGAGTTCGGCCACCGTATCCTCACGCAGCCGCGCCTCGCGGTCCTCTTCCGAGCCCTTCACGCCATAGCGATAGGCCGGGTTGCAGGTGAGGGTGATTTCTTCGATCGGCACTTCGGGGGTGAGTTCGTCTGCAAGCCCATAGGCATCGATGAAGATGCGATTGTTCTCCTGCTCCAGCCGCTGCATTTCATCGGTCATGGACTGCCAGTGGGCGCGCAGGCGGGCATAGGTGGCCTCCAGCGTCCCGGCCCGGTGATCGGGTGAGAGCAGCGGGAGCTTGGTGAAATCCCAGGATGTTTCGTAGGCGTCCCAGTCTGAGCGAGACAGTTTAACCAACTGTTCGCAAATCTTACCCACTTGGGCCCCTGATGGCCGAGTGTAAGAGATCTTCTTTACTTCGTTGCTTTGCAGGGAAAGCGTTGGATTAATCAATGAAACAATTTCAGCGCAGACCTTGGAGTTCAGAAAGGGCAGAAGTTCGTGGTTTTGGTTTGAGAATAGCATTTGCCCTTTGTTTGATTCGAAAACAAAGCCCTTATCTGACCAACGAAAACTGTTAGCATCGGAAGTAAGTCCAGACCAAGTAATGCCCTCCCTGAAATAGTATCTTTCTCCAGGCAGAGACCACGACTGCCCTGAGTTTTTTCGGTGATCGCGAATCTCGATGCCCTCATCCTGAAAGAACACTACCAGTTCATTCAAGCCATACCATCTGCGAAATCCACCGCCTTTATTGTAGGGGTAATACTTTGCTTTAGTTTGTTCTAATTGCTCGTTTACCCGGTCGGTGTCGGTATCGGAGACCTCGTGCCAGTATCTGAGGAAGCGCTCGTTATCACAGGTGAACAAGCCGACTGCAGTCTCGGAAATGTCGCCAAGCTTCTCGCCTGCTCGGTATGCTTGCAGAAACTTTTGCGTTGCCCAATATGCAATTGGGTTTCCAGGAAAGGTCTCGAAGTCTCGCGAGCAGGCCGTATGCCAATTAAGTGTCCTCTGTGAAATTGTCTCTCTTGCAAGGCGCGCTTTTTCTGCCTCACTTGCCCCCTCGGTCAAGCGAAGGAAAGAGCCCTTAAAATCCGGACGATAGATCCTCTTTAGAATAAAGGCCGTCGTGGAAACGACAGCGCCGCCAATTGTGTCGAAAGCACGCTCCCCGAGGTGCGCCATTGTAAGAATTGTTCCATTGGACAGTATATCGCTTCGCATTGCCTCGTAACGAGACAGGAACATCCACGACTGCATGTTGACCATTGCCATTGACCCGTGCGGCCTTGTCATACCAAGCACACGTTCCATAAACATGGCATACAGATCATTCTTAGAGTTCGGGAAGTTGCTTTTCCCAAACCTGTTCAGTGCGTCATTCAAGCCTTTGGCTCCGCCGTACGGCGGGTTAGCCACCACCACATGATACTTCGGCGACAGCGCCTCGGCCATGCGCAGCACGGCGACGACACGCGCCTGCACCTCTTTCAGCAGCAGGTCGGAACCAAAATCCCGCGCTTCGACCACCCGCAGCGTCTCGGCCGGATCGCGCAGCTTCGGTATGATCAACGAGCCGAAGTTCTTGGCCTGCTCGAACTGCCCCAGCGTCTCGCGCAGTTCATCGGTGAACAGATCCTTGCCCACCACGGCGGCCACATCCTGCATCTCGGCGGGCGTGAAGGTTACGTTCTGAAGAACGACGATACCGGGCCTTTCCTCCATCCGCAGGAACCGCCGTCGCCCCAGCCTTGCGGACGCCTTCATCGAAAGCGCAAAGGCCGCCAAGGCACCCGCGCGATCGTCAATCTCGATGCCGGTCAGGTTATGCTTGAGGATCAGGCCGGGGATCTCGGCCGAGTCATGGCCTTCCTCCGCATAGATTTCGTAGAGCAGGTCAAACGCATAAGTCAGCATATGGCCCGAGCCACAGGCCGGATCGCAGATGCGGATATCCTCGGGCCGGGTGATCCGCAGAAAATCCGTCTCCGGCTCTTCCGGCGCGATGTAATAATCCATCTTCGCCGCCAGCTTCGATTGCGGACGGTTCAGCAGCCACAGCCGTCCCAGCGAGTTTTCCACCAGATAGCGGACGATCCAATGCGGGGTGAATAGCTGCGTCGCGGCGGGGATATTCTCGGCCGTGATCTTCTGGTTCTTTTTCAGGCCGGCAAAAACCTGATCCTTCTTCTCGCTGATATAGAACTGGTACAGCCAGCCGATGATCTCGACATCCTGGCAGGCATCTTCCGTCATCACCTCGCGCAGGCGGGCAAGGATGCTGTCCGGCGACAGAAGATCGTCGGGTATGAGCAGCTCGGTATAATCCTCGGCCCGGTCGAGCATATCGGCGCGCTCAAACATATAGGGCATCGCGCCGTGCCATTCGTTGCAGGCATGGATCAGCAGCAGGCGATAGGCCTCCGCCTGCCCATCATGGGCGGGGCGGGTGCCGTTCAGATATTCGACAATCTCAGGCCGGGCACGATCCGGCAGGTTGCCAGCCATCGCCTCCGCCAATATCTCGGGCCGGGTGGCGCCATCCGCAGGCGATACCACGCGCGGGTTGGTCAGGCCCGTGACGTCCATAAAGCGCAGCGCGGTGAAGCGGTTGAACCATGTGTAGGCGGCCTGCTCGATCACCTGCCCGCGGTTATTGTTGGCAGCGGCCTCCAGTTTCGCAATCGCCTTAGGATGTTCGCGGCGAGCCGCTGCGCCTTCGGCCAGCACCATGTTCAGCCGGGCGGTGACCTGATCGATCAGCAGGTTGCGCGCGCTTTGCGCAAATTTCTTCAGGGCGTTGGTATCCATCAGACAATCACTTTCTTGCCCGCGCCGATCTCGGCCAGCAGGGTCTTTTTCATCTCATCAAGGTAGCGGGTCACATCGTCCTCATCTTCGAGATAGGTTTTCGCGAAGGGGACGGTGATCGACTGCGCCTTGATATATTGGGGCTTGGCCGGTGCCGGTGGCACATACGGCGCGGATGGAGCTTCAGCCACGCCACCGGAAGGTTCGGGCTGGGGCGCAGGCGTCGGAGCTGGTGCAGGTGTCAGTTCAGCAATGCGCGTCAGCGTGTCTGCCAGAAGATTGGAACGCACTTCAGTCACCAGATGGCGCAAGGCCGGGATCAGGCTCTGTGCGGCAAGGCCTGATTTCCGCGATACAAGCTCTTCGCGGATGCGCGCCTGCTGTTCGGGCGGCAGAGCGCCAAACTCCGAAGTCTGGGCGACTTTTTCGGCAACCTCGTCAATCGCTGTGATGACAGCGGTGCGCTCAGCCAGAACGGTTTGCTCGATACGCTCCTTCAGGGCGTAAAAATCCGCTTTCAGTTCCTGAATTGCGGTGCCCTTGTAGCACTGCGGATCCTCAAGAACCTGACGCAGTTTGTCGGCGGCAGCACCTTCGGAATAGCCAAGGTTCTGATCCTGCTTGGTCAGGAAAGAGCGCACTTCATCGTAGATGGCTTTTTGCGGCCCGCGCATGAAGCTGCGGACTTTGTCGAAGACATCCTCTTTTGCATCAAGAAGCTGGTCTTCCTGCCCGATCGGGCCGGTGATGAACCAGGTCGCCGACTGGTCGCGCATCCCATCCAGCATGGTGCGCAGGGGATCGAGGGCGGCGGCAAAGGGATAGGCTGCAATGGCGCGACTCTCCTGCTCGACATCGCCGAGCAGCTTGCGCAGTTGCGTCTGCCACTCCGCACCCAGACTGCGCGCGTCATTGCCAGAGGCTGGAAGATCGAACAGTTCCTGAAACAGTTCGCGGGATTTGCGGATCTGGGCAGCAGTGAACTCGATCTGCGGGGAAAGCAGAATATTGCCAAGGGCATGACTGTTGCGCAGCCCCTGCACCAGCGCATCCCCTTCCAGCAAAGCACTGTCGGCCCGAGCCTCAAGCTTGCCGCGCGCGACAAGGCTCGCGGTCAGGCAGAGAACCGCGATGGCGGGCCAGCCATAAGGTTTTGCTCCGAACTTCTCGACCAAAGCTTTGACCGAGACCCGCGTCCCAAGGCGCATCTGAGCCTGAGCATGATTCAGCACGTCCTGCTCGGCTTCGGTCAGACCGCTGCCTTCGCCGCCGAAAAGCCCGCCATCGACGCGTCCGGCTCGCCCAAGATCTGCTTCGGTGTAAGTGGCGCCGCGCAGGACAGGCAGGCTGGTATAGACCTTGTCCACCAAGACCTGGAAACCTTTGACCAGCCGATCCTGTGGATCTTCGCCGCCGATCTCCAGCTCGGCACCGCGCACGAAGAGTCGAGCATCCGCGATCAGGCCGCGCAGCCGCTGCACCAGTTCCTTTTCGCGGCGCGTATTCTGGTCACGCTTTTCCGCAATGATACGATCACGACCGGGTTGGGCGTCGCCGCTGGTGACCTGACGCGCAAATTTTACGGTCTGGAGCCAGAGGACGAGATCGCGCGTAAAACGCACATCACGCCCGAGTAGGACAATCATCTCATCGCTTGCCATGCTGTTCGAACGAACCACATCCGGTGCGTCGGAATCGTCGCTGAACGGCGAGATGATATTGACGGAAAGCTCATGTTCCCGGTTCAGGCTGTGGCCGTCAAGCTTGCGGGTGAAAGCGTAATCGACGCCCGTGCCGGCATGCTTGATCTTGCCGTGACGGAGGATCGCGCCGAACGCCAGTTCATCGAGCTGCCGTTCTATCTCGGCGGGATCGACGGCGATTGCCTTGATCTCGGCCTCGACGTCCTTTTCCTCATTGGTGAGGAATTCATAGACCTCACCGTTGCGCTGAATCAGCGTCTGGCGTTCCAGAAGCGACAAAGCCTCTTCAATATTGCGACGCTGCTCCGTCTGGTCCGCCTCGAACCGGGACAGCAGGAGGATCGATATGTTGCGGGCAGTCGGTTTGAATTCCTTGACGTATTTGACAAGGAACAACACCTTCAGCACCCGCACGGCAAAATCATCGCCAAGGTTCTTTTCAGCCAGTTGGATTGACTGCTGAACCGATGATTTCAGGGCGGTGCGAATCCCCTCAAACATCAGGTCAAAGGTCGCCAGCCCCCCAACCGGCGTGTCGGCCAGCTTTTTGGCCACCTCCTGAAACACCCCCAGCATAGAGCGTTCGCCGACCGAACTGTGCTTGCCCTCAAACGCGTTATGCTGCGAGAGGCCCATGATCGCGCGCTGGAACAGGTCATACTGGTAGTTCGGGAACGGATAGCTCGCGACGAACTGGTCTTTTCCGGAGAAGTTCCTGAACTTGAAGGAATTATCGCCGAAATCGAACAGAGTGCGCAGGTTGTTTTCCTCAGCATCATAAAGATTGCCAAGGGTGATCTGACCAGCCTCGGTCTTGGCCAGCAGACGGCGCTGGATGACTTCGGCCACATCCTGAGAGTTCAGCGGCATCCGGTTGGCAAAGCGCGCCTGGATTTTCGAGAAGTCATTTTCTTGCTGCGCCGTCAGATCCCCGATGACCGAACCCATGTCCTGCTGGGCGGTGACGACAATCCAGGCCTGCCCCTTGCACTTCGTGTTCAGGCTTTCGGCAATGGTTTGCAGGTTCGTCATGAGCTTGACGTTGTCGGCGATATACTGCCCCACCTCATCGACGAAGAAATTCAGCCGGAACTTCGGCCCCTGCGCATCGATCCACGACTTCACCATATTGGCGAAATCCTCGATCGAAACCTTCGTATCCTTACGATACTGGCCAAGAATATCCTTGACCTCATCGCCCGTGACGTCGGCAAAGGCGGCGGCAATGTGCTTGCCTTCCATCAGAGCCTGTTCGCGCCCGCGCTCCCAAGGCTTTCCGGAAGATTGCGCAAAGGCCGCCTTGAAGGCATCGAGCTTGCCTCGACTGTCCAGATCACGCTCGAACTGCGCGATATGCGGGAGCTTGCCATAGTAGCCGCACATCTCGTCAAAGACCTTCTGGAAGACGGCGAGAAGCGCATCAACATCCGCCTTCGAGATCACATCCGCCTTCTGGTCGATATTGAACAAGACCGACCGGGATGGAATCGACACTGCCTTGCGCAAAGCCCCCGCCAGCATCGGGTTGCCCGCAAGCTTCCGCTCAAAGATTTCGACGGCACGCTGCCCTTCGACCTCGTCATTCTCCAGCAGAAGGGCGAGCATCTTCAGCAGGTGAGACTTACCTGACCCGAAGAAGCCAGAAATCCACACGCCGTTCGCGGTATCATAATTGTTGTAGGCGTCGAGGAATTGCTCCAGCCGAGCGCCGATCTCATTGGTGATGACATATTCATCGAGCTCGGTCAGGAGGCTGGCCTTGTCGTCAGCCTTGATCACCCCATCGATCGAACGGTCGACCGGCTTGGCAAAGATATCACGCAGAAAAGTAGCCATCGGTCAGACCTCGTAATTCATGATATTGAACGCGCGGTAGTATTTGTCGTCATGGAGTAAGCCGAACAATTCCAGCGATGCTCCTGTCGCCAGCGCGTGCGTGTATTTTCCCGGAAAGAACATGACCGTCGGGCGATCTTTCGCGGTGCTTTGCAGGTTGTTGAGTACGTTGTGCGACCGCAGGTAGGGGTAAACCTCGCCTACGCCTGACAGGAAGATCACGTCGTGCGGGACTTCTTCAATGCGCCGCGCAATCTCTGGAATGAGGTGCGCCTGCGGGTCCAGAACCCCCTGCAACAGTTCCTTGAGCTCCGCCTTTTCCGTTTCGGCTTCAACCTCAAGGATCTGCTCGAAGATGCCCCGGTCTTCGAGGATCCTGATCGAAAGGTCATAGAGATCGATATCAAGTACGCGCACACCGGCGTGGCTCAGCCGGGCGATCAGATCCTCGCGATCCTCGCCCAGGCTCAGTCCGTCTTCGGCATCAAAAGCGCAGATAAAGAAGGGAACCTCGTTTCCCAGCCCTTGCTTTTGCAAGAACCGATCGCTGGAAACTACCCTGAATAGGTGCTCGGCGCGGGCGCGCCGATCAGTTTTCGTGCCCACCATTACCCCCCAATTCCGGGAAAGACGTGCAAGTCCGCCGGATTACTCTCCTCAATCAGCCGCTTCATGCGCCCCGATAACCAAATCGGCTGAATTCTACCCTCGACGCTTATCAAACCAACTTCACGTAGTATCCGAAACAAGACCTGACGCAATTTTGCGCAGGTTGAAGCTGAAAGAGCGGCGAGGCCGGGATCGCTTTCAGCCTTCTCCGCGAAAAAGCGGTCAAAAACCTCATGGCCCAGGTCGAGCCGCCATGATTGGTAGCGTTCGCTGATCACCTCGACTGCGAATTCGTGGACAAAACGATAGGTCCGGCAGACCGCCAGCCACATCATCGCCTGCTGCTCGACGCGGTCAGCCTCTACCGACAGGTAATGACGTTCGGCATCGGAGAGATGGCCTATCCGGTCGTACACTTCACGAAGCGCGCGGGTTTGCGAGGCCAGTTTGGGTAAGGATGACGCGCCCTGGGCCAGCAAGCGCTCACGAGCAGACGCCCAACTCTCACCGGGCCGATAGTCTTGCGCAATCGCGAGGCTCTCATTGAGCATGAGCCCGCCCACACTGAAGGACATCCGGTATTTCGGTACGGCAGACATCATCGGGGCACGGCCCCGCTTGCTACGTCGGCCTCATCGAACTCATGCTGCGCACGCTCAAGAGCGGCGGCAACCTCCTGTTCGTCTGCTGCAACGATATGCTGGGTCCGGGGATCTCGCGTCCGCGCTCCCTCAAGAAGTCCCAACCGCTTGAGCACATAAAACAGCATGGCGTAGCGAACTGTCAGCACAGCGCGCCCGTCCGCCATGTTGTAATCCTTTGCGACCACCGCCTGCTGACCGACCGACAGATCAGGATGCGGCACAAGGGTGATATCGAAGGTTTCCTGCCACAGCCGGTCCTGTGCCGCAGCAGCACCTGGCTCGCCGAACTCGCCGAATCCAAGGACACGCGAGAGCAGGAAATCCTTGAAGCGCTCCGTTTCATGGCACCAGGCCCGCACATGCCAGCGCAGACCATCAAAGCCGAAGGCATGCGGGGTAATACGCCGCCATGCCGGATCGGGCCGATCGCGGTTCATGGACTGGTAGTGAAGGTCCAGCGACCTTTCCTCCCGCACTGCCGCCAGAACCGAACGCAGAACTTCGGTATCGACCTTACGGCGCAGAGTCAGAGCGATATCCATGTCAGGCGGGGCAGCGAGCCAGTTCGCCCCCGCGTCGGCGAAACCTTCCGCCATCGATCGAAGCCGCATGAGATAGGCGTCCGGGTCCGGATCTAGAAACACCGGCTGAAATTCCGGGCCGGCTACGTAGCGGCGAGCGCTTTTATCATAGACCGCATTCTGCGGCGCACGCTCCTGATAATGGGTCAAGTCCTTTGACGCCTGCGGAACGGAGACGCCAAACGTATCGATCAGGTCAGAGCGATTGACACCCCCCTCCCAGAACAGGCGGAATTCGATGAACTCCAACCGCCTCTCGACACCCCATTTCAGCATTGCTCGTCCCGCCGCACTTGAAAGGATAAAAAGTATATGGGACACCTTGTGATGTCCGTATATTTTCTATTCTAACAAACCTCAAACTGTCAAGCCCGAGGAAGGCCGGATGCGCACCGTGTCACCGTGCACAAACACGGCGGGGCAAAAGCGCTATCGAAGTCGGTCAGCCTGGACGTGGGCAGGGCCACGACATCTTCGATACCGACACGGTCGATGTCGATTGCAGCCAATGCTACGGCGTGATCGTACAGTGCCGTCAAACCCTATTTTCGCCGGGTCAGCCCTGTCAGCGATCGTGCCAGGCTCAACAGCCGCCGAGACGCCGGATTGTCGTTTTGCGCGGACCAGACCATGCTGAACGGCAGCACCTCATCCGCAAGTTCCCGGTAGGTGATCCCTGGAAACTGGGCGACGGTCGTTGCTTCGCTCGTCAGAGTGAGGCCGCGACCGAGAGCGACCAGCGATAGGATATTGTCGCGGCCGACCTGCTGAGACTGAATATCGAGGTGGCGGCCGAGACCGGCAAGGTGAGCAACCAAATAGTCGTGGATCTCCTGACCCGGCGCAACGTCACTCACAATGAACCGTTCGGAGACCAAATCGCCCCATCCAAGTTCCGGCTTGCCCGTCAAAGGGTGGTTATCGGGCAGCACCACGAAAACCTTCTCGCACCATAAATGCTCCGCCTCACAGCCATCCCATGCCGCGGTTCCCGTGATGAATGCGACGTCCAGACAAAGTTTCCGGACAGCCGCGATGTGCTCGGGCGGATTGCCGTCAATAAGGTCGACCTGCACGTTCGGGTGGCGCGTGCCGAAGGCACGCAACAGATCGAACAGAAATCCTGACGCAAGGGACGAAAATATCCCGACCTTGATCAGCCCTTGCTCCGCCCGGCCAACCGCCGCCACCTTGGTCACCCCAATGTCGATCTGGCGAAGAGCATGGCGAGCGTTGCGCAGGAATTCCCGCCCGGCAAGGGTCAACCGCACCCCGCCAGCATGGCGCATGAAAAGCGACGCCCCGAGTTCATCTTCGAGATCACGGATTCGTCGGCTGATGGAGGATTCCTGCACAGAAAGCGCGGCAGCAGCCTTGCGAAAACTCCCATAATCGACGGCGGCCACAAAATATCGCAACTGGTTCAGCCGGACCGCAGATGTGCCGGGTCTCCCCTCAACGACTTTTGTGAGGCTATCATCAGGTGAGGTCTGATTGTTCCCGATCACAGCCATGGTGCATCATCCGAAACAGCGTTCGGTTTCTGACGGGCACCCCGCCATCATCAACGCGAAAATCGATCTGTGTGCGTTCATCGGCTCTCCGCACATCCTCAAACTAAACGACGTTCAGTTACCGAATGCTGCTTCTTGACTTCCGCTCCGTCAACGAAAAAAGTAAATGTCGTTTAGTTTTCACGACGAGTTGCAACAGGCATCCGCATGGCCCGTCCCCGGAAAGAGCAAGAACTTGATATTGCTCGTCGCGCGATCGACGAAACGATCCGGCTGCTGTCAGAACGTGGCGACCTCGACGTACCGCTGACTGCGGTCGCGCACGCCATCGGTTGCACAGCGCCAGCGCTTTACGGCCATTTCCGCAACAAAAGCGCCTTGTTGCGCGCCGTTCGGGACGAAGGGTTCAACCAGCTCTACAGAGAAAAGCTGGCCGTCTTCCAGCAGATGCGCGGCAATCCATTCGGCTATTTGCGTGATGGCAGCTATGCCTATGTCCGCTTTGCCCTCGAAAACCCCACGCTGTACCGACTGATGTTCACACCGCCGCCACGGCTCGGAGTCAGCGATGATCCATGGTCGGGCGAAGCTGGAAGACAGATACTAAATCTATTGCTGACGGGACTTCGCTGCTCTCAGGACCAAGGCTTTTTGCCCGGCATGGATCTGAGCCGTTACAGCTTCATGTTCTGGTCAACGGTACACGGCGCGGTGAGCCTCACCCTTCAGAACCGGGAAATGGATCAGACCGCCAAATGGGATGCGACACGAAAGGCCGTCGATACGTTGATGGAAATCATCGCCGCGACGCGCCATGACTCGCTCGGCACCTCATGAGCGAGACCTTCGGGCGCTGGCAAAGCCCCGATCTGTCGCAATGAACCGTTCCAGCATCGGCACAATCAGCCTGACAGGATCGGCAGCGGGCTGGCCGGTTTCGCGAGCCAGCACTTCTGCATAGGCGGCAAGATCGCGGTGCAGCGGCCCCGGCAGTTCCACCGTCACCTTCACGGGCTTGTCTTCGATGAGGGGGCCGAGTTTCAGCTTCGTCATGGTCAGTTCCTATAAGGTTCGAGTACGAGATCGCGGGTAACGATGACCCTGACCGGGTAGCCCGGCCGGATCGTCAGGGTCGGCGCGACCTGCAACTGGCGCTGGACGATCTGTTGCCCGGCCTGATTGATGGTATCCTGCGCTCCGTCGCGGATGGCGCGGATCAGACGATCCTCGTCGTCGGTCGCCAGTTCCGTGCCGATGCCGAGCAGCGTGGACAGCCCCGCCGCTTTCATCAGATCCCACCAGTGGTAATCAACGCCATCTTCCAGCCCGGCATAGCCGGAAGCGTCCGCACCGGGCTGGCGCTCCAGCACGATGGAGCGGCCGTTGGGCAGGATCAGGCGGTTCCAGACCAGCAGCACGCGGCGCTGACCGAATTGCACGCCCGCATCATACTGGCCGATGATGCGGGTTCCTTGCGGGATCAGCAGCAGACTGCCGGTCGGACTGTCATAGACATTCTCCGTCACCTGCGCGGTGATCTGCCCCGGCAGATCAGAGCGGATGCCGGTAATCATCGCCGCCGGAATCACTGCCCCGGCCTGCAGGATGTAGGGCGAGGCAGGCGCCATGATCCGATCCATGGCAACGGTCTGCCGATCCACAGGACCATTGAGGAAAGCTGTGTGCCGGTCCTGCGTTTCAGGTTGGGCACCAAGGTCCGGCCCCACAAGCCCCGGAATCGTTGAGCCAGCTGTCGTCGCCACTCTTGGCCCGGACTGGAAGAACACGGTGCTAAGACGTGCGGCTTCTTCCTCGGCAAGCCGGCGCTCTTGGGCAGGATCGCGGGCAGGCGTCGCCATGGCGGGCGGCGTGACGGGCTGACCCCAGTTCTGGGCATCCAGGATCGGGCCACCGAGATCGCCCGGCAATGCCGGCCCCAGGACCGGCCCGGTATAATCCTTCGGCAGACCCGCCAGTCCATCTGCCGTGGCGCGATTCTCGGTCGAATAGAGTTCTTCACCGTTTCCGCTCATGTCGCGCGTCTGGAGCGCATAGATAAGCGCCCCGCCGATGCCGAGGAGCGCAACAGCCCCGGCACCGGCCAGCATCTTGCGCGACAGGCGCGTGACGCGCGGCGGCTCGGCACGCAGACGCATCGGCGTTGGGCTGGTGGTAGCCTCTTCGCTCATGACGGTTGCTCCCCGGTTTTGGCGGGCTGGGCAGCTTGCCTTTGCTCGATGCGAACGATCCTGACCGTCTGCTGCTGCTTGCCGCTACCAAGACGCAGCTCAGCCGCTCCGAACAGCCGATCGACGATCAAGATGTTCTGGTGAACACGGGAATTGACGATCTGGGTCTCGCCCTCGGAACCGATGACGAAGATCGGCGGCATCTCACCCTGCACGATGCCGCGCGGGAAAACGACATAGACACGGCGGCCATCGTCGAAGACGGAAATCGGCCGCCATGGCGGCGTATCTCCGGTCAGGCGGAAACGATAGTTGCGTGCCGCCTCGACCGGGATGATGGGTGCTGCGGGAACGGTCTGGCGCTGACCGGCAGGCAGCGCCGGATAAGACCAGGATACGGACGGCATGTAGAGAGCCTCACGGGCGCGCAACTCGATCATGTAGGTGCGCCGATCGGTCGTCACTACGAGATTGGTTGAGATGTCGGATCGAGATGGTTTGACGAGAATATGGACCCGGCGCGACGTACCGCTCCCGCTCTCGGTATCGCCAATGATCCAGCGGGCCGTGTCTCCCGCAGCGATCGGTCCCGCGCCGGTCAGGCTTTCGCCCGGCTCCAGCGCAATGTTGGTGATCTGTCCAGGTGCTGCATAGACCTGATAGAGCGCGCCTTCCGACCAGGGATAGATCTGGATGGCGTTATAGTAACCCTCGCGGCGCGGCTCGACGCGGGCGGCGGCATTGGCGTTCTCGACGCGGCCTGCCGGTGTTCCGGCAGCAGTGCCGCCGCGTGCGACCGTCCAGGCCGGCGGCGTGTGAAGCGGCCGAGGCCGGTCATCGGTGACAGCGGCCGACACAACAGGCAACGCCGACACAACAGGCAACGCCGGCACATCGGCATCATAGCTGAACTGCGGCGCTTTGTTGGTGGCGCAGCCTGCCAGCATGGTGGCCGAAAGCAACAAGGCCGCGAAGGCGGGTTTACGGAAAACCGGCAAGGCGGAATTGCGGGAAAACGCGATGGTCATTGGCTCATCTCCCGCGACCATGAAATCGCATTGACGTAGATGCCGAGCGGATTGGCGCGCAGACGCTCGGCATCGCGCGGCGTCTGGATCACGATGGTCAGGATCGCGGTCCAGCGCTCGGTCGTGGAAAGCTGCCCGTTCTCATAGTGACGCTCGGTCCAGGCGACGCGGAAGCTGTCCTTCGAGGCGCGTATGACGCTGGAAACCTCGACTGCGATCTGCTGGCGGCCGACACGGGTGAACGGATCATTGGCGCGGGCATAGTCGTTGAGCGCGGCTGCTCCCCTATCCGTGGTGAACTCATAGGCGCGCAGCCAGTTCTGGCGCACGATGATGGCGTCCGCCGGGATCGAGCGCGTCTGCTCGATGAAGCGGCCAAGATGGAAGGCGATCTGCGGATCGGTCGGACGGTAATCGGCCGTGGCTGCGGCGACGGTCTGGGCCTGGCCGAGATCATCGACCTGCACCACCCAGGGCACGACGGTCCCTCGCGCCGATTGCAGAACGAGCGCGGCAGCGAAGCCCGCCGAGAGGATCAGTGAGCCGAAGGCCATATAGCGCCAGTTCTTGGCCTGCGCGCGAGCCGTGCCAATACGCTCGTCCCATACTTGCGCGGCTTTCTGGTAAGGCGTCTCGGGTTCGGGCGATTTGCCGTAATGGGTCGCTGGACGTCTGAAGATGTTCATGAGCGGTCACTTTCGGAAATGTTGACGGAAGAGCCGCCACCGTGGCTGTCACCGGAGCGGACGGCATGGGCGGCCATGGTCGTGCCGTGATTGAGCGCCTGGCGGCGGTGCATCTGCTGCGCCCATGCAGGCGGGCTGCCCGTCGGTGCGGAGGCGGGTGCGGCAGCGCCGGCCATGCTCGCACCGCCAATTGTTCCCTGCGAGGACGACCCACCAGTGACGCCGAGCCCGGCACGCGCGCCATCGGAGAAGCTGGATTTGACGCTTTCCGTGGCTTTCGAGGCCGCCCGTTTCAGGGGCGATGCGGCGGCGGAGCCTGCCGCGCGGGCAACACCGCCCAGCCCGGAGGCAACACCGGCAGCGCCTGACTGGCCGAGCGATCCGACACTATAGGCGGCGCTCGCCGCCCCTGCCGCAGCAGCACCGCCACGGACGGCAGCAGCTCCACCCGACAGCGCCGCTGCCCCTCCCTTCGCGGCCATGCCTGCGGCAGCGCCGCCGGCAAGCATCATGCCGCCAGCGGCAAGGCCGGTTCCAACTGCTGCACCTGCGCCAAGCTGCGGGCCGCCAGAAACCAGACCGGAAGCGATGCCGGGACCGAAGATGCCGAGGCCGAGAAGGGAAAGTGCGGCCAGCACGATCGCCATGGCGTCGTCGATGGTCGGCGTCACGCCGCCGAAACCGGCCGTAAACTGCGAGAACAATGTCGAGCCGATGCCGATGATGACGGCGAGCACCAGCACCTTGATGCCGGAAGAGACGACATTGCCGAGCACGCGCTCAGCCATGAAGGCGGTCTTGCCGAATAGGCCGAAGGGAATGAGGACGAAGCCCGCCAGCGTAGTCAGCTTGAACTCGATCAGCGTGACGAAGAGCTGCACGGCGAGAATGAAGAAGGCCAGCAGCACCAGCGCCCAGGCGAACATCAGACAGGCGATCTGGATGAAGTTCTCGAAGAACGACCAATAACCCATCATGTCCGAGATAGATTCGAGCAGCGGGCGACCGGCATCGAGGCCGGTCTGCGCCACCTTGCCGGGCCGCAGCAGATCGGCGGCGGAAAAGCTGGTGCCCGAACCTTTCAGGCCAAGACCGGCGAAGCTGTCGAAGATGATCTGGGCGAGATTGTTCCAGTTGCCGATCAGATAGGCGAAGACGCCAATGAACAGCGTTTTCTTGACCAGCCGGGCGATGATGTCGTCGTCGGCACCCCAGGACCAGAACAATGCCGCCAGCGTTACGTCGATGACGATCAGCGTGGTGGCAATGAAGGCGACCTCGCCACCGAGCAGGCCGAAGCCGCTGTCGATATAGCTGGTGAAAACACCCAGAAAGTTGTCGATGACGCCGGTGCCGCCCATGGTTCACTGTCCCCCGTTCTGATGCGGAGCGGCGGGCACCGGCGTCCGGCCGAGGAACCGGTCGCGGTTCTCGGCCCAGGTGGCGAGGCAGCCGGGATCGTTCACGGCGGCCTCGCCTAACTGCTGGCAGTGGCGCAGGCTCTGGCGCAGCGGATCGGCAGGCGCCTGAAGCGCCGGCGCCGCATGGGGCTGTGCTGGTTCGTCCTCGCGTGTCATTTCGATCACCGTCGCGGTGATGGCGATGGCCACGAATATGATCGCGCCCAGCCGGGCCAGCATCTTGCCGTCCATGTTGCGCCGCTCCTGTCCGGTCAGTTGTTGCCGTTGCCGAACATCCGGGCATTGCCGGGCTGATAGCCCGATCCCGGCGTCAGAAAGCGCTCGCGCTGGATGCGGCCCTGTTCGGCGGCGGTGGCGCGCTCGGCTTCGATCAGAGCTTCGGAGCGACCATTGGCGGACATCAGCGCGATCAGGTCGGAAAGCTGCTGCGACTGGAGCGCGAGAAGCTGATTGCCCGCTTGTGTCGCCTGCAACGCGCCGGTCGCGTTCTGGCTCTGCCCGACAAGGGCGGACATTTCAGCGCGATTGGTGTCGATATTGCCAACGACACCGGCCTGCACGCGCATGGCGTCCTGCAAGCCGCCGACCGTATTCTGCCAACGAGACCGTGCATCGGCGACGAGCTGCGCGTCGGTCGCGGACAGCGAAACCTTGCCGTATTTCTGTTGGAACATCTGATCGACGTTCTGCACGTCGAAGGCAATGTTCTGCGCCTGGGCCAGAAGCTGCTGCGTGCGCTGGACGTTCTGCTGCAAAGTCTGGAGCGAGGAATATGGCAGACTGGCGAGATTCTTCGCCTGATTGATGAGCATCTGCGCTTCATTCTGAAGCGAGGTGATCTGGTGGTTGATCTGCTCCAGCGTGCGTGCGGCGGTCAGAAGGTTCTGCGCATAGTTGGTCGGATCATAGACGATGCGGCCGAAGCCAAAAGCGTGAGCGGGGTTTGCCAGCATGGGCGACAGTGCAACAGGCATGGCGAGCGTCAGCGCCAGCACGGATGCACTGACATATCGGGAAACGGGGATACGGATCATGGCAGGGTCTCCTTTTCTTGGCTGTCATCTGGATGGATTTGATCTGGCGCGACCGACCGAGCGGGCTCTGTCCGTTCGACAAGATTGGTAAGGTTCGGGGTCAGATCGACGGCCCATTCGACGCCGCGATCGCGCAGCCAGGCCGCGAGAAAACCGTCCTGCCCATGCTCGGCAACGAGTTCGGCGATACGGGTCTGATCGGATTTGGATGATGCAGCGCAGAGCGCGAGGCCAACTTCGCTGAGGCCAAGCTCGAACAGGCGATTGCCGCGCCGCGATTGGCAGTAATAGTCCCGCTTGGGCGTGGCCCGCGCGAGGATCTCGATTTGCCGGTCATTGAGGCCGAAGCGGCGGTAGATTGCCGTGATCTGCGGCTCGATGGCGCGTTCGTTTGGCAGCAGCAGCCGCGTCGGGCAGCTTTCGATGATGGCGGGCGCGATATTGCTGCCGTCAATGTCCGAGAGCGACTGCGTGGCGAAGATGACGGAAGCGTTCTTCTTCCTGAGTGTCTTCAGCCATTCGCGGAGCTGGTTGGCGAACCCCTCATCATCGAGCGCCAGCCAGCCTTCGTCGATGATGAGCAGGGTTGGCCGACCGTCGAGCCGGTCGCCGATCCGATGAAACAGATAGGACAGGACGGCAGGCGCAGCCCCAGTGCCGACCAGCCCCTCGATCTCGAAGGCCTGTACATCGGCTGATCCGAGATGTTCGGCCTCGGCGTCGAGCAACCGGCCATAGGCGCCGCCAATGCAGTAAGGGCGCAACGCCTGTTTCAGATCGTTGGATTGCAGCAGCACGGCAAGGCCGGTGATGGTCCGTTCCTCCGCCGGGGCGGATGCCAGCGATGTCAGCGCCGTCCAGATGTGCTCCTTCATCTCCGGCGTGATGGTCATGCCTTCGCGCATCAGGATCGCGGCGATCCAGTCGGCGGCCCATGACCGTTCATAGGCATCATTGATCCGCGCCAGCGGTTGCAGGGAAACGGAAACCTCCGATCCCTCGGTCAATCCACCGCCGAGATCATGCCAGTCGCCGCCCATGGCGAGCGCGGATGCCCGGATCGACCCCCCGAAATCGAAAGCGAAAATCTGGCTGCGATCATAGCGGCGAAATTGCAACGCCATCAGCGCCAGCAGCACGGACTTGCCCGCGCCGGTCGGGCCGACGACGAGGGTATGGCCCACGTCGCCGACATGAAGGGAAAGCCGGAACGGCGTCGAACCCTCGGTCTTGCCGTAAAGCAAGGGGGGCGCTCCGAGATGTTCGTTCCGTTCCGGCCCCGCCCACACGGCCGATAGCGGGATCATGTGGGCAAGGTTGAGCGTCGAGACCGGCGGCTGCCGGACATTGGCATAGGCATGTCCGGGGATCGAGCCGAGCCAGGCATCGACGGCATTGACCGTTTCGGGCATGGCCGTGAAATCGCGGCCCTGAATGATCTTTTCGACCAGCCGCAGCTTCTCGTCGGCGATGCGCGGATCGGCATCCCAGACGGTGACGGTGGCCGTGACATAGGCCATGCCTGCCATGTCGGCCCCAAGTTCCTGCAAGGCCATGTCGGCATCGAGCGCCTTGTTCGACGCATCGGTGTCCACGAGCGCAGATTGCTCGTTGGTCATCACCTCTTTCAGGATCGCGGCGATGCTCTTGCGCTTGGCGAACCATTGCCGCCTGATCCTGGTCAGCAACTTCGTTGCGTCGGTCTTGTCCATCAGGATCGCGCGGGTAGACCAGCGATAGGGAAAAGCCAGCCGGTTCATCTCGTCGAGCAGACCGGGCGTCGTCGCAGTCGGAAAGCCTGTGATCGTCAGGATGCGCAGATGCGACAAGCCCAGGCGCGGCTCCAGCCCGCCGGTCAGCGGCTGATCGGCCAGCAGTGCGTCGAGGTGCATCGGCACCTCGGGCACGCGCACGCGATGGCGGTTCGTGGATATCGTGGAATGGAGATAGGTCAGCGTGCCGGCATCATCGATCCAGTGGCATTCGGGCATGAAGCCGTCGAGCAGCGCCAGCACGCGGTCGGTGCGGTCGATGAAGCCGCGCATCAGCTCCCATGGATTGACGCCGGATTGCTCACGGCCCTCGTAAAGCCATGTTTCTGCGCGGGAGGCATCTTCGGCAGGCGGCAGCCAGAGGAAAGTCAGGAAATAGCCCGACACGAAATGTGTGCCCGCTTCCTCGAACCCGGCTTTGCGCTCAGCATCGACCAGTGCGGAAGCCGCATCTGGAAACTTGCTATCGGGATAGGTCGCAGCCTCGGAGCGTTGTGCCTCGACGAAGATCGACCAGCCCGAACCCAGACGGCGGACGGCGTTGTTGATCCGACCGGCGACCGCGACAAGTTCGGCGGCGACAGCAGAATCCAGATCCGGCCCACGAAACTTTGCCGTCCTCTGGAAGCTGCCATCCTTGTTCAGAACAATGCCGGGGCCGACCAGGGCTGCCCATGGCAGATAGTCGGAAAGCCGAGCGGAGGTGCGGCGATATTCGGTGAGGTTCATCATGGCCGCGCCCTCACACTGACAGATGACCGGGTATGCGCAGGTGCCTGCGGCCCACCTCGACAAAAAGCGGATCGCGTTTGGCAGCCCATACCGCGAGGAAATGACCGACTGCCCAGATCGCAAGGCCAACCAGCCAGAGACGAAGGCCGAGGCCGACGGCGCCGGCCAGCGTGCCGTTGACAATGGCAATCGAACGCGGTGCGCCGCCGAGCAGGATATGCTCGGTCAGCGCCCGGTGAACCGGGATGGAGAAGCCCGGCACCGCATCGAGCTGTTCAAACCCGCCCGCCATCAGATGAGCGCCCCGCCGCCGAACGAGAAGAACGACAGGAAGAAGCTCGACGCGGCGAAGGCGATGGACAGGCCGAAGACGATCTGAATCAGGCGGCGGAAGCCGCCGGAGGTATCGCCAAAGGCCAGCGCCAGGCCGGTGGCGATGATGACGATGACGGCGATGATCTTGGCGACAGGACCCTCGATCGACTGGAGGATCGACTGAAGCGGTGCCTCCCAGGGCATGGAGGAGCCGGAGGCGTGTGCGGCAGGCGCCAGCATCAGACTGATGGAAACAGTGACAGCGGCGGTTGCCATGATACGGCAGCCGCGTGAAATCGTGCGGATCATGAAGGGTTTCCTTTCGGGGTGGTTGCCAAAGTAATGGGATGCGTGATGGCGTAGTCGCCGTCCGGTCCCAGCCCATCGACGCGGGCGAGTTCGACCAGGCGGCGGGACGATCCACGTCCGGCAAGAACGGCGACAAGGTCGATGGTCTCGGCGATCAGGGCGCGCGGGACGGTGATGACGGCTTCCTGGATGAGCTGCTCGAGGCGTCGCAGCGCGCCAATGCCGGAACCGGCATGGATGGTGCCGATCCCGCCCGGATGGCCGGTGCCCCAGGCTTTAAGGAGGTCGAGAGCTTCGGACCCGCGCACCTCGCCGACCGGGATGCGATCCGGGCGCAGGCGTAGCGACGAACGCACCAGATCAGAGAGCGTCGCCACGCCATCCTTGGTGCGCATCGCGACCAGATTGGGCGCGGCGCATTGCAGTTCGCGCGTGTCTTCAATGATCACGACGCGATCCGAAGTCTTGGCGACTTCTGCCAGCAGCGCGTTGGTCAGCGTGGTTTTTCCGGTCGAGGTGCCGCCCGCGACAAGGATATTGGCGCGCGCGGCGACGTTCAGGCGCAGCACCTCGGCCTGAGCACTGGTCATGATCCCAGCGTTTACATAGTCGTCGAGCGTGAACACCGCGACGGCGGGCTTGCGGATGGCAAAGGTCGGCGCCGTGACGACAGGCGGCAGCAACCCTTCGAAGCGCTCTCCGGTCTCAGGCAGTTCGGCTGACACACGCGGACTTCGGGTGTGAACTTCGACGCCAACATGATGGGCGACCAACCGGACGATCCGCTCGCCATCGGCCGCCGACAGCCTCTCCCCCGTATCGGCCAGACCTTCGGAGAGCCGATCCACCCAGATGCGGCCATCGGGATTCAGCATCACCTCGACCACAGCTGGATCTTCCAGAAATCGGGCAATCGATGTCCCGAGTGCGGTGCGCAGCATCCGCGCACCACGCGCAATCGTCTCGGGTTTCTGATGTGATGCGGTCATGGCGGCCCCATTCATGGCGGGACGCGCAAAAGACGGACCCCGGATTGGGGTCGATTAAAAGAACCTGATTTTGGGCTGTTTCAACAGATGTTTACGCGCGTGCGGCCATCGGCGGAGCCTGGCGGTGAATAGGACGGGTTTCAATCCTAGATCCCATCGCCGTCACCTTCGGTTTTACCCCCCCGGCGGGGTGTCGTGTAGCGCAGCCATGTCGTGCGACATTTCTTTGAGGAACCTGTCACCGGTCGCGAGACGCTTACCAAGCGACTGCATGAAGCCCTCAAATCGCTCGTTTCCCTTGATGCGCGCAGATTGCTTCGCACTGTCGGGCAGCGGCGGCGTAAGGGTCAGCCAGAATTGTACGAATAGCGAAAGGGTTTCGCCCAGCACGGCGATGTCCTCGTCCAGTATGTCGAACTGACGGCCAAGCTTGTCCAGGCGGCGTGACATAGCGGCTTCCAGCCGCTCGGTCGTATCGCCTGAAATGAAGGATGCTACAGCGGCCTCGATCACTGCGGATTTCGAGACATTTCGGCGCAAGGCCAGCGCTTCCACCTGTTTCAGCAGAGCGGGATCGAAATAGACATTCATGCGGGTGCGCGTCGTCATGCCTGTCTCCGTTCTCAAAGCTCGATGCCGTCATTTGGGTCAAGCGACGCCTGCCGCGCGACCATGCGCATCCGTTGGCGCATGGCACGGGCCTTGGCGGCATCGACATCTGGCTCATCATCAAGAAAATCGAACTCCTGCGATGGTGGCGGAGGTGGCGGGATGATTTCCTCATGCTCCGGCAGTTCCGGTTCACGACGGATACCGGCATTGGCCGGATCGTCATCGGATGTATCTGAGGCGGGTCCATTGCCGCTCGCAGCCGCGACAATGCGGCTCGTCCAGTCATCTGGCGCCGATGTGGTGATTTTCACCGGCTGCTTGCGCAGATCGGGCGGTGACATCACCCTCTCCTGAAACCGCGCATCAGCATAGTAGCGTGCCTTGGCAGCACGGATCGGCGGCGTCCCCGCCACCATGACGATCTCGTCGGTGGGCGGAAGCTGCATGATTTCGCCGGGCGTCAGCAATGGCCGCGCAGTTTCCTGCCGCGACACCATGAGATGCCCCAGCCATGGCGCGAGGCGATGGCCGGCATAGTTGGTGGAATCGCGCATTTCCGTAGCCGTGCCGAGCGCATCACTGATCCGTTTGGCGGTGCGTTCATCGTTGGCCGCAAAGGCCACGCGCACATGGCAATTATCGAGAATGGCGTTGTTTTGCCCATAGGCGCGCTCGATCTGGTTGAGCGATTGGGCGATCAGGAACGCTTTCAGGCCGTAGCCGGCCATAAAGGCCAACGCCGATTCAAAGAAATCCAGCCGCCCCAGTGCCGGAAACTCATCGAGCATCAACAGGAGGCGATGCCGCTTGCCGGAAGTTTCCAGTTCCTCGGTAAGCCGCCGCCCGACCTGATTGAGGATGAGGCGGATCAGCGGCTTGGTGCGGTTGATGTCCGAGGGTGGCACGACGAGATAGAGGCTGACCGGTTCCTTCGCTCCGACCAGATCGGCGATGCGCCAGTCGCAGCGTTGAGTCACGCGGGCCACAACCGGGTCTCGATAAAGACCGAGAAACGACATAGCAGTGGACAGCACCCCAGACCGTTCGTTCTCTGATTTGTTCAAAAGCTCCCGCGCAGACGAGGCAATGACGGGATGCACACCGGCTTCGCCCAGATGCGGCGTGTCCATCATCGCGCGTAAGGTCGCCTCGACGGGACGGCGAGGATCGGACAGGAAATTGGCGACGCCTGCCAGTGTCTTTTCCTTCTCGGCATAGAGAACATGCAGGATCGCGCCGACGAGCAGGCTGTGGCTGGTCTTTTCCCAATGGTTGCGTTTGTCGAGGCTTCCCTCGGGATCAACGAGAATGTCCGCGATGTTCTGAACATCACGGATTTCCCATTCTCCCTGCCGCACTTCCAGAAGCGGATTGTAAGCTGCCGAATGCACATTGGTTGGATCGAACAGAAGGGCGCGGCCATGACGGGACCGGAAGCCTGCGGTCAGATTCCAGTTCTCGCCCTTGATGTCATGGACAATACAGCTTCCCGGCCAGGTCAACAGCGTCGGCACAACGAGGCCCACGCCTTTGCCGGATCGGGTTGGCGCAAAGCACAGCACATGCTCAGGGCCGTCATGACGAAGATAATCCTTGCTGTGCCGCCCCAAAACGACGCCATCGGGGCCCAGCAATCCGGCGGCATGGATTTCCTTATCCTCGGCCCATCGCGCCGAACCGTAGGTGGCGACATTGCGGGCTTCCCGTGCCCGGATGATCGACATGAGGAAGGCGGCGGCTATGGCAAGAACTGCCCCGGACGTGGCGATGAACGCGCCTTCGGTAAAGATGCCCGGCGCATAGGCGTCATAGGAAAACCACCACCAGAAGAAGGCCGGTGGATAATAGAACGGCCATCCGGCAACTTCGAACCAGGGGTTGCCGAGCTGGGGCTGGAAGCCGAGCCGGAAAGCCACCCATTGCGTTGCAGCCCAGACCATCACCACGACGATGGTGAACACGACAATGATCTGGCCCCAGAGTATTCGGCCTCCACGCATACAGGCTCCAATCGACAAGAGAGACGGAGCCGATCAGAGAATGGTCGTTTTCGCGTGGTGCAATAGCAAAGGTGTGGCCGTCGGCCTGCAGAATACAATCGGCGGCAAATCGGATGGGTGACGACGGCACTATTCCGGCACCGTTAACAGTGGGCTATCGCGAATCAGATTTCGGGCGTAAGCGGCCCATTTCCGTTGCTAGGGTGAGCAGGCTCAAAAGTGTAGGGTTTCGGTTTCGGGGCGACCAAACGGCCGAAAACGGGATAGTTTCGGGCTCATCGCGGATCGGCAGGAAAGCAACATTCGCCATGCTGGATGTCGCACCGTCCGCGACGAAGAGCGAAATACCGTGTCCGGCAGCGACCATGGAGAGCAGCGCGCTGCGACCGACATCGAAGCGGAGTATTGTCGGCACCGGCCACTTCCCGGCTGCGCGCGTCACGATCAGATCATGGACCTGCGGGCCGGTGCCACCATAACGGACAAGGAAGATTTCCGCCGAAAGCTGTCGCCATTCGACATCGGCTTGTGTCGCTAAGTGATGACCGACTGGCAGCGCCGCCATGAGGTAGTCTCGCCAGACTACACGGGAATGCAGGTCGGGGATTTCGTGTGTGCAGGCCATAAAGGCGGTATCGAGCCGGCCTTCGCGGATCATGAGTTGCGCGTCTCGCGCCGTTCCTTCGGTGATGCGCAGGCGGACGCACGGATGCTCGCTGCGGAACCGCCCTAGCAGCTGGTCTAGGAAACAGCCTTGCGTCAGGGCATGGAGTCCGATGTGAAGCTCGCCTTCCTCGCCACGTGCCGGCATCCCGGCGGTCTTGATTGCGCGGTCCAAGATGCCCATGGCGTCATCGACCTGATCGACGAAGCGGCGTCCGGCTTCGGTCAGGCGGACGCCGCGCGTGTTGCGGTCGAAGAGGATGACGCCGAGTTCAGCCTCCAGCGCCTTGATCCGCGCGCTCACACTCGATTGACTGGTCCCGAGCGCCTGCGCCGCACGATGGAAGCTGAGATATTCCGCGACAGCGAGGGCTTGGACGAGGGCTACCATCGGTATGCGTACGCTGGAAAGCGTCAGCGGGGCATCCGGTGGCCGATATCGTTGCTGACGCCTCCGCATTCCTACCTCTTTACTGTTTCAAACTGCCTCGCTGCGGGTGGCGCGAGACTGAGAATGCCCGCTATAGCCAGAACGAGACCGATCCAGAGAGGAGAGATAAGCCCATATCCGGCTTGAATCCCGAGACCTCCTGCCCAAGCGCCGAATGCGCGACCGATATTGATGACCGAGACATGGACGGCGTTGACCAGCGGTCCGGCTGGAACTGCTCGCATCACCCGCGCGACCAGCCCCGGACCGATGGCCGGCGCAGCGGCATCAGTGCCGGTAGTATGATGGGCGGGAAACCCCATCAGCGATCACGCATGTGCCGAGAGCGCTTTGCGCTTCAGCATGGGGTCATTGAGGAAGGTACCGAACGGGATCAGCGATGCGAGGAAAGTTCGCGTCCACTCCCACGCGGTGAAGCCCTTTCCCCACATGCCCGGCACGAGGAAGAGCATATAGGCAAGGAAAGCATGGCCATGACCCCAGCCGGCAAGCGGCATGATCGCTTCGTTCCCGGCGAGATATTTGAGCGGCATTGCGATTAGGAACAAGATGAGCGTGGTGATACCTTCGATGACGGCAATGCCGCGGAATAGTTGAAGTCGCATGTTTGTCTCGAAATCCTGTTCTTGAATTGGGTCGTTGGGGCCATTGCCGTCTCCCTCAGGTTAGCGGCTCTGTCGGCAGATAGGTGAAGATGAGAACCGCCCGGACCGCCTGCCGCTCACGCGCGAACTGCCCGGCCAGCTTTTCCCGGTAATCGTCAGCGGCGTGGGCATCCAGATCGACATCGGGTCGGAGTTGCGCCTGCGCCATGATCTCCCAGGTTCGGCCGATCCGAACCGTGCGGATGTCCAAGGCAGTTAGCGGCAGATCGGCAAGAACGGCGCGAACCTTGCCCTCCAGCGGCTCGACCTCGGCCGCCGGCGGCGAGACATAGATGAGCTCCGACAGAGCGCCTTTGCCGAGCGAATAAGGAATGCCGACCGTCAGAACGACCAGCGCCAGCGTCAGCACCGGGTCGACGTAGCGGGCCGCGGCCTGATAGCCATTCGCGTGAAGCCCATAGGCGACCAGAAACGCCAGCAACGCGCCGAGGGCAGTCAAGGCGTCGATCATGCGCGCGGCCAGGTCGCCCTGGACCAACGGGCTGTCGACGTGGCGATAACGGATCCAGACATAGGCCGCCATGCCCATGGTGATCGAAGCCGAGAGAAACGCGAACAGGACCGCGCCGCCGAACTCGATGTCCGTGCCGCCGGCAAAGAGGCTCGAGACCGCATACCAGACCGACAACATGGAGACGCCGGCAATCAGCAGGCTCTTGATCAGGTTGACCAGCGGTTCGAGCGGCGCATAGCCGAACGGGAACCGCCGGCTCGCGCCCTGATGCAGGAGCCGTCCCACTCTATAGGTAAAAGCCCCGGTGACGAGATAGACCAGCCCGAAAAACCCATCGAGCAGGATGGCCTGTGAGCCGGTCAGCGGCGCTGCGATCAACGCCAGCGCTGACACGATTACGCCTGTGATGATCGGGAGCCGAAGCACCTTCAGTTCAAGTTCACTATCCGTCATTCCCATCCCGATATTATTGGCATCCTCGTCCGTTGAGGGCTGTTCATCGTTTCCTGCTGCGCCACCAGATGACCGCGCCTATCGCAATCATCAGGCAGCCGAAGGCGACAAGGACCGGATAGAAGCCGTCGAGGCCGCTGGTTCGCCACTTGAGCAGTTGGGCGAAAGCCAGCAGAACCGAGCCACAGCCAGCCCAGTTCAAGGCCAGCGGTATGCCTTCCTGCCTGCGCTGCCTCTCGTCCGGTCGCTTGCTTCTTTCCATCTTCCTTGCCCTTAAGGCGTCGCCTCGTCCTATTCCGAGATTGCCGCATCTGACGGCACACCTTCGCGCGCATAGGCCCCGAGAGGCCGGAACCGGAACATCGGCGCGGGAAGCGCTGACACGGTGGTGAAGCCCGGGGCGGCGTTGATGACGTCAGGGATGCGGTTCACCACGGTCGCGCTGGTGGTGACAATGTCGTGCCGGTCCTGCATGAAGACGCTCACGCCCGAGCTCCCCTCGATGTCCCATGCCGCGTGATTTGAATCGCCTTCTTCGCGCAGCTTGCTGATGAAACGGGCCGAAAGCGTCACGCCTTCCACTGTGTTGAGGCGCAGGCAGGTATCGAGGCCCGAAAGATGCCCCGCCCTGACCTCGATCCCGGCTTCTTCCGACCGGAAGGCTTTGCGCGCGATGACAGGCTCCACAGTCGTGACGGCGTCGATGACGGTCAGACCGAATCTATGGGCCATGTCGTGGAGAGGCCCGATGAAGACCCCGGCGAAGGGCGATGCGAAGCCCGGATCGAATTCTTCCGGCGCCTTGCCGATGCACAGGCCTTCGGCGATCCAGTCGCCATAACTGTCCACGAGTGCAACGCTTCGGCCATGAATACCTGTGACGCTCTCGGCCGCACCGGACAGCAGCACCGGCATATTGTCCCAGAACACATCCTGGACGCCGGTCCCCAATATCGTTTTGCCCCGCGCCACGGCGAGCTCGTGCAAGGCGCGCGCCTCGCTCGACGCCTTGTCGACCCACGGGAAGTAGGCATCTCCGGCGATGGTGATGACGTCGGTATCGTTCTCAAGGCACAGCTTCACCGTCGGGTAGATGTCCCTGATGCCGTTCTGGGTGGAGACGATCGCGATATCCGCCGCCCCGCCAGCAAACGCCGCTTCAGCGTCGGGTATGACGCTCACACCGATATCGGGCCGGCCAAGCACGGCGCCGACGTCCAGACCGCGGAACTGGAAGGCATCGACCGCCGCGACGATCCGGACCTCCCGGTCCAGAAGGATTTCGACGATCTTGCGTCCGGTGACGCCCAGCCCAAAGACGACTGCCGTAAGCGGCTTGTGGGTGCGGTCAGTCATTGCGTCACTCTCCTTCGACGGGGTTCGACTCCTGCTCGGCCATCGCCACGAGGCGACGGCAGATGCGGTCCTTGAGCTTTCCGGGAAGCGGCCGCGATGACAGCGCCTCATGCGCCCATAGACCGTCGGCCGCCAGGCGCGCGATGAACCGCAACAGCGCAGCTTCGTCTTCGGTCTCGGGAACAGGCGGCGCCCAGCGGTCGATCACATCCTGCCAGAGCTCGCCGAGCCGGGCATCACCCGCGCTTTCCAGCATCATTATGAGCTCGGCCCGATCGGCGGCCTGCGCGCAGGTCTGCACATAGGCCGCGTATCGCTGCGCCGACGTTGCGGCGGCGGCTTTCTTTCCTGCCGCCTTCGCCATCGCCTTTTCCCAGCCTTCGGCCAGATGCTTGTGGGTCGAAAAGATCAGCTCTTCCCGCGATGGAAAGTGGTAGATCAGCCCGCCTCGCGTCAGCTTCGCCTCTTCCGCGACAGCATCGAAGGTGACAGCGGTGACCCCATCACGCTGAATGATGGCGACGACTGCATCGAGGATCTGCGTGCGCTTGCTCGTTCGCATCGGGTCATCCCTCTCAGTGCGAGGAATAGATTGAGGATTGCGACCCCGGCCCATAGTTGCGCAGCAGCACGGCAGTAACGAGAGCACCCACAGCCAGCACCACAGCGACCACATACATCACGGTCAGATAGCCGCGATCAAAAGCCTGACTCGCCGCATCGATGATCGCCTGGCCATCAGGCCCAGCTTCCGCCGCCAATGCGAGCGCACCGCCCATACTCTCGCGCACAGCCTCCGGCGCTCCTACCGGCATCACGATGCTGAAGGTGTAGATCGCAGAGAGAAGACTGCCGAGGAACGCGACGGCCAGCAGGCTGCCGAACTCGTAGGACAGCTCCTCGACCGACGAGGCCATGCCCGCCCGATGCACCGGCGCATTGCCGACGATCGCCGTCGAGGCCACCGACATGGCCGCGCCAACACCAGCGCCAGTGAGAACCATGCCGACGATCAGCCACCCAAGGCCATGGGTGACGCCCCAGGTCGCCAGCACGACAGCCAGCGATGCGGCTGCAAGACCACCCGCGATCAGAATGCGCAAGCCGATCTTGTGCAGGAACGCACCGCCAAGCATCGCTGTCGGCAGGGAGCCGAGCGCAGCCGCCGAAACCAGCAGCCCTGCCTCGAGCGGCGAAAAGCCGGCAACAAGCTGGAAGCGCTGCGTGGTAACAAGCTGAATGCCGCCGATCGCGAACATGGCGAAGGCCGCTGCCATCACGCCCGACGAGAAGGCGGCGTTACGGAAGATCGAGAAGTCGAGCAGCGGGAAGGTCAGGCGCGACTGGCGGCGCACGAAGAGGATGCTCGCCACCACCGCCACAACGAAAGCACCGGCCGGCACGAGCCACGATTGTCCGGCATGCGCCGATTCCTTGATCGCGATGACCAGAGCCGACAGCGCCACGAGCGCTTGCAGCGAGGAGATCAAATCCCATGGCTTGCTATGGTCGGTCTCACCCTTCGGCGCGACGATCAGAGTCGAGAGGAACGCAACAATGACCACCGGCACGTTGATCAGAAAAACCGATCCCCACCAGAAATGCTCCAGCAGGAAGCCGCCGACGATCGGGCCGAGCGCGCTGCCGACGACCGACAGCGATCCCCAGATCGCAATGGCGATGTTCCGCTCGCGCTCATCTATGAAGGTTACGCGGATCAAAGCCAACGTCGCCGGCATCATCGCCGCCGCGCCGACGGCAAGAAACGCCCGGGCCGCAATCAGGATGTTGGCCGACGGCGAGAAGGCCGCGACCAGCGAAGCGATGCCGAACAGCACCAGGCCAATCAGGAACATCTGCCGATGGCCGATGCGGTCGCCCAGTGTCCCTGTACCGAGCAGCAGGCCCGCCATCACCAGCGGATAGGCATTGATGATCCAGAGGCCCTGCGTCTGAGAGGCGTGAAGCTCCCGCGTTAGCGTCGGCAGCGCCGTATAGAGAACCGAGTTGTCGAGGGTGATTAGCAGCAGACCGGCGGCGACGGTCACAAGCAGCACCCACCTGTTGGAATGCGAGGTGGTCATGGGTTAGCCATCCTGTTTGAATAGCCATAACTATACAAACATGTTTGCAATGTTTCAAGCCCAATTTGTTTTGTGCGCTACCTCGCCCTGAATGATGCAAATGGCGCCTTTCGGACTGAGTGTTCCGCAGCAAAAGTAGCGAGAGGGGAGACGGGATTTTCGTGACGGGTTTGAAGTATAAGGGCTCTCCACGCCGTCGCGGAGAATACCCCAACGGCTACTCCTGCTCTGAAAATCACCTTATCTTCCTGCACGACATTCCCTTCAGCGAATGGCGTAGTTGAGCATGTTAAGATCGGGCCGGTTGCTGCTGGTCTTCGCGATGATGGCGCCCGGCTAGCAGTGACTACAATCCCAATGCCCGCTGCCTCCCAAGCTGCCACGACACCGATCCGCCCTGCACGATGCCCATCACCTCACGCCCGAGCTGGCGATCGATAACCGGCCGCCATGGGACAAGGGTGAACTCGTGGCTCTTTTCGACAATGGCAAACTTGCCGCTCGATAGCTGCGCGGTCCCGGTGAACTTTCCGCTGACATTCTCGCCATCGGTAGCCGCACGGAACGGCAATCCCTTGTTCCCTGCCATCTCCGCACCGACGCGGGCCACTTCCCGTTCGCGCAGATTGGCGAGCAGGTTTCGCCGATAGAGGATGCGTCCGTTCTGCTGACGCGTGGCATCGCCCTGTGCGATATGATGCTCACGCCGCTGGTCCATAGCCTCGCGCACCTGCTGACCGAACCCTGCGGGGGTAATGTCCGAAGCGTCCGGCGTCACCAGTCTCCGGTCCAGCCAGGTCGCACCATCGGCGCCGATCTGCTTTTCCAGATCGAAGGTCGAGACGACACGGATGCTGGCCTGCCGGTTGCGACCGGCATCATAGGCGGTGGCGCGGTTCTCGAAGTCATCGGGGATGCGCCACTGGTCAGCGTCAATCCGCTCGGCAATCCCGGCCCGGCGTAGCGACTCCAATCGCCGGACATGGGCATCGACATAGCCCTCATAATCGCCACCCGGCACACGTCCCTCGAACTTCGCCTGTTCGAGGTGGCGGCTCGGGCGATAAATACCATTTTCCGAGATCGCAGCGATGGTGCGATCAGAGGGACGTTGTGCTGTATCGGCGGGACCGACTTCCACGATGCTGCCGATCCGGGCATCTTCGACGCGGGCCGGATCAATGCCGGGAAGATGATGTGTTCGCCCGTCGATGCCGTCCACCACGAGCGTAAGGTTCTCACCCATCTCGTCGGTAAGATATTTGTCCACGACGCGGCCGGTGATGGGGGCCACGGGTGCTGCATCGTGAAGCTGGAAGGTCATCGGATCACGCTCCTGCCCATCGGCCTTCAGCGTCTTGTGCATGTTGCGGATGATGTCACCGCGCTCACCGAGCTCACGCAGCGCCGGTTCCATCTTCGCGCCAAGCTCCCAGACGCCGGGTGCATGTTCCGTAGCCAGCCCCATCTTTTCCAGCTTGGCGAGACGGCGCAGGCGAAGAGCGCGGTTGAACTGGCGGCGCGTGTCATCGGGTTCATGGCGCAGATCGAGGAACCGTTCATCGGCCTCCTCGGTCATTGCCCGGTCGATGCGCGTGAAGCGGTCCTGGTCGATTTCGGCAGACAGCTTGCGGCTCTGCTCGATCTCGGTCACGGGGCCGAGTTCCAGCGTGGTCAGTTCGCTCGCCCGCTCACGAATACCATTGGCGAGATAGTCGCCATTGATAACCAGGTTCTCGCCCAGATCGTCCTTACCCCGAACGATGACATGGACATGGGGATGGCCGGTATTGTGGTGATTGACCGCCACCCAATCGAGTTTCGTGCCAAGGTCAGCCTCGATGCGGCTCATCAGATCGCGGGTGTGTTCGGTGAGGTCGGAAAGATCGGCGGCATCTTCGGGCGAAACGATGAAGCGGAACTGGTGGCGATCATCCTTGCCGCGATCAAGGAACGCATCTCCATCGGCGCGGTCCACAGTGGCGGAATAAAGCTGGCCACGTTCACCATCGCGCGAGGTGCCGTCGCGCTGGATGTAGCGCAGATGGGCAGCACCTTTGCCATTCTTCCCCGCGCTCAGGACGTACCGGGTTTTGACGACGACGCGGCGCACTCCGGCCGCACTGTGACGCCAACCGCCCGACAGGGTTCGGGCGCGGACAAAGGCCGCGCCGCGGCCGCGCTTGACGCCCGGACCTTTGCCAGCCCGCGATGCCTTCCCGCTCTTTCCGGCCGAACCAGATGAAGGCGACGAGGACGTCCGTAATGCGAATGATGATGATCTGCCGGAGCTGTTGCTATGCTGACGCGCCAGCTTCTTCGCCTGCGTCAGAAAGCTCTTCGCCTTGCCCGCCTTCGGCACGTCGGATTTGATCCGACCTGGCTTGGGACGAAAGCGGTTCTCGTCGTCGGCGCTCATGGGCGCATCCCATGCCGTTTAGGCACACAAACGGCAGATATTCGGTTAGAGTGCCGGTCAAAAACCAGCAAAGCCAAGGCTTTGCGCCATATCGCAGCACGCGAGGCCCAAAAGCAGGGTGCCGTGCGCCGCGCCCCAAAACAGTGTGCAGACAAAGGCTTGCCGAGAAACAGGCCCGACAGGGTGCCGGTTTCCTTTATCTTGCCCTCCGCCTTTCCTTCCCTTTTTGCCTTTCCTGCCGGGAATACTGCCAGGCGCCCCCAAGCCTGACTGCACACCGGAAATGGACCGAACGAGCGCGAAAACGCCATGCTCATGGCTTGTCGCCATCGCCCGCAAGGGCCACGAATATGCCGCTGTCCTGCAGCTCCTGAACTGCGGGATCGCGCAGAGAAACGGTTGCGTGGATGTCGCCCGACGGCTGATTTGCCGCTGCTGAAATGCCGCCGGATTGCGCAACGAAGAGCGGGGCTTCGCGCCAATCCGGTGGTGGTGGCGGCACGATTGTCGGCACATCGGGCGCAGTCGCATGCCCAAGAAGCGGCGCGAGCGTGGCGACATAGGCGCGCGTTTCTGCGGGCAAAACGCGGCCCGTCGCCAGATGCTCGTCATAGCGACCGGGACCGGCATTGTAGGCGGCAAGCATGGCCGCAACATTGCCGTAGCGGTTCCACATCTCGCGCAGATACGCCGTGCCTGCGAGGATGTTATCGCGCGGATCGTAAGGGTCGCGCCCGAGACCATGGCGGCGGCGCAGGCCCGCCCAGGTATCGGGCATGACCTGCATCAGTCCCATCGCGCCCGCCGAGGAAATTGCGCGCACATCGCCCGCACTCTCCACGCGCAGCACGGCCCGAATCCAGTGCTCTGGAATGCCGAAGCGCTGTGACGCCTCGGCAATGAAAGCAGCATGGGGATGCGCGGTGACAGGCGCGGGTTGCGGCGTGATCTGCGCGATGGCCGGCATCGAGCCGCTGCCAGCCGTCAGCAGGGCCGTGAAGAGAAGGAGGGCGCAGGATCGCATGATCTCAGTCCCAATCTTCGCGGGGTTTTGGACGGCTCCAGTGTAGCGACCATGACGAGCCTGCATCGTCATCGCGGAACAGGTTGGCGCGGATCGGCTGCGGCAAGGCGGGATCGTCAAGCAGTACCGAGAGATATTCGCCAGCCTTTTCGCCGGTGCGTTTCCATGCAGCACCGACCTCCGGCCCGTCATGTTCAATGAAATGGACGCGATAGTCCGGCGCATTCTCCGCATCGGAATGTTCGGCGGGCACGATGACGAGATCGCGCTTCATGATGAGCGTGACGAGCTGACCGGCGAAGCCGGATGCGTCACGCGCGAATTGACCGATCTGTGGCATGGTATGTCTCCTGTGTTGGTGGATTTGGCGTGAGTTCAATGCGTGACCGCCCGCCATTCGTAGCGGCCATCGCCTTCCTCATCGGTCCAGAGCGGAAGCGCCCGGCCGATGACGGAACTGGCGGGAACAGGTCCGAAGTAACGGCCGTCGAGGCTGTCCCGGATGTCCCAATTCATGAGGAAGAGTTCACCGTCGCTGATGATGCGGCAGCCCTGCCAGACCGGCAGATCGCGGCCCATGCGGTCGCGCTCCAGCGCGTCCCCCATCTCGACACTATCGACGGTAATGGTCGCACCGCTGCGGCAGACGCGCTGCCCCGGCAGGCCGAGGACACGCTTCAGCAACGGTACGCCGTGTCCGATATAGCCACGCTCAACCATGAACCGCTCCAGCGGTTCGGACGGCATGATGGCGACCAGTTCGGGAACTTCGAGCGCATCGGCGGGAGCAACTGTGTAGAAGCCGATGGGCGCGCTGGCGGTTGCATTCCAGATCAGCCGGGTTGGAAGATCGGCAACAGCCGTGGCGACAAGCGTGCCGACCGCCAGCATAGACACAGCGAGGATATGACGGCGGCTCATGGTGCGATCCTCCGGCGGCTGATCCATGCGGCATGGCGCTCCGGGGTGTAGGGATTGGGTTCCTGGCCGGCGCTCAAACGGTTGTGGACGTGCCGCCAATGTTCCGGCGCAACATCCGCCGGATCGACGCCAAGCGCGTCCACGGCATCAATCAGGGCCAACACCCGCTGGACTGGTCGCCAGCCGTCGATACGCAGCAGGATTTCACCGCCAGGACGAACGAAGGGAACGGTCTGGTACGGTTCGCCACGCCCGACAGCGCGCAGGATGTCGAGCCGCGAAACGATGGTGCCGTAATCGTTGGAGGCCCAACGGACGAAGGCGAAGATGCTTTCGGGCGCAAAACCGATCAGACTGCGGCGGCGGTCGATGATCTGCTCGAACCTCTTCCGGCCGAAGCGTATCCAGCGCTCGACCTTCTTCTTCTGGAAGGTCAGTTCGACCATTGTGGTGAACGGTGCGGGCCCGTCCGGCCGCAGAGCTTCATGCGCAGCGCGCACGGTTTTGCCGGTCATGGCTGATCTCCTTCGGTGGGTGGAAACTCGCGGACCAGCAGCTCGCGCAGCATCACGGCGACGGTGACGCCGCGCCGGAAAGCGGCAACCTTGATGCGCCCCCGCAGTTCAGGCGTGATGTCGATGGTCAGGCGGGCGGTGAACGCCTCCGTCGCTGTATTGCCGATTGCCGGCACATCGGCGGCTCTGACCCAGCTATCGGGATTGCCCGGACGCGATGCGAAGCCGGATTTGACGGGCGGACGTGTCATGGCACGATTTTCCCGATACCGAGGCCGTCGATCTCGGCCGCCAGCGCTGTGACCTCTTGTGCGGCCCGTTCGCCGCCATCGGTCTCGGAGACCAGTCGCCCGGTCTGTGCGGCTTCTGCGAAGGCGACACGCTGGCCGATCGTCGTGGCCAGCAAGGGCGGATCATGGTCCGCCAGTGTCTCGGCCGTTTCGCGGGCGATGACGGTGCGCGCCCCGCATCGGTTCAGCAGAAAGCGGGCGGCAAGCTCGGGGCGATAGATGCGTGCTTCGTTCAGAAGCGCCAGCATCTCGGCCGAGGCCCAGCCGTCGAAGGGCGATGGCTGCACCGGGATCAGCACCAGATCGGCTGCAAGCAGCGCAGAGCGCATCAGACCGGCGACACGGGGCGGACCATCGATGACGACATGATCGGCGTCACGCGCCAGCTCCGGCGCTTCCCGGTGCAGCGTATCGCGGGCCAGGCCGATGACGCTGAACAGCCTTGGCAGCCCTTCATGGCCACGCCGCTGCGACCAGTCGAGTGCGGAGCCTTGCGGATCGGCATCGATCAGGATGACCCGCTTGCCTTGCGCAGCCCAGGCTCCGGCGAGATGCAGCGCCAGCGTGCTCTTGCCCACGCCGCCTTTCTGATTGAGGAGCGCGACGATCATCGCCGTCCCCCAGGCTTGCCACGAGGAAGTTCAGGCGTGTTCGCTGGCGCGATCGTTCCTGGGTTTGCGTGTGTCAGCTTGCCTTTGCGGACACCCGATTTCAGCGTCGCGCCAGCCTTCGCGATGAGCTTTTCCACATCGCGCCGCCGCTCTTCAAAGTTAGATTCTGTGTTAGACTCTAAGTTAAGGGCGCGATTTTCGCTTTCGTTACCGAAGGATAGGAGCGGTTTGGGTTCCCGATAGCACGAGCCGCCGGTTCCTGATGGCACGATAGTCCGGGTTCCCGATAGCACGAGGCTATCCACAGGTTTTCCACAGGCCGAAACAGGCTCGAAAGCGAGCAGCATCCGGCCGCCGGTTTCGACCTCGGCGAACAGGGTGTAGCCGGGCAGTGGCTGGCGGCGGATAATGTCGCGCAGCTCGAAGGCGAAGCGCTTGAACGGCGACAGACTTCCCGATTTCTGGTGCAGGTGACGGAAGTCGAACCGCCAACCGTTTTTCTGCCGCCCACCATGCTTGCGCACCAGGCGATAGAGCCAGCGATCCAGCCCGCCGGTCAGATTGAAATAGGCCCGGTCGATGGTGAGGATCAGGGCGTCATCCAGAACCGCACTGTAGAACCAGTCGGGCACGATCATCTCGATGCCGTCCAGGCGGCCATTCGCATCGGTCCGCTCATGCCATTCGTTGATCCACGAAAAGCGATGCCGCCGTCCGTTCGCGCGCTGGCGGATCGAGGTCGCAACCGTGGTCGATTGCAGGCGGTCCAGCGCCGCTTTCAGACGCTGATAGTCCCTCAGGGAGGTTCCCCGCCCGGTGAATGTAAGGATTTCATACGGCGTTGCCGCCATCAGGCGCGACGTGCGCAGACCGGCATCCCGCGCTTCAACAATCTGACTGGCCGCCCAGATCAGAATATCGGCGTCCCAGATCGTCGCCATGCCGTGATCGGGAACAGCTTCGACACGGATCGAAACACTGCCAAGCTCGAAATCAATCGGGCGTGTGCGGTGCGATTTGGAAAGGGAAAAGAAGGGATAGGCCATGAGATCCTGCGCGTCTCGTGGAGCGAATTCACCGGGAAGCGCTCGAAACAGATCGAGTTGTCCGCGTTCCGAGGCGGATGGATACGGGGGCGCCATCAGGGGCTGACAGCCACGTTCAGCGCGTGATGCGCTTGGGCGAGGTGAACGCGGTCGGCGGCAGAGGTTTCGCCGGGAGAACCTGTCCGCGTGGGTCCGACGTGGAGGTGACCGATCCGCGCGCAACCCAGGCTGCGAGATCCTCGACCGAATAGACAACGCGGCCGCCGAGCTTGTGATAGGCAGGTCCGGTTCCGTAGGTTCTGTGCTTTTCCAGCGTGCGCGCGGACAGGCTGAGGAAATCGGCGGCTTCCTTGGTGCGCAGGTAGCGTGGCGGCAAGGCGGCGAGATCAGGTCGCATGGGGTGGCCTCCGTGGTTGTGCAGGATGCCGCTGACGATCAACGGCATGACATGCGCACGGTGGCGAAGGCGCGGTGGCATGGGGGATGAGGAAGATCGAAGGGGTAAAATCCTCACCCTCGATCAGACGTCATCGTCAGGGTTTGCGACGATGGCGCAAAAGGTCCAGATAACCGCCGTCGATCAGCGCGGCGGCAGATCGGACAAGGGCGATGACAGAGGCGCGCAAAGCCGATGTCTTCCACGGTTCGGCCCGAACGCGCGCCTCTCCGTAGATGGCGATGGCAATCTCACGATAAGTCGCGTGGTTGGCGTTTCCGTCGGCGGCTTGCATCATCAGACGGAACCGCCGGCGCTGATACGGCGTCATCCTGGGGTCGCGGCGCGCGGGTTTCCCGGCCAGCATGTGCCAGAGCCTGAGAATGGCTTCGAGCCGATCCGGCAGATTTTGGTCAAGTGGCAGGATGATCGCCGGCTGCGAATTGGCGTCGGTGTCGGCGAGGATCAGGTATTGAACGCCGTCGCTGGCGTCACAGACACCATATGTCCCCTCTGGTCCGCAGATGGCATCAGCAAGATCAACCGATAAGGCGGACGGAGAAGGCGGAAGAAAATCGGGCGCTGCCCCGAGCATCAGCATGTCCGGATTGGCAACAGGCGACCAGATGACCGGTTGGTCGAGCGCGGAAAAGCCGGGGTCTGCCGGGAAATCGCAACCCCCAGCGATGTTGGGCGTCATCCGCAAAGGGAAGATGCCCGGCGCCTTGCGCTACAAGATCATCGAAACTGGCCCGATAGGACGCGTTACGGCGCAGGCATTCCCAGGCGACGCCCTCAACGGGCAGCGCATCGTAGAATTCATACTGGTCCTGGTCTCGCCAGCGGGATGTATCCGGCTTCATTGCTCCGCTCCTGGTTGAAACTGCACAGGTGGAGCGTGAAAGAATTGCGGCGCCTCTACCGGGATGGAAGCCGGAACAAAGACAGGGGGTGATGCTCTCAGGGCATCACTGGTGCGACGGCGGCGAGGTCAGGTCCGATCTGTCGGATGACGCAGCAACTGGCGATAGCCGCTCTGTGTCATCCAGCGCGCCCGTGCCAGATGGCTGTCATGGACTTGTCTGGCGCGTTCGGGTTCCTGAACAGGGTCAATTCCGAACAGCACATTGACGACTTCGGTCCATTCGGCCCCATCATCGGTGGCATCGAGCAGCCGCATGTAGAGCTTGACATGCGCCCGATCATATTCGGTCAGTTCGTCGCTAACAGGCGCGATGTTGTCGAAGGGGGGAACCGGGGATATCATGTCGAAGGACACCACAGGACACAGGTCGCGATCGCAGATCGATGATGCCGCCCGCGTCGGTCAGGCGTCGTGGATCTGTCGGTGTCTCTTCTCGTCTTCCCCATGAACCAGCAATACTCCTTGCCCGCGATCCGTGGACAGGAGAACGATCCCTGCTGCTTCAAGCGCCCTACGCACCTGATCACGCGTTGTCTCATACACCTCGAGCCGGTTCTCGGACTCGAGGCGCTTCAGAGCAGTCAGCGATATTCGGGCCTTGTCAGCGAGCGTCTCCTGCGTCCAACCCAGCAACGCGCGTGCGGCCCGCGACTGTCGAGCGGTGATCATGCATGATCACCTCCCATCGCGACCGGCGCGCATTCCAGAACTACGGCTATTTTAGTCGCCTTCGCCCGATACGCCATACGAAATCGTCGAATCTGGCCAGGGCGTTATCTGCACGGCTGAGCAGGCAGCCCGACTGATTCGCCTGTACGCCGCAATTGCAGCAATTGTGCTGGCCGTAACGCCGACTAGCGCAAGATGATCCCCAAACGCTCCATGGGAAATGATTGTGATATGTTTGGGGATCATTTTCTTTGTGTTTTGCGCTGGATATGATACCCATCCAGATCAGTGCAGCAAAAATGATCCGTAAAGGCATCACATGAAGGCGGAAGAAGAAACACTGAGGCTGATCGGCGACCATTTTCGCCGCGCGCGTCTTACAGCGGGGTTGACCCAGGAGCAGGTGGCCGATCTTGCGGGCATTTCGCGCCCGCGCTACCGCGACATCGAGACGGGGGCGGCGGCTGCGCGCACCACGACATTGATCAACATTGCCAGGGCGCTTGGGCTGGAAATGATGCTGGTCCCGCAGGCAATGGTGCCCGCCATCGAGGCGCTTTTGCGCCCCGAGGCCGAGGATGATCATCCGGCCTTCAGCCCGCAACCGGAGAGCGACGATGACAGCCGTCCGTACCGCTGAGACCATCACCGCGCTGGACGTGTTCCTGAACAGTGCGAAGGTTGGCACGATCGTCAGGACGCCGGGTGATTTCAACGCCTTCAGCCTTGATCCGGCCTATCGCGCGACCGGCGGCATTCCGGTTCTGAGCCTGTCGCTGCGCGCGGCATCAGGGGGCTTGCGCAAGGATCCGCGACCCGTCGCAGGCAGCCTGCCGCCCTTCTTTGCCAACCTGCTGCCCGAAGACCGGCTGCGCGAGGCGATGGAAAAGCACCATGCGGGTAATGTCCGGCCGGGGAATGATTTCGATCTCCTGGCCACCCTTGGTGCGGATTTGCCGGGGGCCGTTCGGGTGCTGCCCAGTGACGGTCAACCCGGCATCGGGGCGGCGCCAACCCAAGGACGGCCCAAGGCCCGCTTCTCGCTGGCAGGCGTGCAAATGAAGCTCTCGGTGATGAAGAACACCGGCAAGGGCGGCGGGCTGACCTTGCCGCTCGGGGATGACGAGGGCCAATATATTGCGAAATTCCCCTCGACCGCCTTTCCGGGCGTGTCGGAGAACGAGTTCGTGAACCTCGCGCTTGCCGAAGCCATCGGCATGGATGTGCCCGAGCGGGAACTGGTCAGCCGAGACCAGTTCGAGGGCATTCCCGAAGAGTTTGAAACACTTGCCGAGGGGCTGGTCCTGCTCGTGCGACGTTTTGATCGCGGGGCAGACGGGCAGCGCATCCATATCGAGGATTTCGCGCAGGTTTTCGGCCTGTACCCGGCGCGCAAATATGATGGCGCCGCCTGCCACGACATCGCCTCTGTGCTGAATGTTGCGATCTCGCCGTTCGCGGCACTGGATTTTGTCCGGCGGCTGACCTTCTCGGTGGTCATGGGCAATGGCGACATGCATCTCAAGAACTGGTCGCTGATCTATCCGGGGGCTGGCGACACGCCCGCGCTTGCCCCGGTCTACGACATGCTTTCGACCGTTCCCTATATTCCGGCCGATGGGCTGGCACTGTCACTCGGCGGGGAGCGAGCCTTCAAGGGCCTGACCCCGGCCCGCTGGAAGGCCTTCGCCAACAGGGCACGGCTTCCTGAGCCCGCTGTCCTCAAGGCGGTTGTCGAAACGGTGCGGCGGATCGATGCAAAATGGTGGACGCTGCCGGAGCGCGAAGTGGTCCCGTCGTCCGTGCTGGAACGCATCGACGCCCACGTGAAAACCATGGTTCCGATCCTGAGCGAATGATCCGTGCCAGACACGGCAGGGCGCGGTGGCGTGACGAATTTCCCGCGGGCACGGGAAAAGCCCCGACCTTGCGGTCGGGGCCTTTGTGCCGCACCTTAGTCGCCGCGGCGACCGTTGGGGCGGGACCAGATGAGGGAGAAGGTTTCGCCGTCTTCTTCGTCGAAAAGGTTGGCGTAGATCGGAGCGTTGAAGCTCGGATCGTCCAGCTTGAGGCCCAGATAGTCGCGGCCCTCGTTGGAGCGCTTGGACCAGGCGGCGCCGATTTCAGCGCGGCCAACCAGAACCCGGTGGCTGGGAGCGTTTTCGCCGGTGGCGCGCAGGTCGGGGATGATGCGCACGCCCTTGGCCTGGACGCTGAGGGTGACGATTTCGCCGGTGAATTCGTTCGAGCCGGTCTTCTTGAAGGTGCCGATGGTCGCCATTGTAAGTCTCCGTTTTTTCGTTTCCGAGCCCGCACCATTGCGGCCTCGATGGCGATCGACAGGCCGGAGGCGAACGCTGGCGCACCCCAAAGGGGCTGGACAGCACAGGAGAAACTTTCTTGTTCCGCGCGGAATGGCGGCTTTGCCGGCAGGGGAAGAAAGTTGTGACGACGCTGTTGCGCTAAAGCGGTCGAAGCGCATCGCGCTGTTCTTCGGCCAGATCAGGCCATTGAAGAGGCCGTTTGGAGCGGTCGAGACACGGAGAGTGAACGGAGGCGTGGCGACCTTGAGGCATCCATCGGGATGACCAGACCGGCCACACCGGCATGTCTGTTACCTCGCGTGTCAGGCCGTGCGCATCCTTCTTTCCGGCCCCTCCCACCGGCCTTGCCCCAACCGGGTTCCAGTTCATCGCGCGAATGTCGGCGCGAACCGCCCAGCGCCCCAGTGGCGGGCCGCGCCTGTGCCTCATACGCCGATCCGGGACTACCCGCTATTTCCCGCCATCCTACTGACGAAATTGACAGGTGACCCGCACCCGCTTCCGGTCCTGCCTCCACGGATCATTGCGGTTCAGGTGCGCACAAGGTTTCCGGCCGCAGGGCCGGTCGCCGCCATGCCCGCGACGCGCAGGAAAGCCGTCACGCCCACCGCGACCGCACCGATGACCGAGAAGATGAGCTGCCAGGTCTCAGACGGCATCATGTGTTTGACGATCCCGAGTGTCGCGTAAAACCCGGCCATGCCTGCGGGTGCCACAAAGGCCAGTGCGATCAGCAGCCGCACCCAGATCGGGCGGACCAGCATGAACAGTCCTTGAGCGACTGCCAGTGTCAGGCCCGCGGCGATAAGACCGACGAGGAGGCTGCCGAGCCAGCCAGCGCCTGTGCCATAGGCCCAGATGCCAGTATTCAGGCCGATAAAAAATGGCAGGGCGAATACTGCGAGATTGAACAGCAGCCAGCACATGGTGCCGATGGCTGCAATGGACACAAGGATCCCGAGAATGATCATGGTGGTGTCTCCGTGCAAGGAATTGGACGGTCGCGCCTTCCACCACCACCATGGCGCAAGACGAAATATAGCATGAACATGCCCGCCTGCACGAGCCGGAATGATCGATGATTTAGATTCTCCGGCTCGTGACGATGGGAAAGGCAGCGCTCACGCGCTGCCGGTTCCGAAGCGATAGACCGGAATGCCCAGCTTGCGGGCCTTGTCGGCCAGGTTGTCCTGAATGCCGGTGCCGGGGAAGATGATGGCCCCGATCGGCATGGTGGAGAGCATCTGATCGTTGCGCTTGAACGGCGCCGCCTTGGCATGTTTCGCCCAGTCGGGCTTGAAGGCGACCTGTGCGACCTTGCGGTTATTGGCCCAGGTCGCCGCAATGCGTTCCGCGCCCTTGGGCGATCCGCCGTGCAGGAGCACCATGTCCGGGTGCTTGGCATGGACCTGATCGAGCTTGGCCCAGATCGTCCGGTGATCGGTGGTGTCACCGCCCGAGAAGGCGATCTTCGGTCCGGCGGGCAGCAATACCTCGTTGTCTGCCCGGCGTTTTGCGGCGATGAAGTCGCGGCTGTCGATCATGGCCGAGGTCATCTGGCGATGGTTGACCCGTGAGCCGGAGCGTTGCGACCAGGGCGTGCCGGTGGTGCGCAGATAGATGTCGGCGGCGGCATCGCGGAAGGTTTCCATGCTGTCGCGGCGCTCGATCAGGCTTTGGCCCGCGCCGATCAGGGTTTCGAGCTGGACGGATTTGACCTCGCTGCCGTCCTGTTCGCGCTGAAGGCGCTTCTGTGCCTGCTCGTTATCGTCGAGTTTGGTCTCGATCCGCTCGACAGCGCGGTGGAAGGTGTTGACGGTGGACCAGAGGATCTCGTCGAGGTCGAAATCGAGGCTGGTATCGGCCATGGTGGAAATCAGGGCGTCGAAGATGTCGGAGACTGCGCCCTGGATGACGTGATCTTCGGGTGTGATCCGGGGATCGGCCTCGTCTTCGGAAGGGCGGTAGCCGTAGAGTTCAAGTTCTTCGATGGCATGGCCGGTCGGGGACGTGCTGTGATCGGGTTCGAAATCGTCGTGCGCGTACATGGGATGCTTCCGTCAGTTGGACCGCGACCGTCGCGGCCTTCATGGCGACGAAAGCCCACGGGCGGTCCGGTCTGGCAGCGCGAGCCTCTGGCGAGGGCCTTGATGGCAAAGCCCGGCTGATTTGTTTCGCGCTGTAAAGGCGGCTCCGCCGCCGACGGAAATCAGTCGGGCGCCGCCATTGCTTGACCGGAGCGTTTGTGGGCCGATCGCCCTCTCAGAAGGCCAAGGCGCGGTCCTCTGCTGATGACAGGATGCGGCCTATGCGCATGACAGGGATTGGAACGGCCCGATCACGGACCCGTACCGGCTATTGCACTTGAAGCCATGAAGCGGCTGACGTCCTCGGGAGCGATTTGCACCCGGACCTCTGCCCGAACGGCATCCAGCCCGTAAGTTGCGAGATCTTCGTTGAAGTCCCCCATCATGGGCGAGAGCGTGATGGCGTCGATCCCGACCTCGTGCGCCCGGTCCACCAGGCTATCGCGTGCGCTGTCACCAGCCGGATCGTTGTCGCGGACGATATAGAGCCTGCGCAGTTGCGGCGGGAACAGGATGGCCGCGAGGTGTCCGGCCGAGAGCGCGGAAACCATCGGCATGGTGGGCAGAGCCTGACGCAGCGACAGGATGGTTTCGATACCTTCCCCTGCTGCCATGACATCCTGTGCATCACCGAAACGAACTGCATGTCCGAGCAGGTCGCCCATTGCCTTCCTCGGCGGATCGACGGGTGCTTTGCCGGAACCATCCGGGGCCAGCCATGTGCGGTGTGCGCCGGTAATCCTGCCATTGAGGTCGGTGACGGCGGCGATCATTGCGGGCCAGGCTTGCGTCGGGCCATCGTCCTCAGGCCGCCAGTAACAGTTGGGGTGGAAGCGCAGATTTGCGGTCTGGCGTAAATCCGTAGTGCCGCGTCCGCGTAAATACGCTTCTGCGGTACTGCCGATCAGCGGCTGCGTCATGCGCCAGAGGCGGCGTGCGGCCTCGGATGATCCCGATGGTGCTGGCGTTTGGGACTGACGGGATGGGGGCTGCGGTTCAGGATGCGGCAGGCTAAGGAAGCGCCGGGCTTCTTCGGCAACGTCTGCGAAGTCGATCAGACCGAGCGAGTCCCGGATCACGTCCAGCAGATCGCCATATTCCCCCGTGGCCGAGTCCTGCCATTTACCAGCAATGCCTTTTACGCTGTCATGCAGCCGGACGAACATGGACCGGCCAGCCGTGTTTCGGACATCGCCAACCTGCCAGTAATTGCCCTGTTTGCGCCCATTCGACAGATAGTGGCGGCACACCGCCTCGGCCTGTCGGCCGAGACGCTGCGCCAGTTCGGAAGCGTTGAGACGCGCCATTATGCGGCCTCCCGCTCACCGATGCGCAGGGCCGGGAAGCGGTCAAGCAGTTTGCCGATGATCGCCGGTCCTGTCGCATCGACAGGCACGAAGAAGCGCAGTTTCCACGAGATGATCTCGCTGAAGAGGCCATAGGCCCGCAGCCGGTCGCGCATCGCGTCAGTAAAGCCGGTCAGTTCGATCCGGTTGGCGCCCATGACCCGGACGCGGCGCAGTTGCAGACCTTCGGCCAGATCAAGGATCGTGCGACCTTCGATCAGCGCGGCATAGGCGGCATCCGGTGTCAGGCTGCTGGTGACGCCACTGGTCGAGGCATTGGCAGCCCAGGCCGGTGATACCCGGCGACCGATGATGCGTTCGCCCTCGTCGGTCTGGAGCCGATAGATGCGGGAGGAGTCCTGCGGCAGGCGCTTCCAGATTGGCAGAAGCAACCCTGTCACCATATGCAGGATGCTATCGGTGAACTCAGGCACCTCGGCCAATTCTGCCTTCCAGGCTGCGCTGAAGGCGGCACGGTCGGCCTCGATCCAGTGGGTTTCGCCCATCGCCCGCACCGGAATGTTCATCGCCTCCATCGGCCGGATCAGCCGGACGCGCCGTTCGATCTCGCCATCATCCAGCATGACGCTGGTAGTCGGGATCTGCACGGCGGCACGACCGGATCGCTCGTTGATGAGCAATCTTGCGCGGGGATCATCCAGTTCCGCCAGGGCTGCATCGAGCGTGACCGGCTGATTGCGCCTGCGCTCGGTGAGCGTCAGGAGCCGGGTTTCCGCCCCTGTGCCCGGATGGGTGTGGATCATCTGCCGGTCCGTGACGATGAAGCTTTCGGCCTTCAGCGTTTCCAGCCCCATATCATAGGTGCCGGATGCCATCGCCCCGTCGATCCGCGCCTGCAGAAGCTGCTCGAAGGCCGAGAACAGGATGCCCTGCAATTCGATGGTCAGCGCCAGCAGGCGGTTGAGGAAGGTGGTGATTGGCGGCAGTTCATCCTTGATGCCGGTCGAATCCATCAGCTTCAGGCCGGTGGCCGATTCAAACCGTTCGAGCGAGCAGCCCTCGACCTTGCCGCGCACGATCAGCAGATAGAGCTGACGCAAGGCATCGCGAGCATAGGCGGATTCCAGATTATCCTCGGGACGGAACAGCCCCTGGCCGCCGGTCTGGCGCTGGCCGCGGGTGATCGCGCCCAGCGTGTCGAGGCGGCGCGCGATGGTCGAAAGAAAGCGCTTCTCGGCCTTCACATCCGTAGCGATGGGGCGGAACAGCGGCGGCTGCGCCTGATTGGTCCGGTTGGTGCGGCCAAGTCCCTGAATGGCGGCATCGGCCTTCCAGCCCGGTTCCAGCAGGTAATGCACGCGCAGCCGCTGGTTTTTCGCCGAGAGTTCGGCGTGATAGCTGCGTCCCGTGCCACCGGCATCCGAGAAGACCAGAATGCGCTTCTGGTCATCCATGAAGGCCGACGTCTCGGCGAGGTTGGCAGAAGGCGCACGGTTCTCGACCGCAAGGCGTGCCGATGCACCTTCGCCCTTGCGCACGATCCGGCGCGAACGGCCTGTGACCTCCGCCACCATATCCGTGCCGAAACGCTGCACGATCTGGTCGAGCGCTCCGGGGACAGGCGGAAGCGATCCCAACTGCTCCAGCATCTCGTCACGCCGCGCCACGGCTTCGCGGCATTCCACCGGCTGACCATCGCGGAAGACGGGGCGTGACGACAGGTTGCCCTCGCTATCGCTGAACGGTTCATAGAGCTGCACCGGAAAGGAATGTTGCAAATAGGAGCCTACATACTCCCTCGGAGTGACATCGACGGAAATATCGTTCCATTCCTCGGTCGGGATTTCGGAAAGCCGCCGTTCCATCAGGGCTTCGCCGGTCGAGACGATCTGGATGACGGCGGCATGGCCCGCTTCAAGATCGGCCTCGATGGACCGGATCAGGGTCGGGGTTTTCATGGAAGTCAGCAGATGGCCGAAGAAGCGCTGCTTGGTGCTCTCGAACGCCGAGCGTGCGGCGGATTTGGCCTGCCGGTTCAGCGTTCCCTCGCTGCCGGTGATGTTGGCGGCTTCCATCGCCGCGTCCAGATTCCCATGAATGACCGCGAAGGCGGCAGCATATGAATCGTAGATGTGCCGCTGTTCGTCCGTGAGCTGATGCTCGATCAGTTCATATTCGACGCCATCATAGGAGAGTGAGCGCGCGGTATAGAGGCCGAGGGATCGCAGGTCGCGGGCCAGCACCTCCATGGCCGCAACGCCACCGGCTTCGATCGCCTCGACGAACTCGGCGCGGGTCTGGAACGGAAAATCCTCACCGCCCCAGAGGCCGAGGCGCTGCGCATAGGCAAGATTGTGAACTGTGGTGGCGCCGGTCGCCGAGACGTAAACCACGCGGGCATCGGGCAGCGCGTGCTGGAGCCGCAGGCCCGCACGTCCCTGCTGAGAAGCGGCGACATCGCCGCGTTCGCCTTTTCCGCCACCGGCATTCTGCATGGAATGGCTCTCGTCGAATATGATGGCTCCATCGAAATCGGACCCCAACCATTCGACGATCTGCTTGACGCGCGAAACCTTCTCGCCCCGGTCGTCGGAGCGTAGCGTGGCATAGGTGGTGAAAAGGATGCCTTCCGACAGCGTGATCTTTGCGCCTTGAGGGAAGCGCGACAGCGGTGTCACAAGCAGCCGTTCCATGCCGAGCGCCGACCAGTCGCGCTGCGCATCCTCGATCAGTTTGTCGGATTTGGAGATCCAGATCGCCTTGCGCCGACCGCGCAGCCAGTTGTCGAGAATGATGGCGGCGGACTGGCGGCCCTTGCCAGCGCCGGTTCCGTCACCGAGCATGAAGCCCCGCCGAAAGCGGATCGATCCCGCAGCATCTTCGGGCGCGGCGCTCACATTGTCGAAATGCTCGTCCACGGTCCATGCGCCGGCGAGATGATCGGCATGGGCTTCACCGGCATAGATCACCGTTTCAAGCTGGGCGTCCGACAGACACGCGCAGATGTCTGCGGGCAGCATGGGCCGGTAGGAGGGCTTCGGCGGTGCGACCGAAGCCATGGCGGCAGATTGCACCAGCTTGGTCGGATGCGGCTGCGCGCCAGCAATGCGCAGCGATTGCAGCGCATATTCCTCATAAATGGCGTCGGACAGGCGAGCGCCGTCCGGTGGCGTCCAGTCCACGGTCTCATAGGCAAGTTCGACGCCCTCGGGATCTTTGGCGGGAGCAGCGGCAGGCCGCGCAGTTATCGCCCGGGCCAGATAGCCCCGCACGGTTTTCGGCGCGGTGGTCGAAGCGGACACCACGATCTTCGGCAATGAGACTGGCGAACGCTGCGGGGCATGTGCCTCGATCCATCCGATCAGCGTGGCAACATCAGGCGCGATCCCTGGTGAGGCCGGGAAACTGGCCGGTTCGTCGGCGGGCAGCTTGTCGATCACGGTCAACCGCGTGTCGATTGTGGTGCCGTGCTTTGCATAGACCGCGCCATCGACGGCGGCGGTGAACACCACGCGGCCACGGGCCTGCAAGCGGATGAAAGCGTCCCGCCAAGCCGGAGCTTCGGGGCCAAAGCCAGCGCCGGTGATCGTCACAAGGCGGCCGCCCGGAGCAAGACGGGCCAGTGCCGAAGCAACATGGCGGTAGGCCGCATCAGCGACGCGCCCGCTGACATTGGCCATGACCGAAAATGGCGGATTCATCAGCACAACGGACGGGACGGCATCCGGACCCAGATGATCGTCGATCTGGGCGGCGTCGAAACGGGTGACGGCAAAGGCCGGAAAGAGCGAGGCGAGACAGTCGGCGCGGGTCTCGGCGAGTTCGTTGAGGATCAGCGAACCGCCGATAGTCTGCGCCAGGATCGCCAGAAGCCCGGTCCCCGCCGATGGCTCCAGCACGCGGTCATGGGGCGTGATCGCGGCAGCCGTCAGAGCGGCAAGGCCGAGCGGGATCGGCGTCGAAAACTGCTGGAAGTTCTGGCTTTCTTCGGAACGCCGGGTCTGCGTCGGCAACAGCGCCGTGATCTTTGCCAGCACGGAAATCCGTGCAGCCGGAGACGCGGCTTTACGGAAAAGCGCCTTTCCGTATTTGCGTAAGAAAAGAACGGTAGCGACCTCGCACGCCTCATAGGCCAGCTTCCAGTCCCACGCGCCACTGGCATCGGATGCGTCAAAGGCCGTTTCCATCGCACCGCGCAATGTGACGGCATCGACGCGCTGGCCGCGTTCGAGATGGGGGAGCAAAAGATTGGCCGCAGCCAGGATCGCAGGCGCAGCCGCCAGCGGCGTGACCGGATCGGCCACGGGGAAAACCATGTTCATGTCGGGAACCTCAGAAGAGCGGGAAGGACAAGCCCGGACAGCGCTCTCTCTCGACCACCCGGACCTGACCCTTTTCGGCCCACCTCTCACTCTCAGAGCGCAGCATAAAAAAAGCGCCCCGACCGGACGGCGGGGCGCTTGGCAGTGTCATCCCGGGATTATCCGAAGCGGCGACCGGCTTCGGTAAAGGTGTATTCATTAGCGGCGATGGTTTCATCGACCATTTCGTCCGAGGACAGATAATCATATTCGCGTTCAAGCTGGCGGTAGAGCCATCGAGCCAGATCGCGCAGCGCCTCGATGATCGTCTCCTCGGCATCGGCGGTCATGTCCCGCCAGGTCGGGCTGTCGCGCTCTACTGAGATCGCCATGCTATATTCGTGATAATAATGGCCGCGATGGCTGGCATCGGCGCGAAGCTGATAGAAGTTTCGGCGCTGGATTGCCTGAAGGGCGTCGGCGATGCGGTGCAGTTCGGTGTCCTGCGGGGCGTATTCCCGGATCAGGCGCGGCGCATGCTTCCGGTAGGAATAGAAGGTCTCGAAGCACGCACCGTCGCCCTGCGAGCAGAAGCCCCGGAACCAGATGCAGGGGTCTTGCCGTGTGCCGCCGCCCATTAAACGGACGGTGCGGGTCTTGAGGCTCAGCCCGAGGATTTCCGCGATGCGCTGGAAATCCTCATAGACGGCATCGTACCAGTCATAGTCGAAGCCGCCCTCACGATACCAGGCGCGAGCCTTGTCCTTCGCCGCGTCGGACAGTTCGTTGAGGCGATAGACGATGGTTTCGATGATCTCACTCATAGGGATCTCTCCCTTCGAGCACCGAGGAAAGCCAGCCATCGGTATAGATCCAGTCCACCGTTTCGCCGGTGGCAAGATCAAGGACATGCGCGCCACCCCCGAAGCCGTCTATGCGCGGCTTCGAGCAGCTGTTTGCGTATTGGAAACCCCATAATCCGCTCAGGCCAAACTCGGCAGCGCAGCGTTTGACGAATTGGACGACATGCTCGGGATCGCCGGTGATGTCATCGCGAATCCAGAGCTGTGTGCCACCATGTTCTGGCTGGATGGAGAGCAGGAAGCCATCCGATGGTGGATCTTCGGCGGCATTGTCATCCGCCAGAGCGTTGTAGAGCTCAAGCGCGCGGGCGGCGTTTTCGGGGGTGCCTACGTCGAGGAGGCAGGAAAAGTGCGTGTAATAGTCGGCCATGACGGTCTCCGGACATGACAGGGCCCGGCGTATGGCCGAGCCGAATGGGATGGAATGGGTGAAGTTCAGGCGGCCTGCGGCACGCGGAGCAGATCGACCGAGGTTTCGCGCCAGAAGGGATCGACCAGCCGGGCTTCCAGTGCAGCGGCGCGGTAACGCAGCCGTCTCGCATCACCAGCGTCCAAGGCTCGGAATGCCATACCGCGCAGGCGGCTGGCCTCGGTCACGATCCTGCGTGCTTCGGCATCGGATGCGACGGGCTGTTGCCAGAGGATAATGTCGGCGCGGATTTCACCGGCGAGGACCAGGCGCTGATCTCGGTCCTGAATGAGCATGATGCGCAGCTGAAAATACGGAAGCTGTCCGGCCCTGTGCAAATATCGCCGCGCGACAGGCGCAAGGCCGCGGCCTGGATGGCCTCTTCCGGTGACGGGCATTCCCCAAGCGGGATCACGCGGTCAAAGCTATTCGCCGCGTCACTGGCGTCATAGCTGGCCACGCCGAGGCACGAGATGCGCAGCGGCAGCTTTTGCGCCCGATAAAGCGCGGGCAGAACATCGACAGCCAGAATCTGACCGATTGAGCGGAAGGTTTCGGAACGGGCAAAGGTCATCGGGATCACTCCATGACGGGCGCCGGTGAGCCTCTCTCTCCAGCCCTTAACCCGTCACGGCCGAAAGGCCCGCACTCTTCCTCTCTGACCGGGGTTTCGTCCCCGGTTCCGCAACCGGCGATGGGCGACCATCGCAAGGCCGAAGGCCCGAAGCGCGGGCTGCCGCGCTCGGGCCGTCGGGGATGAGGCGCTTTCGCGCCTTATTCCCACGGGTCCAACTCCAGCTTCACCATGTCGTCATCGCCGTCGAACTCGGCGGCGGGGCAAGCGGCGTGGGTGCCGTCTCCGGCCTGGAACACGACGATCGAAACCATCAGCGTGGCGGCAAGGCTGGCGGCGAAGGCAGTGGCATCTGCATAGGACATGGGTTCCGGCTCCTGTGTTTGGAGGCGGGGGACCATCCCCCGCGCGACAGGCGCCCGAAGTGTCTGACCGGATCTGCAATCACCCGAGGGCGTTCGGACTTTTTCCGAATCCCCGAGGGCGGCACGCGCGCGTAAGCCGACCCCTTTGGGGTTGAATGTCAAAGAGACGGATCGGACCAAGGTTTGCGAATGGAAGCGGGGGTGGTTTTTCGCATCTGACAGGATGCCGGGTACCCGTCGCAGATGCTCTGCCGCGCCAGCCTTGCCATCATGCTGGCATCAGGATCGTGTTCCCTTCAGGCCAGAGATGGCTGCCGCTTGTCCTGATGGGAATGGCGGATTGCATGGTGAAGCCGGATTGGACCCGTCCGGTGCAGTCCTCCCATCCTCACGGCCCGACACACTGCGATTGGGTCTTCAGCTCCAAAGCCCATCGGCAATTTCGCGGGCTATCATCGCGCGCGCCTTCATTATCAGATCATCGTCCGAGGTATCGATATGACTGAAGAAACGGGCACGAGCACCATGAGCGGTCCACTCGGCGTAGCGGCAATACTCACGGGCATCGAGCCGGAACACCCGCATGTCTTCGGCCCAATGGGGTTTGGGTTCCACGACGACGGTAATGCCGTCGCGGGTTTCTTCCCAGGGCAGTGTACGCTCCATCGGACGGTTTTCCCGATCCTGGGCAAAGATTTCATCGATGTCGATACTGATCGGCATGGCGGCTCTCCAAAGAAAAAGCCCGATCACGAGGACCAGGCGAGTTACGGAAACGGAGCGGTTGGAACGAGGCGACCGAAGCCGCCCCGCATGAGTGCTATTCAGCAGCGACCATATGCTGTTCTTCCTCGTCGTCAGCCGGGTCGTCCTCGCCATCGCCGGAAAGGAAATCGGGCAAATCGTCGGCTTCCGCCGCAGCGCCCGATGCCGGATCGACTTCGATACCGTCATCCACCATGCGCAGCGGCTCGGGCAGCCAGCCGGTTTCGGCCAGCAGGCGTTCGGCCTCCTTCGCCATGTCGCCCTTCTTCAGGTGCCCGATCAGATCGGCGGCCCGGTCTCCGGCCCCTTCGCGCACGGCTTCAAGGATACGCGGCTTGGTCACGCGGCCAAGATAATTGCCAACCGTCGGCCGCCAGCCCACGGCCACCATATCGAGGCCGGTCGAACGGGCCAGCCGGTCAGCCTGCGACAGGCGGATGTCCAGTCCGTGCTGGCTGACGCCCATGCCGCTGTAGGGGTTAGGCTTTTCATAGAGCGCGTTGACACCGAAACTGACGCAATGGGCGAGCAGGTCCATGCGCGAACCATCATCCAGATCAGTCAGCCAATCCCAGAGGGCGGCATCGTCTGCTGGGACATGATCGCCCCAGCGTTCGTGCCGGTCTGCGATCGACTTGGCGGAGGCGCTATCGCGCAGATCCTCGGCCTGAGCGGGCAGATGAACCTCCCGGACCTGGGCTTCGAGGCATCCCTTGCTGGAATGCGGCATGAAGCAATCCATGACCAGCCTGTGCAGCAGTGCCGTCATAGCGACATGCGGGTTTACTGCCACCGCATCCCGCAGCGCCAGCGTCCGATGCGCGGTCAGCTCGCTGACCAGGCGATCGGGCAGCGGCTTGATGGTGTCGGCCTCGTCTTCCTCCTCAGTTTCGACCGTCTGGCCGCCCAGCGTGATAACTGCACCCATGCGGCTTACCTCCGGTTCTGCCCGCTGGATCACCTCGCCGGTTTCCGGGTCAACGATTTCAGCTTCCGGTTCCGCAGGCGTTTCATCCTCGGCGCGAACATAGCCGCGCTCGATCAGCAATGCGCCATCGGCGTCGATGCTGATGAAGACACCCGCCATGCTGATCTGGTCCGGCTCGAAGGTCATCGGACGGCGCTCGAAGGTTTCCAGCGCCTGTTCGATCTCACCGAGGCGGGCGTCGATCTCGTCCGGCAGTTCGTCGGCCTCGCCATATTCCGCTTCAAGCCGCTCATATTCGTCGCGCAATGCCTCGCGGGTGGCGCGTTCATCTTCGGTCAGATCGACCGTCGTGCCGACAATCTGGCGCAGGCCATGGTCGTGACCATAGGGAAAGGTGATGGCGACCTCGATCCATTTCCAGCCCTCGGCGGCGATGGCTTCGGCCTCGGCCTTGAGTTTTTCGCCCACCAACCGGTCGAGCAGCACCGGATCTTGCAGCCAGCCACCATCGTCCTGCTGAAAGAGATCACGCAGCACGCAGCCTCCAGCCTCTTCATAGGCATCGATACCAACGAACACCGCTCGTTTGTCGGCGGCGCGGACCGTGGTTTCGGTCAGCAGGCGGCGGATGTGGTAGGGTTCTTTCTGCCAGCCATCCTTGATCGCTTCCCAGACCTGCTCCTGACGGGCATGGTCAGAACTGACGCTGAAGGCCATGAGCTGTTCCAGCGTCATGCCGTCCTCAGCATAGACGTCGAGCAAGGCCGGTGAGACGGAAACCAGACGCAGGCGCTGTTTCACCACCTTGGCATCCACGAAGAAGGCGGCGGCGATGGCTTCCTCGGTCATGCCCTTTTCGCGCATGGCCTGGAAGGCGCGGAACTGGTCGAGCGGATGCAGCGGTGCGCGCTCGATATTCTCGGCGAGCGAAACCTCATCGATCAGCACATCGGCGCTGGCCTCCGACACGACGCAGGGGACCGGCGCGATTTTGGCGAGGCGCTTTTGCTTGACCAGCAGCTCCAGCGCCCGGAAACGGCGACCGCCGGCGGGCACCTCGAACATGCCGGTTTCCTTGCCCTCAGCATCCACGACCGGGCGGACATGCAGGGACTGGATCAGGCCGCGACGGGCGATGGACTCGGCCAGTTCCTCGACCGAGATCCCGGCCTTGACGCGCCGGACGTTGGACTGGCTCAGCACCAGCTTGTTGAAGGGAATGTCGCGCGAGGACGACAGGGTGATCTTCTGAACGGCAGTGGCCATGTCAGTGACTCCATGACGGACGCCGGTGAGCCTCTCTCTCCGGCTATCAGCCCGTCACGAAGCGAAGCGCCGCCCTCTTCCTCTGAAGAGAGCGACGCCAGCCGCAGAACCTGAAACCCGGAAATCAGGCACTTTGGTTTTCCGTATCGGCGGATGTAGGGGAAAGGCCCGCGCCGACGCGGTAGAGCAGACGCTCGGCGGCGCGGATGCTGCCGGTCTGATGGGCGGCCTCGGCCCAGACCGAGATCGGGAAATCGCCGGTGAACAGCAGATCGCGCTCGATGCCCATGCCGAAGGGCAGCCGGACTGACTGCATCTCGCCAAGGCTCCACGAACCCAGTTCGGGATGGCCGAGATCCGCCAGGCCGAACATGATGTCGCCATCCTCATCCAGCTCGGTAGCAAGCCAGACGCCTTCACCGAGGGGATTGAAGAACTTAACGACCGGGATGTGATCTTGATCGCGCTGGCGACCATTGGCCAGCAGGCGGTCGTGCTGTGCGCCTGTCAGGAGGATCATGCCGCAGCCCTCCGGTCGGTTACGCTGGCATCCGGCTCCACGGTGTCTTCGGCAAGCAGATGCGACAGCAGCCAGTCCGCCGCCTTGCTGGCCTGCGAGGCCGCGCGGACAATCGCGCGGGAATCCTCGCGCATGACCTCCAGCCACGACCCGATGTAATCGGCATGGCGGACGGTCGGCATGATCCCGAGCGCGGCGCAACTGAAGGCCGCGGTCTGTTCGGCAATCATTTCCTCGAAGGCGTATTTCTTCGAACCGAACGAGCCGGTCAGATCGCGGTTGAGGCGGCTGTGATGGCCGCTGGCGTGACCCAGCTCGTGCAGGGCTGTGCGGTGCCAGTTGATAGGCTCGAAATAGGCTTGCGGAGGCGGCACCTGCACATAGTCGAGCGACGGCATGTAGAAGGCGCGATTGCCGCCAATGCGGAAGTCGATGCCGGTGGCCCGGATCAGCGCCTCGACCCGAGGTTCGATAAGGCCCGGCGGCGGTGGCGGCGCGACTGCCGTGATCTCATCGGGTAGGCCATCGCATTGCGCGGCGTTAAAGACCGTGAACCGCTTCAGGAACGGAATGGCATGCGCATCCTCACCCGTCTCGCGGGCACGGCGCTTCTCGTCCTCGGGGGTGAAACGGTCGGCATAAACGACAGTCGTGCCACGCTCGCCCTTCCTGACATTGCCGCCAAGCGAAAGCGCCTGGCGGAACGTCAGCCACGCCTGAGCGGGGAAACCATGCTGGATGACAGCGCCCCAGAGGATGAGAATATTGATGCCGGAATAGGACCGGCCGGTTGAAGCATTTCTCGGCAGGCCCAGCGGGGCGGTATCAGGCGACGCACCCCAAGGCTGGACCCATGGCAACCGCCCTTGCTCCAGCTCGGCGATGATCTTGTTGGTGATGTCGTCGTAAAGGTTGCTGCGCGCGCCACCTTCCGCGAGGTTACGACCCTGTCTGGCCATCGGGATGATCTCCGCGACGGGCGCCGGAAGCCTCTCCTCCAGCCCTTAACCCGTCACGGAAAATCCGTCCGTACTCTCACTCTGAAGGGGGCGTTGCGGGGATCTCCCCGCAGAAGGGGTAGGCAGAGACCAAGGCTCGGCCGCAGGGGAAGGCGTTCCCCTATCCGGACTTCCTTGAAAACTGTCAGAAACTCGCGTATGTTTCCAACAGGAGAACGGCGATGACACGGCTGACCGAACAGATTCTGGCCCATGCGACGGGACTGCCCGAAGGCGTCCCTGTGTCCGCCAAGGGCCTGCTCCACCTCGGAAACCGTGCGGCCGTGGATCAGGCATTGTCGCGCCTGTCGGAGCGGGGGCAGCTCATCCGCGCCGGTCGTGGCGTCTATCTGCGTCCCATCGCCAGCCGGTTCGGCACGCGCGCACCGTCGGTCGAGCAGGCTGTCGAGGCTCTTGCGACCCAAAAGGGGGAGATCATCGTCTCGAACGGCGCCGCAGCAGCGAACGCGCTTGGCTTGACGACGCAGGTGCCCGTCCGCTCGGTCTATCTGACCTCCGGGCGCAGCCGAAAGATGCACCTCGGCAAGCAGGTCGTCGAATTGCGGCACGCGCCGCGCTGGCAACTGGCCCTGGCCAACCGCCCCGCAGGGGAGGCCGTGCGGGCGCTGGCTTGGCTCGGCCCCGAAAGGGCGGAGGCCGCGCTCACGACATTGAAACGGAAGATGCCGCCCGGCGTGTTCGGCGAACTGGTCGCCGCCGCGCCGCAGTTTCCGACATGGCTCGCACAGAGCGTCGGAAAGGCGGCCTATGGCTGACGTCTTTCTTCAGCTTTCGGCCGGGGATCGGCGTGATGCACTGGGCGTCGCTGCCGACCGTTCGGGTCGCCCCACCCATCTTCTCGAAAAGGATGTGTGGGTGGTGTGGGCGCTGGCGACCCTCTACGCGGCACCGCTCGGCGAGCATCTGGTGTTCAAGGGCGGCACGTCGCTGTCGAAAGCCTATCACGTCATTCGCCGGTTTTCGGAGGACGTGGATCTGACCTACGACATTCGGGCGATTGCGCCCGATCTGGTTGGGGACAATGGCGAGGGTCTGCCGAAGACACGAAGCGAGGAAAAGCGCTGGTCCAGCGAGGTCCGTCGGCGGTTACCGGCATGGGTCGCGGAAACCGTGCAGCCTGTGATCGAGACCGCACTGGCCGTCGAAGGTCTGGCGGCGGCCGTCCGCGTCGAGGATGAGAAGCTCTTCATCGACTATGAGGCGACCGCAGCCGGGTCCGGCTATGTGGCTCCAAGCGTCATGCTGGAGTTCGGCGCGCGCTCGACGGGCGAACCCGCGAGCTTGCGCGACGTCGTCTGCGACGCGGCCGGCCTGATCGAGGGGCTGCTCTTCCCGACGGCGCGGCCGCGCGTCATGCACGCGGAGCGGACGTTCTGGGAGAAGGCGACCGCCATCCACGTCTTCTGCCTCCAGGAGCGGCTGCGCGGCGACCGCTTCGCGCGACATTGGCACGATGTTGTCCGACTGGACGAAGCCGGCTTCGCGGAAGCCGCTTTTGCCGATCGCGACCTGGCCAACGCTGTCGCTCGGCACAAGTCGATGTTCTTCGCAGAGAAGGCCGCCGACCGCACGCCGATCGACTATGCAGCGGCTGTCAGCGGCGGCTTGCAACTCGTGCCGGTCGGCGATGGCGCGAAGGCGTTGGAGGATGACTATGCCCGCATGGTTGAGGATGGACTGCTCTTCGACGACGAGGAGCCGTTCGAAGCGCTCATGGCGCAGTGCGCTGATATAGCCGCGCGCGCGAACAGAGCAGCCAAGTAAGAAACTGGGAGGACCGGGGGTATATGAGCGAAGTCGAAGAAGAGCGAAAATTCCAGTTTCTGCGGGACGGCGATGCCGAGCCATCTGAACTGGACTGGAACAAGGGGATCGAGAGCGCCCGCAAGGCGATTTCCGAGGCCATGAACGCCAAGAATATCGCGTTTTTGCTCGGCGCTGGCTGTTCCTCCCTGATGAAAGACAAGAAGGAACTTGGCATTGCGACCATGGCGCCCCTGGCCAAGGAGTTTTGCGGGGAAACCCTTGAGGCGCGCGCGGCGGGATTCTACGCCGATCCGCCGGTAGCCGGCGCTGCCCCAGCGCCATGGCGGCTGACCAAGCGCGAACTCGACTATCTCGATACGCTCGGGATCGATCTGGCGAAGGATTACAACCGTAACCTGGAACGCTTGATGGAGGTGCTGTTCGCGCAGCGGTTCGTGCTGCGCCAAAGCGAAAATCCCGATCTTCGCCCCTATCGCGCTGTTCTCGACGGCATCATCAAGAAGGTTCAGGATTTCCTGTGGACTCGTGTTACCCAAGGGGCCTTCGCCACGGAGAGCGACACCACCGTGCGCGACCTCTACGAGCGGTTTTACAAGAAACTGGTCTTGCGAGATCGGTCCTTGCCCCGGCCGTGGGTGTTCACGACCAACTACGATCATTTCAGCGAATTGGCGATGGATCGCCTGGGCATTCCCTATGCCAACGGCTTTTCCGGTGTAGTTGAACGTCGCTTCAACCCGGCGACCTTCCGCTATGCCTTGGCCGAGCAGCTCGACGTCGCCAGCCGCAAGTGGACCGCTGTCGACGCCTTCGTCTATCTCTGCAAATTGCATGGTTCAGTGACTTGGACCGAGGACGATCATGGCCTGTTCCCGATCAAGGAGGTCTGGCCGCCGCAGTCCACGAACCAGATGCTGATCTATCCGACGCCGGCGAAGCAGAACTCTTCGCTCGGCTCGCCTTACGCGGACCTGTTCCGGGAATTTCAGTCCCGGATCGTGCGCGAGCAGAGCGTTCTTATCACGGCGGGCTACGCCTTCGGCGACGAGCACCTGAACAACATCATCTATCAGGCTCTGACGATCCCGACCTTCCGCTTGGTGATCTTTGCGGCGCCCGACACGGAGGGAGAGATCGCCAAGCTGCGGGCGCTGCGCGATCCGCGCATTTGGATCATTGGAGGCAATGGCCCTGCCGAGGGGACGAGGGCGCACTACTTCGACATGATCGTCGAGCATTTCATGCCCCAGCGCCCCAGCGACAGGATTGATGATGCCGTCCGCAAGGTGTTGTCGGAGCTGGCGCCGAAAAGGGACGACGAGACGAAGGATGGCGAGGCATGAGCCACGACGATCGCAAGCGGGCGATCGGCAAGGTGGTCTCGGTCGCTGCCGACCGCTTTGTCGTCGAGATGCACGTCGGCACCGACAACTTCACGGTCGTCGGCTTCGACGACGTGCATTATGTGGCGCGACTGGGATCATTCCTGATGATTCCGTCGCAGTCGGAATATGTCGTGGTCGAGGTTGTCGGCCTGCGTGAGCGCGACGCGAGCACGCCTTCCGAGCGGGGCGATTTCGACCGGGCCGGCTCCTCGAAGTATCTGGACGTGGTGCCCGTCGGCATGTTGCCGATGCGCGGCGGCGCGTTTCGCTTCGGTGTGTCGGTTTTCCCGTCTCTGTATGCGGACGCACTCTATGCGCTGGATGGCGAGCTCGATCGCATCTTTGAGACCGAGGCCACCGTCGAGCCGTCAGTCGGCCCGGATGGCGGCGCCTGCCAACCCGAAGGGGCCACGCGCTATCGGGTTCTGCCGATCGGCAAGTCGGTGGTGTTCGAGGACTACGACGTCAAAGTTCGTCTGAACGAGTTCTTCGGCGGTCATGTCGCCGTCCTAGGCAATACCGGCAGCGGTAAATCCTGCACGGTCGCCTCGGTCTTGCAGTCCCTTTTCAGCAAGCCGGACGAACATCACGCTCGCGGAGCGACGTTTATCGTCTTCGACGTGAATGGCGAGTATCACGAGGCGCTTTCTCCTTTGGCAAAAGACGGCGGCATCGGCGTCCATCGCGTAATCCTTGATGGGACGACTGCTGGCTTTCGGATGCCGCATTGGTTCCTGGAAATGGCAGAGTGGGAACTGCTTTTGCAGGCGAGCGAGCGAACGCAACTGCCGGTCCTTCGGACGGCGTTAGGTCTGACAAGTCTCTTTCATGCCAACACGCCAGACGCTCTGGCTCTGCGCGAGCACTTTGTCGCCACTTGCATCATCGAGTGCTTTCGAGGTGCGGATGGCGACTCCCCAGTGTCGAAGTTTCAGCGCGTCGTCTCCCTTCTTCAGAAATATCCGACGAACGACCTGAATATGGCGTTGTTGAACCGCTTCAGTCCGAATTTTCAGTACGGAAATTTTTCTGGGAACAATCAATCGGCGTTTCTGAACGAAGTAAGGAAAAAGCTCAGGGAGGATGCGCCCTTACCAGCCTACAATCGGACCCCATTTTCTTTTGATGAGCTGCACGAGTGTCTCGACTTCGCGATCCTCTATGAGGAGGCCCACGGCAACCGCCAAATCCGAGATTACTGCTCGTCCATGGTTACGCGGCTCAGATCTCTCCAGGAGAGGACCGAATATGCCTTTCTACGTCACGAAGGAACTGACGTTGGCGCCGCTGTAAGCGATCTGGAATTCTTGACCAACATCGTCGGTCTGGAAAGGGCTGCTGGCGAAGCGTTCACCAAACGCAATCAGGTCATCATTATCGACCTGAATTCCGTCGAAGATGAGATCGTTGAGTTGGTCAGTGCGGTCGTCGCGCGCATGCTTTTTCGGTTCCTTCGCCGTGCGGAACCAAGAAACCGCTTCCCGATACACCTGCTCCTCGAAGAGGCTCACAGGTATGTCGCCTCTACGCCCTCCCGGTTTTCCATCGACGCAACCAAGATATTCGAGCGCATCGCCAAGGAAGGGCGCAAGTACGGCATGTTCGTGCTCTTGGCATCGCAACGCCCGAGTGAACTGTCCAAGACGGTTCTCAGCCAGTGCTCCAATTTTCTGGTTCACCGCATCCAGAACCCCGACGATCTTTCTCAGATTCGGCAGATGACGCCGTTCATCTCGGATTCGGTCTTGAAGCGGTTGCCGTCATTGCCTCGGCAGCACGCGCTGGTGTTCGGAACATCGGTCAATCTCCCGACGACATTCAAGGTGCGGGAGGCATCACCGCGGCCGCGCAGCGACGATACCGCCGTGGTCGATTTGTGGTTCCACGAAGAAGGTCGAGCCGCCGACATTCGACTCGCTCCGGCCGATACCGCTGGAGGGGAGCCGATGGCAGTAAACGAAGCGTCAGACGATGACATCTTCTGACCATCTGGAGGCCCTGGCGCAGACGCTGGAGGCCACGGGAGACTACCGGGTCGTCCGGCGTCTCAAACCGCGCCCTCGCATCGTTCCTCCGCCAGGCACGCCGCTGCGCCTTGGCCTGGTGGTCGATGTGGAGACCACGGGGCTCGACTATCAGCGCGACGAGATCATCGAACTCGCCATGACACCATTCAACTACGGCTTGGATGGCACCATTTTCAGCGCGGGTGACAGCTTCCAAGGGCTGCGTCAGCCGAGCAAGCCTATCGCCCCGGAAATCACCGCGATCACCGGCATCACCAACGAGATGGTGGCCGGCCAGATTATTGATCCCGCAGCGGTAGCCACATTCGCAGCGCCGGCTTCGCTCGTCATCGCGCACAACGCGGCGTTCGACCGCCGCTTCCTCGAACGATTCAGCGACGTGTTCTTGACGAAGCCGTGGGCATGCTCGCTCAGCCAGATCGATTGGGCAGCAGAGGGGTTCGAGGGCACGAAACTCGCCTATCTCGCTCAGGCCGCCGGCTTCTTCTACGACCGCCACCGCGCGATGCACGACTGTCTTGCTACGGTCGAGTTGCTGGCGATGTGGCTGCCCCGATCTGGCGCTACAGGTCTCAGCCGTCTCCTGGACGGCGCTCGTGCCGTTTCTTGGCGAATCTGGGCGGAGAACGCGCCCTTTGACCTCAAGGATGTCCTTAAAGCGCGGGGGTACCGCTGGAACGGCGATCCCGGCCCGCAGCCGCGCGCCTGGTATATTGACGTTCCCGAGGCTCAGTGCGAGGCCGAACTACGGTTCTTGAGAACGGAGATCTATCGGTATGAGGTCGATCCCCCGGTTCGGCGGATCGATGCTTATGATCGGTTTTCAGATCGCATCTGAGCGTCACAAAAGGCCGAGACTTTTGCAGATTATGATCAGCTGACCACTCTTTTGGTCACAGCTTTGCGGTCGACGAAAATCACGCCGCGAAGAATCCTCTTTTCCAGTCCTCAGCCGGCCGCCTTTAACCCTCAAGAGCGGATACGGTCTTACCTCAGATCGCAGCAACGCAGAATCAGAGTCAAGATATTGTTATAGAAAGAAAAATCAGCGCCGCCGCTTACGTGAATGCGCCGCGTAAGCAACATCTCTTAAAAGAGGGAACTGATAATACTTTGATTTTTATGGGGAAAATGGCGCACCCGAGAGGATTCGAACCTCTGGCCTCCGCCTTCGGAGGGCGGCGCTCTATCCAGCTGAGCTACGGGTGCATACCGTTCGCGAGATGCTTACGTCATGCTTACGCGAGTTTTTTGGCTTCTTGAAGAGCAAACCCGATATTCGCTCAAGCCATTGTTAAATCAGTACCTTTTCCCAACACCTTCAGCCTTCTCTGGACTTGACTACCGCCTTCGGAGGGCGGCGCTCTATCCAGCTGAGCTACGGGTGCGTGAGGCTGTAAGCCCTATGAAAATCGTCGAAAAACGTCAATCCGGGGTCTCGCGACCGTGGTGAGTTTTTGGTGAGTTAGTTCTTCGTGCCTTTCTTCACTCTTTGCAACCCACGGAAAATACTATATAAAAACGTCGCTTTGTCGGAGGAGTGCAGCCTTCGGAGGGCAGCGCTCTATCCAGCTGAGCTACGGGTGCGTGGTGCAGGCCGCTTAGCAAAGGGACGCGGCCCGCGCCAGCACCAAAATGCGTCCGGAAATATTCTTATTTCGGGGCCTTTTGCATCGGTTGGAATTTGCCGAGACCGCAACTTGCGCCGCGCATCAGGCCGGGGCCGCCGCTTTGCAGCACGGTGATGATGTCCACGGAACAGAGCTGCGACAGGCTGGTGGCATAGGCGAACCGCTTTTCGAATCCCAGGCTGGGACAACTGTTTGGCAGGGTATTGCGATAGATTTTTCCGCCGTTCGTCACGAAATCTATGGTCTGGTCGTCCCGGACGTCGCTGTTGCGGATCTGGACGATCTGGATGCAGTCGACCGGATCGCCCGCAGGAACCAGATTGTCGGGCTTCGTCTTGGCGGAGGCGGGCAGGGCGGAGCAGATGAGCGCCACACCCAGCGCCAGCGATGCAAGGCGGCGATAGCTATTATGAGTAGACATGGTCATTCTCCTGTGTCGTGCCATAACGACGATGTGGAGCAATGCGATCCGTCCCTATTTGCCATAATTTGCCTGAACGCGACGATAACGGATCGTCAACCGGATTTCGCGGCGGGCGGGGGAGTCTTGGGCTTGTATCGGCACAGATCGGCGACGACGCAGCGCCAGCATTCGGGTTTGCGCGCCTTGCACACATAACGGCCATGCAGGATCAGCCAGTGATGCGCATCCCGCCGGAACGGCCCCGGCACGCGCGCCTCCAGTTTCTGTTCCACGGCCAGCGGCGTCTTGCCCGGAGCCAGCCCGGTGCGGTTGCCCATGCGGAAGATATGGGTGTCGACCGCGAATGTTTCTTCTCCAAAGGCCGTGTTCATCACGACATTGGCGGTCTTGCGGCCCACGCCGGGCAGGGTGGTGAGCGTGTCGCGATCCCGCGGCACCTCTCCATCGTAATCGCGGACCAGGATTTCTGACAGAGCGATCACATTCTTCGCCTTGGCGTTGAAGAGGCCGATGGTCTTGATATGCTGCTTGAGGCCCTCTTCGCCCAGCGCCACCATCTGCGCGGGGGTCTCCACCTCGCGGAAAAGCGCGCGGGTCGCCTTGTTGACGCCCACGTCAGTCGCCTGCGCGGATAGCACCACCGCGACCAGCAACTGATAGTCGTTGCCATATTCCAGCTCGGTCCGGGGATCCGGATTGGCTTCCGCCAGACGGCTGAAAAATTCGAAGATCTGCGCCCTGTTCATGCGCCTAGAGGCCCAGCACCGCCTTCATGTCATAGCGCCCCGCCGGTTGTCCGCTGAGCCATTGCGCGCCCTTCACCGCTCCGCGCGCGAAGATCGCGCGGTTTTCGGCGCGATGCCCCAGTTCGATCCGCTCCCCTTCCGTCGCGAAGATCAGTTGATGATCGCCCGCCACCGATCCGCCGCGCAGTGCTGCAAAGCCGATCGCGCCCCGCGCCCGCGCGCCCGTGATGCCGTCGCGTCCACGCTCGCTATGATGGGCCAGAGCGATGCCGCGCCCCCGTGCGGCCGCTTCGCCCAGCAGCAGGGCGGTGCCGGAGGGCGCGTCGACCTTGTGCCGGTGATGCATCTCCACGATCTCGATGTCCCAATCGTCGCCCAGCCGCGCCGCCGCCTGCTCCACCAGCGCCGCCAGCAGGTTGACGCCCAGCGATGTATTGCCCGTCTGCAGCACCGGAATGACCTTCGCCGCCTCGTCGATCAGCGCATGATGCGCGGCCTCCAGCCCGGTCGTGCCGATCAGGACGGGCTTTCCCGCCGCGACGCAGGCGTCCAGATGCGCAGCGAGCGCAGGGGGCACCGAAAAGTCGATCAGCACGTCGCTTTCCCGCGCTAGCGCGGCAGGGTCGGAGCCGATGGCGATGCCGGGCGCAAGCTCCCCGCTGCCGTCGCGGTCCGTGCCGCCCGCGACGGCGATGCCTGCTTCCGCCGCCACCTGCGCGATGGCGTGTCCCATGCGGCCTGCCGCGCCGAAAATGCCTATGTTGCTCATGTCCGTGTCCGAATGTGGATTATCGCCCGCCGATGCCAGAGCGGGGAGGCTTTGTCATCCCCCGCGCATCCGCTAAATCCGCGTGATGGACAGGGATATTCGCAACATCGTGATTCTGACCGGCGCGGGCATTTCCGCCGAAAGCGGCCTCGCCACCTTTCGCGGCCCGGACGGATTGTGGGAAGGCCACCGCGTCGAGGATGTCTGCACGCCAGTGGCGCTGGCCCGCAATCCCGCGCTGGTCCACCGCTTCTATGACGAGCGCCGCGCGAAGCTGGGCGGCGTAAAGCCCAACCCCGCCCATGAAGCGCTCGCCGCGCTGGACGCCGCATGGCCGGGCGAACTGCTGCTCGTCACGCAGAATGTCGACGACCTGCACGAGCGGGCAGGGGCGAAACGCCTGATCCACATGCATGGCGAATTGCGCTCCGCCCTGTGCGCCGCCTGCGGGAAGGCCGTTTCGTGGACAGCCTCGCTGCCCCCGGAAACGGCCTGTACCGGCTGCGGCAAGTCCCGCCTGCGGCCCGATATCGTGTTCTTCGGGGAAATGCCCTATGAGATGGACGCCATTGACGACGCGATCCGTCGCGCCGACCTTTTCGTGTCGATCGGAACGTCCGGCGCGGTCTATCCGGCGGCAGGCTTCGTCCAGACCGCGCGGCATGTCGGCGCGCGCACGTTGGAACTCAATCTCGATCCCTCGGCGGGCAGCTTTTATTTCGACGAAAGCCGCATGGGGCCGGCCAGCGTCCTTGTTCCTCAACTGGTCCGCGAACTGCTCGCCTGATCCGGCGGCAATTCGGGCGGCGCGCGATCGGGCTGGTCGAAATCGGGTCGCTGCGGCTCTACCTCATCGGGCTGACCGGCGGGCGTTTCCTCCGGCCCGATCGGGGGCGGCGCTTCGGGCGGTGATTGCGGCTCGATGGTGTCGGGCGGCGGAATGCCATCGGGTTGGGTGGCCACGGTTTCTCTCCTGAAAAGGGGCGTTTTCCCCTCTACGCACCGGGCACCCGGCCGGTTCCCGCCTTTTCTCGACGGCCCTTTGCCCTTGGCGCTTGCCCTCAAGCGCGCTTTTCTCTATGCCGCGCCGACCGGCGACCGATGCGGGCGTGGCGAAACTGGTAGACGCGCCAGATTTAGGTTCTGGTATCGCAAGATGTGGGGGTTCGAGTCCCTTCGCCCGCACCAGTGCGTCAGGCTCCGCACATCGCAGCGCCAACGATATTCAGCTTAGAAAGCGTTTGAGAGAAAAGATGCAGACTGTCGAGACGTTGAACGAGGGCCTGAAGCGCGCCTACACCGTGACCATCACGTCGAAGGACATCGACGCCCGCGTGGAAAAGGAAGTGCAGACCATCGCGCCGCAGGTGCGGATGCCCGGCTTCCGCCCCGGCAAGGTGCCCGCCAATCTGGTCCGCAAGATGCACGGGGAATCGCTGCAGCGCGACGCGCTCAACAGCTCGATTCAGGAAAGCATCCAGAAGCTGATCGCCGATCAGAAGCTGCGCCCCGCCATGCAGCCTTCCGTCGAGCTGGACGAGACGTTCGAATTCGGCAAGGACGCCGAGATCAAGGTCGAACTGGAAGTGCTGCCCGAAATCGCGGCCCCCAGCACCGACGGCATCAAGCTGGAGCGTCTGACCGTCGAAGTCGGCGATGCGCAGGTGGATGAAGCCGCTGGCCGCATCGCGACCCAGCAGGGCGCTCTGGAAGAATATGCCGCCAGCCACAAGGCGAAGGACGGCGACACGCTGACCATTGATTTTGTCGGCAAGATCGACGGCGAACCCTTCGAAGGCGGTTCGGCCGAGGACATCAAGCTGAAGATCGGCTCCAACCAGTTCATCCCCGGCTTCGAAGAGCAACTGACCGGCGTCAAGAAGGGTGACGAAAAGACCATCACCGTCACCTTCCCCGAAGATTATGGCGCGGAGCATCTGGCGGGCAAGGCCGCGACCTTCGACGTCACCGTCAAGGCGATCCTGAACGGCGACAAGCCCAAGCTGGACGACGATTTCGCCAAGTCGCTGGGTCTGGAAGGTCTCGACAAGCTCAAGGAATTGCTGAAGGGCCAGATCGAGCAGGAACATAATGGCCTGACCCGCACCTATATGAAGCGCAAGCTGCTCGACCAGCTTGCCGCCTCGCACGACTTCGACGTGCCGCCGAGCATGGTCGAGGCCGAATTCAACCAGATCTGGGCGCAGCTCCAGCACGAAGCCAGCCATGAGGAAGATCCCGAAGCGGCCCTCAAGGAAATGGAAGCGGAGAAGGAAGATTATCGTGCCATCGCCGTGCGCCGCGTCCGCCTGGGCCTGCTGCTCTCGGAAATCGGCCAGGCCAATGGCGTCGTTGTGTCCGATCAGGAAATGAACCGCCTGATCTTGCAGGCCGCGCAGCAATATGGCCCGCAGGACCGCGAGCGTTTCGTGCAATATGTGCGTCAGGACCCGATGGCCGCCGCGCAGCTTCGCGCCCCGCTTTATGAGGACAAGGTGGTCGACTTCCTGTTCGACAAGGCCGAAGTCACCGATCGCGCCGTCAGCCGTGAGGAACTGGAAGCCGCCATCGAAGCCGATGACAGCGACCTGAAGCCGCACGTCCATGGTCCGGATTGCGGCCATGATCACCATGGCGAAGAGCCTGCCAAGCCGAAGAAGGCTGCGCCCAAAAAGGCCGCCGCTGAAAAGGTCGAGGACGCGCCGGCTGCCGGGGAAAAGGCCGAAGCCGCTCCCGCCAAGCCGAAAAAGGCTCCGGCAAAGAAGGCCGCCGCCGCCGATGCTGAACCTGCCGCCGAGAAAAAGGCCCCCGCCAGGAAGGCCGCGCCCAAGAAGGCGGCTGCCAAGGCTGAATAAGGCCATATCGGCCTGACTGGACAAGCGCCCGGCTTCGCAAGGAAGTACGGGCGCTTTTCATTTCCGCCGCGTCATGGCAGACCGAATCTTAATATATGCTCGTGCATGGCAGGCCATGAACGGCTGGGGGTTGAAGGCCAATGAAGGAATTTCCGGCAGTGAACAGCGGGGAGGGGATCGCCACGCCGCGTATTGCGGTTATCCTGCCCTGCTATAATGAAGCGGGCGCCATCGTGCGGACGGTGGAGGATTTCCGCCGCGCGCTGGCCCATGCCGAAATCTATGTTTTCGACAATAACAGCACGGATGGCAGCCGCGAGCTCGCCGCCGGGGCCGGGGCCATCGTCCGCCGCGTGAGGCAGCAGGGCAAGGGCCATGTCGTCCGCCGCATGTTCGCGGACGTGGATGCCGACATCTATGTCATGGCCGATGGCGACGCGACCTATGAAGCCGCCGCCGCGCCGAAGATGGTCGCCTCCATGCTGGCCGACAATCTCGACATGGTCGTCGGCTCCCGCAAGAGCGAGGTGGAGGAAGCCTATCGCCGCGGCCACCGCTTCGGCAACTGGGCGCTCACCAGCCTTCTGAAACAGCTTTTCGGCCGCAGTTTCACCGATATATTGTCTGGCTACCGGGTCTTTTCCCGCCGCTTCGTGAAAAGCTTCCCGGTCCTTTCGGCGGGCTTCGAGATCGAAACGGAAATCTCCGTTCACGCCCTTGAACTCGCCATGCCGGTGGCGGAGGTCGTCACCGCTTATGGCGCACGGCCCGAAGGATCGGAAAGCAAGCTTTCCACCTGGCGCGACGGCTGGCGCATCCTGCGGACGATCCTCACCCTCTATCGCATCGAACGCCCGGTCCTTTTCTTCGGCGTGATCGCGGCGCTGCTGGCGGCGACGGGCCTGATCCTCGCCGAACCGTTGGTCGTCACTTACATGAAAACGGGCCTCGTTCCGCGCTTTCCGACCGCGATCCTCGTCACCGGCCTCATGATCCTCGCCACGTTGTCGGCGATGTGCGGCCTGATCCTCGACACGGTCGTGCGCGGGCGCAGGGAGGTGCGGCGGCTCGCCTATCTCGCCTTCCGCGCGCCTTCGGACTATGCCCGCCGCGACTGAACGGGGCGAAGCGCGCACAGTCCCTCTTGAACCATTCCGCTTTTGTGCCGATGTAGGGATCGGGCAAAAGCAATTACCCGGAAAAGAGCAAAATGACCGATATCATGTCCGATCCCATGGCCGCGCTGGTCCCCATCGTCATCGAACAGTCCAATCGTGGCGAGCGCAGCTTCGACATCTATTCGCGGCTGTTGCGTGAACGGATCATCTTCATCACCGGCCAGGTGGAAGATCATATGGCCTCGCTGATCGTGGCGCAGCTTCTGTTCCTCGAATCGGAAAATCCGAAGAAGGACATCTGGATGTACATCAACTCGCCCGGCGGCGTGGTGACGTCCGGTATGGCGATCCACGACACCATGAAATATATCCGTCCGCAGGTGGGCACGGTCTGCATCGGGCAGGCCGCGTCCATGGGCAGCTTCCTGCTGGCGGCGGGCGAGCCGGGCAAGCGCATCGCGCTTTCCAACGCGCGCATCATGGTCCACCAGCCGTCCGGCGGCGCGCAGGGCATGGCGTCCGACATCGAGATTCAGGCCAAGGAAATCCTGCGAATCCGTAGCCGCCTCAACAATCTCTACGTGCAATATACCGGCCGCACGCTGGAGGAAGTGGAGCGGGCGATGGATCGCGACACCTTCCTCGAAGCGGAAGAAGCCAAGGTGTTCGGCCTGGTCGACGAAGTGTTCGACCGCCGCCCGGTCGCCGCGGAAACTGCTGAGGGTTGATGCATTCCTGCGCCGCGGCCTACCCATTTTCACCTCTTGTGAAACGGGCCTGCCGCGGTCTAGGATGATCCGTGGACCAATATCCCTCGCCCGAAGCGGCTTTTCGCGGACGGCAGGGAAGGAAGAATGACGAATGACAAAGCTGACGGGCTCCGATTCCAAAAGCACGCTTTACTGCTCCTTCTGCGGCAAGTCGCAGCATGAGGTGCGAAAGCTGATCGCGGGGCCGACCGTGTTCATCTGCGACGAATGCGTGGAACTGTGCAACGACATCATCCGCGAGGAGACCAAGGGCGGTCTCGTCGGGAGGAAGGATGGCGGCGTGCCGACCCCGCAGGAAATCTGCGACGTTCTCGACGATTATGTGATCGGCCAGAACCGGGCCAAGCGCGTCCTGTCGGTGGCGGTCCATAACCATTACAAACGCCTCAACCATGGCGCCAAGACGGGCGAGGTGGAACTCGCCAAGTCCAACATCCTGCTCGTCGGTCCCACCGGCTGCGGCAAGACGCTGCTGGCGCAGACGCTGGCCAAGACCTTCGACGTGCCCTTCACTATGGCGGATGCGACGACGCTCACCGAAGCGGGCTATGTCGGCGAGGATGTGGAGAACATCATCCTGAAGCTGCTCCAGGCGTCCGACTATAATGTCGAGAAGGCGCAGCGCGGCATCGTCTATATCGACGAGATCGACAAGATCAGCCGCAAGGCGGAAAATCCCTCCATCACCCGCGATGTATCGGGCGAGGGCGTGCAGCAGGCGCTGCTCAAGCTGATGGAAGGCACGACCGCCAGCGTCCCGCCGCAGGGCGGCCGCAAGCATCCGCAGCAGGAGTTCTTGCAGGTCGATACGACCAACATCCTGTTCATCTGCGGCGGCGCGTTCGCGGGCCTTGAAAAGATCATCGGCGACCGTCTGGAAGCCAAGTCCATCGGCTTTGGCGCGCATGTCGCCGCGCCGGAAGAACGCAAGACCGGCGAATTGCTGCGTCAGGGCGAGCCAGAGGATTTGCTGAAATTCGGCCTGATCCCGGAATTTGTTGGCCGTCTGCCCGTCATCGCGACGCTGGAAGACCTCGACGTGACCGCGCTGGTCAAGATTCTGGTCGAACCGAAGAACGCGCTGGTGAAGCAATATCAGAAGCTGTTCGACATGGAGAATGTGGAACTCAGCTTCACCGACGACGCCCTGACGGCGATCGCCAGGAAGGCCATCGAACGCAAGACCGGCGCGCGCGGCCTGCGCTCGATCCTCGAAGCGATCCTGCTCGACACCATGTTCGACCTGCCGTCCATGGAAGGCGTCGGCGAAGTGGTCGTCGACAAGGATGTGGTCGCCGGCAGCAAGGAACCGATCCGGGTCTTCAGCGACAAGAAAAAACGCGCCGAAGACGCTGCCTGATTGGATGGCATCGGATGGAAAAAGGCCCGCCGGGAGCGATCCGGGCGGGCTTTTTTCATGGAGATTGTCTATCGCCTAATGTCCAAGGGCGGCTTTGGGTGGATAAGGCGGACATAAGCCCCTCCCCTGAAGGGGATGGGAGGAAATAGGGTCCGCAAAGGTCGAAACCCGCCATCCATAGGAACGAGCCGGCGTCCACCCTCACACCACGCCAGGCGCATCCCCATGCGCTTCCCCCATCCGCCGGATCGCCGCCACCTTGTCGTAAAGCGGCTGCCAGTCATCATCCCGGTCGATGGCGCTCCAGATCGCCTCCACTTCCTCGATAGGCATGGAGCAGGGCGCGTCATCCTCCCAATAACCATGATCCCGCGCGCCATCCGCCGCCGCGAACCCGCTCACAACCTCCCCAAACGGCGCCCAGCTTTCATCCGCATAACGCTCCGCCGCCCGCGCCACGCCGCCGCGCCAGTCGTGGAAAAAGCGGTCGATCTCCGTCCCCGTCTCCACCATTCCGCGCACCGCCGCCTGCGCCAGAACCGAGGTATCGCCATCCCCGGCAACCCCCAACCGCCAGCAGAACCGCCGCGCCAACGCGTCCTCGAACAGCGCCGGAAACCGCTCCATCTGCTCGACCAGCGGCTCGGCCTCCACCAATGGCCTCAACGACACTGCCAGTTGCGCGGCGTCCCAATGGATCGCCTCGGCCTGCCGCCCGAAGGCATAAAGCCCGCTCTCGTCGAAATAGGCGGCGGTGAAGAAGCGGTCCCATCCGGGCGTGAAGCGCCACGGCCCATAATCGAAACTCTCGCCCGTCACGTTGATATTGTCGCTGTTCAGCACCCCATGCACGAACCCCGCGACCATATAGCTCGCCGCCAGATCGGCCACCCGCTCGATCACGCGCGTCATCAACTGCACCGGCGGATTATCCCCCGGTTCCTCCCCGTAAAGCCGCGTCAGTGCATAATCGGTCAGCTTCTCCAGCAACGCCTTGTCGTCGAAATAAGCCGCCCGCTGGAACGTCCCGATGCGGATATGCGAATGGCTGAGCCGCACCAGCACGGCCGAGCGGGTAGGGGACGGCTCGTCATTGCGCTGCAACGCCTCGCCCGTCTCGATCAGCGAGAAGGTCTTGGACGTATTGACGCCCAGCGCCTCCAGCATCTCCGTCGCCAATATTTCCCGCACCCCGCCTTTCAGCGTCAGCCGCCCGTCGCCAAAGCGGCTATAGGGCGTCTGCCCCGACCCCTTGGTGCCCAGGTCCAGCAACCGTCCCGCCCCGTCCCTGAGCTGCGCGAACAGGAAGCCGCGCCCGTCCCCTAGCTGCGGATTATAGCTGCGGAACTGATGTCCATGATAGCGTAAAGCCAATGGCTTGGACAGCGACTCTGGCAAGGGATGGAAGCGCCCGAAATGGCCGATCCATTCTTCCTCGCTCAACGATCCCAGCCCCACGGCATCGGCCCAGGGGTCGTTGCGGAAGCGCAGGATGGTTTGCGGGAAATCGGCGGCTTCGACAGGATCGCCAATATCCGGCATCAGCGCGGAGATTTCATTGGCGGGGCTGTATTTGGCGGGTTGCAGGGGCGCGTTCATAGGGCGATATGGGGGAGAATTGGCGGAGGGATCAAGGTTGAGCGGCCATAGCGACGGATTTTGGTGGTCACCCGATGGCCTTCGTCTCCATTACCGGGACTATGCAGGGGGCGATGACGGGCGACCGCCCTTGCTCTGCCTGCCGGGGCTGACCCGCAACGCCCGTGATTTCGAGCCGTTGGCGGAGCGTCTCGCGGGGGAATGGCGGCTGATCTGCCCCGACATGCGCGGACGGGCCGAAAGCGCCTATGCGAAAGACCCGATGACCTATGTCCCGCTCACCTATTTGCAGGACATAGGGCGGCTGCTGGCGGATTTGGCCATATCCCGTTTCGTCGCCATCGGCACGTCGCTGGGCGGTCTCATCACCATGCTGATCGCGGCGACGCATCGCGAATGGCTGGCCGGGGCGCTGCTCAACGATGTGGGGCCGACGCTGGAGGAGGAAGGGCTGGCCCGCATCCGCACCTATGTCGGCGTCGGCCAGTCGCACCCCAGTTGGGTTCATGCCGCCCGCGCGCTGGAGGAATCCAGCCGCGATGTCTATCCGGGCTATGATCTTGAACAATGGATCGCCATGGCCAAGCGGCTGTATCGTCTCAATTCGGCGGGTCGCGTGGTGCTGGACTATGACATGCGCGTGGCGGAGCCTTTGCGCCTGATCGGCGGAGAGGAAGCCGCCGTCGACATGTGGCCTGTCATGGCCGCCTTTCGAGGCATTCCGACGCAGATATTGCGGGGCGAGCGTTCCGATCTGCTGGGCGACGCCACCGCCCGCCGCATGGTGTCGGAAATCGGCGAGAGCGCCGAACTGACGGTCGTGCCAAATGTCGGCCACACGCCGGTGCTGGACGAGCCGGAATCGATGGCGGCGGTAGACCGGCTGCTCACCCGCGTCCTTCATGGCTGAGGCAGGGTCGCGGCCGCCCCGCCTGCTTCACGTGCACGGCAGTTTCTCGCTGGGCGGCAAGGAAGCCCGCGCCGTCCGGCTCATGAACCTCTGGGGCGACCGCGCCCATCACAATATCGTCAGCGCCGCTCCCGACGCCATGGACGCCCGCGAGGCCATCGACCCGGCGATCCGCGTGGATTTCCCTGCACCGCCACCATTGACGGGCCGCCCCAACCCTCGCCGTTTCCGCCAGATCGCGCAGTTCCTCAAGAATTTCGACCTGATCCTGAGCTATAATTGGGGGGCGATGGATGCGGTGATGGCCCATCGCCTGTTCAGCCGCGCCATGGGCCTGCCGCCGCTCATCCATCATGAGGATGGTTTCAATGCGGACGAGGCCCATGGATTGAAATTCCAGCGCAATCTTTATCGCCGTCTCGCCCTGCGCCACGCCGGAGCCTTGGTGGTGCCTTCCATCCGCCTCGAAAGCATCGCGCGCCAGGTCTGGCGGCAGCCTGAAAACAAGGTGCACCTCATCCGCAACGGCATCGGCGTGGCCCGCTACGCCGCACCGCCATCGCCTGACGCCATCCCCGCGCTCAGCCGCTCTCCGGGCAAGCTGCTGGTCGGCACTCTTGCGGGCCTGCGCCCGGTCAAGAACATCCCCCGTCTTGTCCGTGCCGTCGCGGCCCATCGCGATCGCCTGCAACTGCTGGTCGTCGGCGAGGGACCGGAGCGGGACGCGATCCTTGCCGAAGCCGCTGCCCATGGCCTCGACGACATCTGTCTCGCCGGGTTCATGCGCGACCCGTGGCGCTTCGTCGGCCTGTTCGACATTTTCGCCCTGTCCTCCGACAGCGAGCAATTCCCGATCTCGCTGGTGGAAGCGATGGCCGCCGGTGTCCCGGTCGCCGCAATGAATGTGGGAGACGTCGCGAACATGGTGGCGCCTGAAAACCGCTCCTTCATCGTGCTGGATGAAGAGCAACTGGCGGCCGCGTTGGGGGCGCTGGCGGGCGACGCCGAATTGCGCGCCCGGCTGGGGATGGCAAACCGGGAACGGGCCGCCCGTGACTTTGAGGAGGCGCGGATGGTCGACGCCTATGCCACGCTCTATGGGAAGGCGCTGGCCCAGCCGGACATTTTGCGCTAGGGGCCGCGCGAAAACTCGTTATCCGGCCCATAATCTGCTATGGGTCGGCGCTTGCGTGGCTGGGGGAGTCACTGGTTTTTGTGCGGGAGATGTCTTTGTTCAAGGGTTTGAAACCCATCGTCTATGGTGGTCGTGAAGTTTGGCCGCTGGTCGAAGGCGGGAAGGGCGTGGCCGTTTCGAACCACGCCAGTTCGGGCGCTTGGGCCGCGGCGGGCGGAATCGGCACCGTGTCCGCGGTGAACGCCGACAGCTACGACTCCATGGGCAATGTCATCCCGCAAATCTATCATGGCCGCACACGCCGCGACCGGCATGAGGAACTGATCGCTTATGCCATCGACGGCGCGGTCGAGCAGGTGAAGCGCGCTTTCGAAATCGGGGACGGCAAGGGCGCGATCAACATCAACGTTCTTTGGGAAATGGGCGGCGCGCAGCGAGTGTTGCACGGCGTGCTGGAAAAAACCAGGGGCATGGTGGCTGGCGTCACCTGTGGCGCAGGCATGCCTTACAAGCTGAGCGAGATCGCGGCGTCCTACGGCGTCAGCTATCTGCCGATCGTCAGTTCCGGCCGGGCTTTTCGGGCACTTTGGAAGCGGGCTTATTCCAAGGCGTCGGAATGGTTGGCGGCGGTTGTCTATGAAGACCCGTGGCTGGCGGGCGGCCATAACGGCCTCTCCAACGCGGAAGACCCGCGCGAACCGCAAGATCCCTATCCCCGCGTCAAGGCGCTGCGGGACACTATGCGCGAAGGTGGCATTTCCGACGATGTACCGATCGTAATGGCGGGCGGCGTCTGGTATCTGCGCGACTGGAACGACTGGATCGACAATCCGGAATTGGGCGCCATCGCTTTCCAGTTCGGCACCCGGCCGCTGCTGACGCAGGAAAGCCCCATTCCGCAGCCGTGGAAGGAAAGGCTGACACAGTTGGAGCCGGGCGAAGTGCTGCTGCACCGTTTCTCGCCCACCGGCTTTTACAGCTCGGCGATCCGCAATCCTTTCCTCCGCAGCCTGGAAGCTCGGTCCGAGCGGCAGATTCCCTTCAGCACCGAACAGGCCGGCGATCATACGCACCAGCTTGACGCAGGGGTGAAGGGCAAGAATTTCTGGGTGACGAAGGGCGACTTGCTGCGCGCCCGCGAATGGGTGGGGCAGGGTTTTACCTCCGCGCTCAAGACGCCGGACAATACGCTGGTCTTTGTGAATGAGGCGGACAAGGCCGAGATTCGCAAGGATCAGACGGATTGCATGGGCTGCCTCAGCCAATGCGCCTTCTCAAGCTGGATGGATAGCGAAACCAATTCCACCGGACGTCTGGCTGATCCCCGCAGCTTCTGCATCCAGAAGTCCTTGCAGCAGGCGGTCCATGGCGGCTCGCTGGACGACAATCTGCTGTTCGCGGGGCATGGGGCCTATAATTTCAGGACGGACCCCTTTTATTCCAACGGCTTTGTTCCAACCGTCAAACAGTTGGTCGACCGTATCCTGACGGGCGATTGATGGCGGATATTCAGGGCCTTGCGGTGCTGCATTATGACACGCCACATTTCGATGTGGTGCGTCCGGGACAGTTTGTTCTGTGCGCTGTTTCCGGCGCGCGTATCGATCTGGAAGATCTGAAATATTGGAGCGCCGAATTTCAGGAAGCCTATAAAGGCCCGGAGGAAGCCACGCGGTCCTTTCTCCGGCATCGGGGCTGAGATCCCGCTAACCCACTGATCTGATTGATGATGAGGGTCTTTACGCCCGCCAAATGGAATGGCGTTGGCTTGCTTCAAGAGTGCGCGTTTGCGCTTCGTCGCTCTTTTTGCTCGTTTTGTCTTATCTTTGTTGTTCCTTCCAGCGGAAAACTGCTGTATCCTGTGGTTAAGGCATCAGAAAAAGAATGCCTTATGGAAGGATGGTTGAAAAATGTCGCGAATGGACGTGTTTGGCGATCGCGTGTGCGTAGTTACCAGCTTGCTTATCGTAGGCTGGGTTATTTACACGGCGGTTTTCTGATTCAGTCTGATCGGGATGGGTAGATGAACGAACCCACCTGATTCCCATGTCTGGAAGTTCTTTCCTGTAGAAGGATAGAGCGCCAAACCTGTTCAGCGGAATATGACGGTCTTGCTGCCATTGAGCAGTACGCGGCGATCCGCGATCCAGCGAACCGCTCTGGCCAGAACCTGCGCCTCTATGTCGCGCCCGATCCAAACCATGTCTTCCGCCGTAGCGCGATGATCAATGCGCTCCACCGCCTGTTCGATGATGGGCCCTTCATCCAGATCCGCCGTCACGAAATGCGCGGTCGCGCCGATCAGCTTGACCCCGCGTTCATGCGCACGGTGATAGGGACGGGCGCCCTTGAAGCTCGGCAGAAAACTATGATGGATGTTGACGCAGCGTCCTACGAGTTTCCCGACCAATTCTTCCGACAGCACCTGCATGTAGCGCGCCAGAATCAGATAGTCTGAGCGGGTCCGCTCGAAAATATCGAGCAAGGCCGCTTCCTGGGCGGGCTTGTCGCCATTGGGCGGCAGTTCATGATAAGGGATGCCATGCCATTCCGTGATGCGGCGCATGTCGGGATGGTTGGAAACGACGCCCATGATCTCGACCGCCAATGTGCCTGTCTGCCAGCGATGCAGAAGGTCGGCGAGGCAATGGGACCCCTTGGACACGGCGACAAGAATACGCGGGCGCTCGTTGATGTCGGTCAGGCGCCAGTCCATCGCGAAATGATCGCCGATGGGCGCGAATTCTCTTCGCAGCCAATCCGTGCCGCCATCCATGCGGTTGTCGGTCGCTTCGAAGGTGACGCGCATGAAGAAGCGCCCCGATTCCCGGTCGGCATATTGCTGGCTGTCGGTGATGAAGCCGCCATGCTCGGCCAGAAACTGACTGACAGCCGCGACAATTCCGACGCGATCCACGCAAACGAGCGTCAACACCCAGGACGGGGCCACAGGACTGTTCAACACATGCCTCCCGATAATAGAGGGGCCGCGTTGCCCTAAGCCCTTCCACCGATCAACCCATTACAAGCTGCGGCATCGGCTTAATTTTTCCTGGGGATGCAGTCCGCGCCTGCCGATTTGATCTGCGCGCAAAGCCGGGTTGCGTCCGCCGGGCTATCCAGCGGGCCAGCCAGAAGGCGCGTGATGTCGCCAGCTTTTGCATAATAGGGCTGGTAGGAGGAAAGGCTGCGAATCTTGCCCGTGAGTTGCGTCCACATGACGCGGGCTCGCGCATCGGTGCTGAACGCGCCGAGCTGGACCCGCCATGGTCCCGAAGCGGACCGCGATGGGGAGGCCGCAGGAACTGGCATCTGCCTGGGAGGCGGTGACCCTTTAGCCTTGGGCGCGTCGGCGGGAGGGGGTGTGACGGAAGGGGCGGTTTTGGTGGTGCGGATCGGGGAGGGGGCCGGCCGCACCGCAGGGCCTGCACTTTCCGTTCGTGCAGGAGCGGAGGCCAGCAGGACACCCTTCTCCTGTTCCATCCGGGCGGCCATGGCTTTCCCCTGTTCGCGCTGCTCATCGGAGATATATTTGTCCATCTGTTGCAGGCTGCTATTGGCTTGCGTCAGTCCTGATGCCGACGCGCGCGTCATGAGGGCATAGGCGCGTACCCAGTCCTTGGCCGCGAGGTCGCCGTTAAACAGGGCCGTCGCGTAGATATATTGCGCGCGCGAATCCCCTCGTGCCGCGGCGCGCTCCAGATAAGGCAGGGCGGCGGCGCGCTCTCCCTGCTGAAACAGGCAGAGGCCCAGATTGTCCTCGGCGCGCATATGGCCCTGCGCCGCTGCTTTGCGATACCATTGGATTGCGGTATTGAGGTCGCTCGAAACGCCGCGCCCCAGCTTGTAAGCCTGCCCCATGTTGAACTGGGCGTCGGCATCGCCCGTTTCGGCGAGGGGACGCCATTCCGCAAGGGCTTTCGCATAATCGCCCTGTTGCCAGGCATCCACGCCCAGCTTCACATCGGCCAAAAGGGGCTGACTGAAGCCCAACGTCGCGATGGCGATAAGCGCGCCTCGAAATCTATTCATGAAAGGGCTGCTCCCAAATTCACGGCATTCACCCTCTTTATGGCGGATATTGGTTAAGGGCCTGTTAGCATCGCCAACTGGTCCGCCGCGCCTTTCGCATGTCGGGCGCTGCCATATGGGTTAACTAAATTTTAGGCGCTGCCGTGGCAATCCTGCCGGGAACTGGATTTCCTTGGGGGGACGCGTGTGCGTATCTTGGCACTGGCATCGCAGAAGGGCGGATCGGGAAAGACGACGCTTTCCGGGCATCTTGCCGTGCAGGCGCAGCGAGCGGGACATGGCCCCGTCGTTCTGATCGACATTGATCCGCAAGGGTCGCTCGCCGATTGGTGGAATGAGCGTGAGGCGGAGTTTCCGGCCTTTGCCCAGACTACGGTGGCACGGCTTGCGGCGGATCTGGAAATCCTGCGGCAGCAGGGCTTCAAACTGGCTGTCATAGATACGCCGCCTGCCATCACCATGGCGATCCAGAGCGTGATTTCGGTATCGGAACTGATCGTGGTACCGACGCGCCCCAGCCCGCACGACCTGCGAGCCGTGGGAGCCACGGTCGATCTGTGCGACCGGGCGGGCAAGCCGTTGATCTTCGTCGTCAACGGCGCGACGCCCAAGGCGCGGATCACTTCAGAAGCGGCGATTGCCCTGTCCCAGCATGGCACCGTCGCGCCGGTCACGATCCATCATCGCACCGATTTCGCCGCGTCGATGATCGACGGCCGCACGGTGATGGAAGTGGACGCGAAGAGCCGCTCTGCCGGCGAGGTTGTCCAGTTGTGGAGCTACATTTCGGATCGCCTCGAAAAGAATTTCCGGCGCACGGTCTTTTCCGTCCCGCATGGAAGCGTCGGAACCACGGGAAGCGCGCGACCGGCCGGGAGCGGCTTTGGTCGCCGTGTCGTGGGACATTGAAGGGAGATCGCGTGATGGCCGAAGCAAAACCGATCGCGTCCCTGACCTCCGGCCTCCTCGCGCGCAAGGGCGCGGCTCAGCCCGCCATGCGCAGGCCCGCCGTGCTTGGTCCTGGCCGCGCCGCGATGGCCGCCGTGCCGCAGGATGACCTGGGCTGGAACGACATGGGCGATGCGCCCATGGTTCCTCCTCTGCAACCATCGCCGATCGCCAGCCTTACGCCGATGACGCATGCCCTTCCCACGGCGGCTCCGATTCCGCCGGTAGTGGCTGAACGGCATGAACTCGCCGAGCGCGTGGCCGAAACGCTTTCGACGAAAAGTCGCGGCGCCGCTTCCGCACGCAAGACAGCTTTCACCCTGCGACTCGACGCTGACCGGCATCTCCGGTTGCGACTCGCCTGCGCGGTGACGGGGCGATCGGCGCAGCAGATCGTCACCGAAGCGGTCGACAAATATCTCGGCGACTTGCCGGAAATTGATCGGCTGGCACAGCAGGTGCCGCCGATGCGCGGTCGCAAATAAGGGTGGGATGATGATGAAGCGTTCTGCATTCGGCAAGGCAGCCGTGTCTTCCCTGATCGTGGCCGTCACGATGGTAGGGTGCACAGGAGTCGCCTTTCGCCCCTCCACCGCGGCGGTCAAGCAAAAGGACGATGCCAGCAAGCGGGCTTTGGCGGCGGAAAAGGCGATAGTGGATCGCGATGCCGTACGCGCCATCCGCGCTGCCGAAGAAGCCGTCCGCCTGAAGCCCGGCAACGGGGATTACCGGCAGTTGCTGGGGCTGGCCTATGTGGCGGGCGGGCGATTCGTCTCTGCCGAAACGGCGCTTTCCGACGCGATGGCGCTGGGCAATCAGGAAGGCCGGACAATCGTCAATCTGGTACTCGTGCAGATTGCGTTGGGAAAGAATGACGCGGCGCAGGCGCTGCTTGCCGCCCATGCCGATAAGGTTCCGGCCTCCGATTACGGCCTGGCCATGGCAATGGCGGGCAATGCGGCGGAGGGCGTGCAAATCCTTTCGCAAGCCATTCACGATCCTTCAGCGACGGCACGCACACGTCAGAATCTGGCCTATGCCTATGCCCTGGCGGGGCGATGGAAGGATGCGCGGCTGGTTGTCGGCATGGACCTCGATTCCGCCGCTGCCAATCTGCGGATCATGCAATGGGCTTCCGTCGCGGCTCCCGAACTTGCCCCGATGCGTGTATCGTCCCTGATGGGCGTGAGCATGGCGGGCGAGGATGCCGGGCAGCCCGCAGTTCTGGCGCTTGCCCCGGCGGTGGCGCCAGTTGTCGAGGCTCCCGTGCAGATGGCGTCTGTTGAGGAAGAAAATTCCCCCTATGAGCCGGAGCCGGTGATCGAGACCGCCGCTTCCGCGCCTGTCATAGCGGCTGACGCAACGCCCGTTCGCATCGCGGCCGCTCCGGTTTCCGCCAGGCCGAGCCATGTTTCGGCGCGGGGCATTGCTCCGGCGAAGGCCATGCCGCCCAAAGTTGCAGCCCCTGTCACGCGAAAGGTGGCGTTCGTCCGGCCCGTCGATAATGGCGCGAGCAACTGGGTGGTGCAACTGGGCGCTTATGACAGCGCCGCCATCGCGCGCGAAAAATGGATCGGCATGTCGCGTTCCAATGGAACGCTGGCCGCGTTCCCGGTGATGATGAGCCAGGTGACGGTCAACGGCGCGACCTTCCACCGTCTGGCGGTCAAGGGCTTTGCGAGCCGCGCCGACGCCACGACGCTGTGCCGCTCGATCCGCGCGCGGAAGGGGCTGTGTTTCGTGCGCGAGGGCACGCCCAATGCCGCGCCGCTGCAATGGGCGGCAGCCAGGGGACGGCAGTTCGCTTCCCGTTGATAAGGCAGCCCATCATGCGTCGCGCCATGCTTCCGCGAATTTGGCCCGATGGGTCATGTCGAAACCCATGGCCGTTCGCGATACCATTTGGTGATGACATGCTTCACGCCCGCGCGCACCTTCATCCCGTGATGAAGGCTTGAGGGATTATAGGCGTCCGGACCGATTCGATTGTTCCACGCCAGCAGTTTGCCGGTTTCGGGCTGAACCGTCTTTCCGATCTTGGTGAAGCGGGTCGCTCCTCCCGCCTGCGGCTGGTTGAGGTAGATCATCAGCGTCCAGGTGCGATTGCCTGTCATGGCGCAATATTTCTGAAAATCCGCGCCCTTGGGATCGAAATAGTCGGTATGGGCCTTGAATTCCTGCCCAACGGCATAGCGTTGGCCCTGGATCGGCTCGCCATGGACGGGATCAATCCCGGCAAAGGCCGCGAGCCGGGCGTCGATCGTCGCGACCAGCGGGTCGGTGCTGTCAAGTTCGCATGTTTCGCTGGTGCGGAAATATTGATCGCCATTGGCGTCCGCGATGGTCGAGGGACGGCGACTGGCATCAATCAGTTCCACAAATCCCTTACATTCCTCCGGTGACAGGAAATTCCGCGCGATGAATAGCGTCAGGTCGCGATTGGGCACGCGCTGGACACCGGGATGGCCGGCAATCCAGGTGGGATTTCCATCGGAAGCTAAAGGGTTTTGACGGTCCGACATGACGAATCCGAACGGCTGAGGAAGTCGCTTTGACGGCCCCTAGCTATCGCTCGGCGCTATAAATGCAAGGCCAACAGTCTAATGGTTGCGCTTGTCATAAATTGGACATCTATTTGTCATTATTTCGCAATCGCCATTGCCTAGCAGGCGCCGGTGGCAAAGAGGGGCAGTATCATGCATTTGCCGGTCGGCGAAGCGGCACGAAGGTGGGCAGAGCGCCTGCGCCGCATGGACGGCGCGGCGATCATCGAAAAACTCGTCCTGGCAGTGCTGGCCATTCAGGCTGCGCGATTGCTCTGGATTCTCGTGACGCCGGTGGGGAGCTTCGGCATCTGGTCCGGTTCGCAGGCTCAGTTCCCTTCGCCATCCGCTCGTCAGGCTCTCTTCGCGAATTTCGATCCATTTTTCCGTGTTGCGCCGCAACAGGAAAGGGCAGGTGTCGTGACGTCCCTGGCGCTGACCCTCTATGGTGTGCGGCTGAATGAAGGCACGGGATTGGGGTCGGCTATCATCGCTGGACCGGACGACGTGCAGAACAGTTTCGCGGTCGGCGACGAAATCACCTCCGGCGTCATCCTGAAAGCCGTCGCCTTCGATCATGTGACGATCGACCGGGGCGGAGCGGAAGAACAGCTATTCCTCGACCAGTCGCAGACCGCGCTCGAAACCTCTTCAGGAGAAACGGCCGCAGCACCGCAAGCCGAAGCGGCTCCGGCGCGGGGGCGGGACAATCCGACGGCGGATAGTATCAAACAGGATGTGGGCATCACGCCCAGAACGGAAAATGGCCGCATCACCGGCCTGATCCTGACCGCCAAGGGCCCTGGATTTGAAAATGCGGGCTTTCAGGCGGGCGACATCATCACGCAGGTCGATGGGCAAAGCATCGGCTCGGCGAGCGATCTGCAAGCGCTGCGATCGAAGATCGCGCCCGGCGCGCGTGTTTCACTGACCGTTGAACGCGGTGCTTCCACCGCGACCATCAACCTTATGCTGCAAGGCCAATGACAAGACATTTCCTTTTATCCGCCGCCGTTGCGCTTGCTCTGGCCGCTCCCATCGCCGCGCCCGTTTACGCGCAACAAACGCTGAATGTGCGGGACGCCGATATCAGGGCCTTCATTCAGGATGCGGCGCGCGTGACGGGGCGCACTTTCATCATCGACAACCGCGTTCAGGGGAAGGTGTCGGTCGTCACCGACCGGCCGCTGTCCCGGTCGGAATATTTCGAGATATTCCTGTCCACCCTGCGCGCGAACGGGTTGGTCGCGGTGCCCGCGCCAGGCGGCGCCTATCGCATCCAGCCCGCCGATGGCGCAGCGGGGCAGCCGAGCGCCGTGGGGCGGGCCGCCAATCGCAATCAGTTCGTGACGGAAGTTTTCCGCCTTCATTCCATCGACGCCGCGAGCGCACTTGAAACGCTGAGGCCGCTGGTCAGCAGGGATGGCTCCGTCACCGCCAATCGCGCGGGCAACAGCGTGGTGGTCGCGGATTATGCCGATAATATTTCACGCATCCGCCAGGTCATCGCGCGCATTGATCGCGACACGGCGGCGACGCAGACCGTGATGCTGAAAAATGCCGGGGCGCGGGAAATCGCGACTTCGCTTCAGGCATTGGTAGCAGGCGGCGGGGGCGAGGGCGGAGCGCTCGCTGCCGCGACGATCGTGCCGATCGACAGCAGCAATTCGGTCGCCATACGCGGCGATGCGGGCACAGTCGCCCGGCTCGTGCAGATGGCGCGCGATCTGGACAGGCAGGCCGCCAGCGGCACGGAAATTCGTGTCTATTGGCTGGAACATGCCGACGCCGAAAAGCTCCTGCCGGTGTTGCAGCAACTGGTCGGTCAGTCCACCAGCGAGCCGGTCGGCGCATCCGTGCCCGCGGCCAATGGCAGTGCGCCAGCAGCGGCGGCCCCTGCGCCAGCCATGGCTTCGGCTGCGGGGGGCGCTGGCATTTCCACGCGTGGGCCATCCATCGTCACGCGTTATGAGGGCGCCAACGCGATCATCGTGGCGGCGAACAGCGACGTGCAGCGGATGCTGGGCGAAACCATCCGCCAGATCGACACCCGGCGCGAACAGGTGCTGGTGGAAGCCATCATCGTCGAGATCAGCGATGCGGCGGCGAAGAAGCTGGGCGTGCAATTCCTGATCGGCAGCACCAAGACGGGTTTTGCCGCGACCAACTATTCCAATGCCGCGCCCAATATCCTGACATTGGCAGGGGCGGTCGGAGCCGACCAACTGGGCCAGACGACGACGACCGTGGTCGCTCCGGACGGAACTCGCACCACCACGACCACGCGGGAGAATGGCGACCTCGCCAACACACTCCAGCAAGCGGCGGTGGACAGCCTGATGAACGCGACGGGCGGCTTTGGCGGCGTGGCGACGCAACTGGGCAGTCACGGCATTTTCGGTGCGATCATCAATGCGGTGAAATCGGACACGGACAGCAATATCCTGTCCACGCCTTCGGTCATGACGATGGACAACCAGAAGGCGTCGATCCTCGTCGGCCAGCAGGTGCCGGTCACGACCGGCGAGGCGTTGAGCCAGAATTTCGACAACCAGTTCCGCACCGTCCAGCGGCAGGATGTCGGCGTCAAGCTGGAAGTGAAGCCCCAGATCAACGCGGGCGGCGCGATCAAGCTGTTCCTGAAGCAGGAAGTGTCCAGTGTCGCCGGGCCGGTCAGCAACAGCAGCAGCGACCTGATCATCAACAAGCGTGAGATCGAGACCACGGTCACGGTCGACGATGGCGAGATATTGGCGCTGGGCGGACTGCTGGACGATAATGAACGCAAGACGATCGAGCGTATTCCGCTGCTGTCCGACATTCCGGGGCTGGGCGAACTGTTCAAATCGCGCAGCCGCAGCCGGACCAAGACCAATCTCATGGTCTTCATCCGCCCGACCATATTGCGGAGCAAGGAAGACGCCCAGCGCCTGACGCAGCAACGCTATGGCTATATCCGGGACATGCAGATGCGGCGCAATCCGGATATTGAGCCGGGTATCGACGAACTGGTGCGCGACTATATGGGCGCGGTGCCTCCTGGCGCGGCGGCAGGACCGGGCGATGCCGTCGTTCCGCCTTCGCCGGAAGTCATCGAGCCCACCGCCCGCCAGTCGAGCGGCGTCGTCCGCCCGGTCGAGGTTCCGGCGAGCGAGGCGCGGCCATGAACCATGTGCTCGGTCCACAGGCCGATCCGATCCCGCCCCATGTCGATCCGCGCGCGCTGGACATACCCTATCTGTTTGCGCGGCGGCATGGCGTGGTGCTTCTGCCGGAAGAAGGCGGCAGGCATGCGGTCGCGGTGCGGGAGGGGAGCGATCCCCGGATATTGCTGGAGGTAAGGCGGCATCTGGCCCGCAGCTTCGACGTGCGCTTCGTCGATGCGGCGCAGTTCGACCGGCATTTGTCCGATCATTATGCGATGGAAGGCAGCGCGGCGGCGATGGCCGGTTCCATCGACATGGGCGCGGACGAGCTGGACATATTGGCGGCCGATATTCCGACCGCCGACGATCTGCTCGACAGCGCGGATGATGCGCCCGCGATCCGGCTGATCAACGGCATTATCGCCGAAGCCGCGCGGCAGGGCGTGTCGGACATCCATATCGAGCCTTATGAGACGGGTCTCGTCGTGCGGATGCGCGTCGACGGCGTGCTGCGCGAGACGCTGCGGATGCCGCCGCATGTGGCGCCTGTGGTGGTGAGCCGCATCAAGGTGATGGCGCGGCTGGATATTGCGGAACGGCGCGTGCCGCAGGATGGACGCATCGGGCTGACGCTGGGCGGCAAGCTGCTGGACGTGCGTGTTTCGACGCTGCCGAGCCGGGCGGGCGAGCGGGTGGTGTTGCGTATTCTCGATAAGGAGAATGCGGGGATTTCGCTGGACCTGCTGGGCATGGCCGGGGCGGCGGACCGGATTTTTCATGAAGGACTGAAAGAACCGAACGGGATTATATTGGTCACGGGTCCTACAGGGTCGGGCAAGACGACCACGCTTTATGCGGGTTTGCGGCATCTGAACGATGGGACGCGCAATATCCTGACCGTGGAAGACCCGGTCGAATATGCCATTGAAGGAGTGGGCCAGACGCAGGTCAACGCCAAGGTCGGGCTTACTTTCGCCGCGGGATTGCGCGCGATTTTGCGCCAGGACCCCGATGTCGTGATGGTCGGCGAAATCCGCGACCGGGAGACGGCGGAGATTGCGGTGCAGGCTTCGCTGACGGGGCATCTGGTGCTGTCGACGGTGCATACCAATGACGCGGTGGGCGCGATCACGCGGATGCGGGACATGCGGGTGGAGCCGTTCCTGCTGGCTTCCACCCTGCGCGCCGTCATCGCGCAGCGGCTGGTGCGGCGGTTGTGCCAGCATTGCCGCGAGCCGGTGCAGGCGGACAAGTCGGCCAGCGCGCTGCTTGGTTTTGATCCCGGAACGATCATCTATCGCGCCAAGGGGTGCGATGAATGTGGGGGCAGCGGCTATAAGGGCCGGATCGGCGTGTTCGAGGCGATCCGCATCGACGACACCATCCGCCGCCTCATCAACGATGGCGGCGATGAGTCGCTGATCGCGCGCCATGCCTTCCTGAATGCGCCCAATCTGGGGTCGGCGGCGCGGGCGCTGGTGCGGGACGGGCAGACCACGGCGGAGGAAGCCATCCGCGTATCGCGGCGCGACGCGATCGAGGCGGAAACCATCGTCGATGGCTGAGTTCGACTATATCGCCATCGACCCGGCGGGGAAGGAACGCAAGGGTTCGGTCAAGGCCGACACGGTGGACGATGCGCGGGCGCGGCTCGACGCGCGCAAGCTGTTCATCGTGCGGATCGAGCCGGGGGCCGTGGAAACGGCGCGAAAGCGGGCGGGACGGTCGTTGCGAAGCCCGCGCCTTTCGGCCAAGGAACTGACGCTGTTCACGCGGCAATTGTCGACATTGGTGCAGGTCAGCCCGCTGGAGGAGGCGCTTCGCACCATCGGGCGGCAAAGCGAGCAGGATCATGTCCGCGCCATCGTGGGCAAGGTCCATGGAGGCGTGCTGGAAGGGCGGCGGCTGGCCGACGCGCTGGGCGCAGAGCCGAAAAGCTTTCCGCCGCTCTATCGCGCGATGATCTCCGCCGGCGAAAGTTCAGGCAGCCTGCCGACGATCATGGAGCGGCTTTCCGAATTGATGGAACGGCAGGCGGTGATGCGGTCCAAGGTGCTGACCGCTATTGCTTATCCCAGCGTGCTGGCGGTCTTTGCCGTGTGCGTGGTGGCGGCGTTGATGATCTTCGTCGTGCCCAAGGTGGTGGAGCAATTCGATACGGTCGGGCAGCAATTGCCGCTGTTGACGCGCATGGTGATGGGGGTTTCGGCCTTTCTGGCGGGCTATTGGTGGCTGCTGCTGATCCTGCTGGGGCTGGGCGCCTTCGGTTTCTGGCGGGCGCTCAGGATCGAGAGTTTCCATTATCGCGTCGATGCGATGCTGTTGCGCTTGCCACTGTTGGGGCGGCTGATCCGCGACCTGCACGCGGCGCGGATGGCGCGGACGCTGTCCACCATGGTCGCGAGCCGCCTGCCGTTGATGGAGGGGCTGTCGCTGACCACCCAGACGGTGCATAACCGGGTGCTGCGGCAGGCGTCGGAGGACATTGTCGAGGCCATTCGCGGCGGTGGCAGCCTGTCGGTGGCGCTGCGGCGGGCCGGGGTGTTTCCGCCGCTGCTGGTCTACCTCGCCGCCAGCGGGGAAAGCGCGGGGCGGCTGGACACGATGCTGGAACGGGCGGCGGACTATCTGGAGCGGGAGTTCGACAGCTTCACCTCCGCGGCGCTGGCGATGCTGGAGCCGATCATCATCATCGCCATGGGCGGCATCGTCGCCGTCATCATCCTGTCCATCCTGCTGCCGATCCTGCAATTGCAGAGCCTGACCGGGGCTTGAGGAGTGAATATGCGTCATCTTTTCCCTTCCGTTCGCGAGGCCCGTCCTTGCGAGAGGCGTTCCGCCGAACACGGCTTCATGTCTTTGAATCGTTCCGCCGAACACGGCTTCACGTCCTTGAAGCGTTCCGCCGAACACGGCTTCACGCTGGTCGAACTGATGGTCGTGATCGTCATCATCGGCCTGCTGGCGACGATCGTGGCGATCAACGTGATCCCCGCGACCGATACGGCGCGGATCGAAAAGGCGAAGGCCGACGTCGCCACCATCGAACAGGCGCTGGAACAATATCGGCTCGATAACCTGACCTATCCTTCGGCGACGGACGGGTTGCAGGCGCTGCTGTCGCCGCCCGCATCCCTTGCCCAGCCGCAGCGTTACCGGCGCGGGGGCTATATCAAGAAGCTGCCCAACGATCCGTGGGGACGACCCTATGGCTATGTCGTGCCGGGCAGGAAGGGCGCGTTCGATATTCTGTCGCTGGGCGCGGACGGGCAGCCGGGTGGCGAGAATGAGAATAGCGACATCTATTCCAGCGCGCTTTGAGGGCGCGCTGGCCCGGCCCTGATCTGGAAGCGCGGCAATGAGGCATGGAAACCCGCCATCTGGGGAACGCGGCTTCACGCTGATCGAACTGATGGTCGTCCTGACGATCATCGGCTTTGTTTCGGCGGCGGTCGTGCTGGCGATGCCGGACCCGCGCGGACGGGTGATCGAGGATGCCGACCGCTTTGCCGCGCGCGTGGCCGCCGCGCGCGACGAAGCGGTCGTGACCTCCCGCCCGATGGGTGTTTGGGTGTCCGCTTCGGGCTATGGTTTCCAGCGCCGGGAGGGCGCGCAATGGGTGGCGATGGAGGAAAGGCCTTTCGTCACCGCCAACTGGAAAACGGGCACGCGGGCGCTGGTCGGCAAGGACGGGGTGAAGCAGATCGGCTTTGACGGGACGGGCCTGCCCACCGATCCGCTGAAGGTGACTTTGGCGCGGGAAGGCGAGCGGGTGTCGGTGACGGTCGACATGGCCGGGAAGGTCATGGTCGGTGGGTAGGAAATCGTCCGCCCGGAGTGGAGAACAGGGCTTCACCCTGCTGGAGATGCTGGTGGCGCTGGCGGTGTTCAGCCTAGCGGCGCTGGCGCTGGTGCGTTTGCAGGGGGTGACTTTGCGGACGGCGGCCGATCTCGACAGCAAGGCGCTGGGGCAGATCGTCGCGCGCAACCTGATGGTGGAGGTCCAGACTGATCCTGCGCCCCCTTCGGCGGGCGAGGAAGAGGGCGAGGTCGAGAATGGCGGGCGGCGCTGGCACTGGAAGCGGGTGGTGAAGGCGACGGACGACAAGCGGCTGTTGCAGGTGGATTTGACCGTGGACGGGCAGGCGGGCGCGTCTCCGGCGATGCTGAGTTTCGTGCGGGTGGTGGAATGATGGCGCATTCTGTCCCCCATATGCACGAAAGCCGCGAACGGGGCTTTACCCTGATCGAATTGCTGGTCGCGCTGATGATCTTCGCGATGCTGGCGGGGGCGGGCGTGCTGCTGCTGGGCAACAGCGTGTCGGCGCAGGCGCAGGTCAAGGCGCGGCTCGACGATCTGTCGGCGGTGCAGCGGGCGGGCGGCGCTCTGGCGGCCGATCTGGGGCAGGCGGTGCCGCGTATCAGCCGCACCGAGGCGGGGACGCTGGCGCCCGCCTTCTGGTCCCATCGCGAAGGCGAGGGGGTGCCGGTGATGCAGTTCGTGCGCGGCGGCTGGGACAATCTGGGCAATCTGCCGCGGCCTTCGTTGCAGAAGGTCGAATATTGGGTGCGGCAGGGGCGGCTGGAGCGGCGGACCTATGCGCAGGTCGATGGCGCGGCGGGGGATGAACCGGCGGCGCTGCTCGATCAGGTCGAGGATGTGGCCTTGCGCTTTCGGGACGGCAAGGGCGACTGGCTGGACGAATGGACGCCGCCGCAACCGGACCTGATGCCCCGCGCCGTCGAGATGACGGTGACGCGCGCGGGCGAACCGGCGGTGACGCTGCGCTTTCTGGTCGGGCCGGGACCGGAAGAGAAACTGGTGATCGAAGCGGGGAGCGGCAATGGCTGATTCCCGCAAGGAGAGCGAGCGCGGCGCGGCCTTGCTGACGGTGCTGCTGCTGGTGGCGGTGATGGCGGTGGTGGCCTCCACCGCGCTGGAGCGGCTGGCGCTGGCGACGCGGATGACCGGCAATGGCGGCGCGGTCGATCAGGCGCGGGCCTTTGCCGATGCCGGGATGGAAATCGCGCGGCTCAAGATCGGCGATCTGGTCGCGGCCAATCCGGGCAAGACGACGCTGGCGGGCGGATGGATGGGCGCGCCGCGCGATATTCCGGTGCCCGGCGGCATCGCGACGGCGCGGGTGAGGGACGGGGGCAATTGCTTCAACCTCAACAGCGTGGTGGCGGGCGAGAATGAGGCGAACCTGAAGGTGCGGCCGATCGGGGTGTCGCAGTTTCAGGCGCTGTTGCAGGCGCTGGGCGTCGATGCGCGGCAGGCGCAGGCGGCGGCGGCTTCGCTGGCCGACTGGATCGACAGCGACAGCGCGCCGCAACCCGGCGGCGCGGAGGATGAAGTTTATGCGCGGGCCGAGCGCCCCTATCGCACCGCCAACCGTTTCATGGTGGACGCGAGCGAGTTGCGGGCGGTGAACGGGGTGACGCCCGCCATCTATGATCTGGCGCGGCCATGGGTGTGCGCCCTGCCGACGGCGGACCTCTCTCCGATCAATGTGAATACGCTGCTGCCCGATCAGGCGCCGTTGCTCGTCATGCTGTTGCAGGGGCAGATGAGCGTGGCGCAGGCGCGGCAAATGCTGGCGCAACGGCCGGAGCAGGGCTACGGCAGCGTCGTGCAGTTCTGGGCCGGGCCAGCGAATCTCGGCATCAATCCGCTTGAGGAAGCGGCGCGGCAGGTCAAGGTGACGACAGGATTTTTCGGGGTGGAAGTGGCGGTGAATGTCGGGGGAACGCAGGTTGTGGAACGCGGGCTGATAGACGCCAGGGAAAGCCCGGCCAGGCTGGTGCGGCGCAATTGGGGAAGCGGCGCATGAGCGTGAAGGAAGCGTTGATCGTCGCACTGCCCGATGGGGCGGCGGGGGAGCCGCTGTGGATGCGCGTCGTGGATGGCGCGGTGGTGCAGCGGGGCGCGGGAGCGAACTGGCTCGCGGCTTGCGGGCTGACGGAACTGCCGTCCGGCATGGCGGTGATGCTGGTGCCGCCCGCTTCGCTGGTGACGCTGCATTGGGCGTCGCATCCCGATCTGGCGCCGCGTCAGGGGCAGGCGGCGGCGCGGCTGGAGGCGCTGGCGGGCGGGATCGCGCCAGCCGACCAGCTTTTCGCGGTGGCGGACGGGAATGACGATCCGGCACGGCCCCATCTGGTCGCGCTCGCGGCGCGGAGCGATATGCAGCATTGGCTGCTCTGGGCGCAGCATCACGGGCTGGACCCCGACATGATCGTGCCCGCGCCGCTGCTGTTGCCGGAGCCGGAGGAAGGATTTGCGCGCGGCGTCATCGGCGGCGCGGCGGTGTGGCGCGGGCGCGAGGTGGCGTTCGGCGAGGAGATGGCGCTGCCCGAAATCGTCGGCGCGGCGCAGGTGCGCGATGTCGCCCCGGCGCAGGTGGAGGCGCTGGCCATCGCGGCGCTGGAAAAGCCGCCGCTCAATTTGCGGCAGGGTGCCTTCGCGAAGCGGGCGCGGCGCGAATGGGACAGGCGGGCGCTGGGCCGGATCGCGTTGTGGAGCGGGCTTGTGCTGCTGGCCAGCCTGCTGATCGCGGTGGTCGGGGTGACCAAGGAATATCGGGCGGCGAGCCGGCTGGATGCGGAAAGCCTGGCGCTGGCGCGGGAAGTCCTGCCCAATGCGGCCGATGTGGCGTCGGCGGAAAGCGAGATGGATCGGCAACTCGCGGCGCGGGGCGCGGGCGGCTATGCCTTCACCGCGCCGGTCAGCGCCTTGATGAACGCCATGCAGGACGCGCCGGGCGTGTCGCTGACCGCCCTGTCGCGCGACGCCGACGGGATGATCCGCGCGACGCTGGCGGCGGCGAAGGCGGAGGATATCAACAGCGTGCTGCTGGCTTTGCAGGCGGCGGGCTTCACGATCACGGCGACGCCATCCCAGGAGCCGGGCGGACGGACGCTGGCGGATATAACGGTGCGGTCATGATGGAACGGTGGAAGACGATGTGGGGCGAACGGTCGCCGCGCGAACAATGGATGCTGGGCGTCATGTTCGCGCTGCTGGCGCTGGTCGTCCTGTGGTTGGGGATCGTGCGGCCGCTGGGCATGGCGCAGCGGTCCGCGCATGAGGCGCTGGGCGAGGCGACGGACCGCCATGCGGCGATCCGCGCCAAGGTGAAGCTGATGAAGTCCCTGCCGCGCGGCACGGCCGCGGCTTCGTCGGGCACACCGCTGGACCAGTTCGTCGGCCAGAGCGCGGGCGAAGCGGGGCTGACGCTGGAGCGGGCGCAGGGACAGGGCGCGGACCGGATGGACATCGCGCTTGCCGCCGTCAGGCCGGTGGCGCTGATGACATGGCTCGCGGGACTGGAGGCGCAGGGCGTCCGGGTGGAAACGATGAGCGCGCGGCCGTCGCCCACGGCGGGCAGCGTGTCGGTGCAGGCGGTGCTGGTGCGGGGAGCGGCGCAATGAAGGGGTTTTCCCTGTCGCGGCGGATGCGGATCGCGCTGATCCTGATATTCGCGGCTGGATTGCTGCTGTTCCTGCCGATGCGGATGGCGCTGGGCATGGCGGGGCTGGAGCGGTTCGGGCTGTCGGCGCGCGACGTGCGCGGCACGGTCTGGAGCGGGCGGATCGACCGGCTGATGCTGGGCAATGTGTCGCTGGGTTCGGTTCATGCGGCGCTGTCGCCTGCGCCGTTGCTGCTGGGGCGGGCGCGCATCGACCTGCGGCGGCAGGCGGGCGCGCCCGATGACATCAAGGGCGCGATCACCGCCGGTTTCGGGCGGATCGGCGTGGATGACCTGAGCGGCGCCGTGCCGCTGGGCCGCGTTTTCGCGCCTCTGCCGGTGGGCAATTTCGTGATGGAGGATGTTTCGGCGACCTTCACCGGCGCGCTTTGCGGCCATGCCGAAGGGCGGGTGCGCGCGCATATGGCGGGGCAGATGCCGGGGCTTAACCTGGCGCAGGGATTGTCGGGCGAGGCGCGTTGCGACGGCGAGGCATTGCTGCTGCCGCTGGTGAGCCAGTCGGGCATGGAGAAGATCGACCTGCGGATCTGGCGTTCGGGCCGCTATGTCGCGGAAATGCGGGTGGAGACGGCTGACCCCACTCTGGCGGCGACCCTGGCGGGGGTGGGCTTTGCCGAGGCGGGCGGCGTCCGGGTGCTGAAGGTCGAAGGGACGCTGTGATCGAACCGCTCGGCGCACTGCTTGGCGGGATCGCCGGGGCGATTGCGGGCAGTTTCCTGGCGACGCTGATCCTGCGATGGCCGCAGGGGCGGGGCGTCATGCGGGGGCGGTCGGCCTGTGACGGATGCGGGCGAACGCTGGGCGCGGGCGATCTGATCCCCCTGCTGAGCGCGATGGCGCAGCGGGGGCGGTGCCGGACCTGCGGCGCAAGGATTGATCCCCTGCATGGCCGGGTGGAGGCCGCCTGCGCCATCGTCGGGGCGCTGGCGATCGGATTTGCGCCGGACGTGGCGGGGATCGGCTGGGCGCTGCTCGGCTGGTTGCTGCTGACGCTGGCGGTGCTGGACTGGCGGCATTTCTGGTTGCCCGATGCATTGACATGGCCGCTGGCCTTTCTGGGTTTCACCATCGGTTTGTGGACGACCGACGCGGTTCTGGCGGATCGGGCGATCGGCGCGGTCGCGGGCTATGTCGGGCTGCTGGCGGTGGCGTGGGGCTATCGGCTGGCGCGTGGGCGCGAAGGGCTGGGGCTGGGCGACGCCAAGCTGTTGGGCGCGCTGGGGGCGTGGTTCGGGTGGCAGGCCTTGCCCTTCATCCTGTTGCTCGCGGCGGGCATGGGATTGCTCGCGGTTGGCGCGGGCGCGGCGCTGGGAAAGAAGGTGGAGCGCACGACGCGGGTGGCGCTGGGCAGCTTTCTGGCCGTCGCGGCGGTGCCGGGATGGGGGATGTCGGTTTTGCTGCTTGCTGGCTAGGCTCCTCCCTCACATGAGATGGGGGAGGAGCATGGCTGGTCAGGGCGCGGAGTGGATCTTGAAGCTGCGAATGATCATGTCGCCGCTGCCGTCCTGATAGGTGCCGCTGGTTTTGACGGCCACGTTCATGATCGGATACCAGCGAAATCCGCGAAACGGATTGATCGACTGATAGCTTTCCTTTCCGTCGATGAACCAGGTGATATAATCGCGCTGAATATCGACGGCGAAACGATGGAAGCCCTGGCTGTATCCGCTCCAGCCATAGGCCTGATCGGTCTGGATGATCGCGCCGCGTTGAAAAGTGCGGGCGATGTTCGCGCCGCCGTGGATGGTGTGGGCGACATGGCGGTCGAAGTCCCAATAGCTTTGCTGGCCAAAGCCTTCGTAAACGTCGATTTCCGGCGGCCATCCACTGGTGGAGATCAGCCAGAAGGCAGGCCATGCGCCGCGCCGGTCGGGCATCTTCGCTTCCCATTCATATTGGCCATAGCCGATCTGGGTCGCCAGATAGTTGCGGCCGTCCAGCACGGACGCGCCATAATGCCAGTTGCGTCCTTCATGATAGATGGGTGATTTCAGCTTCTGGCTGTGCAGCACCAGCCCCTTGTCGCTCCAGTAAACCGGACCTTCCACGCCGGGGAAAACCGAGGAGTCGAGATAGAGTCCGGTTTCCTCGTTCGCGATCTGCGTACGGCCATGGGCAAGCGAGGTCGCCCAGCGGTTCCAGCCGCCTTCGGCCGAGCGTTTGTGCGTTTCCTTCTCCAGCTTGAACTGGAGCGTGCCGGTCGCGGTGAAGGTGCGGGGCGCGCGGAAGGTGCCCGTCGCCCTGGCCGTGGCGGCGGCGCTGCTGTTGGCGGTGATGGTCGCGACGGACTGGCCCTGAAGGCCGCCCCAGGGGGTTTCGCGCATCTTGAGCTGGAATTGCTGGCCGGCCTGCGCGGTGATGATCGGCACGGCGACGGTCTGCCGCAGCGGGTCGCCGGGACGGAAAATGGCGACCGTGTCGACGGTCCGGTAATGGATGCCGGGCTTGGCCGCGGCCGCGCCTGAGCCGTTGGCCGTGATGAGGCGGACGATGATGGTGTTGGGCGTCGGCCTGTCCAGCGTGACCGGGACATAGGCGATATTCACGCCCGGCCTGAACGTGGCGTTGCCGAGAGACACGGTCGCCTTGTCCGGCAGTTTCGTGCCATTGGCGAAATTGAAGGATGCAAAGCTGCTTTCGGTCCGGCTGTTATAATCCACGCTGTTGGTGGTTGCCGTTGCAGTATAGGCCGGTTGCGAGGCGGGCAGGTTATTGTTGCTGGCGACGGTTATACTGCTTTTCGTGGTGGGAAGTGATGTCTCTATATTCATCACCGCCGCGGCCGCGCCGAAGGCGAGCAGGATCATTGCGCCGGCCCCTGCTGGACCGACGCCCTTTATCTTTTTCAACATATGCGAACCCCTGTTTGAAATTAATGGATGGCAAAAGCCCCTCTCATCTCCTCCTTGTCTATGGGTGAATGGTTGCGAAAATCTTTGCGGCGAAAACGACTCGTCGCAGATTATTTCCAATAAAGACGATGTTCGTCATGATCTGGTCGGTCATGGCGGGAGTCTTTTTATACAAAATAACGGTAAGCGTGACGGTTCGGCATCGAAACGATTTGTCGATTGATCGTTCGGGGTAAAGGATGAGCCGAATTGTTGCTATGTCGTCATGATATCGGGGTGGTCAATATTATCCGGATCATGTTCATGCGCTGGCTGTCGCGAGGGCGATGAGGGCGGGAATATCGACATGCGCCTCCAGTTGCGCGGCAATGTCGTCGAGCGCCGCCTGGACGGTGGCGTCATGATCCTGCTCCGAAGAAATCAGGTTCCAGCGGTCCAGAAATGCCTTGCGCAGCGGCGTGCTGGCGAACAGGCCGTGGACATAGGTGCCCGATACGCGGCCGTCCGGGCTGATGGCCCCGTCCGGGCGGTCGCCGTCGAGATGGGCGAAAGGGCGACCGCAATCGGGGCCGCGCGTCCGCCCCATATGCATTTCATAGCCGGTGAAGGCGGCGTCCAGCGCGCGGCCCGCCACCTGCCGCAACGTCTTGTCGCCTGAAAGCGCGGTTTCGATGTCGAGCAGGCCGAGGCCAGCTATCGCGCCCGGCGGTCCTTCGATGCCGTGGGGATCGGCGATGCGGCGGCCCAGCATCTGATAGCCGCCGCATATCCCCAGAACCGCGCCGCCGCGCCGGTGATGGGCGAGGATGTCGATATCCCACCCTTGCGCGCGCATGGCCTGCATGTCGGCGATGGTCGCTTTCGATCCGGGCAGGATGACGAGCGAGGCTTCCGCCGGGATCGGGCTGCCCGGCGGGACCATGACGAGGTCCACGCCCGGTTCGATCTTGAACGGATCGAGGTCGTCGAAATTGGAGATGCGGGGCAGGATGGGGCAGGCGATGACAAAGCGGGCGCTGTCCGTCCGTCGCCTCTTTTCCAGAACGACCGCATCCTCGCTGGGCAGGCGGGCGGCGGCGTGGAGCCAGGGGATGACGCCGAAGCCGCGCCAGTCGGACAGCGCTTCGATCTGGCGATAGCCGTCCTCGAAAAGGGCGGGGTCGCCGCGAAACTTGTTGATGAGGAAGCCGTGGATCATGGCGGCGTCCTGCGGGTCGATCACGGCTCTTGTGCCGACGATGGAGGCGATGACGCCGCCCCGGTCTATGTCGCCGACGAGGATCACCGGCACATCGGCGGCGCGGGCGAAGCCCATATTGGCGATGTCGCCCGCGCGCAGGTTGATTTCGGCGGGCGATCCCGCGCCTTCCACGACAACGATGTCGCATTGCGCCTGAAGCCGGTGGAAGCTTTCCATGACATCGGCCAGAAGCTGCCCGCGCGCCTGCCGGAAATTCCCGCCGCCCAGCGTGCCGCGCACGCGCCCATGGACGATGAGCTGGGATGTGTGGTCGGCCTGCGGTTTGAGGAGGACCGGGTTCATGTCGCTATGCGGCGCGACGCCTGCCGCCATGGCCTGCAACGCCTGCGCGCGGCCGATCTCTCCGCCGTCGATGGTCACGGCGGCATTGTTGGACATGTTCTGCGGCTTGAAGGGACGCACGCGATAGCCGCGCCGCATGAGCGCCCGGCACAGACCGGCGACGAGGATGGACTTGCCCACGTCCGATCCGGTTCCCTGTAGCATGATGGCGCCCATGCCCTGCTTCCTGACGCTTCATGCAGGGCAAGGCAAGCGTTCAGGCCACGATGGTCGCGAGCCCACAGCGCATTTCATGCACGCGCACGTCCACGGTGCCCAGCCGGACGCCGAGCAGCGCGGTGACGTTGTTCAATATGCCGTCGAGCAAGGGCGCGGTCGTGCCGAGCAGCGCGCCGATAGGCGCGGTAAGCGGGCTGAGGCCGATCTTGAGGCCGAGGATATAGACGTCGATCTTCACCTGCCTGACGAGACTGGCCGCCAGCCCCTGCGTCAGATCCTGCGTGCTGACGGTCTTGCTCTGTTGCGCGCTGATGTCCGCCGGGGAGAAATGAACGGTCTGCGCCTGCGCGCCGCCCAATGCAATATGGGCGTGGGCCGTGATCCTGGTCGTCAGCACATCGGCGAGCACGGCGGGGCGGAGATTGGGAGGGCGGGAGAAGCTGGTCAGCGCGCTCTGGTCCACATCGGCCAGCGCCACCGATCCGATGGACGGCTTGACCGCCAGCGTGACGCCATGACCCGGTGTGCCGCGCGCGCAGTCGATGGCCGACAGGCGCGCTTCCGCCTCGGCCAGTTCGACATAAAGCGGGACGCGGACCGAAGCGATCGGGGCGAGGGCGGCGGCCACCGCGCTTTCCAGATAGATGCGCGTCTGGGCCGTGCGCAGGACGACATCGCGGCTCGACGTGATGGTGAGCAGCGGGGACGCGGCCGAGCCGCCGCCGACGATCAGCTTGAGGCGCGTGCTGCTGAGGCCCGGAACGCCCAGTTTCAGGTCGATGGGCACGGAAACGCCGGGGCCGGGGTTCAGCACCATCCGCAGCATGGAAAAGGCGTCCATCAGGACCGCCGGTTGCCCGGTGGCGTCGGTTGCGCCGCCTGCCGGGCCAAGGTCCACCATATCCTTGAGGCGGACAGTGCGGCCGGAGATGCCATTGCCGATGCGGCGGATCGTGCCGGCAGTCTGGTTGTCGGTCACGCCGTCCGCGATGGCGTTGACGACATCGGCCAGCGGAATATCGCGGTCGAACAACCGGGCGAAGGCTTCATCCTGACTGCCGAGCCGCGCTTGCAGGGCATCGGCCATGTGGAGCAGGTCGACCCTGGCATTGAGCAGCCCCTGCGTGTCCATCACCGACAGGTCGAGGCTGGTCCCGGCCAGCCCGGAAAGCAGCATGTTGGGCAGCCCGTCGCTGACCGAAGCCAGTCCCGTGCCGATGGAAAAGGCGGCGGCGTCCTTGCGCGCGGCGGTGGCGCGGGCGTTCAGGTCGACGCCATTCCTGCCGACCAGCAGGCGGCCGAAAAACAGGGGCGCCCGCCGCCGCACCTCCAGGCGCAGCGCTCCTCCCGCCGGATCGTTCGGGACGAAGCGCTGCGGGACGGGCACGGACGGTTCGGCGCGATATTGGCCATCCTCCACGGAAGTGATGACGACGCCGCCGACGCCGCTGCGGGCGATAAGCTGTTCGGCGGCGGGGCGGCCTCCGCTGACGGCGGCGAGCGCGGCGGCGTCGGCGATGCCCTGCAACTGGCGCTTGGCGAGATAGAGGGAGCCAAGGTCCACCGCCACCGTTGCGGACCCCGCCAGCATCAGCAGCGATCCGGCGAGCAGGATGGTGACGCCGCCTTTCTGATCGCGGCGAAAGGGCCTGAATATACGCGAAGGGGACTTCATCGTGCGTCGATCCTTATGACGGCGCTGCGTTCAAGGGTGCGCGAAGGGACGGGAATGAAGGCGGAGGCGAAGAGCGGGTCGCTCGACAGGTCGTAATCGAGCGTGACGGTGAAATAGCCGCCATTCTCAATGCTGTTGACGCCGATGGGACGGTCGCCGCGCAGGGGCAGCGCGGCGGTGCTGGCGGTCACGCTTTGCCGCGACAGGGCTTGCCGCTCCGTCGCGTTCAGCCCGGCGACAGCGGCGCGGGCGGCATCATTGGCGGCCTGTTGCAGACTGTGCGCCGTCATGAACCATGATCCATAGACCCATATGCCCAGCAACAGCGCGATGAGCAGGGGCAGCGCGACGGCGGCTTCCACAAGGACGCTGCCACGCATGTCGCGCGGAAGCGGGAGGGTCGGCGGGGCAGGATGAGGGCGCTTTTTCATGCCCTTCACCCTAGCCAGCGTCATTCAACGGCCGGTTTTGCGGTGAAGGGCGACATTATGCGGGATTTGCGTAAGGGGCTTTGGCCAGAGATGCAGGCATGGGGCGAACCGCGCAGGTTCCTTACGGGAACCGGATGTTTTTCCTCCATAATGGAGTCAGTTTGCGGAATTTACAGGTTCAGCCTGCCGCGTGACGACCAGAATGGCGCCCTCGGACCCGTAAAGTCCCTGCAATGGCGCGATGCCGATCTCCGCCGGAAGGACCGCGCCGCTATTGGCGAGCAGGCTGGTGGCGATCCGGCGGTCGCCTTCGCCGCGCAGGACATGTTCCAGTTCCTCGCGCAGGCGGGGCCGGGCGGGCAGGTCGGCGAGGTCCGTCAGGCTGATGTGGACCAGCCGGTCGAGCGGCAGGCCGACCATGGCGCAGAATATGTCGTCCGCAAATTCGATGAACCCCCGGTTCGATACCTGCACATGGCCGACGCCGCCATGGACCCGCATCGCCTGCATGACGCTGGCCTTCGCGTCGGCGAGGCGGTTGCGCCGCACATCCTCTGTAATGTCGCTCAGCAACAGGGCGACGCCATCGGGAAAGGGAAAGGTTTCGAACCGTATCCAGCAGTTCTCGCGGAAGGGGGAGGGGATGTCGGCCGCGCTGCCTTCTCCTGCCTCCATGCTGCGCCGGATATGCGATTGGGTGAGGGATTCGGCCAGTTCAGGGAGGGCATCCCAAAGCGACAGGCCCGCCAGATGCCGGTCCCAGCGGCGCGCCATGGCGAGCGCGGCATGATTGACATGGCCGATGGTGTAATCGGCGCGGCACAGGATCAGGCCTTGATGTATCCATGCGGCCAGATGGGCCAGCAGATCGGGACCGGCCGCCGTTTCCGGTCCGTTCACGGTCATGGTGCGGAAATGATCCAGCCCCATGAAGATATGCGTCCCGCGCCCATGATGCGTGACCAGCAACGGTTCCTGCACGCCGACCTCCCGCCAATGCGCGAAATTGCGGACAAGCTCGGCAGCCGGGACGCTTCGGCCATAGCGATCGTTCAGCATGGATCATCCTCCCCTGATGGTCATGGGGAAAGGATACAGGAGCGCAGGAAGAGGCGAAGGCGCAGACGTATCGGAAGTGGAGGGATTTCGCCGTTCGGAAGGCCGGTTTCAGCGAGAGAAGGTCCGCTGCATCTCCACCGCGTCGAGAATCTTGCCGCCCGCCATGAACACCGCGCCGGTGCAGGCGAGCGCGAGCAACTGCCCGCCAAAGCCGGGATATTGGTGCATGTAGACCGCGCCCCGCTCGGTCGCGCCGAGGGCAAGGGCATAGATCACCAGAAACGCCTCGAACTTGGTCTTGATCGTGAAAAGGCGCTTGATCCGTTCCATTGCAGTTCCATCTGGCGATAAGGCCCGCCGCCAGAGCATTTTGCAGTCAGCCGGCAAAGTAGACGGTGCGCAAGATGCGGCGATAAAGGCTTCAGATTAAATCGCCCGAAAGCTGCAAATGGTCAACAAGCGTTAACCATGATTGTTCGATCCGCGCGATGAGCCGGGTGTCGCCAAGGTCGTCCGGGGCGATTTCCTCTGGCCAGTAATCCGCGACGATGGCGGCGATGCGGTCCAGCTTCGCCTCGTCGAGCAGGAAGCGGGGGTCGATGTCGGCGGGATCGGCGACGACGCGCAGGCGCAGGCAGGCGGGGCCGCCTCCGTTCGCCATGGATTGCCGCACGTCGACGGGGATGAGGCGGCGGATCGGGCCGTTGCCTGCCGCCATCTGTTCCAGCCAGGACCAGACGGGGGGCGTTTCGCGCGCTTCGGCGGGGAGGATGAGGGCCATGCCTCCATCGGGCAGAGTCACGAGTTGCGCGTTGAAAAGGTAGCTGCGGATCGCGTCGGCAAGGGTGACGGCGCTGGCGGGGACTTCGACGATCTCGACGCAGGGCAGCGCGGCGCGCAGGGCGGCATGGAAGGCGCCCTTGTCCGCGAATGCCTGTTCATGGGCAAAGAGAACGCGTTCATTGGCGACGGCGACCACGTCATTGTGGAACGCGCCCGCCGCGATGGCGTCTTCCGATTGCTGGACGAACAGGGTGCGGGCGGGGTCGAGGGCGTGGAGGCGGGCGACGGCCTTGCTCGCCTCGATATGCTGGCGGGCGGGGAAGGGGCCGCCGGACTGGCCGTAGACGAAAACTTCGACGCCGGGCGCGGCGTGGCTTTCGCCAAGGCGCATATGGTTGGCCGCGCCTTCGTCGCCGAAGGGCGGAGGGATGGGGCCATGGACCGTGAAGGCGTCGCTGGCGGCGAAGGCGAGTTGAAGCTGTTTGAGCGTCTGGGGCCATTCATGGCTGCGGTGGGGCATCGTCACGAGGTTGGCGACGGTAAGATGGGTGCGTCCGTCGCTGGTGTCGCTGGCGGGGGAAACGGTCGCGGCATTGGCGGCCCACATGGACGAGGCGGACATGGCGGCGGCGCGGATATGCGGCTGCGCATGGCCGACATTGGTGCCGAGCGAGGCCAGCCACGCATTGTCGGGCCGCCATTGCGGCAGGAAGATGCCCTGCGTCAGGCCAAGGCGGATGTTGCCGCGCATCTTCTCCAGCCCCTGAAGGGCGGCGGCGCGGGGGCGGGAGACGGCCCCGGCATTGCGGGCGGAAGCGAGATTGCCGAGGCTGAGGCCTGCATAATTATGGCTGGGGCCGATCAGCCCGTCGAAATTGATTTCCCTGACCGTCATGCCCGTCCCGTCATGGTGAATGTCTGGCCCTCTTCGATGCCGAGCAGGTTCGCGCAATCCCTGTCCAGCGACACCGCGCCGTCCTCGCCTTCCTGCACGAAGCCGTAGGTGCAGCGATAGTCGGCGAGGCGGCCGGTGGCGATCAGCATCTTGTCCCCGCCTGTGTCGTGCAGGGCGCTGAGAGCAACGTCGCGCGCCTGCGCGATGGTGCGGAGCGCGTCGATCTGGCCCACCATGGTCGGGCCGCCGTCGAAGATGTCGACATAGCCGGGATTGGTAAAACCCTCCGTCTCCAGCATCCGCATCGCCGCGCGGCCATTGGGATGGGGCAGGCCGATGACGGCGCGGGCGTTGTCGGTCAGCATGGCGGTGTAGATCGGCGTCTTGGGCATGAGGTCGGCGATGAACTGGTTGCCGTTGATGGCGTTGAATTCGTCCGCTTCCTGAAAGCTCATGCCAAAGAAGCGGCCCGCAAGCCCGTCCCAGAAGGGCGATCCGCCCGCTTCGTCGATGATCCCGCGCAGTTCCGCGATGATCCGGTCGCCGAAGCGGGCGCGGTGGTTGCGGATATAGAGATAGCGGCTGCGTGCGAGCAGCAGGCCCAGCCCCTCTGCTCGTTCACGCGGGTGGAGGAACAGGCCGCCCACTTCGGTGGAGCCTTCAAGGTCGGTGGTGAGCGAGAGCATCTCCGCGCGGAAGGTGCGGTCCAACTCCCGGCTGTGCTGGGTCAGGACGCCAAGGCGATAGGAATAGAAGGGCCAGCTTTGCCCGACCGTGCTGAAGATCTGGCAGGTGCCGCGCACCTGCCCCGTCCTGGCGTTTTCCAGCACCATCAGGATCAGTTCGTCGCTGATATTGTCGTCCGCGCGGGACAGCGCCGCTTCGGTCCGCTCCAGCTTTGCCGTCAGCGCCTTGCGATCCGCGGGAAGATTGGTGAAGCCGCCGCCCGTCAGCTTGGCCATTTCATAGAGCGTCTGGAGATCGCCCGCCCGCGCGGTCCGCATGAAGAAGCTCAAGCCGTCATCCTCCCACTCCATTGCCCTGAGCGATCCGCATCAGCGCGAGCGCGGACAGGCGGGCGCGTTCGGCCAGACTGTCCGTCATCAAAAATTCGTCCGGGCTGTGGATCGCCCCGCCGCGCGCGCCCATCGTATCGACGACCGGCACGCCGCAGGCCGCGATATTGTTGCCGTCGCACACGCCGCCGGTATCGCTCCAGCCGATCGGCAACCCCAGATCGGCGCCGCAGCGGCGGACGAGGTTGAAAAGCGCTTCGGACTTTTCGTCCATGGGCTTGGGCGGGCGTCCGAAGCCGCCATGGAGGTGCATGGCGACTTCATGCGCGCGCGCGACGGCCTCCATGCTGCTTTCGATCAGGCGGCGGACGGCGATTTCGTCGGCGGGGGTGCGCGGACGGAAATTGACGCGGAGGATGGCGTGATCGGGCACGACATTATTGGGGCCGCCGCCGTCGATCCGGGCGGGATTGCAGGAAAAGCCGCTGCCGCTTGCCGCCTTGAGCCGCAGCGCGAGATCGGCGGCGGCGAGCAGGGCGTTGCGGCCTTCATCGGGATTGCGGCCCGCATGGGCGCTGCGCCCGGTGACGATGATGGAGAAATTGCCGCTGCCCGCCCTTGCGCCCGCCAGCGTGCCGTCGGGCAGGGCCGGTTCATAGGTGAAAGCCGCGACCTTGCCCGCCGCCATCTGCCGCAGCAGCGGGGCGGAGGAGGCGCTGCCGGTTTCCTCGTCGCTGTTGATGACGACATCATAGCCCAATGCGGCGCGGCCTTCCCATGTCTCCACGGCCCGCAGCGCGGCGAGCATGACGGCAAGGCCACCCTTCATATCGGCGACGCCGGGGCCGTTCAGGACGTTGTCGTCCAGCCATCGCAACGTCTGGAAAGGATGATCGGTGGCGAACACCGTGTCCATATGGCCGGTCAGAAGGACGCGGACCGGCGCTTCGGGACGGACGGTAAGGAGCAGATGGCGGCCATGCCCGATTTGCAGCAGCGCGCCGTCGGGAGAAATGCTCTCGACCGGCGCGGGGTCGATCATGCGGATGTCGCCGGGCAGCGCCGAAAAGGCGTCGGCCAGCAGCGCGGCCATCATCGCGAGCCCTTCCAGATTGCGCGAACCGCTGTTGACGGCGGACCATGATTGCACCTGCTCCAGCATCGGCGCCGCCGAAACATGGCCCAGAACGGCCTGCTCCGCAGATGAAATGGCTGTCATGCCTGGTATTTTATCAGAGCCATGCCCTTCCCTCCACCCCTCAAGCGGCTGCAAAATCCTCCTCGGCAAGGAGAGGATGGGAAGATCAGAAATCGTAGCTCAGCGTCAGACGGCTCATCGTGTCGAAATCCCGCGCCGACAGCAGCGTTTCCGATTCATACTGGACATTGTACGAGAAAGCCGCCGACCAGCGGTTGGTGACCTTGGTTTCCAGCGCGGTCAGGGAATTGAGCGTGAAGACCTGGCTTTCCGCATAGCCCGACGCCGTCTGCTTGAAGGTCAGCGTCGGGGTGATGCGCCATGCGAAATCCATGGACGCACGGCCCCCGACCTTCGTTTCGCGCGCGCCGATCACATATCTGGCGTGACGGATGGCGGGACCGACGTCCACGGTCAAGTCCACTTTCTTGCTGACGATCAGCTTGTAACCGACGCCGGCCGATGCGGTGTAACGCTCGTCATAGCCGATGGACGTGTCCCGCTCGAACTGGACGAGGCCATAGGCGAAGCCGCGCGGGTCGAACTGATAGCGCGGTTCATAGCCGGCGAAATAGCGTTCGCGCGAGGTGATGCCGTTGGCGCGGCGATAGTCGGCGCTGGCGGTCAGCTTGTGCGACCATTCGATGCCGGTCCGGGTTGCCGTCGCGCTGGCGCTGATGCCGATTTCGCTGGTGGAGCCGGTGGAGCGGAAACCGCCCGCCTCGATTCGGCCAGTCCACAATTCCGTGAAGCGTGCTTCCCTGATCACGGCGTCATGGGTCGCTTTCGTGCGGTCCTTCCAACTGGCCACCATGCGCTGAATCTCATCGGAAGAGTCGGGATTGGTCTGCCGCGCGATCTTGGCGACGGTGACGATCTCGGTCTCATTGCCGTTGGCGATGGCGGCTTCGAGCATTTCGCGGACGGCAGGCGGCAGAAGAGGCTGCTCCTCCGCGCGGGCGATGGACGTGATGAAAAAGGGCAACAGAAACAGGCAGTGACGCATCGCGCCCTCATAGCCGCTCGTCCGTGAAATATAACCCCGATGGGATGAACCGTTCAGATGAGCGACTGGAATTCTTGCAGGATGTCCCGATAGAGCTTGCGCTTGAAGGGGACGATGAGGTCTGGCAACGTTTCAGGCGCCGCCCATTTCCATTCGCGAAATTCCGGGTGCGGCGTTGCGATGTCGATATCGCTGTCCTGCCCAAGGAAACGGGCAAGGAACCATATCTGCCGCTGGCCGCGATATTTGCCGCCCCACATCCTGCCCACCAGGTCGGATGGCAGGTCGTAGAAATGTTCGTCGCGCGCCTTGGCGATGATTTCGACATGGCTGCGGGCGATGCCGGTTTCCTCGCCCAGTTCGCGCAGGGCGGCGGCTTTCGCATCCTCGCCATCGTCAATGCCGCCTTGCGGCATCTGCCAGGCTTCCGCCCGGTTGTCGATTCTCTGGCCTACGAAGACCAGCCCGTCCATGTTGACGAGCATGACCCCGACGCAGGGGCGGTAACCAAGTTCTTGATCCTGTGACATGGACGCCGCAATCCCTATATATGTACCGTCCCCGCCCTGGCGTGGGACAGCGTTTACAATCGAGACATAAAATAAGCATGGCAGGCGCGCGCGTCCATGGAGCGAATCGGATTTCGTGCGGCATTGCGGCCCGACCTGGCTTGAGGCAGAGATGACGTCATGAATGCGATCCACCCCCGGCGAGGAAAAGGGGCGCTGAACCTTCGGCGTCCTCCGGCCCATGGACCCGCCAGCCTGCTGGCGCGGATGGTGGGGCCGCGCTTTCACAGGCTGCTCGACCGGATCGACGCGGGGCTGGAGGCGGGCGCTCTGGAGGCGCTGCTGCCAGACGGGACGCGGCGGATATTGGGCGGCCGCGCTCCGGGGCCGGTGTGCGAAGTGCATGTGGTGCATTGGCGCGCGCTGCTACGGCTGGCGACGGGCGGCTCGGCGGGCTGGTATCGCGCCTGGGCGGCGGGGGAATGGACCAGCCCCGATCCGGTGCCGCTCTTCGCGCTGTTCATGGAAAATGCCGTTGCGCTGGGCAATGTGGCGCGACCCAGCGGCCCTGCGCGCTGGGCGGGGCGGATGCTGCATTGGGCACGGCGGAACAGCCGCGTGGGATCGCGCCGGAACATCGCCTATCATTATGATCTGGGCAATGATTTCTACGCCCTGTGGCTCGATGCGGGCATGCATTATTCGAGCGCGCTTTTCATCGACCCGGAAGACCGCGCGGAGCGGTTGGAGGACGCGCAGAGGCGCAAGGTCGACGCGATTCTCGACCGGCTGGATTTGCGGCAAGGGGCTGCCCTGCTGGAGATCGGCTGCGGTTGGGGCGGGCTGGGCGAACGGGCGATGGAACGATGCGGCGTGCGTTATGACGGCCTGACGCTCTCGACCGAGCAGGCGGATTATGCGCGGGACCGGCTGGGGTCGGGCGCGAACATCCTGCTGACCGATTATCGGGACGCGCAGGGGCAATATGACGCCATCGCCAGCGTGGAGATGGTGGAAGCGGTCGGGCAGCGTTACTGGCCCGATTTTCTCGCGGCGATCCACCGCCTGCTGAAGCCGGGAGGCCGGGCGGCGATCCAGTATATCCTGATCGACGATGCGATTTTCGACAGCTATGCGCGGGGCGCGGATTTCATCCAGACCTATGTCTTTCCGGGCGGGATGCTGATGTCGGAAAGCCGCTTCCGCGCGCTGGCGGAGCGGCAGGGGCTGGAGTGGCGGGACGTTTCCCATTTCGGCCCGCACTATGCCGAAACGCTGCGGCGCTGGCGCGAGACGTTCGAGCGGGTGGTCGACGAAGGGAAATTGCCTGCCAGTTTCGACCAGCATTTCGTGGACTTATGGCGCTATTATTTCATATATTGTGAAGGCGGGTTCCGGGGCGGCGCGATTGACGTCGCGCAGGTGACGCTGGTGAAGCCCGCCTGAAAGGGAGGCCTTTCAGCCGATTTTCGTACGGTAGCCGGCCGGCGTGTCCGCCACGACCATGTCGACTATGGCGTCGGCGACAACCTCCGGGCCTTTGAGCGTTGCGGGGTCTTCGCCGGGATAGGCGCGCGCGCGCATCGCCGTGCGGGTCGCGCCCGGATTGATGATATGGGTACGGATGGCGGAGATGTTCTTCACTTCTTCGCCATAGGCGCTGACCAGTGTTTCCAGTGCCGCCTTGGACGCGCCATAAGCGCCCCAATAGGCGCGCGGCGCGGCCGCCACGGAAGACGTCAGCGCCACGACGCGGGCGTCCGTGCTGGCGCGCAGCATCGGGTCAAAAGCGGCGATCAGGGCTTGCGGCGCGGCGATGTTGAGCGTCAACAGGCGCGCGAACTCCTTGGCGTCGATGGCGGGGACGGCGGCCAGCGAACCCAGCGTGGCGGCATTGAGGACCAGGATGTCGAGCGCCTGCCAGCGCCCGCCAATCGCCTGCGCCAGCCGCCCGATGCTTTCCCCGTCGATCAGGTCGAGTGGAGCGATGGTGGCATGGCCGCCGCTTTCATGGATGCGGTCTTCCACTTCCTCCAGCCCGCCGCTGGTGCGGGCGGTCAGGATGACATGCGCGCCCGCCGCCGCCAGCGCCTCGGCCGTGGCGGCGCCAATGCCCCGGCTGGCGCCGGTCACGAGGGCGAGCTTGCCGGAAAGGGGAAGAGTGTCGGTCATGATGGGATATCCAATCGTCCTCGCGCAGGGGCGAGGCGCGTCAGGGCAGGAGGAATGGCGAAAGAAGTGCGGCCCGACGGGTCAGACCACTCTTTCGGCCAGCATTTCGAACTGGTTCTGGACCACCGCGTCATCCTGATCGGTAAGCGTGGTGGGATAGTCGCCGGTGAAGCAGGCGTCGCAATATTGCGGGCGGATGTCGGCCCGCTTCGCTTCGCCGACCGCCTTGTAGAGGCCGTCTATGGATACGAAGGAGAGGCTGTCGGCGTGGATGAATTCCCGCATCGCTTCTATATCCATGCGGTGTGCCAGCAGCTTGGAGCGTTCGGGCGTGTCGACGCCGTAGAAGCAGCTATGCCGCGTCGGCGGGCTGGCGATCCGCATATGCACTTCCGCCGCGCCCGCTTCGCGCATCATCTGCACGATCTTGAGGCTGGTGGTGCCGCGCACGATGGAATCGTCGATGAGGACGACCTTCTGGCCGTCGATCAGGGCGCGATTGGCGTTATGCTTCAGCTTGACGCCCAGATGGCGGACCTTGTCACCCGGCTGGATGAAGGTGCGGCCGATATAGTGCGAGCGGATGATGCCAAGCTCGAAGGGGATGCCCGACTGCTGGGCATAGCCGATGGCCGCCGGCACGCCGCTGTCGGGCACCGGGATCACCAGATCGGCGTCGACCGGATTTTCGATGGCGAGTTGCGCGCCGATCGCCTTGCGGATCGAATAGACGCTGGAGCCGTCCACGATCGAATCGGGACGGCTGAAATAGACATGCTCGAAAATACAGGGACGCGGATGGGTCTCGCCGAACGGGCGGTGGCTGCGCACCTCGCCGTCATGGGTGACGATGACGAGTTCGCCCGGCTCGATGGAGCGGATATAGTCGGCGCCCACCACGTCGAATGCCACGGTTTCGGACGCGAATATGGTGGCGTCGCCCAGCTTGCCCATCACCAGCGGCCGGATTCCCAGCGGATCGCGGCAGGCGATCATGCCTTCGGGCGTCATGACGATCAGGGAATAGGCGCCCTCCACCTGTTTCAGCGCGTCGATGAATTTGTCGAGCAGCGTCCGGTAGGTCGATGTGGCGGCCAGATGGATGATGACTTCGGTGTCGGAGGTGGACTGGAAGATGGAGCCGCGGCGGATCAGTTCGCGGCGCAGCTTCATGGCGTTGGAGATATTGCCATTATGGGCGATGGCGAAACCGCCGGAATTGAGTTCGGCATAAAGTGGCTGGACGTTGCGGAGCGAGGTTTCGCCGGTCGTCGAATAGCGCACATGGCCGCAGGCATAATGGCCCGGCAGGGAGCGAATCACTTCGTCACGGTCGAAATTGCCCGCGACATGGCCCATGGCGCGATGGGTGTGGAAGCCGTGGCCGTTCCAACTGGTGATGCCTGCGGCCTCCTGACCGCGATGTTGCAGGGCATGAAGGCCGAGCGCCACGATGGCCGAAGCGGTTTCAGCGTTGGAAACGCCGAAAATCCCACATTCCTCACGCAGTTTGTCGTCGTCGAACGGATGTGTAGTCAACATGGGTGTCAGCGGGTCCATAGCCGATCCTGTCCGCCCCGTCGGGGCGCCGATGCCGCGCATATAGTCACTCCCGCTTCATTTGTCGCCTGTTTGACATAAAAAAGCTTGGCTCCTTTTTCCGGGCGCGTTCGCCATGCCGGAAAACCCCTACTGGCGTTGTGCGAAAGGCGCGTCTAAAGAGACGTCCCGATGCATCGTTTCGCCAATCCCGCCCGGTTTCTGAAGATCGCTCGGCCCCTGACAGGCTGGCTGTTGTGGCCGGGACTGCTGTTGACGCTGGCGGGATGCGCCTGCGGCCTTTTCCTGACGCCTGCGGATTATCTGCAAGGGGAAACGGTCCGCATACTCTATATTCACGTGCCCGCCGCCTGGCTGGGCATGGCGGGCTGGTCGGGAATCGCCATCGCCGCGCTCATGCAACTGGTGTGGAAACATCCGCTGGCGGCGATAGCAGGCCGCGCCATCGCCGCGCCGGGCGCGCTGTTCACCGCGATCTGCCTTGCCACCGGGTCGATATGGGGGCGGCCGACATGGGGGACATGGTGGGAATGGGATGGCCGGATGACGTCCATGCTGGTTCTGCTGTTCCTGTATCTGGGCTATATCGCGCTCGCCAATGCCAGCGCGCGGCAGGGGCAGGGCGGCGTCAGTCCGGTGACGGCGATTTTCGGGCTGGTCGGCGCGATCAACATTCCGATCATCAATCGCTCCGTGGTGTGGTGGAACAGCCTGCACCAGGGGCCGAGCATCACCTTGCGCGGGTCGAGCATCGACGGGTCGCTGCTCTGGCCGCTGGGACTGACGGTGCTGGGTTTCACCCTGCTTTTCGGCGCCATCGTGCTGATGCGGATGCGGACGCTGCTGGCGCGCAACAGGATTGAGGCGCGGATGCAGCGCCTGGCGCGGGGATAATGCGATGAATCAATGGGCTTTCGTGGCGGCGGCCTATGTGCTTGCCTTTGTCGCGACCGCAGCGGTCGTCATCCTGAGCTGGCGCGCCATGCGGGCCGCCGAAGCCAGGGCGGAAGACAGGACGCGGACATGAAGGCGAAGCATCAACGGTTGATCCTGGCGCTGGTGGCGCTGGCGGCGCTGATCGGCGCGGGCCTGCTGGCGGCGTCGGCGCTCAGGGACGAGGCGGCCTATTTCTACGCGCCCAACGACGTGAAGACCAAGGGCGTCGAACCGGGCAAGGCGATCCGGCTGGGCGGCATGGTCGTCGGCGGCAGCCTGAAGCGCGGTGCCGACGGCGTCACCATCCATTTCGACGTGTCGGACGGCAAGGCGACCGTGCCCGCGCAGTTCAGCGGCATCGCGCCGGACCTGTTCCGCGAAGGATCGGGCGTCGTCGCGGAGGGCGCTTTCGACGCGAAGGGCACTTTTGTCGCCACCAACCTGCTCGCCAAGCATGACGAACGCTATATGCCGCGCGAGCTGGAGGGGATGCAATATAATGAGACGACCCACGAGATGAGGGCGCAACCATGATCGCGGAAGCGGGCTTGGCCGCGCTCTGGCTGGCCGGGGCGCTTGCCCTGCTGCAACTGGCGCTCGTTACGCTGGGGCTGGCGGGAAGCAAAAGCGAATTGCTGGGCGCGGTGCGGTCCGTCGCGGTGTCGCAGGGCGTGCTGACGGGGCTGGCGTTCCTGCTGCTGATCCTGCTTTTCCTGCGGTCGGACATGTCGGTGATGCTGGTCGTCACCAACAGCCATTCGATGAAGCCGTGGCTCTATAAATTCGCCGGCACATGGGGCAATCACGAAGGGTCGATGCTGCTGTGGGTGACGGTGATGGGCCTCGCCGGGAGCGCGGTGGCCCTGTTCGAGCGGGCGTTGAAGCGCGAAACCCATATGGCGACGCTGGGCGCGCAGGCCGCGATCAGCCTTGGCTTTTATGTGTTCCTGCTCTTTTCCTCCAATCCCTTCGCCCGGATTGATCCGCCGCCGCCCGACGGGCAGGGGCTGAACCCGTTGTTGCAGGACCCCGGCCTCGCCTTCCACCCGCCGACGCTTTATCTGGGCTATGTGGGGCTGTCGGTGGCCTTTTCCTTTGCCGTGGGCGCCTTGCTGACGCGGCAGGTGGATGCGGCCTTTGCCCGCGCGATGCGGCCCTGGGTGCTGGCGGCGTGGGTGATGCTGACGCTGGGAATCGTGGCGGGCAGCTATTGGGCCTATTATGAACTGGGCTGGGGCGGCTGGTGGTTCTGGGACCCGGTGGAGAATGCTTCGCTGATGCCTTGGCTGGCCGCGACCGCGCTGCTGCATAGCGTGACGGTGCTGGCCACGCGGGACGCCTTGCGGGCATGGACGGTGATGCTGGCCGTGATCGCCTTTTCCATGTCGATGGTCGGCACTTTCCTCGTCCGGTCGGGCATTTTGACAAGCGTTCACGCCTTCGCCGTCGATCCTGAGCGCGGCAGTTTCATCCTGGCGTTGCTGGCGATCTATATCGGCGGGGCGTTCGCGCTGTTCGGCTGGCGGATCGGCGCGGTGCGGGAAGGCGCGCCTTTCGAACTGGTGAGCCGGGAAACGATGCTGGTCGTCAACAACCTGCTGCTGTCGGTCATATTGGGGCTGGTGTTGATCGGGACGCTCTATCCGCTGCTGACCGAAGCGTTTGGGCTCAAGGTTTCGGTGGGCGCGCCCTATTTCGACCGGATCGCGGGACCGATCGCCTTGCTGCTGCTGATCGCCATGGCGGCGGGGCCGCTGACGCGCTGGCGGCGGGACCGCTTCGGCCTGGTCGCGGGGCGGATGCTGGTGCCGGGGATCGTGGCGCTGGTGACATTGGCGCTGGTCGTGGCGCTGGCATGGGGGCGGATCGGAATATTGCCGCTGCTGGGCCTTGTGGTCGCTATCGGCGTGGGTGTGGGCAGCCTCGCGCCGCTGTGGAAGCGTAACCTGCGCCGCACGCCGCTGTTCACATGGGGCATGGTGATCGCTCATCTGGGCTGCGCGGTGAGTCTGGGCGGCATGGCGTCCGATTCCGCTTTCACGGTGGAGAAACTGGTCGCCGCGCGGCCCGGCGACACCATCGAAACAGCGGACTGGACCCTATATTTCGACAAGATCATGCCGATTGCGGGCGACAACTGGACGGCGTTGCAGGCGGACATGACCGCGAGCCGGGGCGGCGGCAAGGCGATCGCGATCCATCCGCAATCGCGCTTCTTCGCCTCTCCGCCGACGACCACGACCGAAGCGGCGCTGATGACGCGCTGGAACGGGCAGCTTTATGTCGTGCTGGGGCAGGAAACCGACGATGGCCGCTGGCAGATCCGCATCTGGTGGAAACCGTTCGTGACCTTCATCTGGCTGGGCGGCATCATGATCGCGCTGGGCGGCGTGCTGGCGCTGATCGGGCGTGAGCGGCGCGGATGGCTGCTGAAATGGCGAGCGAGGGCGGCGGCATGAGGAAGATGCTGATCTGGCTGCCGCTGGTCCTTTTCCTCGGCTTTTTCGGTCTGTTCGCGAGCGGGCTGCTCAAGCCCGACGATCGCCTCATCACGTCCAAGATGGTGGGCAAGCCCCTGCCTGACTTCACCCTTCCGCCGGCGGCGAGCGACCGGCCCGCGCTGGCAAGCTCGCAACTTGCGACGGGCAAGCCGCGCCTGCTCAACATCTTCGCAAGCTGGTGCGTGCCCTGCGCGGCGGAAGCGCCGCAACTCATGGCGCTTCAGAAAGCAGGGGTGGAGATCGACGCCATCGCGATTCGCGATGCGCGGACGGATGTGGACCGTTTTCTGGGCCGCTATGGCAATCCTTATGCCCGCATCGGCCTCGACGCCCGCAGCGCCGTGCAGATCGCGCTTGGATCGTCCGGTGTGCCAGAGACGTTCGTGATAGATGGGGAGGGGCGGATCGCCTATCAGCATATCGGCGACATCCGCGCCGATGACGTGCCGATGATCCTCGACCGATTGAGGAACGCGCAATGAGGGCGCTGCTGGCCTTTCTGCTGATGCTGGCGAGCGCGCCGGTGCTGGCGCAATCCGCGCTGCCGCCCGCGCCCTATGCGGACCGGCAGATCGACGATCCGGCGCTGGAGAAGAAGGCGCGGGCGTTGATGGAGACGATCCGCTGCCTCACCTGCCAGAGCCAGTCGATCGCCGACAGCAACGCCAGCATGGCAGGCGACATGCGGTCGGAAATCCGCCAGCGGATCATGGCGGGCGAGCAGCCGGAGCATATCCGCGCCTGGCTGATCGAACGCTATGGCGACTGGGTCAGCTATGAACCGACGGCCGCGCCGATCCTGTGGCCGCTCTGGGGCGCGCCGGTGGTGTTGCTGTTGCTGGGGCTGTTGTTGCTGCGCGGGCGAATCAGGAAAGGCAAGCGGCCATGATGGGATGGGTGATCGCCGCGAGCCTTGCGCTGCTGGTGCTGGTGGTTCTGTTCTACGCGGTTTCCATTCCCCGGACGGCGCGGGAGATCACCGCCGCCGCCTTGCTGGTCGGGCTGGCGGGCTATGCGTGGCAAGGCAATCCGGGTCTGGCCGGAGCACCGCGCAAGGCGGCCGCGACGCAGGCAGGTTCCTTTGACGAGGGGCTGGCCGAACAGCGGCGGGCTTTGGGCGAACGCTATGGCCCGGCGGGTCAATGGCTGCTGATGTCCGATGGGCTGGGCCGTCAGGGCAAGAGCAAGGAAGCGGCCAATGTCCTGCTGTCCGGCCTGCGCGAGACGCCGGACGATCCCAATCTGTGGCTGGGTCTTGGCAACGCGCTGGTCACCCATGCCGACGGCGTGGTGTCGCCGGGTGCGGAATTCGCCTATCGCCGCGCCATGGCCCTTGACGAGAAGGCCATCGCGCCGCGCTTCTTCTTTGGCCTTGCTTTGGCCCGAAGCGGCCAGTTGCAGCCCGCGCGGCAGCTTTGGGTTCCCCTCGAACAGACGCTACCCGAAGGCAGCAAGCTCAAGACGGAACTGAAGGCCAATATCGAGCGTATCGACGCCCTGCTGGCATCGGACGGCCCCCGGCCCGAACAGGAGCAGCCGGACTGAGCCGCATTGCGCGGCTGAAAGAGGCATGATAGGGGCCACAGCCGTTTGCAGGGCAGAAGAGCTTCGCCCCTTGCACAGGTGTCGAAAAGCATGATCATTCGGCGTTTCCTTCATGGCTGAACAGACGGGCAAGGGCACGGCCATTGCAGCGGATGAAGAAGAACGTGGCCACGGTCATGTCCGGCAGAAGGCGACCGCCAAACTGGTGGTCGGCGCCATCGGCATCGTCTTTGGCGACATCGGCACCAGCCCGCTTTACGCCTTCCGCGAAACCTTCGCGGGGCACCACCACCTCGATCTCGATCCCGATCATATATTGGGCGTCATCAGCCTGATGTTCTGGTCGATGATGCTGGTCGTGACGCTCAAATATGTCTCGATCATCATGCGGGCCGACAACAAGGGCGAGGGCGGCAGCCTGGCGCTGCTGGCGCTGATCAACGGGCAGACCAAGACGCCGCGCTGGTCGGGCGGCATCATCCTGCTGGGCGTGTTCGCGACCGCGCTGTTCTATGGCGATTCGATGATTACGCCCGCCGTGTCCGTGCTGTCGGCGGTGGAAGGGCTGGCGGTTTATAATCCGGCATTCGGCCCGGCGATCCTGCCCGTGGCGGTGATCATCCTGCTGGGCCTGTTCTGGATTCAGGGGTGGGGGACCAATCGGGTCGCGTCATTGTTCGGTCCGATCATGCTGTTCTATTTCCTGACGATCGCGACATTGGGCGTCATCAGCATCATCCAGACGCCGGGGATCATTTTTGCGCTCAATCCCTATTGGGCGTTCATGTTTTTCGTGACCGATCCCCTGCCCGCCTTTCTGGCGCTGGGAGCGGTGGTTCTGGCGGTGACGGGCGCGGAGGCGCTCTATGCCGATATGGGGCATTTCGGACGCAGCCCGATCCGGGTGTCGTGGCTGGCCTTCGTGCTGCCCGCGCTGATGCTGAACTATATGGGGCAGGGCGCGCTGCTGTTCCGGGAAGGCGCGGCGGCGTTGCACAGCCCCTTCTACCACCTCGCGCCGTCATGGGCGCAACTGCCGCTGGTGGGGCTGGCCACCATGGCGGCGATCATCGCCAGCCAGGCGGTGATTTCCGGCGCTTTTTCCGTGACGCAACAGGCGATCCAGCTCGGCTTCATGCCGCGCCTGCGGATCGCGCATACCAGCGCTTCCACGGCGGGGCAGATCTATATCCCCCTCGTCAACTGGGGGCTGATGACGATGGTCATCCTGCTGGTGCTGGTGTTCCAGACCTCCTCCAACCTCACCGCGGCCTATGGCATCGCGGTGACGGGCGCGATGTTCATCGACAATCTGCTGCTGACCGTGGTGCTTTACCGGCTGTGGCATTGGCGCTGGTATTATGCCGCGCCGCTGCTGGCGGTGTTCTTCGTGGTGGACGGCGCCTATCTGGCGGCGAACCTGACCAAGGTGCCGGACGGCGGCTGGTTCCCGCTGCTGATCGGGTTCGTGGTCTTCACGCTGCTCACCACATGGTCGCGTGGGCGCAAGCTGATGCAGGACCGGCTGCGGGAAGCCGCCATGCCCATTCCGGTGTTCGTCGCATCGGCGGCCAACAGCGCGGTGCGGGTGCCGGGGACGGCGGTGTTCATGACCTCCACGCCCGATGGCGTGCCCCACGCGCTGCTTCACAACCTCAAGCACAACAAGGTGCTGCATGAACGGGTCATCCTGCTGACGGTCAAGATCAAGGACGTGCCGGTGGTCGAGGATGACGGCCGGTGCAAGCTGGAGGATCTGGGCCGGGGCTTCTTCCGGCTGGTGCTGCAATATGGCTTCATGCAGGAACCGGATGTGCCCGCCGCGCTCAAGAATGTGACCGGCTGCGGGCAGGCGTTCAAGATGATGGACACCAGTTTCTTCCTGGCGCGGCAGACGCTGCTGCCTTCGTCCAAGCCGGGAATGCCGCTGTGGCGGGAGAAAATCTTCGCGTGGATGCTGCGGAACGCGGAAAGCGCGATGGAATTCTTCCGATTGCCCACCAATCGGGTGGTCGAGTTGGGGAGTCAGGTGGAAATCTGAGCGGGACGCGGCGAGTGGTGATCCGGGGATAGGGCCACCGCCGCGCCGGATTTCCGCTTCAACCGGCGGGGCGGAACAACAGCCCGCCCGTCATCGGTTCGGGCGCGCCGGTGGTGCCGGGGAAGCTGATCGCCAGCCCCTTGACCGACCGCACCGCCATATAGGCAAAGCCCTGCGCCTCCAGCGCGTCGCCATCCCATCCCAGTTCGTCCACGGCGCGCACGTCGGCGCCTGTCCGCTGCGCCAGCATCGCCATCAGCGTGGCATTATGCCGCCCGCCGCCCGCCACATAGATGCGTTCCGGCCGCACCCCCAGATGCTGAACGCCCCGCGCCACGGCGGCGGCGGAAAAAGCCGTCAGCGTCGCCGCTCCATCCTCCAGTTCCAGCCCGCGAACCGCCTCGATGGAGAAGGCTTCCCGGTCGATGCTCTTGGGCGGCGGCGCGGCGAACCATGGATCGGCCAGCATCTGCGCTAGCCGCCGTTCGTCCACTCGCCCTTTCGCCGCTGTCGCGCCGCCTTTGTCGAAGCCGCCCGCGCCGTGGCTCTGCATCCAGTTGTCGATGAGGCCGCTCGCCATGCCGGTGTCGAAGGCGGCCAGTTCCCCATCGGCTCCGATGGCGGTGATGTTGGCGACGCCGCCAAGGTTCAGCACCGCCACCGGCTTCGCCAGCTCATGCGCGAGCGCGCGATGATAGACCGGCAGCAGCGGCGCGCCCTGTCCGCCCGCCTTGACATCCGCGCTCCGCAAATCCGCCACCACGTCGATGCCGAACGCCCCGGCCAGCGCCGCGCCATCTCCGATCTGCCAGGTCCAGCGCCGGTCGGGCCGATGCGCGACCGTATGCCCGTGAAAGCCGATCACCCCGATATCGCCCGCCACATGCCCGCTGCGTCCCAGCAGGTCCGCCACCGCCTCCACATGCAATTCGGTCAGTTCCGCCTCGACCGACCGGATCAGCGGCTCGAACCCCGGCGCATTCATCGCCATCGCCCGCTGGCAAGCCTCCGCCAGCCGCAGCCGGAACCCTTCGCCATAGGGCATGGCATGAAAGGCGACCGGCCGCACCGCGCCTTCGCCGTCCGTCTCGATCAGCGCCGCGTCGATCCCGTCCCGCGACGTGCCCGACATCAATCCGATTGCAAGCATCATGCTACCCAAGCGCCCTTTCCCATGTTATGCGCGCCCGGATTTCCCGGACGACCTTCCAGACCAGACAGGCCATGACGACCTACACATCCGATCTTCTCCGTCTGCTCGACACGCGCGGCTACATCCATCAACTCACCGATGCGGAGGGGCTGGACGCCCTTGCCGGCAAGCAGGTCGTCCCTGGCTATATCGGCTTCGATCCCACCGCGCCATCGCTCCATGTCGGCAGCCTGGTGCAGATCATGATGCTCCGCCGGATGCAGCAGGCGGGGCACAAGCCTATCGTCCTCATGGGCGGCGGCACCGGCAAGATCGGCGACCCGTCCCTGCGCGACGAGGCCCGCTCGCTGATGACGGTCGAAAAGATCGCCGGGAATGTCGCCAGCATCAAGCGCGTGTTCGAACGTTTCCTGACCTTTGGCGACGGCCCGAGCGACGCGGTGATGGTCGACAATGCCGACTGGCTCGACCGCCTCGAATATATCCCCTTCCTGCGCGACATCGGCCAGCATTTCTCGGTCAACCGGATGCTGAGTTTCGATTCGGTGAAGCTGCGCCTTGACCGCGAACAGTCGCTGAGCTTCCTCGAATTCAACTATATGATCCTGCAAGCCTATGACTTCCTCGAACTGTCGCGCCGTGCCGGGTGCCTGTTGCAGATGGGCGGTTCCGACCAGTGGGGCAATATCGTCAACGGGATCGAACTCGCTCGCCGCGTCGACGGGACGCAGGTCTATGGCCTGACCTCCCCGCTCATCACCACGGCGGACGGCGGCAAGATGGGCAAGACCGCCAAGGGCGCGGTGTGGCTCAACGCCGATGCGTTGGCGCCTTATGACTATTGGCAGTTCTGGCGCAACACGCAGGACGCCGATGTCGGCCGCTTCATGCGCCTCTTCACCGACCTGCCGCTGGACGAGATCGCCCGCCTCGAAACATTGGAAGGCGCGGAGATCAACGAGGCGAAAAAGGTGCTGGCACAGGCCGCCACCGCTCTCGCCCACGGGATGGAGGCCGCCGCCGCCGCCGCCGAAACCGCCCGCAAGACCTTTGAGGAAGGCGCGTCGGACGCGAATCTTCCCACCATCAGCCTCGGCGCGGAAGGCCTCACCATCGTTCAGGCGAACACGGCGCTTGGCTTCGCGGCCTCGAACAAGGAAGTCCGCCGCAAGCTGGACGAAGGCGCGATCCGCGTGAATGGCGAGGTGGTGAAAGACCCGCATCTGACGCTCAAAGCTGGTGACAAGGTCAGCTTCGGCGCGAAGAAACATGGGGTGATCACCGCCTGACGCGGGATGCGGACGGCCGTTTCGGTTCCGCCGGACGCGCCGCCATCCGACCTAACCCCGCCATGCTATCCATGAGGCCACGCTCCGCTCTTGCCGCTGCTGTGTTGCCGTCCTAATACCCTTTGCATCATGGCGGCGCGGGCGCAGGCTGGCGCTACTCGATAGCAAGGGACATTTCATGAAACATCTTCTGCTTGCCGGACTGGCTGCGTTTACATTGTCGCAGGCTCCCGCCGACGCGCGGCCCTTTACGCCGAGCGATATGGTCGCGCTCAACCGGCTTTCCGCGCCGGTCGTTTCGCCGGACGGCAAATGGCTGGCCTATCAGCTTCGCGCCACCGATCTGGCGGGCAATCGGGGCCGCACGGACCTCTATCTGCTCGACATCAGCCGCAAGGGGCAGGCGCCGCGGATGATCGCTTCGGCACCGGACAAGAATGAAGCGTCGCCCGCTTTTTCGGCCGATGGCGCGTCGCTCTATTTCCTGTCGAACGCCAGCGGCGACGATCAGCTTTGGCGCGTCAGCCTGGCGGGCGGGCAGGCGGAGCAGGTCAGCAAGGCTCCGGGCGGCATTTCCGGCTATCTGCTCAGCCCCGATGGGCAGAAGGTGGCGCTTTGGGCCGACCGTCCGGTGGGCGCGAAGACGCTGGACGATGTCAAGCCCGCCGATCCGCCGAGCGCGGGGACGGGCCGCGTCTATGAGCAGCTTTTCGTGCGCCATTGGGACACATGGCGCGATGGCCAGCGCTCGCAGATGTTCGTCATGCCACTGTCGGGCGGCAAGGCGGTGTCGGTGATGGGCGGTCTTGTCGGCGACAGCCCGTCCAAACCCTTTGGCGGGGCCGAGGAAATCGCGTGGAGCAAGGACGGCAAGACCCTGTTCTTCACGCTGCGCGAGGCGGGACGGATTGAGCCGCTTTCCACCAATCTCGACATCTTCGCCGCGCCCGCCGACGGCAGCGCCACGCCGGTGAACCTGACGGACGCCAATGACGCGACCGACACCATGCCGGCTGTGTCGCCCGATGGGCAGTGGCTGGCCTATGCCGCGATGAAGCGGCCGGGCTATGAAGCCGACCGGCTGGTGCTGATGCTCCGCAACATCGCGACCGGCGAGACCAGGGCGCTGACCGAAGGCTGGGACCGTTCCGTGGCGTCGATCGCGTGGGAAGCGGATGGCAAGAGCCTCCTCGTGACCGCCGACGAAGTGCTCGATCACCCCGTCTTTCGCGTCGATGCAGCGAGCGGCAAGGTCACGCGCCTGACGCAGGCGGGCAATGCCGGGAGCGTCAATCCGCTGCCCGATGGCGGCTTCGTCTATACGATCGACAGCATTCAGTCGCCGGCCGATCTCTGGATGATGCCGGCAAGAGGCAAGGCGGCCGTGCGCCTCACCAGCATCAATGCCGACAAGCTGGCGGGCGTCGATGATGTGTCCGTCCAGCGGTTCAGCTTCAAGGGCGCGAATGGCGACACCGTCTGGGGTCAGATCGTGAAACCCAAGGGCGCGGCGGGTAAGCTGCCGGTCGCTTTCCTCGTCCATGGCGGGCCGCAGGGCAGCTTCAACGATTCATGGTCCTATCGCTGGAATCCCAAGGCGTTCGCGGCCCATGGCTATGCCGCCGTCATCGTCGATTTCCATGGGTCGACGGGCTATGGGCAGGCCTTTACCGACAGCATCAACAGGGATTGGGGCGGCAAGCCGCTGGAAGACCTGAGGCTGGGGCTGGCAGCAGCGGCGGCGAAGGACGCCAATGTCGATGCGGGCAATGCCTGCGCGCTGGGCGCCAGCTATGGCGGCTATATGATGAACTGGATCGCGGGCCAATGGCCGGACGGGTTCAAATGCCTCGTCCAGCATGACGGCGTGTTCGACGCCCGCGCCATGGCTTATGAAACCGAGGAACTGTGGTTCGACGAATGGGAGCATGGCGGCCCCTATTATGAAAAGCCGGAGGAGTTCGAGAAGTGGAATCCCGTCAACCATGTCGCCGCATGGAAGACGCCGATGCTGGTCGTGACCGGCGAAAAGGATTTCCGCATCCCCTATACGCAGGGGCTGGCCGCCTTCACCGCGCTCCAGCGGCGGAACATCCCGTCGAAGCTGCTGGTCTTCCCGGACGAGAATCATTGGGTGCTCAAGCCCCGCAACTCGTTGCAATGGTATGACGAGGCGCTGGGCTGGCTCGACCAGTGGACCGGGAAATAAACTGACCGATCGCCGCGATCCTGCTATCGTCCCGCCATTCCCAGGAGGAGGATGGCATGTCGATGGTGCTGGTCGCGGCGATTGCCTTTGTTGGTACGCATTTTCTTCTGTCGCATCCCCTGCGCGCGCCTCTGGTCGGGCGCCTGGGGGAGAAGGGGTTTCTGGGCGTCTATTCGCTGGTGGCGGCGGCGACGCTGATCTGGTTGATCCTCGCCTATCGCGCTTCCCCGCTGACGCCGATGCTGTGGCCGGTGGGCGATGGGCTGTGGGCGGCGGTCACGCTGTTGATGCTGCTGGCGGCGATATTGCTGATGGGATCGCTGATCGGCAACCCCGCTCTGCCCGATCCCCAGGGCCGGTTGACCGTCCCGGCGGAAGCGAGGGGCGTCTATGCGATCACGCGTCATCCGATGATGTGGGCTTTTGCGCTTTGGGGCGTCGGCCATATCCTCGTCTATCCCGTAATGGCGAACATCATCGTCGCCCTGGCGATCATCCTGCTGGCGTTGGCCGGAGCGGCCCTTCAGGACCGCAAGAAGGAAGCGCTGCATCCCCAAGGCTGGCGGCAATGGGAAGCGCGGACGAGCTATTGGCCCTTTGCCGCCATCGCTGCCGGGCGCGCGTCATTCGGGCGGTTCGGGATGCATCCGCTGGCCGGGGGGCTGGTCGTATGGCTGGTCGCGACATGGGCGCACAAGCCGCTATCCGGCTGGACGGCGGGCATCTGGCGCTGGATCGGCTGACGGTTTCGCTGGAATGAGCGCGAGAGGCGCATTAAGGCGCCTTTCCATGACCGAACTGCCCAAAACTTTCGACCCCGCCGAAATCGAGTCCCGTTGGTACGCCCATTGGGAGAGCAACGGCCTGTTCCGCCCGGAGCGCCCCTCCGCCGAGCCGTTCACCATCGTGAACCCGCCGCCCAATGTGACCGGCAGCCTGCATATCGGCCATGCGCTCGACAACACGTTGCAGGACATCGTAATCCGTTACGAGCGGCTGCGCGGCAAGGACGCGCTGTGGGTCGTGGGCACCGACCATGCGGGCATCGCGACGCAGATGGTGGTCGAACGGCAGTTGAACGCCGCAGGACAGAAGCGCACCGACTTTACCCGCGAGGATTTCGTCGCGAAGGTGTGGGAGTGGAAGGCCGAAAGCGGCGGCGCGATCACGCGCCAGTTGCGGCGGCTGGGTTGCTCGATGGACTGGGCGAACGAACGCTTCACCATGGATGAAGGCTTTTCGCGGGCCGTCATCAAGACCTTCGTGGAACTGCACAAGCGCGGCCTGCTCTATCGCGACAAGCGGCTGGTGAACTGGGACCCGCATTTTCGTTCGGCCATTTCGGACCTTGAGGTGGAGACGAAGGAGACGAACGGGGGTTTCTGGCGCTTCCGCTACCCGCTGGCCGACGGGGTTCGCCTTGCGGACGGATCGGACCATATCGTCGTCGCCACCACGCGACCGGAAACCATGCTGGCCGACATGGCGGTGGCCGTGCATCCCGACGATGCGCGCTACAGGGATGTCATCGGCAAGGACATTCTCCAGCCGATCACCGGCCGCCGCTTCAAGGTGGTGGCGGACGAACATGCCGACCCGGAACTGGGTTCGGGCGCGGTCAAGATCACGCCGGGGCATGATTTCAACGATTTCGAGGTGGGCAAGCGCGCGGGGATGAAGGCGGGCGACATGCTCAACATGTTCGACGCCGATGCGAACGTGGTCCAGACCGCCGATGGGCTGATCCCGGACCGCTTCATCGGCCTCCATCGCTTTGGCAAGGATGGCGTGGACGGCGCGCGCGAACGGGTGGCGACGGAGATGAAGGCGCTGGGACTGCTGGTCCCGCACGTCACGAAGAACAAGGAAGGCGAACCGCAGCAAGCCGATTTCGAGCCGCGCACGATCCAGACGCCCTATGGTGATCGGTCGGGCGTGGTGATCGAGCCATGGCTGACCGATCAATGGTATGTCGACGCGGAAAGGCTCGCGGTCGCGCCGATGCAGGCGGTGCGCGACGGCCGGATCGAGATCGTGCCCAGGACCTGGGAAAAGACCTTCTTCAACTGGATGGAGAATATCCAGCCCTGGTGCGTGTCGCGCCAGCTCTGGTGGGGGCATCAGATCCCGGCATGGTATGACGAGGACGGCAATCCCTATGTCGCCGAGACCGAGGAAGAGGCGCTTGCCGCTGCCGGGAACAAGAAATTGACCCGCGACCCCGACGTGCTCGACACATGGTTTTCCTCGGCGCTCTGGCCCTTCGGGACGCTGGGCTGGCCGGAGGAGACGGAGACGCTCAAGCGTCATTATCCCAACGACCTGCTGATTTCCGGCTTCGACATCCTGTTCTTCTGGGATGCGCGCATGGCGATGCAGGGGATGGAGTTCATGGGCGACGTGCCGTGGCGCAAGCTCTATCTCCACGGCCTCGTGCGCGCGGCGGACGGGCAGAAAATGTCCAAGTCCAAGGGCAATGTCGTCGATCCGCTCGGCCTGATCGACAGGTTCGGCGCGGATGCGCTGCGCTTCTTTATGGCGGCGATGGAAAGCCAGGGCCGCGACGTGAAGATGGATGAGAAGCGCGTCGAGGGATACCGCAACTTCGCGACGAAATTGTGGAACGCGGCCCGGTTCCTGCAAGCCAATGGCGTTGCAGCCTCGGCCAGCCATGAAGCGCCCGCCGCGCAGGCTCCGGTCAATCGCTGGATCATCGCGGAGACGGTTTCGACCGTGCAGGCGATCGACATGGCGATGAAGGAACTGCGCTTCGACGCGGGCGCAAACGCCATCTATCACTTCGTCTGGGACCAGTTTTGCGACTGGTATATCGAACTCAGCAAGGGCCAGATGGACGAGGAAACCCGCGCCGTGGCGGGCTGGGCGTTCGACCAGATCCTCGTGATGCTGCACCCCTTCATGCCCTTCATAACCGAAGAGTTATGGCATGCGATGTCCGGCTCCGCTCGCCCGCGCGTCAACGACCTGATCGTGGCGCAGTGGCCGCAGGCGCTTTACGCGGTGGACAGCGAGGCGCAGGCCGAGATCGACTGGCTGATCCGGCTGGTGAGCGCGATCCGCGCGGCGCGGACGGAACTCAACGTGCCGCCGGGCGCGAAGATGCGCGCGGTGGTGCGCGACGCTTCGGAAGAAACGCGGCGGCGGCTCGACCGGCAGGGCGCGGCCTTGGCGCGGCTGGCGCGGGTGGAAAGCCTGTCCTTTGGCGAAACGGTTGAAGGCGGCGCGGCGCAGATCGTCGTGGATGAAGCGACCTTCATCCTGCCGCTGGAAGGCGTGATCGACATCGCGGCGGAAAAGGCCCGCCTCGCCAAGGCGCTGGCCGCGACCGGGAAGGAACGGGATTCGCTTGCCGGGCGGCTCAGCAACGCCAGCTTCGTCGAGAAGGCGAAGCCCGAAGCCGTCGCCAAGGCGCGCGAGGATCATGCCGAAAAGGCGGACGAAGCGGAACGGCTGAAGGCTGCGCTGGAACGATTGGGATAGCTGGCCGGGGGAAACCCCCTTCGTTCCTGTCGCGCCCGCCCAACTTGCGCCTTTCCTTTCAGGAAGAAAGCCGCGATCCTTGGCCGGAAGGCTCGCAAGGGAAGGGGGAAACATGGCGGCAGGAACGGCCGGCGCAAGGAATCTGACACAGGGGCCGATCGCGTCGACCCTGTTGCTCTTCGCCATTCCGACGCTGGCGTCCAATATCCTCCAGTCGCTGAACGGGTCGATCAACGCGATCTGGGTCGGCCGCTTTCTGGGCGCGCAGGCGCTGGCGGCGACGGCCAATGCGAACATCATCATGTTCCTGATGTTCTCCGTGGTGTTCGGTTTCGGCATGGCGTCCACGGTGATGATCGCGCAGGCCGTCGGCTCGGGGAATATGGACGCGGCGCGGCGCGCCTTCGGATCGGCGGTCGGCTTTTGCTTCATCCTGTCGATGGCGGTCGCCATCGGCGGATGGATCGGCAGTCCCGCCCTGTTGCATCTGCTGGCGACGCCGCCCGAGGCCTTCGACCTCGCGCTCATTTATCTGCGCGTCATCTTCGTGGCGATGCCCGCGACATTGCTTGGCGTCATGATGATGATGGGCCTGCGCGGCACGGGCGACGCGCGCACGCCGCTGATCTTCATGTTCGTCAGCGTCGGCATTGATCTGGTACTCAATCCGGTGCTGATCCTTGGGCTGGGACCGATCCCGGCGCTGGGCATCGCCGGATCGGCGGCAGCCACGGCCGTCGCGGGCTTCGCCAGTCTGATCGGTCTTGTCTGCTATACCTATGCGAAGGATCTGCCGCTCAGGCTGCGAGGGCCAGAGATCGCCTATCTGCGTCCGGCATGGGCGGAAGTGCGGGTGATGCTGGGCAAGGGGCTGCCTATGGGGTTGCAGATGATCGTCATGTCCGCGTCGGGTCTGGTGATGATCGGCCTTGTCAACCGCGAAGGCTTTCTCGTCACAGCGGCCTATGGCGCGGCGCAGCAGATATGGACCTATCTCCAGATGCCCGCCATGGCGATGGGCGGAGCGGTGAGCGCCATGGCGGCGCAGAATATCGGCGCGGGACTATGGAATCGGATCAGCCGGATCACCGGCTACGGGATGCTTTACCTGCTGGCGATCACGGGCGCGATGATCGCGGTCATCCTGTTGTTCCATGAGCCTTTGCTGGCGCTGTTCCTTGGCCATAACGAAGCCGCGAGCGCCGCCGCATGGGAAATGCAGCTTCGCGCTAGCTGGAGCTATCTGCTCTTTGGCCTCACCATGATCCTGTTTGGCGTGATGCGCGCGAACGGGGTGGTGATGCGTCCGCTGCTGATCCTGATCTTCACCCTGTTCGGGATCAGGCTGGGTTTCTATTACTGGGCCTATCCGCATATCGGCGCGAATGCGCTGTGGTACAGCTTTTCGGTGGGTTCGGCCGCTTCGCTGCTGCTGGCGGTCGCCCTTTACTGGCAGGGCGGCTGGCGCAAGGCGAAGCTGATCGTGCCTCTGCACGAAGAGGAATGCCGCGAATCCGTCCATGCGGAGAGCGAGCCGGCCGGACGCATCGCTCCCGTCGGATAAAGACGCTTCAGCGCCCCTGAGAGCGCCAGCGCGTGATGGTGCGGTCGAGGATGTCGGCCTCGCCGCCGGTCTGGCGCCACAGGTCGGTGAAGCTCGGATCGCCCGAAGCGGGGCGCCGCTCTTCCTCCAGCGTGTCGAGCGCCACCCGGATCGGCACGGCCACGCCTTCGCCGCAGATGATCGCCTCGCGATTGCGCAATGCCGGGATCGAATCGAGGAAGCCGCGCGCCCCTTCGGGCATGGCGGCCTTCACGAACGCCTGGTCGCGGTCGTTGTTGAGGCGCATGGAGATGATCGTGCCGCATTGCGACAGCACGCCTTCGGCAAGGTCGGACGGGCGCTGCGTGATGAGGCCCAGCGACACGCCATATTTGCGGCCTTCCTTGGCGATCCGTTCCAGGATGCGGCGGACGGCCTGGCCCGTTCCGGTCGTGGTGCTGGGGATATAGCGATGCGCTTCCTCGCAGACGAGGAGGATCGGCCGCTGCGGTTCGTCCCGCGCCCAGAGCGCATAGTCGAACACCAGCCGCGAAAGCACCGACACGACGACCGAGGTGATGTCGGACGGCATGGCCGACACGTCGATGATGGAGATCGGTTTGCCGCCGGAGGGCAGGCGGAAAATCTTCGCGAGGAAATCCTGCATCGTATCGGCCACCAACATGCCGGAAAACATGAAGGAATAGCGCGGATCGGACCGGATCTCGTCGATCTTGGTCTTGAGCCGCATATAGGGAAGGGCGCCTGTGCCCTTTTCCAGCTTCCCCATCTCATTTTGAAGGATGTTGGTGAGGTCGGACAGCAGATAGGGGATAGGCGAATCGACCGTCAAACGGCCGATGCTCTCCGCAAGGCGGTTCTTCGAGCGCGCGGCGAGCAGGCATTTGGCGAGGATGTCGCTGTCGACAGTGCGCTCTGCCCCCTGCGAGGTCACGAACACCTCGCAATGCTCCTCGAAATTCATCAGCCAATAGGGCAGCGCCAGATTGTTGACGTCGAACACCGCGCCGTTGTTCGCGAAAGCCGCGCCATATTCGCCATGGGGGTCGATCATCACGATATGTCCCTGTGGCGAAAGGTCGCAGATGCGGTGCAGGATCAGCGCGGCGCTGGTCGACTTGCCGGTGCCGGTGGACCCCAGCAGCGCGAAATGCTTGCCCAGCATCGAATCGACATAGAGCGCCGCGCGCGTGTCGGCGGTGGGATAGACGGTGCCGATCTGCACATGGGGCTTGTCGTCGGCGGCGTAGATCTGCCGCATGTCCTCGCTGGAAACCGGATGGATTTCCGCGCCGGGCCGAGGATAACGGGTGACGCCGCGCCGGAAATGCTGGATGGAGCGGCTGGCCGGATCTTCATCGCCTTCGCCCAGAAAGTCGATGTCGGCGACGATGGTGTCTTCATTGCCGCGATCCAGCGCCATGGCGCGGATGCTGGCGATCAGCCAGCATTGGCCGACGCGCATCTTCACCTGGCTGCCGACCTGTCCGGCAGTCGCGATGCAGGGATCGCCATGTTCGGCAAGCTGTTCCAGACGCACGGCGTCGAGGATGATTCGGGAGCTTGACCCGGACGTTTCGAACACCATGCCGACCGGGCCGACCAGCGACTGGGGCACAGGTGCGGCGGCCGGTTTGAAATGGGCTGCGTCCGGCATATAGCTCATAAGCTTTCCTGTCCCCTCAAAACACCGGTTCATCTTCCGGTAAACAGGAGGACGCTAGCGCGGATTGGTAAAAATTGGCTTATGCGCGGTCGAGTCATGCGGAAATAGACGCATGATCGCGTGAAAGCGGTTAAGCGGGGCTTGCCGAAGGTCCATTCCGGACCGGATGGGAGGAACATGAACCGCGTCAGGGCATTGAATATGGGCAACGATCCGGAGCTTGCGTGCACACAAGATTGACGATGAATCCCGCGCGCCAGTCGGATGCCATCTCCATTGCCCGCGTTCTGTGCATATTGGGCGTGGTCTATGTCCATGCCTGGACGGGCCTGAGCGGCGCCGATCTGGCCCTGCTCCGCGGCACGTCGCAGGAAAGCCTGCGCTGGATTCTGATGGAGATTTTCGGGCATAGCGCGGTGCCCCTGCTGGGCCTGATTTCCGGCTGGCTGGTGAGCGGATCGGCCCGCACGCGCGACTGGGGCAATCATGTCGGCCGCAAGGCGCAAACCATATTGCTGCCGATGTTGACCTGGAATGCGCTGGGCATCCTGCTGGTGTCCGGCGCGGCCTTTCTGTTCCAGATGCTCGCGCCCGTGCCCCGGTCGGCGGAATGGATCGTGCAGGAACTCTTCATCGTCAGCCGCAATCCTGACATCAATGTGCAGATGCCCTTCCTGCGCGACCTGTTCCTGTGCATGCTGGCCGCGCCCCTGCTGGTGCGGCTGCCGGGATGGCTGCTGATGATGTTGGCAGGCATGGCGCTCGCCTGTCAGATCGCGGGATGGGGACCGCCGGTGCTGATGCGCCCGTCGATCCTGTTCTTCTTCGCCATCGGCATATTGGCGCGGCGCGGAACGCTGGCGGACCGGACGGCGGTGCTGCCTTTCTGGCTGGCGTCGGCGCCTTTCATCCTGCTCATGTCCTTTCAGCTTTTCCTGATCCTGCCGCCCGGCCCCGATCCATCGGGCGTGTCGGGCGCTGCGCTGGACATGGCGGTGCGGATCGCGGCGGCGCTGTTCTTCTGGCGGCTGTCATGGGCGCTGGCCGACAGCCCCGCGCGCGGCCTGCTGCTCAGGATCGAACCTTATGCCTTCCTGCTATTTTGCGTGCACCTGATCCTGATCTGGCTGGGCGGGCCGCTGCTGGGTATGTTGTTCGGCAAGATGGGATCGCCCTTCTATCCCTTCTACCTGATCGCGCAGCCTTTCCTGATACTCGCCGCCGTCATCCTGCTGGGCACGCTGCTCAGCCGCATAGCGCCGGGCGCGGCGGCTTTCCTGAGCGGGGGCCGCCTGCGCGAGGCGTAAGCGTCAGGCCGCTTTCCGGGCGTTGATCGCCCGATGGGCGGCCATCGCGATGGCGAAGCTGCGCCGCCGGGCGTCCGCGTCGTAGACCTGGGCGCTGACGATGATTTCATCGGCTCCGGTGCGCTCGGCGAAAGCGGCAAGGTCGCGCTCCACATCGGCCTGCGTGCCGATGCTGGAGGCGCTCAGCACATCGTCCAGCATCCTGCGCGCCTGAAGCGGCAGCGTTTCATAATAATCGCGCACGGGCGGCGGGAGCTTGCCGGGCTCGCCGGTACGCAGGCGGACGAAGGACTGTTGCATGGACGTGGCGAGCAACTGCGCCTCCTCCATCCTGTCCGCCGCGAAGACATTGAAGCCCGCCATGACATAGGGTTTGTCCAACTGCGCCGAGGGACGGAAATCGCGGCGATAGATGGCGATGGCCTCGTCCAGCGCGGCGGGAGCGAAGTGGGAGGCGAAGGCATAGGGCAGGCCCAGCGCGGCGGCGAGCTGCGCCCCGAACAGGCTGGAACCCAATATCCAGAGCGGCACATCCGCGCCCGCGCCAGGTGTCGCCTGTATGCCGAGGCGCGGATCGTCCGCGAAAAAGGCCTGAAGCTCCATTACGTCGCGGGGGAATTGGTCCGGCCCGCCCGACAGGTTTCGCCGCATCGCCTGGGCGACGCGCTGGTCCGATCCGGGCGCGCGGCCAAGGCCGAGGTCGACGCGCCCTGGAAAGAGCGCGGCCAGCGTTCCGAACTGTTCCGCGATCAGCAGCGGCGCATGATTGGGCAGCATGATGCCGCCCGCGCCGATGCGGATGGAGGATGTCGCATGGCCGACATGCGCCAGCACCACCGCCGTTGCCGCCGATGCGATGCCCGCCATGCCATGATGTTCCGCCACCCAATAGCGGTGATAGCCCAGTTCTTCGGCATGGGCGGCCAGCGCGGCGGCGTGGGAGAGGGCGGTCGCGACGTCGCTACCTTCAGCGACGGGGACCAGATCGAGCATCGAGAGACGTGTCATGGCACCGCATATGGGGGCATGGTCCATTCTGTTTCAATATGAAATCTTTTTGGGTTGTCAGCTCGCCCGGCCAAACCCGCTGGCCGCGCCGGCCGGACGGCGGCCAAAGGCGGGGGCTTTGTGCAGGATCGGCGGACTGGCTTCCCGGTCGAGCAGCGTCATGGTTTCAGCGAAGCAGGGGCGCAACGCGACCACGATCTCGATCAGTTCTTCCGGGCTTTCATGACGTTCGACGCAACGGCGGGCGACCATTTCGATCTGTTCCGCCATGGCGCTCAGGCGATGGGCGCCGAATTGGGCCGCTTCCCCTTTCAACTTGTGGGCCGGACTGACCAGAGCCGCGGCGCTGCGGTCCCGAAAGGCCCATTCGATAAGGCCGATCGCCTTGTCGCCATCTTCCCGGAAATAGCTCAGAATGCGCGTGAACGCCGCTGCCAGTTCGGCCCGCGTCCGCGCCAATTCCTGCCAATTCACCAGTTCGGCATCGCCATGGGCCACCCTGATCACTCCTTGCTCAAGCGGAACGACTATAGGGCGTCCGCGTAAAGAGCGGGTTAAGGCGTGCCAACTCCATCGGCGCGAAGCCGCGCCAGCCAAAAGCGCCCGCCATCCATCGCCTCGAACGACCAGCCCTGCTGCCGGGCCAGCGCCTCCAGTTCCACAGGCGCGATCGGATCGTCGGCCTCTATGATGATCGCGTCGGCGCTCCGCATCGCGCGGGCGGCGCGCAGGGCGGGCCATGGGCATTTCATCCCCCGCGCATTTACCGGGACGGGCGCGGCCCTATTTGCTGGCATAGGGATTTTTGGCGCTCCGCAGCGTCAGCCGCACCGGCACCGCGCCGAAGCCCAGTTCCTTGCGGATGCCGTTCACCAGATAGCGGCGATAGCTTTCGGGCAGGTCGTCCAGCCGCGTGCCGAACAGCACGAAGGTCGGCGGCCGCGTCTTGTTCTGGGTGATGTAGCGCAGCTTGATCCGCTTGCCGCCCGGCGCTGGGGGCGGATTGGCTTCCAGCGCGCGTTCGAACCAGCGGTTGAGGATGCCGGTGGAAACGCGCTGCGACCATGCCGTGCGTGTGTCGAAGGCGACGCGGATCAGGTCGTCCAGCCCTTTGCCCGTCGCGCCGGAGACGGTCATGATCGGGACGCCGCGCACCTGCGCGAGGCCATCGGCCAGCGCCTGCTTGATGCCCTGATAGAGCGCCGAGCCATTTTCCACCGTATCCCATTTGTTGAGCGCGATGACGAGCGCGCGTCCTTCCTCCAGCACCTTGTCGGCGATGCGCAGATCCTGCGCCTCCAGCCCACGCGTGGCGTCGAGCAGCAGCACCACGACCTCCGCGAAATTGACCGCGTTGAGGCCGTCCGACACGGCGAGCTTTTCCAGCTTGTCCTGCACCTTGGCGCGTTTGCGCATCCCGGCGGTGTCGATCAGGCGGACGGGGCGTTCAAGGCCGTCCGGGCTTGTCCACGACCAGTCCACCGCGATGCTGTCGCGCGTGATGCCCGCTTCCGGGCCGGTCAGCAGCCGGTTTTCGCCTAGCAGCCGGTTGATCAGCGTCGACTTGCCCGCATTGGGGCGGCCGACGATGGCGAGTTTCAGCGGCGCGGCTTCGAGGTCGGATTCATTGAGTTCGCCCTCATCCTCCTCTTCCTCGTCCTCGCGGTCGATGAAGGGGAGGAGCGCCTGAAACAGATCGGCAAGGCCCTGCCCATGTTCGGCGGAGAAGGGCACCGGATCGCCAAGGCCAAGGCTGAAGGCTTCCATCACGCCGTCATCGCCCTGCCTGCCTTCCGCCTTGTTGGCGACCAGCACGACCGGCGCGGGGCTTTCACGCAGCCAGCGGGCGATTTCCTCGTCCAGCGGGGTGATGCCCGCCCGCGCGTCGATCAGGAACAACGCGACATCGGCGGTTTCGATGGCCGCCTGCGTCTGCATCCGCATCCGGCCGGGCAGGGTGTGGGGATCTTCATCCTCATAACCTGCGGTGTCGATGATGGTGAAATCGACGCCCAGCAGGTTCGCCTGCCCCTCGCGCCGGTCGCGCGTGACTCCGGGCTGGTCGTCGACCAGCGCCAGCTTCTTCCCGACCAGCCGGTTGAAGAGGGTGGACTTGCCCACATTGGGCCGCCCGACAATGGCAACTGTGGGCAGCATGATGTGGGCCCGTTTCCTTCCTTTGAGGCGCCTTACCGCAGCGCCGTCAGCTTGCCGTCATCGGCAAGGATATAGAGCGTATTGTTCGCTACCACCGGGGACAGCGACATGCGCTTGTCCATTTCGATGTCGGCCTGCACCGTGCCGGTCGCGGGATCGGCATAGACCAGATCGCCATGGGTCGACACCATGATCAGGCGGTTGCCCGCCAGAACCGGACCGGTCCAGCGGATCACCTTGTCCTTCTTCTTTTCCTTCTGCCAGCGGCGAAGCTGGCTGATCCAGCGAATTTTGCCGGTGGCGCGGGCGACGCAGAGCAGCTTGGCGTCGCTGGTGACGACGAACACCCATTCGCCCACGACCCATGGCGTCGAAATGCCGCCGATGTTGATTTCCCACAGCCGCTGGCCGGTGACGAGTTCATAGGAGGCCATGCGCCCCGCCTGCCCGATGGCGAACACGCGGCCCCGGTCGATCACCGGATCGGCGTCGATGTCGGTGAGGGACGCGACCGCCGTCGAAATGCTGGTGCGCGAAAGGGCGTCGCCCCAGAGCGAGCGGCCATTCTCATACCGATAAGCGGTGAGTTCGCCCGAGCTGTAGCCCGCGATCACCGTGCCCTGCGCTGCGGCGGGGGCCGCGACGCCGAACACGCCCGTCACTTGCAGGGTGCCGCTGTCCGTCCACTGCACTTCGCCGTCGGACTGGTTGAGGGCAAAAATCTGATTGTCCTGCCCCATCACATAGACATGGCCGTTCGCCAGCGTCGGCGCGCCGCGCAAGGGGCCGCCCGGCTGCTTCTTCCAGAGGATCGAGCCATTATTGGCGTCGAGAGCGGCCACATCGCCGATGCCGGTGCTGGCGAAAACGCGGTCGCCCACGACGCTGACGCCGCCGCCGAACAGCGCGCGGGCATTGCCCTTGCCTTCGGACGGCAGGGAAGTCTGCCACAGTTTCGAACCGCTATTGGCGTCATAGGCGATGACATGCGCGCCCGCGTCGATGACATAGAGCTTGCCCCCCGCGATCACCGGCGCGGCGGCAAGGCGCGCCTTGGGCGTGCTTCCTTCGATGGAGGCGGACCAGATCTGCCGGGGCGAAGCGCCCAGCGCCAGATGCCCCATGGTCTTGGATGGCGCGCCGCCCGGTTGCGACCATTGGTCGTTGGCATAGGGTTCGGGCAGGGTGACGGCCACGTCGGCCAGCGTCGGATCGACCTCTACGCCCTGTTCGGCCGTCAGGATCGACGTGCGCTTGCCCACGACCGGAGTCTTGGGTCCGCCCTTCTTGCCGCCGATGACGCCGCAACTCGCGACCATCGCCATCATCGCGGCCACCGTCAGCGCGCGGCCCACAGCCGAAAACTTGCTCATTTTCTGCATTCCCATGCGCTCGCTTATCCTTCAGAGCCGTCGGCCGGCGTTTCGACCGCGTCTATTCCCAATAGTCCGGCCATCTGTCGCGCGCGTGAACGGATGGACTCCGGCACATTGCGATCCTTCGCCATGGCCGCGAAAAGCGGGCCGGCCATATCGCGCTTGCCCATCTTCATATAGGCGATGGCGACCATCTCTCCCGCGCTGCCGAACCAGGGCGCGCCTTCGACCGCCAGCGGCTTCAGCCGGTCGATGACCTGCTGGGGCTTGAGGCTTTCATATTCCAGCGATGTTTGCCGGATCAGCGCCAGATCGCGATAGGGCTGGTCGAGCGACTTGTCCTGCGCCATCGCCTGATAAAGGGCGGTGGCGGCCTTGGCGTCGCCCTTGCGCGCGGCCGCGCCTGCCTTGATAAGCTGGGCGGAGGCGCGATAGCCCGGCTGGTCCGCCTGTGCCAGCGCATCCAGTTCCCCGGCGTCCGGTGTGCCGCCGCCCATGGCGGTGCTCAGCACATTGTCCATCTTTTCGGACACCGCTTCCGATTGGGTCTTGCTGTGATGCTGCCAATAGAGCCAGCCTCCGAAGGCCGCGAGGCCCACGACCACCACCACCACGATCCAGCGCCCGAACCGCTGCCAGAAGGTCAGCAACCGGTCCTGACGGACGGCGTCGTCCACCTCGCGCATGAAGGCTTCGCTATTTTGCGGCGTCAGGGCCACGGTCGTCTCCGGGAAATGAAAGGGCAGGAATGCCGAAAGCCGCGATCATTAGCGGCGCAGCGCCAACTCGCAAATCACTTTTTGGGCCGATAGACCTGATCTTCGGTCGGAAAGCTGCGTGTCCGCACGTCGGCGGCATAGTTCTTCACCGCGCCTTCGATGGTTTCGGCGAGATTTTCATAGCGTTTCACGAAGCGCGGCACCCGGTCGAACATGCCCAGCATATCGTCGATCACCAGCACCTGCCCGTCGCATTGGGCCGAAGCGCCGATACCGATGACGGGAATGTCGAGGGACGAAGTGACGGCATTGGCAAGCTCCTCCATCACGCCCTCCAGCACGACGGCGAAAGCACCTGCATCCGCGATGGCGCGGGCGTCGGCCATGATCTTCGCATGTTCCTGCTGGCTCTTGCCCCGCGCGCCATAGCCGCCCAGCGCGTTCACCGCCTGCGGGGTGAGGCCGATATGCGCCATGACCGGGATGCCCCGCTGGCTGAGGAACGCGATGGTTTCCGCCATGGCCTGTCCGCCCTCCAGCTTGACGGCGGCGGCGCCGGTTTCGGCGAGGATGCGGCTGGCGGCGGCAAAGGCCTGTTGCGGAGAGGCTTCATAAGCGCCGAAGGGCATGTCGACGATCACGACGCTGTGATAGCTGCCGCGCACCACCGCCGCGCCATGGGCGATCATCATGTCGAGCGTGACGGGCAGGGTGGAAGGCAGGCCGTAAATCACTTGCGCCAGCGAATCGCCGACCAGCAGGATATCGCAATGCGGGTCGAGGATCTGCGCCATCCGGGCGGTGTAGGCGGTCAGCATCACCAGCGGTTCTTCTGTCTTCCCTTCGAACTTGCGCCGCTGGATGGCGGGCACGGTCAGGCGCTTCATCGGCGCGGGGGTGGGATTGGCGCGGCTGGTCGACGTGTCGAGCGTGAAGGTCGTGGACATGGTTGCGCTCTACCCCAGCCGCCGCGCCCACGCAAATGCCGGAAGGGAGGGAAGCGGCATGACCTGCCGCTTCCCAGGGGTGAGGGGGATCAGAAATCCGCCTTGATGGTGATGCCATAGGTGCGCGGATCGCCCGGCTGGCCCGCGATCAGGCCGGTATTGCCCGGCGTCGTCGCCAGCAGTTCCATATAGTTTTTGTCGAAGATGTTGCGAACCCAGCCATAGACGTTCAGCCCATCGCTGTTGCGGAAACCCAGCCGCAAATTGTTGAGCGCATAGCCCTTCACGTCCATATAGGCCGAGCGCGAGGCGTTGGACGAGAATTTGGAGCGATAGCTGCCGTCCCATCCGATATAGAATTGCCCGTCGCCGCCAAAAAGCGGGGTCGGCACGTTGAATTCCACGCCATAGGACAGCGACCATTTGGACACGCCCGGCAGCCACTGGCCGGAAATGTCGCACACGGTCGGGCTGACCGCGCCTGGAACCCCCGGCGCGCCCGGTATGTCGCCTGAAGCACCGCCAGACAGTTCGGGCGGGCAGGGCGCGTTGGCGAACTTGCGATAGGTGGCGTCGGTATAGGCCCCGCTCGCATAGGCGTTCACCCGGTCGGAGGGCCGCACGGAGAAATCCGCCTCCACGCCGCGCGTGCGGACCTTGCCTGCATTGGCGAGATAGCCGCGCAACACTGAATTCTGCCCATTATTGACGATCGCCTGATAATTTTCGATCTCGGTCCAGAAGCCGCTGAGGTTCAGCGTCGCCTTCCTGTCCCAGAACTGGGTCTTGAGGCCGACTTCGAAATGATTGACCTTTTCGGGTTTCACCTGCGCCACTTCCAGTTGCGGCACGCCATCGGCGCCCAGCGGCACGCCGTTAAGGTTCAGGCCACCCGATTTGAACGCCCGCGAATAGGTCGCATAGCCCAGCACATCGGGCGTGAACTTGTAGGATGCGGTGAAATCCCAGGACAGGTTCCAGTCGCTGAAGCTTTCTTCGAAAAACTGCGGCGGTAACACTCCTCGCTGGGCGACGATCCATGGATCGGCGGCATAGGGCCCGGCAAAGGTGACAAGCTGCCGCGTCCCGTCCGACGCCGTGCCGGTGATGATCGAATTATAGCTGCCCTTCTTCTTGTCGTAGTTGAGGCGGATACCGGGTTGCAGGTCCAGCCTGTCCGTCACATGCCATGTCGCCTGTCCGAACAACGCGAGGCTGGTGTTCTTGAGGCGAATGTCGTTTTCCGCGATCAGCCCGTCCAGCACATCCGGGTTCTGCGACAAGGCATTGGTGGGGTTGATCAGCCACGCGCTCGCATCCGGCCCCTGCACCTGACTGCCGGTGGTGTGGATCTTCTGGTGAAAGGCGAAGGCGCCGACCACGAAATCCAGCATCTTGCCGGTTTGCGCGTAGCGCAGTTCTTGCGTCCACTGTTTCTGTTGGGTCGGGTTCTGCGACCTGGTGGTGACGGCAAGGCCCGTGAAGTCGCGGTCGTTGGACGGCTGCCAGTCCCAATAGCGATAGGCCGTGACCGAGGTCAGCGTGCCCGCGCCCAGGTCCCATTCCGCGCGCAGTGACGCGCCGCCCATTTCGTTGCGCGCCTTCAATTGCGCGTCGAGATCGGTCAGCCGGTCATAGGGATTGGTGCTGGGCACCTGATAACCGAGCGATTGCGTCAGCGCCGGATATTGCCGGCTCGCGGCGCGCTGGGTCGGGCCATAACCCGCATAGATCTGTGCGCAGCAATTGGGGTTCTGGAGATTATAGTCGCCCGACAGGGTGATGTTGAGCGTGTCGGTCGCCTTCCACAGCAACGCGCCGCGCAGCCCCAGGAAATCCTGGCTGTTCACATGCTGGTTGGTGGCGGTGTTATAGATGGTGCCGTTCCGGTCCGTCAGGGACGCGCCGATGCGGACGGCGAGGCGGTCGTTGATCGGGCCGGAAACCGTGGCCTTGGCCTGCTTGAAGCCAAGGTTGCCGATGGAAATCTCCGCCTTGCCTTCAAAGCTGAAGCTGGGCGGGCGGGTCGTGATGTTGATCGCGCCGGCCGTCGTGTTCTTGCCATAGAGCGTGCCCTGCGGCCCGCGCAGCACCTCGATCTGGTCGATGTCCACGAAGTCCAGCGTCGCGGCGGCGACCCGGTTGTAATAGACCTGATCGACATAGATGCCGACGCCCTGCTCGATCCCGTCATTGGTCAGGCCAAGCGGCGCGCCAAGCCCGCGAATGTTGACCGAACTGTTGCGCGGATTGGTCGAATAGAATTGCAGCGTCGGCTGCAACTGCTGAAGACGGCCGAGATTGTAGCTGCCGGTCTGTTCGATGGTGTCGGCGTTCAGCACCGACACGGCGAGCGGAACGTCCTGCACCGCTTCCACGCGGCGGCGGGCGGTGACGATGATGCCCGGCGCTGCGGCGGCGGCAGCAGCTGCGGCCGGATCGCTTTCGACCGGCCCGCTTTCCTGGGCATAAGCGGCGGATGTGATGAGTGAAGCGCCCGCCACACTGGCGAGCAACAGGAAACGCGCAATCATATTCTTCCCCTTCCGGCTGTCCGGTGGATGTTGATCGCGGCCTTTCCGGTGGTCCGGTCAAAACCGATATTGGGGTCATTTCATTGATGCGGCCTATCCCCCCAAGCCGCTCGCAGCCTTGTCGGCGGCGCAATTCGCACGTGCCCCTGTCCCTGTCAGGCGTGGAGGCGCGTCTTTTCCGTCACGTCGATCTGCACCACGCGCGCGTCGTGGACGGTCAGCGTGATAGAGCCGAAGCGCAGGGCTTCCAGAACGCCGCGGACCTTGTCGATACTGAGCGTGATGTCGGCGCGCGTTGCCGCGGCGCGGTCGTGTCGGATGTCTGTCATGGCCTTCTCATTCATATGCATGGGCTCGCTATATCTCAACTATAATGATAGACAAAAAAGCAAATATAGGGCGCGCGCAAGTTTGTCTTGCAGCGCCCCATTCAGCGGGACGCGCCGACGCAGATGCGATGGGCGTCCTGATGCACGGGATGGATGGAGGGGCGGATTTGCCGCATGGCGCTGGCCTGATCGTGCGCCCGGTCGATCAACCCTTCCAGCAGCGTCTGGCCGAACGCCCAGTTGCCCAGTCTGGAATCGGCGTTGATGTGCCCACCATAGCCCGCATCCGTGAACGTGCTGCCCCAGTTCTTTGCGATGCTATGGGCGCGTTCGAAAAAGATATAGGGATCGTCCCGGCTGGCCACCAGGATGGACGGGAAAGGCAGCGGCGCGCGCGGCGTCGGGCCAAAGCCTCCGATGGTTTCGGGCGTCTCCATCCGGTCGCAGTCGGGCGGAGCCACCAGCAGCGCGCCCGTCACCGGCCAGCCATAGGCCTGGCTCTGGAGCGCGCCCCACCATGCCACCGCCAGGCAGCCCAGGCTGTGCGCGGCCAGTACCACCGGCCCTTCGGCTTCCCGAATCGCCGCATCGAGTCGCGTGACCCATGCGTTGCGATTCGGACTGGCCCAGCTTCCCAGATCGACTCGGCGGCAATCGCCGCGCGTCGCTTCCCACAAAGTCTGCCAATGGTCGGGGCCACTGTTGTTCAGCCCCGGAATCGTCAGGACGACGGGTTGTCTGTCGTCGCGCGCATGTCCGAAATGTTCCATGGTGAGCAGCCTTCATCCTCATGCCTATGGTCGCTCCATAATAATACTATTCATTTAGTAGACAATTAAAAAGCGACAGGATGTGGCTGGCGTCGGCTGGCATATGGGATGGAGGGAAAGGAGCTTCTGACGATCCCGCTCCCTTCCCGGATGTTCACCAGGGATAGATCAGCCCATAATATTGGAACACGCTGCGGCCATAGGCTTCGTCATAATCCGGGTGGTCCCCGGCATTGTGGCGGGGGGCGTCGTCCAGCGCTTGCTTGGTGAGTTCGACGACATAGCCGCCCTTGTCCGTGTCATAATCCAGCATCGACCAGGGCAGCGGATAATGATCGTTGCCGATCCCCAGAAAGCCACCGAAAGACAGAGTGGCATAGCGCACCTGCCCGCTTCGCTTTTCCACCATGAAATGGGATATATGGCCCAGTTTCTCACCGGCCGGATTGAAGACGGCGGTGCCTTCGACGCGGTCGGACGCAATCAGGTCGCTGCTGCTTTGCGTTGTCCTGTCAACCATTGCCATTCTCCTGTAGGGTGAAATGCCGGAATTGGCGTTATCTTGATGAACCATGGGAGCGGGAACGGGTTCCATTCGCGACAGACAGGAGAAAATCATGAAGATCAATCGCAGCGGATCAGCCGTATGGAGCGGCGGCCTGAAAGATGGAAAGGGCGCGATCTCCACGCAGAGCGGCGCGCTGAACGCCTATCCCTATGGTTTTTCCAGTCGATTTGAAGGCGTTCCCGGTTCCAATCCGGAAGAATTGATCGGCGCGGCCCATGCCGCCTGCTTCACCATGGCGCTGTCACTGATATTGGGGGAGGCGGGATTGACCGCCGAGAAGATGGAAACCACCGCCGTCGTGACGCTGGAACAGCCGGAGGGCGGCTTTGCCATCACGGCCAGCAAGCTGACGCTGCGCGCCAGCATACCCGGTGTGGACGAAGCCAGATTTCAGGAACTGGCGACCAAGGCGAAGGAGAACTGCCCGGTGTCGAAGCTGCTTCAGGCGGATATCGGCCTGGACGCGGAACTGCTCGTCTAGGGCCTGGCCGTCCCGTATCTGGCGCGGACATGTTCGCGCCAGGCGATATAAAGCCCGCTGGCGATGATGAGCGCCGCGCCGACCCATGTGGTGCTCATCGGCCAGTCGCCCCATAGCATCCAGCCGAGCAGGGTGGTCCAGATGATCGTGCTGTAATCCATCGGCAGCACGATCGACATCGGTCCCCAGCGCAGTGCGGCCGTCAGCAGCATCTGCGCCAGCGCGCCCAACACGCCGATCAGGATCAGCAGTCCCCATGTCGTCAAATCATGCGCCTGCCCATAGAAAAGCAGGCCGATGCCCAGCGGCGGCAGCGACAGCGCCGTGAACCAGAACACGATGGTGCCCGCATTTTCGGTGCGGCCAAGCTGGCGCAGGAGGACGCTGACCAGTACCGTATTGAAAGCCCCGGCCAGCGCGACCAAGACGCCCAGCATCGGGAAATGGCCGGAGTCGGGCCGGACCATGATCAGCACGCCCAGAAAACCCAGCAACACCGCGCCCCAGCGATGGACGCCGGCCCGCTCATGCAGGAAGAGGGCCGCGACGATGGTGCCGAAAATCGGCATGGTGAAACCGATCGTCGTCGCTTCGGCTGGCGGCAGCAGGATGAACGCGCCGAAATTCAACGCCATGCCGGTCAGCCCCATCATCGTGCGGCTGACATGCACCCCCATCCGGCTGAACCGGATATGGTGCAGCCCTCCCGACATGGCGATATAGCCGGCGACTACCGGCAAGGCGATAAGCTGGCGATAGAAAAGGATTTCGACCAGATGCACGCCATGCTGGTCGGCCAGCCGGACCGTCACGAACATGACGGACATGAAGCACACCGCCGCCAGACGCAGGCCGATGGCGAAAAGCGGGCGGTGAAGCCGATCGGCGGTGGCATGGGAAGCAGCGGGCACGATGCCGCCTTAACCCACGCGCACCGTAACGCAACCGGCTAAGGGGGCGTTCGGTCCGTCGCCTTATTTCGCCGGTTTGCGGAATTTGAGCGTCATGCGGTCGCTCTCGCCGATGGCCAGATATTTGTCCTTGTCGACCTCGCCCCCGTTCAATACCGGCGGCAGCGTCCAGACGCCCTTTTCCCAGTCGGCCGTGTCTCTGGGATTGGCGTTGATCTCCGACGCGCCGACATATTCGAAGCCCGCGCCTTCCGCGATGCGGCGGACGGTCGATACCTTGAGATAACCGCTGCTCTTTTCCTGCGCGCCGTCGCGATCTTCGGGCAGGCGATGATCGACGACGCCCAATGTGCCACCGGGCTTGAGCATGTCGAAAAAGGCCTTGAAGGTGGCTGCTTCGGACCCGGCCGCCACCATATTGTGCACATTGCGGAAGGTCAGCACGGTATCGGCGGAACCGGCGGGAATCCGCGCCGCCTCTTCCGGATGCGCGACCAGCTTCACCCGGTCATAGACAGCCGGTTTGGCGGCCAGAACCTTCTTGTACCCCTCCAGATAGCGGCCGCTGGGTTGCAGCGCGTAGAAGGTGCCGTGGTCGCGCAACAGCGGGGCCAATATCTCGCTATACCATCCACCGCCGGGGGAATATTCCACCACCGTCTGCTGCGGGGTCACGCCGAAAAAGGCAAGCGTTTCGGCGGGATGGCGATAACGGTCCCGCGCCACATGGGCCGGGCTGCGGTCAGGGTCGGCCACGGCGGCCCCGATCGGATCGGCAGCCTGATGCGCGGCATGATCGCCATGACCGGCATGTTGCGCGGCCAGTGGCGTGAAGGGCAGGGCGGCTGTCAGTAAAAAGCCGAAGCGGGCGAAGCGGTTCATCGGGCATCCTTTTATACCGGGGCAGGCCCGAAGATGACCGCGTCACCCCCTCCGCGCAAGAGGGCGTGGCGGGGCGCGCCCACCAGCCATGTTTCGTTACAAAAGCCTAGAGGCAGGCTTCAAGGAAGGGCTGATCGAAACCGAACTGCCGCGCCTTGTCCAGCGTATAGGGACGCAGGCCCATGGAGCGATAGTCGCCCACGATCTTTCCGCTGTCGTCCTCGTCATGATATTCGAACTTGAACAGTTCCTGCGTGACGATGACGTCGCCTTCCATGCCGATCACTTCGGTCACGTTGGTCACGCGGCGCGATCCGTCGCGCAGGCGTTTCACCTGCACGATCAGGTCGATCGAGTCGGCGATCTGCTTGGAGATGGCTTCCTTCGGGATCTTGATGTCGCCCATCAGGATCATGTTCTCCATGCGGCCCAGACACTCGCGCGGGCTGTTGGAGTGAAGCGTGCACATGGAGCCGTCATGGCCCGTGTTCATCGCGGCCAGCAGGTCGAAACACTCCGCGCCGCGGATTTCGCCCAGGATGATGCGGTCCGGGCGCATGCGCAGGGCGTTCTTGACGAGATCGCCGATAGTGATCGCGCCCTGTCCCTCAAGATTGGGCGGGCGGGTTTCCAGCGGCAACCAGTGCGGCTGTTGCAAGCGCAGTTCCGCCGCGTCCTCGATGGTCAGCACGCGCTCGCCGGGGTCGATCATCTTCGACAGGGCATTGAGCATGGTCGTCTTGCCCGACCCGGTGCCGCCCGAAATCACGATGTTGAAGCGGCACGCGCCCGCGATCTTGAGCGCGGTGCACATCTTGGGACTCATCGCCCCCCATTGGGCCAGCATGTCGAGCGTGATCGGCTTGGCCGAAAATTTACGGATGGAAATGGCCGTGCCGCGCAGCGAAAGCGGCGGGACGATCACGTTGACGCGGCTGCCGTCGGGCAGGCGGGCGTCGGCCAGCGGGGTGGTCTGGTCGACGCGGCGGCCGACCTTGTTCACGATGCGCTGGGCGATCTGGAACAGATGTTCTTCATCGCGGAATTTGATCGGCGCGATCTGGAGCTTGCCCTTCTTTTCGATATAGGTCTGGTCGGGGCCGTTCACCATGATGTCGCTGATATCCGGGTCGGCGAGCAGTTCCTCCAGCGGGCCGAGGCCCAGCAACTCGTCGACCAGCACCTTTTCCAGCGCAAACTGCTCGCGCCGGTTGAGCGTCAGTTTCAGTTCCGCCAGCACTTCCATGATGATCGGGCGAAATTCCTCGGCCAGTTCATCCTTGGTGAGCGTTGCGGCGGCTTCCGGATCGACGCGCTCCAGCAGGCGGGGGAGCACCTGCTCCTTGATCTTGTGGACCGATGCTTCGAAACTCTGCGGCCCGGTGTCGGGCATATGTTCGGCATTGGCGCGTTCGGCCAGACGCTGCATCGCGTCGGCATTGCGCTGCATCTGGCTGGTAGGGGCGGACAGGGGATCGAGCGGCGCTTCTTCCGCCAGCGCGATCGCTTCGAGGGGTGGGAACTGATCGCCGCCGCGCCCCTCCTCCCGCACCGGGGCATGCATGGGGCGCGCGATGCCAAAACCCGGCTTGATCCCGGCAGGTCCGTTTTTCCGTCCAAATGCGCTCATGACTCTCCGCCGCAATTGCGTGTTCAGGCTGGCCCCGCACGGCAAGGCCAACCGGATATGGCTGGGAAAGGTGAATAAGGCGGAAACTTTGACAAATGGCTAATGAGGAGGGGGCTGGCGCGCGATGGCCACGGCATCGCACCCCATTATCGTTGATGGATGGTGAGAAGCCATAAGTTTAATCCCTCACCCCTTTGGAGAGAGGGTTGCGCAGACTTGGGCAGCTTGCTGCCTTAGCCGTAGCCGGGTGAGGGGGAAGCGGCATCGGAATGGCGTGGCACTTCACCGCCACCCCTCATCCAACTTCGCTTGGCCTCGTTCCGTTCGACAAGGCTTCATATCCGTCTCCCACAAGGAGAAGGGCAGGCGAACGTCTATATTGACCAAAGCGCGCCATCATGCCTCATAAGAAAAACCCCGCGCGAAAAGGCGCGGGGTTTCTCAATTCCATATCACGCGCATCCGAAGACCGGCTAAGCGCCAGCCTCAGCCCGCATGTTCGGCAAGGACGGTCAGGCCCTTTTCGTTCACTTCTGCAAAGCCGCCCCGCACAGGAATGACTTCCGGCGTGGCGCCTGCCGCGCGGAAAATCTGGATTGTGCCGTCGCGGACGGTCGACATGAAGGGGGCATGGCCTTCCAGCACGCCGAAGTCGCCATCGGTGCCGGGCACCACGACCTGCCAGACTTCCTCCGAACGGACGAGCTTTTCGGGGGTCACGAGTTCGAAATGCAGTGCCATCTTCTTTTCCCTGACCCCTCCCGCCAAGGGAGGGGCTTATAGCTTGCGACCTTAAGGCTTAAGCGGCCTCAGCGGCCAGCTTCTTGGCCTTTTCGACTACTTCGTCGATGCCGCCGACCATGTAGAAGGCCGCTTCGGGCAGATGGTCATATTCGCCTTCGACCACGGCCTTGAACGACTTCACCGTGTCTTCGATCTGGACGAACTTGCCCGAAATGCCGGTGAAGACTTCGGCGACATGGAAGGGCTGCGACAGGAAGCGCTGGATCTTGCGCGCACGGGTGACCGTCAGCTTGTCCTCTTCGGAGAGTTCGTCCATGCCCAGAATGGCGATGATGTCCTGGAGCGACTTGTACTTCTGCAGGATCGCCTGAACCGCGCGAGCGGTGTCATAATGTTCCTGACCCACGACGCGCGGTTCCAGAACGCGGCTGGTCGAATCGAGCGGGTCCACCGCCGGATAGATGCCGAGTTCGGAGATGGCGCGGTTGAGAACGGTCGTGGCATCGAGGTGCGCGAACGAGGTCGCGGGCGCCGGGTCGGTCAAGTCGTCCGCGGGAACGTAAACGGCCTGCACCGAGGTGATGGAACCCTTGTTGGTCGAGGTGATGCGTTCCTGCAGCGCGCCCATGTCGGTCGACAGGGTCGGCTGATAACCCACGGCCGAAGGAATACGGCCAAGCAGCGCCGACACTTCCGCGCCCGCCTGCGTGAAACGGAAGATATTGTCGACGAAGAACAGCACGTCCTGCCCTTCCTGATCGCGGAAATATTCCGCGATGGTCAGGCCCGAAAGGGCGACGCGCGCGCGCGCGCCCGGCGGCTCGTTCATCTGGCCATAGACCAGCGCCACCTTGGACCCTTCGGAGATCGCATTGCCGTCGGCATCCTTGGCGATAACGCCCGCGTCGAGAAATTCGTGATAAAGGTCGTTGCCCTCGCGGGTCCGCTCACCCACGCCGGCGAAGACGGAGGTGCCGCCATGGCCCTTCGCGATATTGTTGATCAGTTCCTGGATGAGCACGGTCTTGCCCACGCCCGCGCCGCCGAACAGGCCGATCTTGCCGCCCTTCGCATAGGGGGCGAGAAGGTCGATGACCTTGATCCCGGTGACGAGGATGCTGGCGTCGGTCGACTGGTCGACGAACTCGGGAGCCTTGGCGTGGATCGGAGCGGAGAGGGTGGTTGCCACCGGACCACGTTCGTCAATCGGTTCACCGACGACGTTCAGGATGCGGCCGAGCGTGGCCGGACCGACAGGAACGCTGATCTGCGCGCCGGTATCGGTGACTTCCTGACCGCGAGTCAGGCCATCGGTCGAGTCCATCGCGATGGTGCGGACGGTGTTTTCGCCCAGATGCTGGGCGACTTCCAGCACCAGACGCTGACCGTTATTGTCGGTTTCCAGCGCCGAGAGAATATATGGAAGGGCATCGGGGAAGGTCACGTCGACGACAGCGCCGATGACCTGCGAGATGCGGCCTACATTGTTGGTGGTTGCCATGACTGCTTCCTTGCGTGCGTGATCTTAGAGGGCTTCGGCGCCCGAGATGATTTCGACGAGTTCGGTGGTGATCGCGGCCTGACGGCTGCGGTTATACTGAATGGTCAGCTTGTTGATGAGGTCGCCGGCATTGCGGGTCGCATTGTCCATGGCGGTCATCGACGCGCCCTGTTCGGACGCGTTGTTTTCCAGCAGCGCCTTGAAAATCTGCACCGTGATGTTGCGCGGCAGCAGGTCGTCGAGGATCGCTTCCTCGCTCGGTTCATATTCCACCGTTGCGCCGATGGCGTCGCGGTCGGCGTCTTCGGGAATCTTGACCGGGATGATCTGCTGTTCGGTCGGGATCTGCGCCAGAGCCGACTTGAAGCGCGAAAAGAAGAGGTGCGCGACGTCGAACTTGCCGTTCAGATACATTTGCGTCAGTTCATGCGCGATATCCTCGGCCTGGGAATAGCCCGGTTCCTTGACGCCGGTGGTGTCGAACTGCGCCATGATCATGCCGGGGAAGGTGCGGTTGATGACCGGACGGCCCTTGCGGCCGATCAGGTAGAAACGGACCGTCTTGCCCTGCTCGATCAGTTCGTCGGCCTTGGCGCGGGCGGCCTTGACGATGTTCGCGTTGAACGCGCCTGCAAGGCCTCGGTCGGAATTGGCGACGACCAGCAGATGCACGTCGTCCTTGCCGGTGCCCGCGAGCAGAGGCGAGGCGCCTTCGCCCGATCCGCCCGCGATCTTGGACGCGAGCGATGCGACGACCGCTTCGAGGCGCTGACTGTAGGGGCGCGCGGCTTCAGCCGCGGCTTGCGCCTTGCGCAGTTTGGCGGCGGCGACCATCTGTTTCGCCTTGGTGATCTTCTGGGTCGACTTCACCGACCCGATGCGCAGCTTCAGTTCCTTGAGGCTAGCCATAGTTCAAACATTCCGAGCAAGGGCCAGACGGCCCGCGAGACCAAAGAAACCAACGCCCATGGCGCCTTCGAACCAGCGCATCGCGCTGCTCTGACCCACCCTGCGGCCTGCCTTGGTGGCAAGCACGGCGAGAAGGGCGCACCAGACGAAGCCCAGCCCATAGACGATCGCGATCAGCAACATGCCCTGCCACGGCGCGTCCGGGCCGGTGCCGACGAACTGCGGCAGCGCGGCGAGGAAGAAGATCGCGACCTTGGGGTTCAGCACGGTGCTGATGAAACCCTGAGCGAAAGGCGATCCGCCGATCCGCATCCGGGGCGTTTCCGACGCGGGCGCGGGCTTCATCGCGCCGCGCAGCATCGTAAGGCCGAGCCATGCCAGATAGATCGCGCCCGCGATCTTCACCGTCATGAACAGCCCCGGCACCGCGTTCAGGACGCTCAGAAAGCCGAAGCCGCAGAGCGCCATATAGAAGAGGCCGCCGAGCTGGATGCCGCCGATCGCCGCCATTCCCGCCTTCAATCCACGGCGCGCCGCGTGACCGGCCACCAGTATGGTGTCCGGCCCCGGCAGCAGCACCAGACCGATCGCCATCACGGTCCAGGCAAGAAGGGAATGGGCGGTCAGCACTGCGTCTTAAGCGAACGTCTTGCCGAATGCGTCGAGCGCCGCGACGAGCTTGCCCTTCGCGCCATCGCCCAGATCCTTGCTGTCGCGGATTTCCGCGAGGATATCGGCATGGTCGTGACGCAGATAGGCCAGCATCAGCTCTTCATAACGGGTCACGTCGCCGACCGGGATGTTGTCCAGATAGCCGTTGGTGCCCGCGAAGATCGACGCGGTCTGCTCCTCGAAGGGCAGGGGCGAAAACTGGGGCTGCTTGAGCAACTCGGTCAGGCGCGAGCCGCGGTTCAGCAGCTTCTGCGTCGAAGCGTCGAGGTCCGAGCCGAACTGGGCGAAGGCCGCCATTTCGCGATACTGCGCCAGTTCCAGCTTGATCGAGCCGGACACCTTCTTCATCGCCTTGGTCTGCGCGGCCGAGCCGACGCGCGACACCGACAGGCCGACGTTGATGGCCGGACGGATGCCCTGATAGAAGAGGTTGGTTTCAAGGAAGATCTGGCCGTCGGTGATCGAAATCACGTTGGTCGGGATGTAAGCCGACACGTCGCCCGCCTGAGTCTCGATGATCGGCAGCGCGGTCAGCGAGCCATTGCCGTTGGCGTCGTTCATCTTCGCGGCGCGTTCCAGCAGGCGGCTGTGCAGATAGAACACGTCGCCCGGATAGGCTTCGCGGCCCGGGGGACGGCGCAGCAGCAGCGACATCTGGCGATAGGCGACGGCCTGCTTGGAAAGGTCGTCATAGACGATCACGGCATGCATGCCGTTGTCGCGGAAGAACTCGCCCATGGTGACGCCGGTATAGGGCGCGAGATACTGGAGCGGCGCGGGTTCCGAAGCGGTCGCGGCGACGACGATGGAATATTCCATCGCGCCATTTTCTTCGAGCTGCTTCACGATCTGCGCGACGGTCGAACGCTTTTGGCCGATCGCGACATAGATGCAGTAGAGCTTCTTGCTCTCGTCATCGCCTGCATTGACGCCCTTCTGGTTGATGAAGGTGTCGATGGCGACGGCGGTCTTGCCGGTCTGGCGGTCGCCGATGATCAGTTCGCGCTGGCCTCGGCCCACGGGAACGAGCGCGTCGATGGCCTTGAGGCCGGTCTGCACCGGTTCATGCACCGATTTGCGGGGGATGATGCCCGGCGCCTTGACTTCCACGCGCTTGCGTTCGGTGTACTGGATCGGACCCTTGCCGTCGATCGGATTGCCGAGGCCGTCGACCACGCGGCCCAGCAGGCCCTTGCCGACCGGAACGTCCACGATGGTGCCGGTGCGCTTGACGGTGTCGCCTTCCTTGATCTCGGCGTCCGAGCCGAAGATCACGATGCCGACATTGTCGGCTTCGAGGTTGAGGGCCATGCCCTGAACGCCGTTGGCGAACTCGACCATTTCGCCCGCCTGGACGTTGTCGAGGCCATGGACGCGGGCGATGCCGTCACCCACGGTCAGCACGGAGCCGACTTCGCTTACCTGCGCTTCGGTGCCGAAATTGGCGATCTGGTCCTTGATGACCTTCGAAATTTCTGCGGCGTTGATATCCATGTTCAGCCTTTCATCGGACCTTTATGCGGGCCTTCAGCCCTTCATCGCGTGGGCGAGACTATTCAAACGAGTGCGGATGGAACTGTCGATCATCTGGCTGCCGATCTTCACGACCAGCCCGCCGAGAATAGCGGGATCGACCTTCGCATCGACCGCCACGTCACGACCGACACGCGCCTTGAGGCTCCTGGCCAGCGCGGTGACCTGGGTCTTGGTGAGGGCATGGGCGCTCGTCACTTCGGCGCGCACTTCGCCCCTGTGATTCGACAGCAGCGTTTCATAGGCGCGGATGATCGCGGGAAGCTGCGACAGGCGGCGGTTTTCCGCCAGCACGCCCAGAAACTTGGTGGTGAGGGGGTCGGTCCCGATCGACGCGGCCACGGCGGCGATCGCCTCGCCCGCCATGTTGCGACTCAGGACGGGGCTGTTGATCAGTCCTTTGAAATCAGCCGATTCCGCAATTGCGGCCTTGAGCGTCGAAAGGCTGGCTGCGACGGGGTCGAGCGCCTTGCCGTCGCGGGCCAGATCGAACAGCGCCACCGCATAGCGGCCGCTTAGGCTAGCCTGTATACCGCCGGTAGTCTCCACGCGCTTACCGCCCTCCAGTCAATGTGCCGGTCATGCAAAGAAAGGGGAGCAGTCGTGCCCGTTCCCCTGTTGCCGGGCCGGTTAGCAGCGGGATTATGACTATGCAAGCCATGGCGCGTGATTCATTCATATGGAGCGGATCAAGCTGCCCCGGCCGCCCGTCTCGGGGGCGATGAAATGGTCAGTTTTGTGGATCGGCGGGGGTCAGGCGACCCTTTTGGCAGCGATAGACCAGCCGCTCATTGGGTTGCGCGGGTAGCAGAGGGGAAAGGTCGGAACGAAGCGCCGCGATATGCGCCAGCCGGTCGGAATCGCCGCCGCAGCCCTTGACCGGCTTGTCTTTCACCAGCGCCCGCGCCTTGTCCATAACGTCCAGGTCGGGCAGCCAGCGCTGGATGCGCAGCAACCCCGTCGCCGGATCGAATTCGCTGATGGTGATGAAATTGCCTTCGCCGGGAATCACGGCGCGCTGCCATCTGGTGCCGGATGAGACATATTGCGTGTGCCCGTCGACGCAGCCGCCCTCCGCCCAGTGGAACGGGATGTCGTTCGCCTGCGACACGGTAAGGCGGCTGCGGTTGACGTCGATGCGGCAGATATTGTCGCCCGACCAGGCGAACGCCTTGTTGCCGGTCGCCTTGCCGTCGTCGGGCAGGACGATGCGCTCGTCGATGCTGGAGAAACTGGGCTTGAGGAAGAACAGCCCCAGCGCCCCGAACAGCGCGATGCCGCCCCCGGCCAGCCACCAGGTCGCGCGCTTTTCCCGCTTCTGCGTGTAGAAGAGGCCGCCCGCGCCCAGGCACAGCACCGCGATGGCGAGCAGCACCGCCGCACCGGCCATGGCGTTTTCACGGGCGGAGATCACGCTGCGCTCGGCATCGTCGCGGGCCTTTTCCATCGCGGCTTCATGCGCGTCGGCCTGCGCGCGCTCGCTTTGCTCGGTCGCCTGCGCCTCGCGCTGGGTGATGCCCGCTTCGGCGGCGTCCGCCTCGGCCATGGAGCGGCAGGGGACGACCGTGCGCAGCGACGACACGCCCGCTTGCCGCAGGAAGGAGGCGACTTCCCGCCAGGACACCGCGAATCCGAACTCCGCATCATTGCCGTCCGACACGGAACCGAAGCTGTTGACGCCCAGCACCCGTCCGCAATCGTCGACCAGCGGCCCGCCGCTGTTCCCGGCGGCCAGCGGCGCGGTATGGAGGATCGTGTCGAAGCTTTGCGTCGATCGGCCGGACGAAACATTGCCGCTGGTCTTCACCGTGCCCAGCGGTTCGACCAACTGCTTGAGGCCAAGGCCTTGCGCGCGGTCCACATTGCCGGGATAGCCGATCGCCGTCACATGCTGCCCGTCGCCGACCGCGCCCGCATAGAAGGTGCTGACCGGCAGGCTTCCTTCTTCCAACTGAATGAGCGCCAGATCATTGCCCGGCGAATAGGCGATGACGCGCCCGCCATAGGTCTTGGTCCCTTCGGACGGGATCACGCCGATGACGAGATTCTTCTCTTCGCGCGTCAACTCCACGACATGGGCGTTGGTCAGCACCTTGTCGGGCGCGACGGCAAAGCCGCTGCCATGGCCGACGAAATAGGCGTCGCTGCCGTCGGTCGCGACCAGCACGACGCGCACCACGCCGCGCGCGGCGGCGGCGATGTCCTGCTGCTCCGCGCGCGCCACGGCAGGCGCGACGAGCAGAAGGATCAGGCAGAGGCGGCGAAGGAAAGCGACCATATAAGGGCGCATACATATGCGAAGGCCGCTTTTAGGCAATCGGGAAAGTTGCTGAATCGCTTTTTGGGAGCAAGGGACGGGAAGCGTGGCGATTCTTCATCGGCTATCCCATATGCATGAACCAGATGACTCAGCCCCGATCCGCCGCACCGACCATGCCCGACCCTGACGCTTGCTGGGAGGCGTTCGTGCGCCGCGACCGGGCGATGGACGGGCGCTTTGTCGGCGCGGTGCTGACCACGGGCATTTATTGCAAGCCAAGCTGCGCGGCGCGGCGTCCGAGAAGGGAGAACATGATCTTCCTCCCCGATCCGGCGGCGGCGCGGGCGGCGGGATTCCGCGCCTGCCTGCGCTGCCGCCCCGATGAGGTCGGGCGCGACCGGCTGGCGGTGGAAGCGGCCAGGGCGCTGATCGCCAGGGTCGAAACGCCGCCCTCGCTGGAGGAACTGGCAGCCCATGCAGGCTATGCGCCGCATCATTTCCACCGCCTGTTCAAGCGCGAAACGGGAATGACGCCCGCCGCTTATGCGCGCGCCCTGCGCGCCGAACGGCTGAAGGCGGCTCTGGGAGAGGAGAATAGCGTGACGCAAGCGATCTACGAAGCGGGCTACAGCGCCCCCAGTCGCGCCTATGCCGATGCGCAGCGCCATCTGGGCATGACGCCCTCCGCCTGGAAAGACGGTGGCAGGGATGTGGCGATTCGCCATGCGCTCGTCCCCACGAGTCTGGGCGTCGCGCTGGTCGCCGCCACGGAAAAGGGCCTGTGCCGCATCAGCTTCGACGAGGATGAGGCCGACCTGCGCCGCCGCTTCCCGAAGGCGCGGATATTGCCCGCTGACGCCCGCCTCGATGCGCTGGCGAAGCAGGTCGCGGCGCTGATCGACGATCCGGCGAGCAGCGATGCGGACCTGCCCGTCGATGTCTGCGGCACGGCATTCCAGCAGGCGATCTGGGCGGCGCTGCGGGCAATCCCCCCCGGCGAGACGCGCAGCTATGGCGAGATCGCGACCGCCATCGGCAAGCCCGGCGCGGTGCGCGCGGCGGGGACGGCCTGCGGCGACAATAAACTGGCGGTGCTGATTCCCTGCCATCGCGTCCTGCGCAGCGACGGCGGCATGGGCGGCTATGCCTATGGGCTGGAGCGCAAGCAGGCGTTGCTGGAGCGGGAAAACAAGGGATGAAGCTTCACATGAAGCTGTAGGGATCGACATCGACCGCGACCCGCGTCCCCGACTTCCAGGTAATATTGCCCAGCCATTCGCGAATCGCCTCCTGCACATCCACCTGCCGCGCTGCATGGACCAGCAGGCGATGCCGGTGCCGCCCCCGCAGCACGGAAAGCGGCGCGGGCGCGGGGCCATAAACGCGCATCCCGTCGATCAGCGGCGCGGATTTGCCGATCAGGCGCGCGACCTGCGCGGCTTCGTCGGCATCCTCGCTCGACACGATGATCGCGGCGAAGCGGCCGAAAGGCGGAGCATTGGCGTGGCGGCGGTTCTTCGTCTCCACCATATAGAAACGCTCGGCATCGCCCGCGATCAGCGCCTTGATGACCTCGGCCTCCGGCATTCGCGTCTGGACGAAGACGCGCCCCGGCTTTGCCCCGCGCCCGGCGCGCCCCGCCACCTGCACGATCTGCTGGAAGGTTCGTTCCGACGCGCGCAGGTCGCCACCCTCCAACCCCAGATCGGCGTCGATCACCCCCACCAAGGTCAGGTTTGGAAAATGATAGCCCTTGGTCACAAGCTGCGTGCCGATGATGATGTCGACCGCGCCGGCCTCCACCGACTTCACGAACTCGGCGACCTTGGCCGGCGACCAGAGCGTATCGGACGTGACGATCGCCGTTCGCGCCTGTGGCCAGAGCGCCTTCACCTCGTCCGCGATGCGTTCCACGCCGGGGCCGCAGGCGACGAGGCTGTCTTCTTCCTTGCATTCCGGGCAGAAGCGGGGGGAGGGGATCACATGCCCGCAATGATGGCAGGCGAGGCGGCGCGTCAGCCGGTGCTCGACCATCCACGCCGTGCAATTGGGACATTGGAACCGATAACCGCAATGGCGGCACAGCGTCAGCGGCGCATAGCCCCGTCGGTTAAGGAAAAGGAGGCTCTGGTCGCCCTTCTCCATATTCTCGTCGATGGCGCGCACCAGCGGCGGCGCGATCCAGCGCCCGCGCTCCGGCGGGTCGGTGAGCAGGTTGATGCCCTCGATCTCCGGCATCTCCGCCCCGCCATAGCGGCCGGGCAGCCGGATCTCGCGATAGCGGCCCAGCTCCACCTGATGCCGCGTTTCGATCGCGGGCGTGGCGGAGGCGAGGACAACCGGGAATTTCTCGATCAATCCCCGCATCACCGCCACGTCGCGGGCGTGATAGTGGACCCCGTCCTCCTGCTTGAAGCTCGACTCGTGCGCTTCGTCCACGACGATCAGGCCAAGGTTCGGATAGGGCAGGAACAGCGCCGACCGCGCGCCCACCACCACCCGCGCCTCACCCGCCGCGATGGCGCGCCATGCCCGCCGCCGCTCGCTCTGCCGCAGGCCGCTATGCCAGTTGACCGGCACCGTGCCGAACCGCCTCTCGAACCGCTCCAGAAAAGGCTCGGTCAGCGCGATTTCGGGCAGCAGCACCAGTACCTGCCTCCCTTCGCGGATGGCGGCGGCGATGGCCTCGAAATAGACCTCCGTCTTGCCCGATCCGGTGACGCCATCCAGCAGGAACGGCGCGAACTCCCGGCGATGAACCGCCGCCACGAAGCTGTCGGCCGCCGCCCGCTGTTCCTCCGACAAGGCAGGCGGCGCATGATCGGGGTCCGGTTCGGGAAAGGGCGTGTCGACGCTCACCTCCACCGCTTCGAACGCGCCCGCCTTGACGAGGCCACGGATCACCGCGTCGCTCACCCCCCCGATCATCGCCAGTTCGCGGATCAGCCCCTGCCGCTCGCCGATCCGCTCCATCGCCTGGGTGCGCTGCTCGGTCATGCGGTCGGGCAGGTCGCCGCTGGCCCGATATTCGATCACCGTCCGCGCACCCTCCAACGCCGCCATCGACGCCAGCGTCATCCGCAGCACGGCGGCGGGCGGCGCGAGATAATAGTCCGCCGTCCATTCGATCAGCCGCCGCACCGTCTCGGGCACCGGCGGCGCATCGACCAGCGCGATCAGGTTGCGCAGGCGATTGTCCCCCACGCTCTCCACATCGGGGAAGGCGTCCTCGTCCCACACCACGCCCACGATCTGGCGCGGGCCCAGCGGCGCTATGACGATGCTGCCGGGCTTCGCATTCATCCCGTGCGGCACCCGATAGTCGAGCGGCCCCAGGGCGGCATTCAGCAACAGGACACGGGCACGCGAACTCATGGGGACGTCCCTACCGCGCGAGGGCAGGGGACGCAAAGCCGCTCCGTCACATTTTCCAGGCGAGCGTGAGCCACGGCATATGCGCCACCGCGTCGGGCCGGTGATCGCGGAAATTCTGCTGCCGCATATAAAGCAGTTGCACGTCCATCGCCTTGCTGACCGCATGGCGCAGGCCGACCTGGTGCCGCATCGACGCAAGCCCGCTTTTGTCCGACGCCCGCGCGCGGTTGAGATGGAAGAACAACTCCACCGCGCCCACCACCGCCCATCGCCGCTCGCGATCCACCGGCACGCTGGCCTGCGCCCGCTGCCGCAATCGCCAGCTTGCCCGGTCGGCATTATCGAAGAAACGCTGCTCCAGCCGCGTGCGCGCCAGCCAGATGCCCTCGCTCAGCGTCACCTGCTGGAACAGGCGCATTTCCTCTTCCTTCTTCCCCTCCGCATAAGCGATGCCGCCGCCGACCAGCACGCCACGCGCCACGCGATGATCCATCCCGACGCGAAACAGCGCCTGCTCGTCATCGGACCGTGCGCGCCGGAAACGCTGGCTCATGTCCAGCGTCACCATGTCCGTGTCGCTGGCCCTGATCGTCAGCGATTCGGTGATCCACGCCTGACTTTCCTCTGTCGCCGCAACGGCAGGCGAAGCAGTCATCAGGCCCAGTGCAAGAAGTGCGTCCGACAGGATGCGTGGGCGCGGCGATGACGGCATGGATCGATCCTTTGGAAAGGTGCCGTCGCCATAATGTCACGCGGGACTTCGAGCAAAGACTTTGGGCGCGGCCATGGCGATTCCGGCGCCCAGCGGCTAAAGGGCGGGGAACGATTCGTCCTATCGCCCGGAGCCTCATCCCATGAAATTCTTCGTCGACACCGCCGACACCGCCGAAATCCGCGAACTGGCCGCCACGGGCCTGCTGGACGGCGTCACCACCAATCCCTCGCTGGTAGCCAAGTCTGGCCGCAAGTTCACCGAAGTGGTCGGGGAAATCTGCGGCATCGTGGATGGCCCGGTCTCCGCCGAAGTGGTCGCGCTCGACCATGAGACGATGATGAAGGAAGCCGCCGTCCTGCGGAAGATCGCCGACAATGTTTGCATCAAGGTGCCGCTCACCATCGACGGCCTCAAGAGCTGCAAGGCGCTGGCCGACGATGGCTGCATGGTCAATGTGACGCTCTGCTTCTCGGCCAATCAGGCGCTGCTGGCGGCCAAGGCGGGCGCGAGCTTCATCTCGCCCTTCGTCGGGCGGCATGACGACAATGGCTTTGACGGCATGAAGCTGATCGAGGATATCCGCCTGATCTACGACAATTACCAGTTCGACACCGAAATCCTGGTGGCCTCTGTCCGCCACCCGATCCATGTCCTGGAAGCCGCGAAGATCGGCGCGGACGTGATGACCGCTCCCCCCGCCGTCATCAAGGCGTTGTTCAACCATGTCCTGACCGACAAGGGCATCGCCGGCTTCCTGGCCGATTGGGAAAAGACCGGACAG